>CAYFLT010000020.1:41875-56375 GCA_964344055.1 uncultured Candidatus Nemicrothrix sp.
CAATCGGGCCGTCCAGCACTTCTGCCAGGACGTCTCGTGGCCCGACGACCTGGACTACCTGCTCATCGACATGCCGCCGGGCACGGGCGACGTCCAGATGGGTCTCGCCAAGATGTTGCCGAGAGCGGAAATGGTGATCGTCACGACGCCGGCCCTCAACGCCCAGAAGGTGGCGGCCCGGGTGGCCGACATGGGCCGGAAGAACTACCTCCGCATCGTCGGCGTGATCGAGAACATGACCGAGTTCGTGGCACCCGACGGCACCACCCACAACCTCTTCGGTGCCGGGGGAGGCGAACAGCTGGCCGCCGACATCGGGGCCCCGCTGTTGGGCTCGGTGCCGATCGAGCCGATCGTTTCGGAGGGCGGTGATCGCGGCGCGCCGGCAGTGCTGGGCGAAGGACCGGCCGCCGAAGCGCTCCGGGCCATCGCCACCTCGATCGCCGAGGAGTACGTGCCACCCACCGAGATGGCAGGCTGCAGCGCCCGCATGCTGGATGCCGCGATGGCGGCTCTCGACGCCCTCGACGGTGGGGACGCGGCCACGGCCTGACCTCAACTCCACATCGCAAGCTGCCGATTGGTACAGATGAGTCCTTCGGCGCGAAAGCAGGCGCGATGACGTCGTGGAACCGTCGGGTGGCCGCGGCCTCCCGGGTCCGCGACATCGACCCCGACTCCCTCGGGGAACGCCTCATCGCGCGCGGCCTACCGGCCGGGCTCCATCCCGACGATGCGGTGGCGGTCAATGCTCTGCTACGCCTCGCGGAGAGCCGGGCAACGGGCTTCGGCACCACCGTCCTGGCCCGGGTTGCGGACGAGGAAGGCCAGGAGCGGGCGGTGCGAATCGTCATCCTGGGCAACGAGAGCGGGGCAACGACCCTGGTCGGTGACGGCGAGGACGAGCTGATCCTGGACCCGGTGACCGGGCTCCCCGGGAGGGACTACCTCCTCGAAATGACCGATGCCGCCCTCCAACGAAGCATCGACGTACACCACTCGGTCGCCGTCTATTCGATCGACATCGATCGCTTCAAGACCGTCAACGACACCCGCGGGTTCGCTGCCGGTGACGCCGCGCTCCGCGATCTCGCCACGAGGCTGGCCGACGCGCTCCGCCCCGACGACGTTCTGAGTCGCTTCGGTGGGGACGAGTTCACGATCCTGTGCCCTGATGTCCTGGGTGTGGCCGAGGCGACCACACTGGCCGAGCGCTTCCGGGCCAGCTGTTCGGACGCGCCCGTGGACAGCCCGTTGAACGGAATCACGGTGTCGGTCGGCATCGCCCTCGGCAAGGGCGAACAGAGCGCAGAGCAGATGGTCCGCGACGCCGAAACCGCGCTCTACCAGGCCAAGGGGCTGGGCCGCGACCGGTGTGAGCTGTTCGACGAGGAGCTCCGGACCAAGGCCGAGCGGCATCACAATGTCGATCAGCGGCTCCGTCACGCGCTCGACGACGATGCCATCGAGGTCCACTACCAGCCGATCGTCGATCTCTCCACCGACGAGATCGTCGGCTGCGAGGCCTTGCTGCGCATCGTCGGTGACGACGGCCGCCACCTGAACCCGCGGGAGCTGGTGGGCGCGGCGGAGGACAGCGGACTGATCCGCCGGATCGAGGAGCGGGTGCTCCAGCGAGCAGCGAACACCATCCGCCTCCTGCCCGAAGGAGATGACGATCCGATCTTCGTCTCGGTCAACGTCTCGGACCGCCGCCTGCTCGACAGCCGATTCCCGCTGACCCTCGCCCGGACGCTCCACAACGCCGACCTGCCGGCCGAGCAGGTCCACCTCGAGCTGAACACTGGAGTCCTCTCCCAGAAGGGGGCGGGGATCCGTCTGGTCACCCAGCTCCGGGCTCTGGGGGTCTGCGTGGTCATCGACGAGTACCTGGGCGCCAACGACATCGAGCTCATCGACGGTGACTTCATCGACCTGGTGAAGCTCGACAAGCGCCTGGTCCACGGCATCCACGGCGAACGAGGCCGCGCTCGCGCCGAGCTGGTGATCGGTTCGATCAACGACCGTGGCGTCGAGGTCTGTGCGGTGGGGGTGGAGACCGAGGAAGACCTGCGCGCGGTCAAAGAGCTCGGGTGCCGCTACGCCCAGGGCTACTTCTTCTCACCGCCAGTGGAGTCTCAGCGCCTCGCCGAACTGCTGACGGTCACCGAATAGCCGGCGGATCCTCCGGGGGTTCGTCCGGGCGGTGGTAGTCGGCTTCGCCGACGTCGTAGACGGTTCCGAACCCCGTCTGACCAAACCCTGCCTGGCCAAACCCCGCCTGTCCAAACCCGGTGGTGGTCACCTGGACCCGGTTGCGGAAGCGGGCGATCAGCATCGTGCGGACGATCGCGCGGGTGGGTGGCAGCAGGAACAGCAGCCCGATCCCGTCGGTGATGAAGCCGGGAGTGAGCATCAAGGCACCGGCGATGGCGACGAGGAGGCCGTCGACCAGTTCGTTGGTGGGCAACGACCCGGCGGCGAGCTGGGTCTGCACCCTGCGGATCAGGCTCAGGCCCTCACGCTTGACCATCCATGCCCCGACCACGCTGATCAGGATCATCAGTCCGATGGTCTCCCATCCGCCGATCACCGATCCGACCTGGATGATCACGTAGATCTCGGCCATGGTGAAGCCGATGAAGAGGAGCGCCAGAAACCCGAACACGGGATCATCGTAGATGCGCGACGTCACCGATCTCACCGCGGCCTCCATCGGCGAGGCCCTCATGGCCGTAGGCGTCTGCGCCGAACCACCGCGATCAGTGGCGGTGGAGCCGCTGGGTGAGGGGGTGGGACTGCTCGGCACGCTGGCCCGGATACTCCTCGAGTGGGGTGACCGCGACGATCGGCTCCCGGCGTCGATCGTGGCGAAGCTCCCGACCAGCGAGCCCGGAAACGAGTGGATAGTCGACCATTTCGGCTACGACCGGAGAGAGGCCGGGGTGTACCGCGATCTCCGGCCGTGGGAGCGGGCGCCCGCGCCGCGCTGCCTGGCCCAGCATTGGGACGACGAGGCCGGTCGGGGTTGGCTGCTCCTCGAGGATCTCTCGGAGCTGACCACCGGCGACCAACTCGAGGGTGCCACCGACGACGAGGCCGCCCTCGTGGTCGACACGCTCGCCTCGTGGCATGCCGCATTCTGGGATGACCCGAGACTCGCGGACCTTCGCTGGCTTCCGGACGCCACCAGTGACGTGGTGGCAGGCTACGGAGGGATCTTCGACACCACCTGGCCGACCTGTGTCGAACGCCTCGACGGTGCGCTTTCCGACGCCGTACTCGCCGCCGCCGTCGAACTCCGTGCCCTCTTCGAGTCTGCGTTGACCGAGTTCGCGTCGACCCCTCGCACCCTCGTCCACGGCGACGCTCGCCTCGACAACGTGCGGTTCGGTACCGACCAGGCCGTCCTGCTCGACTTCCAGCTCGCCACCCACAGCCGAGGGGCTTACGACCTCGCCTTCTTCTGCGCCGGGTCCCTCTCCACGGAGAGTCGCCGCCGCCTGGAGCCCGATCTCCTCGAGCGCTACCACCACGGCCTGACGCGCGGCGGCGTACGGGACTACGACCGAGCCCAACTCGACCGTGACTACCGACTCGGCCATATCGTCAACCTGCCCAACCCGGTCAGCGCGCTGGCGGTGGTGGCCCCGGGCAACGAACGCGGCGCCGAGTTCCTCCGCCGAAACGCCATTCGCGGGATCACCGCAGCGGTCGACCACGCCTAGGCTGAGCCGACCGTGAACGAGCCCGCCGACCGCCCACCCTCCGTCGACAAGCTGGCCCGCTCGCTGGCCGAGGTCGGCCTGCCGCACCCAGTGCTGGTCGACGTGGCGAGGGCGGCCATCGCCGCCGGTGATCCGGACTCGGCCCGCGGCCGCGCGGAGGAACTGGCGCGCCGGACGCTGCGACCGGTCATCAACGGCACCGGCACACTCCTGCACACCAACCTCGGTCGCGCCCCGTTGGGTTTCACCCAGCGGGAGCAGTACACGAATCTGGAGTTCGATCTCACCAGTGGCGAGCGCGGGTCTCGCATGGCGACCGCCGGAGCGCTGATCGCCCGCGCCTGTGGAGCAGAGGCGGCCATCGTGGTCAACAACTGTGCGGCCGCGGTCCTGCTCGTGCTCGCCGGCCTGGCCGATGGGCGGGAGGTCGTGGTCTCCCGCAGTGAGCTGGTGGAGATCGGTGGTGGCTTCCGCGTTCCGGAGGTGATGGACCGCTCGGGGGCCCGGCTCGTGGAGGTCGGGACGACGAACCGCACCCGCCGAGCCGATTTCGAGCGGGTGGTGGACGATCCCGCGCACGACATCGGGGTGGTGCTGCAGGTCCACCAGTCCAACTATCGGATCGTCGGATTCACCGAGGCCCCCCGGACGGCGGAGCTCGCCGATCTCGGCGTGCCGTTGGTCGCCGACATCGGGTCCGGTCTCCTCGACAGCCGGTGCCCGTGGTTGAAGGGGGGACCACCCGGATGGTTGGCCGACGAGCCTGCCGCCCGCCAGACGCTCGACGCAGGAGCCGGCGTCATCACCTTCTCCGGCGACAAGCTCTTCGGTGGCCCTCAGGCCGGGATCATCGCTGGTGATGCGGAGCTGGTCGGCCGATGCGCCCGCCACCCCCTGATGCGGGCGCTGCGCCCTGGCGGCCTCGTCCTGGCCGCCCTTCAGGACACGGCACTCGCCTACCTTCGGGACGACGGTCAGGCGATCCCGTTCTGGCGCATGGCGTCGACTCCGGTGGCAGCACTCCGCGCCCGCGCGCAGGTGATCGGTGGTGACCTCGTGGAGGTCATGTCGACCCCTGGCGGCGGCACGCTGCCCGGTGTCGAGATCCCGTCGATCGGCCTCCGGCTGGGTGGTGACCGTCGTGCCTCGCTCCGTGAGCGCGAACGGCCGCTGATCGCCCGCATCGTCGACGATCACACGGTGATCGATCTCCGCACCGTCCATCCCGACGACGACGGTGAGATCGCCGAGGCACTGGAGGCACTCGGCTGATGCACGTCGTCGCCACCGCCGGCCACGTCGATCACGGCAAGTCCACCCTGATCACCGCGCTCACCGGTACCGACCCCGACCGCCTCGCCGAAGAGAAGGCCCGCGGTCTCACCATCGATCTCGGATTCGCCGGGATGAAGCTCCCGTCCGGACGCGGGGTGTCGTTCATCGACGTCCCCGGCCACGTGCGCTTCCTCAAGAACATGCTCGCCGGAGTGGGCGGTGTCGACGCCTGCCTCTTCGTGGTGGCGGCCACCGAAGGTTGGAAGCCCCAGTCCGAGGAACACCTGCGGATCCTGTCCCTCCTCGGCATCGAGCACGGCATCGTCGCCCTCACCAAGGTCGGGCAGGCCGACGAGGAACTCGTCGAACTCGCCCAGCTCGAGATCGCCGACCGGGTGGCCGGCACCTTTCTCGAGGACGCCCCGATCGTCGACGTCGACGCCATCGACGGCGTCGGCGTCGATGGCGTCGCCGCCGGTCTCGACGCCCTTCTCGACGACACCCCCACCGCGATCGACCGCAGGAAACCACGGTTGTGGATCGACCGGGTGTTCGCCGCCAAGGGGGCGGGAACGGTGGTCACGGGCACCCTCACCGGCGGCATGATCCGCGTCGACGACGAGCTCGAGCTCCATCCTCAGGGCATCTCGGTTCGGATCCGGGCCCTCCAGAGCCAGTACGCCGACCGCACCAAGGTCGGCCCCGGCAACCGGGTGGCCGCCAACCTCACCGGCGTCAGCCACGACCAGCTCACCCGCGGTGACGTGCTCGTCCGGGCCGACGACTGGCACCACACCACCGCGGTCGACGGTTCGCTCCAGGTGCTCGACACGCTGGACCGTCCGGTCACCCGCCGCGGCGCCCACCTCGCGTATCTCGGTTCCGGCGAGCACCCGGTCCGGGTGCGGGTCCTGGGGCCCGACAAGATCGAACCGGGCCGCAGGGGCGCGGTCCGCCTCCATCTGCCGGCTCCCCTCCCTCTGGTGCCGGGCGACCGGTTCATCCTCCGGGAGTCGGGGCAGGGCGTCACCCTCGGGGGTGGAGAGATTCTCGACGTCGACCCGATCGTGGCCGCCGCGCGCGCCGCGCCGGATCGAGATGTCGCCCGGGTCGTCGCCGAACGGGGCCGGGTGGACGTCGACCACCTCGAGCGCCTCACTGGTGAGCGTCGTCTCGCCGACGTCGGCCGGTGGGCGGTCGATCCACCGGTGCTCGAAGAATCCGCCCGGGCGCTCCGTGCCGCGGTGGACGAGGCGGGAGGGCTCGGGCTCGACATCGCCGGCCTCGACGAGTTCGAGCGAACCGTGCTCGACACCATCGACGACATCGCGATCGACGGCGGCCACGCCCGACCGGCAGCCGCGGCCGATCCGCTGGCTGGTCACTCGTTCGTCGACGAACTGGCCGCCGCACCGTTCCAACCACCCGATCCCGACGGCATCGACCGGGGTGAGCTCCGGGAGTTGGTGCGGCGTGGAGAGGTCGTCGAAGAAAGCGGAGTGTTCTTCGCGGCATCCGCGGTCGACGAGGCAGCCCGGGTGGTCGCGCGGCTGCTTCGGGAACAGCCTGACGGCATCACCGTCGCCGAGGCCCGCGACGCATGGGGCACCACCCGGAAGTTCGCGATCCCCCTGGTCACCCGACTCGACAACACCGGCGTGACCCGACGTCGCGGGGATCTCCGGATCGCCGGTCCTCGCCTCCCGGAGATCTGATCAGGCCGAGATCAGGTCAGGCGACGACGGTGAGTTCTCGGCGCTCGGCCTCGCTCAGCCCACCCCAGATCCCGTGCTGTTCGCGGATCGACAGGGCGTACGACAGGCAGTCGTCTCGGACCGCGCAGCCCGCACAGATGGCCTTCGCGCTCTCCTCACGGAACCGCTTCTCGTCTCTCCGTTCAGGGGTCGACGGCGGGAAGAACACGACGGCTTGGGGACCGCGACACGCGGCCCGCACTTGCCATTCCACCGGTATCTCACGAACTGCCATCTGACCCCCCGATTGCAGACTCACGGATTACCAGAGTGTGACATCAGCCACAAACGCTGAGCGCGCGATCTGAACAGTATTCATTCACTCATCGTACGGAAATACTGATTTCGGTCTTCTGTCGGATTCGTACGGTTCCTGTTCACCCGTCGTGCGATTGACGGCCCGGTGACACCGGCCCTTCACCATCACCGACATGAGCAGTACCGTCGGGTCCCCATGGGGCCTCCGATGACCCGACCGTTCCGGGTCTCACCTCCCGACACGCGCCGCTCCCTGCTCCGCGCCGGCCTGCTCCGGCGCCTGTTGACCCGATTCGAGACACGAGTGACGGTGGTCCAGGCCGGCGCCGGCTTCGGGAAGACCACCGGCCTCGCCCAAGCGGTGGAACAGAACCTGCTCGCCCCGAGAGGACTCGATGTGTGGCTCGGCTGCGAACCCGCCGACGTCGACGGTGAGCATCTGCAGTCCGGAGTCGCGGCAGCCCTCGGGATCGATCCGGAGGCCGACCTCGAACGGATCGCCGACGCGGTCGCCGCCCACTCACCCGTTCAGGTCTGCCTCATCCTCGACGACTTCCACGAGGTCACGGAAGCCTCGACCGGCGCGGCATTCGCCGAGGACTTGATCTCCGCCCTTCCCTCCAACGGCCATCTCTGCCTGACCACCCGGACCCCTCCTCCGCTCGGGCTGGCGCGCCTCGACGCACAGGGCCGTGTCGCTCGACTCGACGAGCGAGATCTCGCGCTCGACACCGCCGACATCACCACCCTGGCGGCACGGGCCGGCCGAACCGCGGCCGAGGTCGCCCATCTCGGTGGATGGCCGGCGCTCGTCGCCCTCGGTCTCCGATCCGGACCGGTGGCCGACTTCCTGGACGAGGAGGTGCTCACCAACCTCGACGACGATCAGCGTCGGCTGCTGTCCGTCGTGGTCGCCCTCGGTGGAGCCGGCGACACCCTTCTCACCGAACTCACGGGCATCGACCCCGGCCCGTCCCTCGGCTCCCTCCCCATGGTCCACCACACCGACGGATGGTACGGCGCACACGCGCTCTGGCTGGAGGTCTTCTCCCTGGACTCACTCGAGGAGATCCGCGCCGAACTACTCCGCCCGGCAGTCGAGCACCTGCTCGCGGCCGGTGAGCCGGAACGGGCCGTCGAGCTCGCCTGCCGAGGCGCCGAGGTGGATCTCATCGTCCGCGCCCTTCGAGAGGCCGTGATCACCGGGCGCGTCGAGAACCAGGAGACACTTCGCCGCTGGCTCCCCCTCATCGAGGAGCCGGCAGCCACGCACCCGATCGCGACGCACATCCGGGGCCTCGTCGAACAGGCCCTCGACCCCACCACCTCCCGATGCCGTGAGCTGTTCGAACGGGCCGCCGACGGATTTGCGGCGCTCGGCGACACCGAAGCCGTCGTGTCGGCCGTGGCCGAACTCGGCTTCTGGCACCACATCCAACGCGACGCGGCCGGTCTCGTGGGGGTGGCCGGTCGAATGACCGCGCTCAACGAAGCCGGCGAATCCGCCGCCGCGCCCTACATCGACATCATCGCCGCCTTCGTCGCGCTCGCACAGGGCGACCCCGATGCCATGCTCTCCGCCGTGCGTCGGGCCCGCACGGTCGAGATGACGGGCCGGTTCGTGGCCATCGCCGACTGGCTCGAGTTCCAAGCCCTCGAGTTCCTGGGCCGGACCGAAGTCGAGCTCGCCGATCGCTACCTCGACGGCGCCGGGGCCATACGCGGCACCGAGGTGATCGCCATCTCGGCTCGTTGGCGGGCCGGTCGGATCGAGGAGCTCCTCGCCGACCCGACCAGTTGGCAATCACGCAGCGGCAGCGACCGCGCCCGGTTCCTCACCCACGCCTGGCTGGCTGCGGTCACCGCCGGGACCGGTGACACCGACTCGGCCCGCGCCCACCTCGTCTCCGCAGAACGGTTTGCCGGGGAACGGGGCGCCAAGCAGGTCGAGATCAGCCTGGCCCTCCCGGAGGCACTCATCGTCCATGAGGAGGGCGACAGCACGCGGGCCGAGCAGATGATGCGCGACCTCGTCGCACGTATCCCGATCGCGCCGGACACTCGCCTGTCCTACAACGGCTCTGCGGGTCTCGTGGCCCGCATCGAGCCCGACGCATTCGCCGAGCTCACCGTCCCGATGCCGGCGCGAGACGTGGATCTCGGGCTCGCACTCCACGCCATGGACCTCGAAGGGGATGTCGGTCCGATCGCGGCCGTCACCTGGCCGCCGGCCACCGGCCTGCTGCTCTCCTCGTTGTTCCTGCGCACCACCTGCGAGTTCGTCGCCGCCGGTTGGGCCGCGGGTCGCACCGAGGCGAAACCGGCGGCCGAGTGGCTGCTCGATGTGATCGGCGACGCCGCCCGCAGCCGGTTCCGTGATCTCACCGAGCACCCCATCGAAGCCGTCGCCACCGCGGCCCGAGACATCCTCACCGCCGTCGCACTCCCGCCGACCGAGACCCGGCGACTGCGGCTGCTCGGTACTGAGCGACTCGTGCTCGGAGACGTGGAATCGGATCACGAGGACTGGCGGAGGGAGCGGGTGCGTTCACTCCTCGGCTATCTCGTCGTACACCCCGAGACCACCCGCGATGCGGTGATGGCCGCCCTGTGGCCCGACGCCAGCGAGGACGCGGGCCGCCGCAATCTCCGCTCCACCCTCAACCTCCTGCTCGGTGTGCTCGAACCGGGCCGGGCCGGCGGAGATGCCGCCTACTTCGTACGCAGCGACGGAAACCGACTGCGGCTCGCCGGCCACGACCGGCTCGACATCGACGTGTGGCGCTTCGACTCTCTCGTGGACGAGGCCGAGCAGCTGGAGGCGGACGGTGCACCCAGCCTCGCGCTCGAGTGTCTCGTCGAAGCGGCCGAGCTCTACCAGGGCGATCTCCTGGCCGGCATCCAGGAAGGGGAATGGCTGCACCTCGAACGCCAACGTCTCCACGTGCGGTTCGTCAACGCCGCGGTGCGCTGCGGTGAGCTGCTGCTCGCCCACGACCGGGTCGACGAGGCGGTGAAGCTCGCCAGCCACACCACCCAGGTGGAGCCGTGGTCCGAACCGGCCCACCGGACACTCGTGGCCGCCCACCTCCAGCGGGGTGACCGGGCCGCGGCGCATCGGGCCATGCAACGCTGCCGGGAGGTTCTGGAAGAACTGGGTGGCCCGGTCGAGGAGACCACCGCCATGTTGGAGCGACGCCTGGCGGGCGGCTAGCCGCGCATCTCGCGATAGTCGCGCGCTCCGCCCTCCTCCGGTTCGATCTCGAGATACAGGCCCTCGATGGCCACCACACGGACCGGATCACCCTTGACGATCGGTGTGGTCCGGTTCACCCGCGCTCTCCACGGGGCGCCGTCGATGATGACCACGCCCTCCTTCTTGATGTCGTCGGCGGCCTCACCCATCGAGCCCACCATCCACTCCCGCCCGATCGTCGGGGTGCCGAAGCGGGTCCGGATCATCGCGGGCATGCCGGAGATCATCGAGATCGAGATGCCGAGGATGCCGGCCAGCAGGGTGATCCAGGAGAGGCCGGTGCCGTCGTAGAGGAAGAGTGAACCGATCACCAGGCAGACGGTGGCGATCACCGACCAGAGCTGGGGTACCCCCGTCTGGACATCGATCGCATACCCGAGCATCGCGATCACCAGTAGAGCGATGGCCCACGTGCGGGTGGGCAAGACGTCGAGGCCGTAGCACCCGATGACGAAGCAGCCCGCGCCGATCACCCCGGCGATTCCCACTCCAGCCGTATACAGCTCGAAGATCAACAGGCCCGCCCCGATGAGGAAGAGCAGGTAGGCCATCGCAGGACTGGCAAAGGAGTGCATCCAGCCGTCGAAGAGCGACAGCTTGGAGAAGCGAATGGGCGACACCGGCACTCGTACTGCCTCTTCACCGGAGGTGTCGATCACCGACTCGAAGCCCGGGAGATCGAGGGCGAAGAAGGGAATGGTCGGCGAATCGCGATCCGCGAGCCCCAGTTCGATCACGCTGTCCTCGTCGACCGTTCCGCTGTGCAGTGCATCGGCGGCCGCGACGAACGCCGGCATCAGGAGTTCCTCGGGGACGACGAGATCACCGGTCTTGCCGAATCGGGAGCCGACCGAAACCGCCAACTCATCGGTGGTGGCGATCAACTGTGCCATACCGCCCTCGGCCTTCGAGCCGGACGGACCGACCCAGGCGTAGACGGGAGTGTCGGCGCCGGCGATGCGTTCGGCGAGTTCGACGAGGCGCTCGTCGTCGATCACCGACCGGGTGCTGTTGACCTGGAGGATCAATCCGCCCGATCCGGCATTCTCGGCGCGCGTGATCGAGCGTTCGATGTAGTCGGCGACGATGCCGTCGAGGAAGCCGGAGATCTGGATGACGTCGAAGATCAGCGGGTCGAGGGAGTCGCCGCTCTCCTGGGCCGGGGCACCGGCGGCGCGGGCCGGCGACATCGTGCTCAGGACCCCGAGCAATAGGGCGAGGAAAGCTGCCGATAGGGTGACCCGCCGTCGGAGCGTCGATCGCCTGGGCGAGGAGGGAAATGGATCCCGGTCATTTCTTCGCATCGTCGCGGGTCCTGATCGTGGCGGGGAAGGGCGGTGTGGGCAAGACGGTTGCCGCCGCGACGATCGCCACGGCGGCCTCTCGATGTGGCCTGTCGGTCCTCTTGGTGGAGGTGTCCGGACGCTCGGCCGCGGCCCCGATGTTCGGAACCGAGGGACAAGGCTACGAGGAAGCCGTGCTGGTTCATGCAGCGGGCGACCACGGAGAGATACGGGGTCGATCGATCACTCCGGACGAAGCCCTCGTCGAGTGGTTGTCGGGTCACGGCTTCCACCGGATCGTCAAGCGGATGGCGAAGTCGGGTCTGCTCGAAGTCGTCGCCACGGCCACCCCGGGCATCAAGGATCTCCTCGTCTTCGGGCGGATCAAGGGGCTCGAGGCCGCTCGCGCCGCCGACCTGATCGTGATCGACGCACCGGCCGCCGGCCACGCGCTGGGTTTCCTCCGCAGCCCAGCTGCAGTGAAGGACACGGCTCGGGCTGGAACGATCCACCGCCAGGCCGTCGAGGTGCTCGAGATGATCACCGACCCGCACCGATGCCGGGTCATGCTCGTCACCATCCCGGAGGAGACCCCGATCAATGAGCTGATCGAGACGTCCTTCGCGGTCGAGGACGAGGTCGGCGTGAAGCTGGGCCCGGTGGTGGTCAACAGCGTGATGCCCGAGCTGGATGACCTCGGGAAGCTCCCGCGACGGCTGAAGTGCAGTGACGCCGAACGAGCCGACCTCGCCACCGCGGCCGAGTTCCGGGCCGGGCGCTATGCCCTTCAGACCGAGCAGCTCGGCCGGCTCGAGAGCGATCTACCGCTCGAGCAACTGCGCCTTCCCCAGGTCTTCGGCACCTCGATCGGTCCGGCCGAACTCGATCAGTTGGCGACCGCCCTACTCGCCGAGATCGAGGCGCTCCCGATGGTGGACGGCTTGGAGGACCCGGCGTGACCGCGCGGGACTACGCCGAGCTGCTGGCCAGCCGGGACGTCATCGTCTGCTGTGGCACTGGTGGTGTCGGCAAGACGACGACGGCCGCGGCGACCGCCGTCGCGGCCGCGATGGCGGGTCGCCGCGCCGCGGTCGTCACCATCGACCCCGCCCGACGGCTGGCCGACGCCCTCGGCATCAGCGAGCTCGACAACTCCCCCACCGAGATCACCGGCCCATGGCCCGGCAAGCTCGCGGCCCTGATGCTGGACACGAAGTCGACTTTCGACGAGGTGGTCCGCCGTCACGCCCGCGACGACGCCCAGGCCGACCGCATCCTCTCCAACCGGTTCTACCGCAACGTCTCCGGGACCCTGTCGGGCACCCAGGACTACATGGCGGTGGAGAAGCTCAGCGAGCTGCACGACAGCGGCGACTGGGATCTGGTCGTGGTCGACACGCCCCCCACCAGGGATGCCCTCGCCTTCCTCGAAGCCCCCCGCCTCCTGGCCCGGTTGCTCGACAACCCGATCTACCGCATCGTCACCGCACCGAGTCGGGGTGCCCTGAAGGCGGTGAACCGGGCAGCCCAGGGGGTCCTCCGCCAGCTGGCCCGGGTGGTCGGCGCCACGGTCGTCGACGAGGCGGTCGCCTTCTTCCAGGCATTCGAGGGGATGGAGGACGGCTTCCGGGACCGCGCCAACGCCACCCTCGAACTCCTGGGTGATCGCCGCACTGCTTTCGTGCTGGTGGCCTCACCCCGCGCCGACACCCTGGTCGAAGCCCGCTACTTCCTCGACCGGATCCGGGCCGCGGACCTCGACGCCGCCGCAGTGATCGTCAACCGCATGCTCCCGGCGGTGTCCACCTCGGCCGCCCGGGCCGCAGAGCTCGCCGACGAGCTGGCCGGAACCCCCGCCGCCGGCGCGGCCACCGCGCTCGCCGATCTCACCGCCTCCGCCGCCGAGGACGACGCTCGCATCACCGAGGTCACGAACGCGGCTCCGAAGGCCATCGTCGTCCGGGTACCGCTCCTGTCCGACGACGTCCACGACCTCGACGGTCTCGCCGAGATCGCCGAGCTGTTGACCTCGGCGTAGAGCTCAGCTCTGGTCTTCGTCGAGGGAGGCGACTGCCTCCGGGAGCGCTTCCTTCACCGGAACGATGCGGTCGAATCCGGTGGTGTGGAGCAAGCGTGTGATGTTGGCGCGATCGCAGAAGACGGCGATCCGCCCGTCGTTCTCTCGAACCTTCCGGATACCGCCGATGAGGGCACCCAGGCCCGCGGAGTCCATGAACTGAACCCCGCCCAGATTGACGATCAGGCGGTTCTCCGTGCCGAGCTCGGCGAACGCCTCACGAAACTGGGCGACGGAGTACGCGTCCAGCTCCCCCTCCGGGCAGAGCTGCACATGGTCTTCGTGGCGGTCGACACGGATCTCGAGCACGGGCGCATGGTAACGGAGCAAAGCGGCGCAGGACACCGCGGCCCGGAACGTAGGGCCGTTCGGACCACGGGTGTACCATCCGAAGCCGTGACCGACATCCTTCTCGCCACCGATTCCGACGGGCTGGCCGACGAGGTCGAAGCGGCGGTAGCCGGCGCCCATCTCCTTCATCGGGTGCGGGCCGGCGTCGACGTCGTACCCGCCGTCGAGCAGGTCGATCCCGCACTCGTTCTGCTCGATCTCCAGATCGGCAACATGGGTGGCATCGCCGCTTGTCTCGCCGTTCGCCACCGCGAAGAGATGGGTGATCTCCACGAACGGCCGGTCATCCTGCTGCTCGACCGAGACGTCGACGTCTTCCTCTGCAACGAAGCCCGCGCCGACGGCCACATCATCAAGCCGCTGGAGCCCTTCTCCCTGCTGCGCCGGATCGAGGACGTGCTGGCGGAATCCGGGGAGCCGTCGCCCGCCTGAGGCGATACCCTTCCCTCTCTGCAACACGGGCAGTGGCGCAGGTTGGTAGCGCGCCTCGTTCGGGACGAGGAGGTCGTGGGTTCAAA
>CAYFLT010000021.1:0-17649 GCA_964344055.1 uncultured Candidatus Nemicrothrix sp.
CGACCCGAAGGCGTTCATCCGCCACCAGGAGCCGCTCGGCCGCCTGATCGAACCCCGACCGACCGCACCCGGAGTCCACGTAGCCCGCGACGGAGCTCGACGCCGCGTACGACGTCGCCGTCAATCATCACGCCGACGATTCGGCGTCGACGTAGGCGTCGGTGGGACATGACTCTCCTCGGGTCGTCAGGCCAGCATCGGCCGCGATCGCCTGTGGACAAGAGCGTTGAACATTGTTCAGGTCGGTAGGCCAACCGGCCCATCCGGGTGCTCTCCGGGGTGCCGACGCTGCCCTTTGTGATCCACGCGCCGCGCCCCGACGGCGGTCGAACCGTCATCGAAGCGGTGATCGCGCTGACCATTGTCGCGATCACCGCGGTGGCATGGTCGCGGATGGCGATCGCAGCGGACCGGGTCGACTCGCTCGCCGACCATCGTGGAATCGCGCTCGACCTCGCCACCGCCGAGATCGAGCGCCTTCGGATCATGGACCCCTCGGCCATGAAGGTCGACCCCGCGAGCAAGGGAGCCGTCACGAGCTTCGAAGGGCTACCGGTCGTCACCGATGCCACCGGCCTTGACGCCACGGTCGCCGGCTCCGTCGGGCAACTCGACGCCACGGTCCTGCGACTCGTACTCGACCCCGGACCCGACACCTGGCGTCGAATCGTCGTGATCGTCACCTGGACCGAAGCGGGCCGGCAGCAAACGGTTCGGCTCGACACCGGCGTGCCCGTCCTCCCGCCACCGAAGGCGATCTGAGCATGATCGCCTACCACCTCCGTGCCCGGATCGAGAACGACCGCGGCACCACCCTCATCGAAGTGGTGACGGCGCTCGCGCTCACCCTGCTAGCGGCCGGCGCGCTGGTCGCGTTCGCGTCGGGCAGTGCCCGGACCGTCGAACGGGTCTCGGCTGACGACCCGAACGCTCCGGTTGCCGCTGACGCCCTGTCGCGCGACCTCCGACGGGCGCAGGCCGGCGCCGTCATCGCGCTCAACGGGAAGTTCGTCACCGAGATCGAGATCCAGACAGCGACCACGACGGTCCGTTGGAAAGGCGCCGGAGGGGCGGTGACCCGACAGGTCCTTCCGGACGGCGTCGCTCGCACCGTCGTCGACGGGCTCCACCCGACCCAGCCGTTCGAGATCAGCCTCTTCACCAGCGACGGCACGGCCGTCGACCACACCGACGCCACGAAGGTCCACGCCTGTACCAGGCTCGTCGAGTTCACGCTCGTGGGAACCGACGGCCAACCCGTCCACCAGCGCTCGATCAGCATGCGCGCCTTCATCAAGGAGCCGGACACGTGCTGAGCCGCCCGGACTGTCGGTTCGGCCCCGACGCTGGTGCTTCTGTTTCTCGGTTCGGCGCCGACGCTGGCGCCTCTGTTTCTCGGTTCGGCGCCGACGCTGGCGCCTCGATGCTCATTGCGTTGAGCATCATCGTCGCCGTCCTCGGCTTCGGCGCGGTGGCGATCCAGATCGCCTCCGACGACCTCTCCTCCACCAGCCGTATGGAGTCCCGCGAGCGAGCACTCCTCAACGCCGAGCTCGGCGTCAGCGAAGCCACCAGCCGCATCATCGAAGGGGCCACCACCGAGTTCAGCAGCTCCGGCACCATCGACGGCGACGCCTACGCCTACAAGGCCGCGCCCAACGGCGACGGATCTTGGACCATCACGGCGACCGCGGGCAGCGCACCCGACCAGCGGGAGGTCGTGGCCACTCTCGTCCGCGAAGTGACCGGTGGCGGAGGAAGCGGTCCCGGCCCCACTCCCATTCCCGTTACCTACGAGTACGCCCTGTGGGCCGGGATGATCAAGTCCGACAAGTCGACCGGCACCATGAACGGCGCCATCGGCGCATCCAGCGAGATCAAGATCGAAGGCAGCTCGATCGGTACGGCCCAACACCTCCTCAACGGCGCCAAGTGCGGGGGATGCGCCAACCCGGTCGCGATCACCAGCTACGTCCCCCCGGAACAACCGTCCGCGGCGGGTGCCAAGGCCTGTCCGCTCACGAAGAAGGACGAGATCAAGAACACGACGATCCCAGCGGGCACCTACCTCTGCGACGGCAGCAAGCTGAAGTTCAAGGGCACGGTCAGCGTGTCCGGACCGGTCGTCATCATCCTCGGCAACGGCACCGACCTCGAGATGAAGAGCGTCCGAGTCAATCAGGGTGGCGATGCGGCGAACCTCGTGATCGCCCAGCCGGCGGGTGGCAATGGTGAGGTCAAGATCGAGAACTCCACCTTCGCCGGTCACATCCTCATGCCCGGTGCGGTGGCGGAGATCAAGAAGAACGTCACGTGGAGCGGCACGGTCACGCTCGGTGAAGCCAAGTTCGACAAGGCGAAGCTGACGGTCACGATGGTGGCCTACTCCGCCTCGAGCGGCGGCGGTGGCCCGACGACGACCACCTCCGGAGACCGCTACGCCGTCTTCACCGAGAGCCTGCTCGACATCGGATGGGTGCGAAGCGGCGACGTCGACGGTTCGGTCGGGTCCCGCAAGACGATCAAGTTCTGGTACAGCCACCGCATCGGTGACTCGCAGGACTACGTGTCCGGCGGCACCTGCATCAACTGTCCGAACCCGAAGGTCATCTCCGACTACGACACCCTGCCCCTGCCGTCCAGCGCTGGCGCGGCATCGTGCCCGGCCGACGGCACCTATCGGATCACGTCGCTCACCCTCGGAGGCTCGTACCTCTGTGGCCGCTCATCGGCGACGCTGCGCATCAGCGGAACGATCAACATCATCGGACCGACGGTCATCCACGTGGGGCCCAGTACCCGCATCGACATTCGTGATGCCCGAATCAACGCCGGGGGAGACAGCGCCGACTTCCTGATCGTCCAGCCCTCCGTCCAGAGCTTCGCCTACCGGGCCGTGATCGACGACACGACCATGCATGGCCGGATTCTCACGCCGGCGACCTGGTGGTACGTCGGCGACGTGACCTGGCGTGGCACGTTCGAGGTCGGGAGCTGGTGGCTCTACGACTGGGCCAACATCGACGGCGCTTGGGACGGCACGACCGGGTCCGATCCGAAGACCGAGACCTGGAAGATCACCGCCTGGGAGATCGACTGACCGACGCCGGCGGTCGGTCGAGGACCGCGGTCAGCGCAACGCTCGAGCGGTTCCGGCCGGGCCGGCTCAGGCCGATACGGCCAGGACTTCCTGAAGCGACGTCTCGCCGGAAGCCACGCGGTACAGGCCGGCCGTCCTGAGCGGCATCATCCCGTCCTGGACGGCGATCGAGCGGATGGCGCTCGCCGGCACCCGCTGAAGGACCGCCTCTCCGAGTTGCTCAGTGAACGGCAGCACCTCGTGGATGGCGAGTCGGCCCTTGTAGCCGGTGCCGGAGCAGCGCTCACAGCCGACTGGCTGACCGGCGACCAGACCACCGTCCCGAAGGAGGGTGGCGGGTACGTCGAGGCCGGCCAACTGGTCGGCGGTCAACGTGTAGGCCGTCCGGCAGTGCTCGCAGAGACGCCGGACGAGGCGCTGGGCGGTCACCAGCACCGTCGATGCCGAGATCAAGTAGGGCTCGATCCCCATGTCGATCATGCGGACCGGAGCCGATGCAGCGTCGTTGGTGTGGAGGCTCGACAGGACGAGGTGGCCGGCCAGCGAGGACTCCACCGCGGTGCGGGCCGTCTCGCCATCGCGCATCTCGCCGACGAGCATGATGTCGGGATCGAGGCGCAGGAACGAACGCATCGCCGTGGCGAAGGTCAGACCCGCCTTGGGGTTGACCTGCACCTGCTTCAGGCCGTCGAGGCGATACTCGACCGGATCCTCCACGGTGACGATGCTGCGATCGGGGCTGTTGAGCCGCTGCAGCGCGGCGTAGAGCGTGGTGGTCTTGCCGGATCCGGTCGGCCCGGTGACGAGGACCATCCCCCAGGGGCGCTCGAGGGCCGTACGGACGACCTCCAGCTGCTGGGGCAGGAGGTCGACGCCCTCGAGCGAGGCAACCCCACGATCCGGACGGAGCACTCGCAGGACGGCGGCTTCGCCGTGAACGGTGGGAACCGTGGCGACACGAATGTCTATGGTCTCACCGCCGACGACGAGGGAGGTGCGGCCGTCCTGAGGGCGGCGGCGAACCGCGATGTCGAGATCCGCCATCACCTTGACCCGGGACAGCAACCCGGCCTGGAGCGAGGCGGGTGGCGTGAGTGCATCGCTCAGAACGCCGTCGATCCGGAAGCGGACCCGCAGGCCGTCGGCCGACGGTTCGATGTGGATGTCCGACGCGCGGTCCTGGACCGCGCGGGCGAGCAGGAGATCGACGAATCGGATGAGCGGTGATGCCGAGGTGGCGACCAGCTCGTCGGGTGTCTCGTTGCGAGCGACGTCGTCAGCGACCTGCTGGAGGACCTCCTCCACCTGGGAGTCGGCTGAGGCGCCTCGTTCGATGGTGGCGTTGATCTGGTCGAGGTCGGCCATGACTGCTCGGACGCGGGCGCCGAGCAGGTTGCGGAGATCGTCGACCGCCACCACGTCGATCGGGTTGGCCATGGCGACGAGGATGAACTCGCCGTCGCGTGCGTAGGGGACGGCACGGTGGCCACGAGCCACGTGGGCGGGAACCCGGCGGACCATCTCCGCATCGATCGGGACCTCGGCGAGGTCGACGAACTCGACGCCGTACTGGGCGGCCAGACCCCGGAGGAGGTCGGGACCGGAGACGAGGCCCTCACCGAGGAGCACGTCGCCGAGCAGGCGTCCGCTCTCCTTCCCGATCTCCAGTGCACGCGTCAGATCCTCCTCGGAGACGAGTCCGAGTTCGACGAGGATCTCGCCGAGGCGTCGGCGCGTGGTTGTGGGGGTATGAGGGCCCATACAGCGTTCAGCATCGACCGCTCGGGGCACGCCATGAGGTCGGGCGCCCCGAGACCGGGTGGGCCGCCGGGGTCATCTGTGAGCGACGACGGCCGAAGCTGACGCCATGACTGCCGTGCACTGGGACTATGTCGCGCTCGATGCGGCCGGCGCGCCCCGGAACGGCACGGTGGCGGCGACTTCGGAAGCCGAGGCCGCCCAGATCGTCCGGACCCTGGGTCTGCGTCCGACCCGGTTGACCACAGCTCGACCCCCGCTCCTCCAGCGGGAGTTCAGCCTCCCGTCGTTCGACACGAAGGTGAAGCCCGGCGAGGTGGCCGGAACGATCCGCCAGCTCTCCACGATGCTCGGTGCCGGTGTCACGATGCGACGGGCCCTCACCGTCCTCGTCGAGCAGGCCACCAACGACTCGCTGCGTACGGCGCTCGCCGGGGTGAAGGACGACGTGGAGGCCGGCGAAAGTCTGTCGGCCGCCATGGACCAGCATCCGAAAGCGTTCGGTCCGGTGGTGGTCGCGCTCGTGCGGGCGGGAGAGTCTGCCGGCGCACTCGACACGGTGCTGGACCAGGCCGCGGACACCCTCGAACGCCAGGCCGCCCTGCGAAGCAAGGTTCGGTCCACGCTCGCCTATCCGGTGTCGGTGCTCGTGCTGGTGGCGCTCGTGCTGGTGGCCATGTCGGTGTTCGTCGTTCCCGTCTTCCGAGGTGTCTACGAGGATCTCGGTCAGGAGCTGCCGATGATCACCCAGGTCGTTCTGGCGATCACCGGGTTCATCGGATCGAACGTGATGTTCATCGCCTTGTTCGTCGCCCTCGGCGTGGTCGCCTTCCGCAAGTACCGCGCCACCGACGACGGACGACGCAAGGTGGACCGGTTCCTCCTACGGATCCCCGGGCTCGGCGATCTCCTACGTCAGGCGGCCCTGGCCCGCACGGCCCGCAGCCTCTCGGTTCTGGTCGGGGCCGGTGTTCCCTTGCTCGACGCGGTCGACATCACCGCGTCGGCGGTCGGCAACGATGTCCTCGCGGACGTGATCCGAGACACCGGCGAGGCGATCCAGTCCGGTCGACCGCTGTCCGAGCCGCTGACCGACTCCGACGAGATCCCGGCCCTGTTTGCCCAGGTCATCGCCGTCGGCGAGGAGTCGGGTGACCTCGAGGAGATGCTCGAAGTCGTCGCCGGTGTGTACGACGACGGGGTCGATTCGGTGTCGGCCACCTTCTCGGCGGTGATCGAACCGGCCATGATCGCCGGGCTCGGCGCCGTGGTGGGCGGACTGGTCCTTTCGCTCTATCTCCCCATGTTCCGTTTGGTGGACATCGTTCAGTAATCGCGGTGAATCACCGCCAGGACACTCATACGGGAGCCCAATGGGTCGATGCTGACCGCTGACCCCGACCATTGGAGTGACAATGTCCCCCTCGACCGACTACCGCCGCGAGCGCCTCGCCGGCGATCACGGCTTCACCCTCATCGAGGTGATGGTCGTCGTGCTCGTCATCGGCATCCTTCTCGCGGTCGGCATCCCCACTTATCTCGGCGCTCGTGGCCGGGCCCAGGACAAGGCGGCGCAGTCCAGCCTTCGCGCCGGCCAGACCACCGCCCTCGTGATCTTCACCGACGACGGTGACTTCACCGGCGCCACCACCACGGCCCTCGCGGCTGCCGAGCCCAGCTACAAGTGGGTGAGCGGCACCACCGCCAGCACCGACGATCAGATCATGAGTGTCAGCGCCAACGGCGCCGGCACCGAATGGGCCGCCGCCGCCAAGTCGGACTCCGGCGATTGCTTCTACATCCGTGTGAGCAGCACCGGGCCCGCCCGCTACGGCTCGTCCAGCTCCGCCGCCTGCACCGGGGCTCAGGCCCTCACGGTGACCGGCACCGGCTGGTAGATCCCCCACCGCTGAGAGGGCCGGAGCCGGCCGCCTCAAGTGGCGGCCCTGCTCCGGCCCTTCAGTGCGTCTTGGGGTCGATCTCAGTCCGGAACCGTGGCGCTTCCCCAGCCGTCGGTCGGCTTACCGATCACCCAGCCCTGGAAGAGATCACAGCCGGTCTCCACCAGATGGCGGTAGTCCTCGGCGGTCTCGATTCCTTCGGCGAGGGTGGTGATCTCCATCTCGCGGCAGAGGTTCACCAATGACGACACGATCCGGCGTCGGGTGGGGGAATGCCCCACCTCTTGCACGAGTTCCTTGTCGAACTTCACGATGTGGGGCTGCAGGGTCGCGAAGCTCGTGAGGCCGTTGTAGCCGGCCCCGAAGTCGTCGAGCGCGAGCCGGTAGCCCCGGTCGCGGAGCGCGGCGAGGCGGTCGGAGACGCCGTCGATCTCGCCGAGCGGAGCCTGCTCGGTCATCTCGAGCACAATCCGTTCGGAGTAGGGGTCGAGGACGTCGGAGCCGTCGAGGAGGGCCTCGTCGTAGAGGGATCCCGGACAGAGGTTGACGAACACGGCCACACCGTCGGGTGCGGTCGGGAGCTTCTCGGCGATCAGTGGTCGGATCCGGCGGTCGACTTCGAGTTCCCGGTCGAGGTGGGCCGCGGCGCTGAGGAGCTCTTCGGGCCCGGGCAGCGACGGGTGGCTCGACCGGAGCAGGGCCTCGTAGGCGAAGATCTGCGCTCCGGCTGCTCGCAGGATCGGCTGGAACACCATGTGGATACCGGTGAGCGCTTCGGAGAGGTCCCGGTCGAGTTCGTCGACTGCGCTCACCTCGGGCCCGTCGCCGTCGGCGTTCCGAGAGGCGAGTGCGTCATCGAGGCAGGTGATGAAGTCCTCGGGAGGGCACGGTTTGGTGAGGAAGCGGAAGACCCGGGCGTCGTTGATCGCGGCGATGGTGGCATCCATCGACGCCTGGCCGGTGAGGATGATCCGGACGACGTCGGGGAACTCCTCCCGCACTCTCGAGAGGAACTCGGAACCGGCCATCTCGGGCATCTGTTCGTCGGAGACCACCACGTCGACCGGTGTCGAGCGGAGGATCTCGAGGCCCTCCTGGGCCCGCTCGGCGGTGAGGACGGTGAAGTCCTCACGCATGAAAGCGAGGGTGCGACTCAGCGACGCGGTGATGCTCGCCTCGTCGTCGACCAGGAGGACGGTCGGGCTCATGAGGCGAGGAGACGCGGCGTCGCGGCGCGGGCCAGGCTGTTTCCGTCCATGCATGACCGGTCGGCGGTTGTGGCTGGGAATCAAGCCCGAGAAGCCGAATCGGCGCCGGTCGAGGCTGGCAAAGTCGCCTGCTCGGCCTCGAAGGCGCTGAGCACGTCGATGATCCTCCGGGCGTCGCCCGTTGCCTCCGACGGGTCGTGGTGGTGGCGGACCGTCTCGACGATCACCGGGTCGATGTTCCACATCTCCAGCACGTGCGCACCGACCTCGGTGTGGCTGACACCGAACGCCTGACGTTCGATCTCCTCGGTCTCGTCGACCGGTGCGTCGATCGATCGGTAGACGTCGGGGAACTGGGTGATCAACACGAGGGCACCGATGTCGTGCACCAGGCCCGCCAACGCCGCCTGCTCGATCTCACGGCCGAGTTCGCGGTGCAGTTCGGCGGCTGCCTGCACGCCGTGTTCGCTCACGGCTTCGACCATCTCGGCCACCTCGGGCGGTGCGAGCTGGGCGATCTCGGTGTTGAGGACGATGCCCGCCACGGTGGCCGACCCGAGCCGGACGACGGCTTCACGGATCGTGCGGGTGGGGGTGTCGAATCCGAAGAACGCCGAATTGGCGAGCTTCACGACCGACGCCGCCGCGGTCAGGTCGGACTCGATGAGGCGAGCCACGACCGCCGCACCTTCACCTTCGCGGACAGCCGCCTGGATCTCGGTGAAGAGGGCGGGCTGGGTGGGGAGATCGTCGAGCCCGCCGAGCACGTCGCGCAGCGGACCGGCCGGAAAGGCCGAACGACGCTCGTAGACCGTGTGGATCGTCTCGACGAGGCGGTCGGGGTCGCAGGGCTTGGCGATGAGCTTGTGGGCGAGCGGAAGCGCTCGTTCCGCGAGACGGGGGTCGATCTCGCCGGACAGGACGATGCGGATGGATTCGGGCTGGACGGCCTTGACGTGTTCGAGGACGTCGGCCCCGGTCAGCCCGGGCATCTTCATGTCCGTCACGATCACGTCGTACGGCTCGCCGGCCATCTTCTCGAAGGACTCCTCGGCCGAGAGGGCGTAGTCGGCGTCCCACTCACCCGGAGCGAATATCAGTGCGTTTCGGATCCCCGACAGGATCCGCTGTTCGTCGTCGACGAAGAGGACTCTCATCCCATCCTCCATGAGGCGTGCGGCCCACAGGCTCGGCATCGGCGGGCACCACATGAGGGGAACGAGCGACAATCTCTCTCTCATGTGGCGGCGAGACCTGCCGACTCTGTCAGCCGGATTTCACAAAGAAGGGCCGATGAGTTGAGCGAGAACCACGAGCGTCCCCACCGCAAGGTGGCGAGTCTGGCGGCATTCCTCATGATCGTGATGGCGGGGGTGGTGCTTCTCGGCGTCCGCTCTCTGACGTCGGTGCGTGATGATTTCGAAGCCTTCGCCGAACGCGACTTCCCAGGGTTCAACCACCTCATCCACGTCGACCGCGATCTCTTCCGCGCGCACGGTGCGCTGGAAGCCGCGTTCCTGACCGACGATCACGAGCGTCGGGTGGAGGCCTTGGCCGAGTACGAATCCCAGGTCGGGCGTACTGCGGAGCGCTGGGAGAGCTATCTGGTCATCGCCGAGGGTCGGACTGCTGAGCTCGAACTGCAGGCCCAGTACGACACGTATCGGGCCGAGTGGTTGAGCGCCACTTCGCAGTTGGTCGTCTACGGGGCCACGGGCCGCTCGGCCGATGACCCCGAGGTTCGTGAGGCGTTTGTCGAGGCCCAAGCCGCATTTGATCCGCTCCGGGCTGCCGTACACGACCTCGAAGAGGAGTTCTACGAGCCCCTGATCGAACACGGCATGGACGTCGGACGCTTCGACTCCCGTCTCCTCCTGCTCGGCCTGCTCGCAGCCGGTCTCGGCGTCGGGCTCGTCGTGTCGGCGGCCGCCGTCCGCATGACCAAGAAGCAGTACCTCGATCTTCGTCGGCGAGACGAGGTCGAGGCCCAGCGCCAGATGGAACTCAAGTTGAACCGGCGGTTCCGGTCACTGGTCGAGAGCTCCCAGGACGTGATCACCGTCGTGTCCGGCGTCGATCGGCTCGCGCTCATGAGCCCCAACTCCGACAAGCTCGACGCCATCGGCCAGGTCCAATCCCCGGCGTCGGTGGCGGAACTGCTCGTTCCCGACGACTACGCGGCCTGGCTGGAGAGCGACCGGGTCATGCAGGAGACGGGCGAGCCGTGCTGCCTGGAACTCCGCACTGTGTGTCGCGATGGTGCCACCCTCCATCTGGAGGCGCACGGCTCACCGATGGTGGACGACCCGGGTGAGCGGGTCTGGGTGTGGCGCGACGTCACCGAACAGCGGGAGGCCCAGCAGCGGCTCCTTCAGTCCCAGAAGTTGGAGTCGATGGGCCGGCTCGCAGCAGGAATCGCCCACGAGATCAACACGCCGATGCAATACATCGGCGACAACACCCACTTCCTCAACCTGAGCATCGAACACCTGATGCAGGTGGCCACCGCCGCGGAGGCCTACCTGGCAGAGAACCCGGAGCACGCCGACGGGGCAGCCGCCGAGCTCGCCGAGAAGGTCGCCGGGTCGAAGCTGCCGGTCCTTCGTGAGCGGGCTCCGGATGCCGCCGCCGACGCCATCTCCGGCGTCGACAGCGTCTCGGAGATCGTGAAGGCCATGAAGCGCTTCTCGCATCCGGGAACCGAACAGAAGCGGCCGGTCGACATCAATGATGCGTTGGCCACCACCATCACCGTCTGTCGAAACGAGTGGAAGTACGCCGCCGATCTGGAAACCGAGTTCACCCAGGGCCTGCCGCTCGTCGAGGCCCACGCTGGGGAGTTGAACCAGGTGTGGCTGAATCTCATCGTCAATGCCGCGCATGCCATCGGAGACGCCCACCCCGACACCAAGGGGACGATCCGGGTCTCGACCGCCGCTGATGACGAAGGGGCGATCGTGATCCAGATCGCCGACAATGGAACCGGCATCGACCCCGACGACCTGAGCGCCATCTTCGACCCGTTCTTCACCACCAAGGGGGTCGGTCAGGGGACCGGTCAGGGGCTTGCCATCGCTCACCAGATCGTGGTGAACGAGCACCACGGCACGATCGGAGTCGAGTCGACTCCGGGCGAAGGGACCACGTTCACGATCACCATCCCGATCGTCGCCCCGAGCCCGGCTGAGGACGCCGAGGACACCGAAGGCGCCACCGCCGCCTGATCGGCCTCATCCGCCCCATCAGTTCGCTCGGAGACAAACCTGACCCGGTTCTGTTCCGGGATGAAAAGCGGGTCAGGTTGGGTCGGGTGGGTCGGGTTGTCCGTGGATCTGGGTGACAATCGGTCGGTGAAACTGGATGCATGGCCGGGGCTCGAAGTCCTCGGGCCGGTCATGGGCGGGAGCCGGTCAACGGTGTTGCGGGGTCGCCTTCACGGTCGTCCCGTCGCAGTGGTCCGTTCGCGGCGCGGCATCGCCTCGCTCGACTGGGAACTCGAGTTGCTCGTCAGGCTCGAGGATGCCGCCTTCGTCGTACCGACTCCGATCCCGACCCGCACCGGTGCTCTCCGGGACGGGCGGTGGAGCGTCCGCCGCTGGATCGAAGGTCGCCCTCCGGAGTCTGAGGCGGACTGGCTGCTCGTCGCTGCGGAGCTCCAGCGCCTGCATCACACACTCCAAGGACACCCGCAACGACCTGATGCCTGCGCGATAACCCAGCTGACGGACCAGCGAGTGAGTGTCGACGCCAACCTGGACGCGACCCCCGCAGAGGTCGTCGCCCGCTGTGTTCCACACTTCGAGCCGTACTCCGACGCCGCTCTGACGACGATCCATGGCGACCCAGGTTCCGCGAATCTCCGGATCGTGCAGGACGGCCGGGTGGGCCTCCTCGACTGGGACGAATCCCGTCGTGACGTCCCCGACCTCGATCTCGCCGACCTCGGTGTGGTGGTCCTGAGCGGCCGGCGCCGGCTGTTCGCCCGCAATGCGGCCGACGCATGGGAGACCCTCAACGGTTGGCTGGCGGAACCCGACTACGCCCGTTCCCGGCTGCAGAAACTCCCCCGACCCGAGCCCACGGTGGAATCTCCTGGGAGCCCTGAGCCCCACCCCTGACGCGAACCGTGGGCTGGCCGCCCGAAGGCGAACCGACCCACGATCAGGGTCGTTCGGTTGTGCGTCCGATCAGTGGGCGGCGGGCGCCGGCTCTTCGGACGGTCCGTTCTCCGCTTCGAAGCGGGTGGCTTCCTTCTTGAGCATCCACGATCCGATGCCGGCGGCGAGGATCGATGCACTGAGCACGCCGATCTTCGCGGCGTCCTGGATGTGATGGTCGTCGAAGGCGAGGCCGGTGATGAACAGCGACACCGTGAAGCCGATGCCGGCGAGCAGGCCGACTCCGGTCACGGCCCGCCAGGTCACGCCGACCGGGAGGGTGCCGACGCCGGTGGCGACCGCAATGCGGGTGGCCACGACGATGCCGATGACCTTGCCGCCGACCAGACCGGCGATCACACCGAGCGTCACCGGGCTGGTGGCCGCGTCGGCCAGGCCCGAAGCGCTCAGCTCCACACCGCCGTTGGCGAGGGCGAACACCGGGAGAATCACGAAAGCCGTCCACGGGTGCAGGATGTGGAGGAGCCGCTCGGTGATCGGCACGGTCTCGCGGGCGTCGGTGAGGACCTCACGCAGGACCGACAGCGGGGTGGCAGGCTCGACGTCGACCTTCGTCGGCTCGGGCTTGCGGGCCACCGCAGGAGCCATCAGGCCGAGGATCACGCCGGCGAGCGTGGCGTGGACGCCCGACTCGAACATGGCGATCCAGAGGCCGATACCCACGATCGTGTAGGCCGGTACGAACCAGATGTCCGCCTTCTTCATGAGGATCACGACTGCGACGAGGCCGCCGGCGATCGCCAGCCAGGTGAACGAGATCGACGAGCTGTAGAAGAGGGCGATCACCATCACGGCGCCGATGTCGTCGGCGATGGCGAGGCTGAGCAGGAACACCTTGAGTCCCGACGGCAGGCCCCGACCGACCATGGCGAGCACGGCGACGGCGAAGGCGATGTCGGTCGCCAGCGGGATGCCCCAGCCACCGGCCCCGTCCCCACCGAAGTTGATGAGGGTGTAGATGAGGGCTGGAGCGACCATGCCACCCAACGCCGCAACGGCCGGCAGGGCCGCCCGGCGAGGATCACGAAGCTCGCCGACGACGAGCTCCCGCTTGATCTCGAGGCCAGCGACGAAGAAGAAGATGGCCATCAGACCGTCGTTCACCCAGTGGGTGAGCGATTCGTCGATCGAAACCGGACCGAACGTGACGGTCGCGTGGTTGTGCCAGAAGTGATCGACGGACTCACCGAGAGGCGAGTTCCGCAATGCCAGGGCGATCACGGTGGCCACCATCAGGAAGACGCCACCGGACATCTCGAGATGGAGGAATTCGCGGAACTGCTCGCCCAGCTTGATCTGGGTCGGCTTGTCCGCCTCGGGTTTGACGGCAGTTTGGGTCGACACGGGTTTCTCCTTGGTCAATCCGCGTGGGCTGGTCCGCCGTCGAACCGGCGGTCGGAAGTCCAAGGAGCATCGGCGGGTATGGGCCGACTATCAGGTGCCCGAGCGCGAACCGACCCTTGTCATCGCGATGAGATGCTCTTTGTCACCGACCGTGGCTAGCCCTTCTATGTGGTGAGGTGCTGCCGATGCTGTAACGGAACCACGAGCGTGTGCGCGCTCTACCCAAAGGAGAATCCCGATGAGCATCCTCGTCGTCGACGATTCGAGCGTCATGCGCAAGATCGTCATCCGCACCCTCCGCCAGGCCGGCTACGGCGACTACGAGGTCGTCGAGGCCGAGGACGGCGCCGAGGGCCTCGCCAAGGCCAAGGAGACCAAGCCAAAGGTCGTGCTGTCCGACTGGAACATGCCGAACATGGACGGTCTTCAGTTCTGTGAGGCACTGCAGGCCGAAGGGCTCGACATTCCGTTCGGGTTCGTCACCTCGGAATCCTCGCCGGACCAGCTCGCTGCCGGCCTCGCCGCTGGTGCGCAGTTCCTTCTGTCGAAGCCGTTCACGGCCGACGACCTGTCCGCCGAGCTCGGAAAGATCCTCTGAGGTGGGTGTCATGTCCGAGGAAGTAACGATTCCCGAGGCCAACACCCTCGTTCCGATGGTGTCCGCTCTGATCGGCAAGGACATCTTCGTGCGAGGGGAAGACAGCGGTCCGGAACCTGCGTCGATCGCCCAGTTCCTCACCGTCTTCGTCGGTGACGAAGGTGAGCCCCTGATCCTCGCCGGTGGCGATGCGAGCTTCGCCTACTACGCCGGCGCCGCACTCGCGCTCATCCCCAAGGGTCGGGCCGAGGACGCCATCGGTGGCGCCGAACCGGATCCCGATCTGGTCGAGAACTACCGTGAGATCATGAACGTGCTCACCCGGGTCGTGAACGACCAGGGTGGCCCTCACGTGCGGCTCGTCCCCGGTAGTACCGCGGATCTCGCCGAACTCCCGGAGCCGAAGTCCGGCCGTGCCTACTCCCTCGAGGTGGACGGCTACGGAACCGGCAACCTCTGCTTCTGGAAGTTCTGAACCCGAGGACTCTGACCACCAGAGCAAAGATCACCGAACTGGGTGGGCCTGGTGTCGGAAACCGACACCAGGCCCACCCAGAACGATCTCTCGATCAGCGGCCCTTCCATTCGGGGGGTCGCTTTTCGCGCCAGGCCGTTCGTCCTTCGGTGCTGTCCTCGGAGGCGCCGACCAATCGGCGCATCGTCTCGCCCATGCGGACGGCGTCGGTCCACGGCAGCTTGCGGCCGCGGTGGGCCATTTCGTTGGTGGCCCGGACGGCGAGCGGCGCCCCCTGACACAGCCGATCCGCCAGGGTCCGGGCTTCGCTGAGAAGGTCGGCGTGGTCGACGACCCGCCAGGCCAGACCGATCTGCTTGGCGTGATCCGCGTCGATGGTGTCGCCGGTGAGGAGCAGCTCGAGCGCGTCGGCCATCGCAATATGGTCCGGCAGCCGAAGGGAGCCGACGATGGTGGATGCACCGATCTTGACCTCGGGGTAGGCGAAGGTGGCCCGATCGCTCGCGATCACGAAGTCGCAGGCCAACACGGCGGTCAGTCCATAGCCGATGCAGGGACCGTTGACCGCGGCGATGGTCGGTTTCCAGATCTCCATCCCGCTCTCGAAGGTCGTGATGGTGGGCCATTCCCAGAACGACCCCGGCCAGGTGCCGGTCGAGCCTGCCCCGTCCTTGAGATCGGCCCCGGCGGAAAAGGCCCGGCCGGCACCGGTGACGATCGCGACCCACGCTTCTTCGTCTTCGCGGAACTGCGTCCACGCGTGATCGAGTGCGTCTCGCATCGCGCCGTTGACCGCGTTCAGGGCCTCGGGTCGGTTGTAGGTGATGGTAGCGACGTGGCCGTCGCGCTCGTACGTGGCTGCCTCAGTCACACTGTTCCCTCTCTGCCCATCGAGCCGGGATCGGCGGGCCCGTGGGGTCAGCATTCCCTACGCTGCGGCCCATGGCCACTGTCACCGCAGATCTCACTTCCGGATTCGCCGTCGAGCTCCGCGACGGCGACCACGTCTGGCACGCCGACGAGCCCGAGTCCCTCGGCGGATCCGACACCGGTCCGAACCCGTACTCGTTGCTGCTCGGGGCGGTGGCGTCGTGCACCGCCATCACGATCTCGATGTATTGCCGTCGCAAGGGCTGGGATCTGCACTCGATCTCGGCGCACTACGAACACGACAAGATCCACGCCGACGACTGTGCCGATTGTGATGACGACGCTTCCGGCTACATCGACCGCATCCAGAGCCAGATCTTCATCGAGGGCTCGTTCGACGAGGAACAGCGCGCTCGACTCACCGACATCGCCCAGCGCTGCCCCGTCCACAAGACCGTGGCGAGGGGCGCCACGTTCACCACCGAGTGCATCTTCGCCGGGTGACACCAGCGACCTCTGACCGCTCGAGACCTGGCAGGGTTTTGGTGTCAGGCACCAAAACCCTGCCAGGTTCGCGGGACCGAATGCCGGTCCGGAGCGGCCAGAGAAACCGAACCGAGCGTCAGCCCTTCGAGAGCGAGTCGCGGATCTCGGTCAGGAGATCGATCTCGGACGGACCGGCGGGCGTGTCGTCGGCCTCTTCCTCGGCTTTGGTGGCGTTGTAGGCCTTCAGCACGAAGAACACCGCAAGAGCCACGAAGAAGAAGCTGACCGCAGCGGTGAAGACCTGGCCGTACCAGATGGGCGTGCTGTTGGCTTCGAAGTTGAGCGAGTCGAAGTTCGGCTCGCCGAAGAGCGCGGCGATGATCTGCATGATCACGCCGTTGACCACCGCATCGATGACGGGCTTGAACGCGGTCGCCATCACGACAGCGACGGCCAACTCGATGATGTTGCCCTTGTTGATGAAGTCCTTGAATTCCTGAATCACAGGTCTGTCCTCTCAGTTCTGTCCCGATCACGGAACGCGTCGCCGGGCACCCTCGTGTCCCGCTGCAACCCCGACGCCCAACCCACGCCGAAGGTCGCGGGAACCCTAAGACAGGCGTCTCGGGCCTGCCAGCGGGACCGGCGAGCACCCCCCTGGCTAAGGTCTGGCCATGAGCCGCATCACGCGGATCCAGAACGCGAAGGTGGAGGAAAATGGCTGAGGGCTCGATCGAGATCTACGAGAGCGAAGACCGCCGGTTCCCGCCGTCGCCCGAATTCGTTGCACAGGCAAATGCCGATGACCGGTCGATGTATGACGAAGCCGACGCCGACTTCGAGGCGTTCTGGGCTCGCCAGGCCCGGGAGCTGCTGACCTGGTCCAAGGACTTCGACACCGTCCTCGAATGGGACCTTCCGTTCGCCAAGTGGTTCGTCGGCGGCGAGCTCAACCTGTCCTACAACTGCCTCGACCGGCACGTGGAGGCCGGCAACGGGGACAAGGTCGCCTACCACTGGGAGGGCGAGCCCGGCGACACGCTCACCATCACCTACGCCGAGCTGCTCACCGAGGTCAAGAAGTTCGCCAACGTGTTGAAGGGGCTCGGCCTCGAGAAGGGCGACCGGATCGCCGTCTACATGCCGATGGTGATCGAGCTCCCGATCGCGATGCTGGCGTGCACGCGGATCGGCGTGGCCCATTCGGTGATCTTCGGCGGCTTCTCGCCCGACGCCATCACCGACCGTTGCGAGGATGCCGAAGCCAAGCTCGTCATCACCGCCGATGCCGGTTATCGACGGGGCGAGCCGAGCGCGCTCAAGCCGAACGTCGACGCCGCACTCGAGGCCGGCGCGGCCACGGTCGAGAACGTGGTGGTCGTGAACCGCTGCGACACCGACCCCGTGATGGTCGAGGGCCGGGACCACTGGTGGCACGACCTCATGGCCGATGCGTCCGATGACTGTCCGGCCGAACCGATGGACTCCGAGCAGCTGCTCTACATCCTCTACACCTCGGGCACCACGGCGAAGCCGAAGGGGATCATGCACACCACCGGTGGGTACCTCACCCAGGTGGCGTTCACCCACAAGTACATCTTCGACCTCAAGCCAGACACCGACATCTACTGGTGTGCGGCCGACATCGGCTGGGTCACCGGCCACAGCTACATCGTCTACGGGCCGCTCACCAACGGCTGCACGTCGGTCATGTACGAGGGCACCCCCGAC
>CAYFLT010000021.1:17734-17955 GCA_964344055.1 uncultured Candidatus Nemicrothrix sp.
TCTGGGACATCATCGAGCGCTACGGAGTCACCCAGCTCTACACCGCGCCCACCGCCATCCGCACGTTCATGAAGTGGGGGCCGGAGTGGCCCGACGGACGGGATCTGTCTTCGCTGCGGGTGCTCGGCACGGTCGGCGAACCGATCAACCCCGAGGCGTGGATGTGGTACCACGAGCACATCGGTGGCGAATCGTGCCCGATCGTCGACACCTGGTGGCAG
>CAYFLT010000021.1:18047-49802 GCA_964344055.1 uncultured Candidatus Nemicrothrix sp.
CTCACCCAGCCGTGGCCGGGCATGCTGCGCGGCATCTGGGGCGATCCCGATCGCTACAAGAAGACCTACTGGTCCACCTACGAGGGTCGCTATTTTGCGGGCGATGGCTGCCGGATCGACGCCGACGGCTACCTGTGGATCCTCGGCCGGGTCGACGACGTGATGAACGTGTCGGGCCACCGCATCTCCACCGCCGAGGTTGAGTCGGCCCTGGTCGATCACCCCGCCGTGGCCGAGGCTGCCGTGGTCGGGGCCAAAGACGACGTCACTGGCCAGGCAATTGTCGGCTACGTGATCCTGGTCGGATCGGCCGAGGCATCGGAGGCGCTTCGTGAGGAAGTCCGCCAGCACGTGGCTACCAAGCTCGGGCCGACCGCTCGACCGAAGGCGGTATTCCTGGTGCCGGATCTGCCCAAGACCCGGTCCGGGAAGATCATGCGCCGCCTGCTGCGCGACGTGGCCGACGGTCACGAACTCGGCGACACCACCACCCTCGCCGACCCATCGGTGGTGGCGGCGATCGCCGAGGGTGCCAAGGACAGCGACGAGGACTAGCGCCCGCTCGTGAGCCATCCCGACAATTGGATCCCCAACACGGACCGCCCGATCGGCGGCCCCACCGTGGTGTTCGACCTCGACGGGGTTATCGCCGATGCGGCCCACCGGCAGCACTTCTTGGACGCTGCCCGGTCCCGGGATCGTGACTGGCACGGCTTCTTCCACGCGTGCGTGGACGACCCGGTCATCGAGGCGGGTCGCTCCCTGGTCGCCTCGATCCGCGACCAGCTTTGCGTGGTCATCCTCACCGCCCGGATCCATGAGATCCGGGATCAGACCGTCACGTGGCTGGCCGCCAACGACGTCCGGCACGACTGGCTGATCCTGCGCGGCCACCGCCAGGGAGCTCCGTCCACGGAATGGAAGCGGGGTCAACTGGTTGCACTCTCGGAGGCCGGCGCGGACCTCCGGCTCGTCCTCGACGACGACCCCCGCAACATCGAGATGCTGCGTTCTCAGATGGGCCTGACCGCGATGTACGTCCCGTCGGGCTACTACGACGGTCGCCACTTCGACGCCGACATCCGATAGCGCTCGCCACGAGGCTTTTGTGACACATCCGGACCGATATCCGGTCTGGATGTGTCACAAATCGGTCCCGGCACGGATCTCTGACACATTCGGACCGATGCCCGGTCTGGATGTGTCAGAAATCGCCGGGATGGAGGCTGGCCGCTACCTTCACGGCCATGGCACATGGGGGAACACCGGAGTTTCAGGGGAGGATCGGGCGCACGGTCGCAGAGTCGGAGCCGTGGTGGCCCGAGCCCGTCCTGCCGCCGAGCGATACGCCGAATGTGGTGATTCATCCTGCTGGACGACACCGGCATCGCCCACCTGGGCTGTTTCGGTGGCCCGATCCCGACACCGAACTTCGACCGGCTGGCGGGGCAAGGTCTGCGCTTCGCCAACTTCCACACCACCGCCCTGTGCTCACCGTCGCGGGCGTGCCTGCTCACCGGCCGCAACCACCACGCCGTCGGAATGCGGGCCATCTCCAACTTCGACACCGGTTTCCCCAACATGCGCGGCAGCATCGCGCCGGAGGCGGCCACGGTGGCCGAGATGCTCGGCCCGCTCGGCTGGTCCACGTTCTGTGTCGGCAAGTGGCACCTCGCGCCGATCATGGAGGCGTCGACGGCCGGCCCGTTCCACAACTGGCCTCTCCAGAAGGGGTTCGATCGCTTCTACGGATTCATGCAGGGCGAGACCGACCACTTCCATCCTGACCTCTGCGCCGACAACCACCCGATCGAGCCTCCGGCCCCGCCCGAGGACGGCTACCACCTGAGCGAGGATCTGGTCGATCAGGCCATCTCGATGATCCGGAACCAGCAGTCACTGGTGCCGGAGAAGCCGTTCATGCTGTATCTGCCGTTCGGTGCCACCCACGCTCCGCACCAGGCTCCCGACTCCTACCTCGAGAAGTACCGAGGGATGTTCGACGAGGGCTGGGACGTCTGGCGCGACCGGGTCCATCAACGCCAGATCGAACTCGGCGTCAGCCCGCCGGGCACCGACCTGGCGCCTCGCAACCCAGGCGTGAAGCCCTGGGACGAGTTGTCCGAGGACGAGCAGGCCTTCGCGTGCCGGCTCCAAGAGGCGTTCGCCGCCATGCTCGAGCACACCGACGCCCAGATCGGACGCCTTGTCGACGCCCTGGACCGGCTCGGCGTCGGCGATGACACCCTCATCTTCGCGATGAGCGACAACGGCGCCTCTCAGGAAGGCAACGAGACCGGTGTGCTCGACGAGTTCCGCTACTTCAACGGCATCCCCGAGGACATGTCCGCGGTCGGCGACCGGCTCGACGACATCGGCACCCGTCGCAGCCACTCGAACTACCCGTGGGGATGGGCCCAGGTCGGCAACACTCCGGCCAAGCGCTACAAGCAGAACACCCACGGCGGGGGCGTGCGCGACCCGCTGATCGTGTCGTGGCCGAACGGGATCGCGGCGGAGGCCCATGGCCAGATCCGCCACCAGTTCCATCACGTCACCGACATCGTCCCGACGATCCTCGAAATCTGCGACTACGAGGCGCCCGACGTCGTCAAGGGGGTCGACCAGATGCCGATCGACGGCATCAGCCTCGCGTATGCGTTCGCGCCCGAGGCCGCCGACCCGAAGGCGGTGCCGACCCGCAAGCCCCGCCAGTATTTCGAGATGTTCGGACACCGGGGGATCTGGTCCGACGGCTGGAAGGCGGTCACCTACCACCGGCCCGGGACATCGCTCGATGACGACCAGTGGGAGCTGTACCACCTCGACGAGGACTACTCGGAGTGTCACGACCTCGCCGAGACCGAACCGGAGAAGCTGGCCGAGCTCGTCGAACTGTTCTGGGAGGAGGCCGAGCGCCACGGCGTGCTCCCGATCGACGCCGGCGAGATGCGGGCGATGTTCGCCGGGCATCCGGTGCCGGGCACTCCGCGGGCCCGCGACCGTTTCGTGTACTACCCGCCGATGGCCCGCATCGATCCGGACGCCAGCCCGGCGCTCGGGGCCCGCTCGTGGACCATGCGGTTCGAGATCGACCGAGCCGGCGACGGCGTGTTGTTGGCCACCGGGTCGATCAACAACGGGCTGACCGTCTACATCCAGGACGGACACCTCGTCTACGAGCACAACAACTTCGGCACCCACACGGTCGTCCGCTCACCCGAGCCGATCCCGACCGGCGCATGCACGGTGGGCGTCGACCAGCAGCGAGTCAAGCAGGGCCCCGCACTCACCCGCCTGTGGGTGGGTGACGAGTGCGTCGCCGAGGGATCGATCACCGAGGTAGCGGTGATGATCAGCTCGATCGGGATGTCGATCGGCGCCAACCCGACCGGCGTCAGCGACGCCTACGACACCCCCTTCGCGTTCGACGGCACGATCGACCGGATCGTCATCGACACCGAACGGGCCCTCCGCCCCGAGGACGAAGCCGCGGCCGAAATCCGAGCCGCGCTGGGAAGCCAGTAGCGGCTAGCAGCTTCCGGCTTCCGGCTTTTCTGACATGTTCGGACCGTATGGCGGTCCGAACATGTCAGAGATCGGTCCTGGGGGGCGACCGAACCGATGGTCCGGCCATCGGTAGTCTCCGGCGATGGCGTGTTGGCGGACTGCCGTGTGGACGAGGTGTCTGGTTCTCGTTGCGGCCATGGTGGCGGCGAGCTGTGGCGCCGATGACCCGACCCGACAGGAGACAGCTGATCCTGCTCCCGCGAGTTCGGCGACATCGACGATTCTGAGCAGCACGACGACCACCGCCGCCCCGACGGGATCGACATCGACATCGGCACCGGCACCGGCACGTGATGAGGATCGCCGGATCGAGCTCGAGCTCTTCCCGGTATCACTCCGTGTTCCGGGCGGCTGGTCCCACGAACTCGAGCCGGGAGCCGAGGTCCTGTCGGGTCCGGACGACGGGCGGGTCCACATCGCTGCGTATGCGGACGGCGACCTGGATCGCGTGGTGTCGCTGCTCACGGATCATCATCTCCGACCGTTCGGCAGCGCCCCCACCGTGACCGAGTTCTCGGTCCAAGGGGCCGAAGGCGCCCTGATCGAGGGCTCCAACGATGCACCGGTTCCCGCCGAGAGCACGGCGGCCGCTCTGACCATGCCGGTTGGCGCTCTGGTCAACGGAACCGTCTACCGGACGCTCGTTCTGACCGGCGACCGCGATGCGGTCATCGATGTCGCGGGGTCGATCGAGTGGCGGCCCGGGTCGATCCGGATCATCGAAAGCATCGACCCGGATGGCTCGTATCTCTACGTGCAGGCCACTGAGGCGGGAGTCGAGCTACGTGCGGTTCCCTACCCGGACGAGGCCGAACTCATCCCGGTCGGCCCCACCCACCTCGCGTTCGTCGCCGGTGGGGTCCTGGTCCACGAAGGAGCCCTGGGGGTCGACGCACTCGACAGCGCGAGCGGGGAGCTGTTCATCACCGACGCCGAAGGGACCCGGCCGCTCGACATCAGGACGGATCCGGACTCGACCCATCTCGAACTGCTGGATGCCGTCGTGATCGACGAACGGCCGTGGGCTCTCATCGAGTCGGTTCGGGGTGCCGGTCCGGAACACACCGAGGATCGACTCCTTCTCGTCGCCCTCGACGACCTCACCGTGCGGGACCTCGGAGGCTTCGGCGGCTGGGAGGCCGGGGTGGACTCGGCCCGCATCGTCGACGGCCGGATCGCCGTCGTCCGAACCGCGGAAGCCCTGTGGTGGATCGAAGTGATCGATCATGAGGGCCGACCGATCTGGGCAAGCGCGGAGTGGCTCGACCAGCGTCGGTTGCTCAGCGCGGACGACAGCATCGTGCAGATCCACAACCAGGTCTGGAACGGCCTGACACCTGGCCTCGACACCACCATCTACGTACTGCACACCGGAGAGGTGGTCAGGTCGACGACCCGATTCTTCGCCGGCGACGACGCCACCCTCGACGGAGCCTGTCTTCGGTTCGACGCCGGACTCTGCAGCTCGCCCTGGCGAGTGCCGGTCTGGCTCGATCACGAGCTCGGCCTCTTCCCCTTCTTCGACTCGCGGCCCATCGGCATGGTCACTCTGGTTCGGGATCCGGTCTCGTCGGCCTTGACCCCGATGCACCCGTGCGGACTTCGTCAGCCCTCCTATCCACACGACATCACGCCGACCGGAGTGCACGACCTCGGTGACGGGATCCCCCTCGGTCTGATCCTCTACATCGAGGACGGGTCGCTGGCCATCCAGGGAAACGATGGGGAGCGCTACACCAACCGGCTGGTCTTGCCGTTGCCGGCCACCGACATCGGCAACGACGCAGTGGTCATCGTCGACGGGGTCATCAATGTCGTCGGGGAGTCGGCCATCGCCCTCGTCGAGTTCGACGGCTGCGAACTGGCCAGCCCTGGCTAGTCCTTCGGCGCCGCGGTCGGGCGGAAGGCAGCCGTGATGGGGATCGCTTCGCGGGCCCGTACGACCTGGCCGACCGGATCCTGACCGTAGAGCGCACGGATCGCTGCCTTGGCCGGCCGGGTCGAGCCGGCCGGGGCTGACGCGATCCGGCGGGCGAGCGATTCGGCTTCGGCGCGAACGACGTCATCGGGGACGACCCGATGGGCGATGCTCATCGAGAGCAGCTCCGGACCAGGGATCCGCTCGCCTGAATAGAGGACCCGGGCGGTGACCGACGGTGGATGCCGGAGCGTCAGCCACGCCAGGTTCATCGGTGCAGGGAGGCCCTGGATCATCTCGCCGACCTGGAGCCACGCCGTCTCGCCGGCCACCATGAGATCGCCCGCCAACGCATAGGCGGCCCCACCGTTGATGGCATGGCGCTCGAGCGCGACGACGATCGGCACGGTGCATTCGGCGAGGGCCGTGTGGGCGGCGTGAGTCGAGTGACGGGATGTGGCGAGCCATTCGGGTGGCGGGTCGGCGTTGTACTCGTCGAGATCGAGGCCCGAGCAGAACGCGCCGCCCGCGCCACAGAGCAGCACGGCCTGGACCGATTCGTCCGCGGATGCGGCGTCGACCGCCTCGGCGAGGGCGTCGAGCATCGGTCCGATGATGGCGTTGCGGCGCTCGGGCCGGTTGAACTCGATGACGGCGAGACCGTCATCGACCGAGTAGTTGACCAGCGGTTCAGCCATGACTGCTCCTCCTCGCGTCGGTCTAGTTCTTCAGCAGATCCCGGAAAGGGGTGCTGCGGTCGGGACCGGGTTCGCGAGGCAGTCCGAGCACCCGTTCTCCGAGTGTGTTCTTCTGAACCTCGTCGGTGCCGCCACCGAGCGACATGCCGCGGCAGTTGAGGACGTGGTACGCGAAATAGTCCGCGTCGGTGTTGTCGTCCTCCCAAGCTGTGGCCTCGGGACCACCGAGCTCGTGGGCGATGTCGGCGGCGAATCGACCCTGGATGGTGCGCCAGAGTTTTCCGACCGATGGGTGGACTCGCCGTTGGGTGAGCCACGGGATGATCGTCTCACCGATGTAGGCCTGGGCCAGCCGCTGTCGCACGACGGGGTCGTTGCGGCGCCCGGCGGATGTGGCGCGGTCGAGGAGTCCTGCGAAGGGGATCGGGAATCGCCCTGCCTTGGATCGCTCACCGTGATTGGTCTTCTGTCCTTTTCCGATGCTCGCCCTCTCGTGCGCGAGCAAGGCGACTGCCAGCTTCCAGCCCGCATTGACCTCACCGACGACCCACTCGGCGGGGCAGCGAGCCTCGTCCATGAAGACCTCGTTGAACTCGGCCGCGCCGGTCATCTGGACGAGGGGTCGAACCTCGACGCCCGGCTGTTTCATCGGCAGAACGAACATGGTGATGCCGGCATGTTTCGGGGCATCGGGGTCGGTGCGGGCCAGGAGGATGCCGAGGTCGGAGTGCTGGGCGCCCGAAGTCCACACCTTCTGACCCGTGATCACCCATTCGTCGCCGTCGCGTTCCGCCCTACACGTGAGCCCGGCGAGATCGCTCCCCGCACCGGGCTCAGAGTAGAGCTGACACCAGATCTCCTCGCCTCGCAGGCCGGCAGGCAGGAAGCGGGCCTTCACCTCGTCGCTGCCGAAGTCGTTGATGGTCGGCATGCACATGCCGATGCCGATACCGAAGATGTTCTCCTCGGGCGGCTGAAGCGGCGTCGCTACCTCGCGAAACGCCGCACCGTACTCGGGGCCGAGTCCTCGACCGCCGTACTCCACGGGGTAGGTCACGCCCGCCAGCCCGGCGTCGGCCAGGGCGCCCCGGTACTTCTTCGCCCGGGCCACACGGTTCCGTTCGTCGCCGAGGAGATCCGGGACGCTGTGGAAGAAGGCCGCCACTTCGTCACGGAAGGTGTCGAGATCGGGCGGAACCGTGGACGATGTAGGTGTAGTCATGGGCGGTCGGATCGTAGCTTGATGGGGAATTTCGGTTCTCATCCGTACGTTTGGTCCCCACAGGAGGTGCATTCGCACAACATGGTCAACACCGCCAAGACGTTCACCCTTCTCGCCGCCCTCGGCGGCCTCATCATCGTGGGCGGCGGCGCCCTCGGAGGCAGCGGCGGCCTGACGATCGGTCTGATCATCGCGCTCGTGATGGTCGGCGGTTCGTACTGGTTCAGCGACAAGCTGGCCATCAAGTCCGCCCGGGCCCAGCCGGTGACCCGCGAGCAGATGCCGCAGTACTACGAGATCATGGAGGACCTGACGGCTCGGGCCGACATGCCGATGCCGAAGCTCTACGTGTCGCCCAACCCCCAGCCGAACGCGTTCGCGACCGGCCGCAACCCGAACAACGCCGCGGTGGCAGTCACGGCTGGGCTGCTCGAGGCGATGACCTGGGATCAGGTGCGCGGCGTGTTGGCCCACGAGCTGGCCCACATTCGCAACCGCGACATCCTCATCGGGTCGGTGGCCGCGGCGATCGGCATGGCCATCACCTTCGCCGCTCGCATGGCGATGTGGGGAGCGATCTTCACGGGCGGCAACAACCGGGACCGGAACCCGATCGGTGAGATCGCCTTCGCGATCCTCGCGCCGATCGCCGCGGCGCTCATCCAGGCGGCCGTGAGCCGGAGCCGGGAGTTCCAGGCCGACGAGTCCGCCGCGAAGCTGATCGGTACCGGCGAGCCGCTCGCTGAGGCGCTCGAACGCCTGGAGGCCTACGCCAATCGGATCCCCGCGAACGTCGACCCGAACCAGGCGAGCAACTACATCATCAACCCGCTGAGCGCTCAGGCTCGCGGGACCGGTGGGATGGGCAAGCTGTTCAGCACCCACCCGCCCACCGAGGAGCGCATCCGCCGCCTCCGCCAACTCACCTGAGGTCAAACGCTGGGGGACAGGCACCCGTTTGACCCTCGTTTGCCGGGCCGGGTGGTTGGTGGGGTCAAACGGGTGCCTGTCCCCTTCGGTTTGACCCTCGTTTGCTGGGGGCGGGTGGTTGGTGGGGTCAAACGGGTGCCTGTCCCCTTCCGTTTGACGTCAGCCGAGCGCTTGTTCGGCGATGGCGACGAGCTTGTTGCGCTGGATCTTGGTGCCGTTGGCGCTGGGCGTGGTGGGGAAATCGTCGACCACCACCACCCGTACCGGCACTTTGAACCGAGCGAGCCTCGTCGCACAGTGATCAATCACCGCCTGTTCGTCCACCGGTCCTGATGCAGTCACGACCGCCACGGGCCGGGCGCCCCCGGGACGATTGACCGCTACGGCCTGCACTTCGGTGATCGCCGGCGAGTCGAGCACGGCCTCCTCGATCTCGGCCGGACTCACGAGGAACCCGCCCAGTCGGAGAACGTCGCCCATCCGGGTCAGGAACTCGAAGCCACCGTCTGCCTCCATACGAGCGAGATCCCCCGTACAGAACCATCGGTCGCCCTCACCGTCGGTGACGAACGCACGCCCGGTCAGCTCGTCGTCGATCGCCGCCCCGCCCTCGGCGAGGTAGCCCGCGAAGAGGCTGGGCCCGCGTAGCTGCAGCTCTCCGGCCTCCCCGGCCGGCATCGGGTTGCCGCTGTCGGGATCGACTACCCGCGCGGCGGACCGGCCGGACGCGAGTCGGCCTCCAGCCCGCGTCCGCTCACCGATCGGGTCGGATGGGTGGCGGAAGGAGAACTGGGCCTGGACCTCGCTCATGCCGTACAGCCCGGCGAGTGCGACCCCGGCCTGATCCGCCCGCTCGACCACGTCCCCGAGAGAGGGGTTGAACGCGCCATAGCCGCCCTGGCGGATGGAGGACAGGTCTCGTCGGGTCGACAGCAGCCGGTGGAACATGTCGTCGGAGCCGTTCATCGACGTGATGGCGACGGACTCGATCGTGGCCGCCACGTCGGCGGCGTCGAACTTCGGCGGCAGCCAGATCTCACTCCCTCCGGCCACTGCGGCGACGAACCCGGTCAAGCCGAACACGCCGCACAGCGGCAATGCGATCATCACACGATCGTCGGCCCGATACGGGAACGTCGATGCGACCTCGATTCCGTGTTCGGCGATCGATGACTGGCGATGCAGGACCAACTTCGGCTTGCTGGTCGTGCCGGAGGTCGTGAAGACGATGAAGGGATCGCCGGCTCCGCCCTCGTCCACCGGGGGCGCCGCGTCCACGTACCGGACGAGGTCCGTGGCACTGATCACCCGGACGCCGCCCGGATTCCGTTCGAGAGCCTGGTCGGTCACCAGCACGCGGGCCCCGGACCGCTCGATGATCGACCAGGCCTCGTCGGGGCTGAACCGGGTGTTGATCGATACCACCACGAATCGGCCGGCGGCTGCCGCGGCCAGGGCCAGGAGGTATCCGCGCCCGTTCGCCGCCCAGACCGCCACCCGATCGCCGGGCTCGAGTCCGCCTTCGCGTAGCCAACCGGCGATCGTCGCTCCGTCGCCCGAGAGCTCACGCGCCAGCAGCGTGGCACCGTCGACGTGGATGGTCGAGCCCGACCCGGCGAGAATGTCGCTGACCCGAGCCGTCATGGGGTGGGGGAGATCAGTCCCGGAAGTTGGTGAACTGCAGCGGCAGCCCGAAATCGGACTCCTTCATCGCCGCGATCGCGGACTGGAGATCGTCGCGCTTCTTCCCGCTGACCCGAAGCTGGTCACCCTGGGTCGAGGACTGCACACCCTTGAGCCCGAGGCCCTTGATGAACTTGTTGAGTTCCTTCGCCTTGTCGGCGGCGATGCCTGATTGGAGCCGCGCGGACTGTCGAACGGTTCCACCGGACGCCGGCTCGACCTCTCCGTAGTCGAGGACCTTCAGCGACACCTTGCGCTTGACGAGCTTCTCTTCGAGGACCTGGCGGAGCGCGATGATCCGGTCCTCGGAGGCGGACGCCATGTTGATCACGGCGTCGCCCAACTCGACCGAGGAGTCGGTGCCCTTGAAGTCGAACCGTTGGGAGACCTCGCGGGCCGCCTGATCCACCGCGTTGCGGACTTCTTGCATGTCAACTTCTGAAACAACGTCGAATGTCGGCATGGCGCCGACGGTACTACGGCGCCCTCAAGGTCGCTCCCTCCCTGCCGACTCCGAACCCATGGCCTTGCTGCGCATTGCGACCGTCGTCACCGCACTGGCTTACTTCGGCTGGCGGCTCCTGTTCACCTGGGAGGGCGCCAATCCGGTGCTGTTCTTCCTCCTGCTCACCGCGGAAGCCTTCGGCATGCTCCGGCTGTGGATGGAGGTGTCACTCCTCGGCGATCCGAGCCCGGAGAATCGCTCCCCGGAGACCGGCATCGCGCCCGATGCCGACGTCCTGGTCGTCGTCACCGACGAACCCACCAGTGAGGTCCGGGCCGCACTCCTCTCGGCCCGTCTGATCAGGGGTTATGGCGAGCTGATCGTGGTCGACCGGGACGATCGCCCCGATATCGCCGATCTCACGCATCGGCTCGAGATCACCAGGATCGCCGGCCAGTTCGAGGCGGACCTGGGTGAGCTGATCGACACCGCACTCGACGAGTGCGACTCCCTGATGACGCTCCTCGTTCCGGCTGATGTCGTGGTCATGCCGGACATCCTCGAGGTGACGGCCGGCGCGTTCGCCGACCCGGACGTGGCGGTCGTCGTCAGCCGAGTCGAGACGAGCAATGTGGCCCATGTGGTCGACTACCACGGCTACGGCGAGCACCGTCTTCGCGATGCCCTGATGCTCTCCACGCTGGTGGACAGCGGCGCCCTGCCGTGGTGGCCCGGCATGGCAGTGCTACGGCGAGCCGCGATCCGCAATGTCGGTGGGATGGGCAAGGGACGCCAGGGGGTCACCATGTCCACCGGCGTCCGGCTCCAGGCCGATGGCTGGAAGATCACCGACGTGCCGGTGGTCGTCGCTCGCCGGTTGGCGCCCTGGAACGATGACCGGCACCTCCACCGATGGGCTCGGGAACTCCACGAACGCCTGGCCGTCCTGGTGGACCCGGAGGCTCCCCGGCGCAACGAACACGCCACCCGCGTCCGGCGACGGGTGTACCGGACCGCCGACATCCATGTCGGCCGAGCGATCCAGCGCCTGGTGTTGCTCGGGGTCCTGCTGGTGACCATGTACACCGCGGCGTTGCCGCTGGTTGCGAACCCCAGCGTCCTGCTTCCCCTCTGGGGCGCGTGGATGTCGTCGTCGGTTCTCCTCCGGCGCAGGGCATCCGCCCCGATCGGATTCACTCCCTGGATCGTCAACGACCTCCGGCTGATGATGACCGACCTCGCGGTTGCGCTCCGTGCGCTCCGGGGTCAGGAACTTCGCCGTGACCTGGTCGAGGCTGCGCCGGGACGCCGGGCCCGCGAACTGTTCCTGCTCGGGCTCCAGGTGTCGCTCGCCGGATCGCTGGTGTTGTTCGGTACCGGAACCGTTCGACCAGGCCACGGTGACTTCGTCACCTTTGTCACTCTCGGGCTCGGCGCCTGGTTGTGTTGGATGTCGGTGCAGGCGAGGTCGGCGCTGAAGTTCCGTCAGTCGCGGCAGAGCTTCCGCACGCTCGAGGAGCTCGATGTGTTCGCATCCGAGTCCAGGATGGCTGTCATCGGCGTGTCGCCGTTCGGCGTCGACGTGGTTTCGGCGTCGCCCATGCGGGTGGGTCAGAAGATCCGTTTCGCCTTCGGGCTCCCACAGGCCGACGGCTCGTCCCAGCGCATCGAGTGTTCGGCATCGGTTCGACGCTCGGCTCGCGACGGCAACCACCACGTCGCCTATCTGCGGTTCGCACATCTCGACGACGACGAGGTCGATCGCATCACCGAGTATCTCGCCGTGGTGGCCGGCCAGCGGCAGCTTCGGGATGCCCCGGTGCCGGTCGAGGATCCGGTCGAGGAACCCGAGCGCCAAGATGAGGCAACCGCCTCCGACGAGGTCGCAGAACCGGCGTAGACCGGTAGTGTTTCTCTGTCCACGGGTCGGTGCCCGAGCGGCCAAAGGGAACGGGCTGTAAACCCGTCGGCTTTCGCCTACGAAGGTTCGAATCCTTCCCGGCCCACCATGGATCAGTCGGCCCGGTGCACAGCGCCGGGCCGACGGCCGTTTTGGTGGGTCAACCGAGCATTCGCTGCATCACCACGACGTCGAGCCAGCGGCCGAGCTTCCGGCCGACCTCTCGCTGGGTTCCGGTGATCTCGAACCCGCACGCACGATGGAGTGCGATCGACGGCTCGTGACCTCCGGCGATGTGGGCGAGGATCGTGTGGAAGCCGCGGGACTGCGCCATGGAGATCAACTCCTCGAGCAGCGACTTGCCGATCCCGAGCCCGCGGTGATGGCGGCTGACGTAGATGCTGTCCTCGACGCTGGTGTTGTAGGCGGGTCGGTCGCGGTAAGGGGACAGCGACGCGAAGCCGGCAACGGCACCGTCGAGGTCGGCAACGATGACCCCGAGCGCTCCTTCGCGGTCCCGGATCCAGTCCCGTTGTTGACTGAGGCTCCGCGGCACGAGGTCGAACGTATGGGTCGTGTTCTCGACCTCGTGGTTGTAGATCGCCCGTAGCGCCTCGGCATCGGCGACGGTGGCGTGACGGATGAGCATGGCTTCCCCGGGTGGATGTCAGGCGAAAACCTAGATGGTCTACGCTGTCGCCCACGACCCGAGGAGGACCCGATGGAGCCCACCCAATTGGCCGATACCCCGGCAGCCGACGATCTCGCCGAGACCGACTCCGACGCGGATCTCGTCGAAGAGGAACTGCTCGTCGAAGAGGGCTCCATCGACGGCATGTGTGGGGTCTACTGATCCGTCGATGACCTTCGACGCGGACCGGCGGTACCGCCTCCACGAACAGGTCGCCATCCGGCCGGAGCCCTTCGGCGCGCTCGCGTACCACTACGGCAATCGCAAGCTGAACTTCCTCAGGGCCCCAGAGCTCGTCTCGCTGGTCGAAGCACTCGACGGCAGCGAGACCGTCCGTGGGCTGTTGTCCGCGAGCGAGATCGATCCGGGCCGCTGGCCTGCCTTCGAGAAGGCGCTGGCTTCGCTGGCGGCCTCGGATTTCCTGGTTGCCGCGTGACCAGCGCTCCCACCCTCCACGACGAGATGAAGCGTGGGCTCGACGCGCCGATCTGTCTCACGTGGGAGCTCACCTACGCCTGCAACCTGCAGTGTGTGCACTGCCTCTCGTCGTCGGGACGGCGAGATCCCCGCGAGCTGAGCACGGCCGAGGCCGAATCGGTGATCGACGAGCTCGAGCGCATGCAGGTGTTCTACGTGAACATCGGTGGCGGCGAGCCCACCATCCGTCCGGACTTCTGGCACCTGGTCGACTACTGCGTGGACCACCGGGTGGGTGTGAAGTTCTCGACCAACGGGAGCCGGATCGACGCGGGGGTCGCACGGCGGTTGGCCACCCGGGACTATGTCGACGTCCAGCTCTCGATCGATGGCGCGGATGCGGAGACCAATGATCGGGTGCGAGGCGACGGATCGTTCAACACGGCGCTCACGGCCATGGAGCACCTCGCCGCCGCCGACTTCGGTGAGTTCAAGATCAGTGTGGTCATGACCCGCCACAACATCGGCCAGCTCGACCGGTTCGCGGCACTCGCCGATCGGTACGGTGCCCAGCTCCGACTCACCCGTTTCCGACCCTCGGGTCGTGGGGCGGACACCTGGCACGAACTCCATCCGACCGACGGCCAGCAGCGTGAGCTGTACCACTGGTTGCTCGACCGCCCCGAAGTGTTGACCGGTGATTCGTTCTTCCATCTCTCGGCCCTGGGTGACCCGCTACCCGGACTCAACCTCTGTGGCGCGGGCCGGGTGGTGTGCCTGATCGATCCGGTCGGCGACGTCTATGCCTGCCCCTTCGTGATCCACGACGACTTCCGGGCGGGCAACGTCCGGGAGTCCGGCGGGTTCGAGGCGATCTGGCGCGAGAGTGCGCTCTTCGCCGATCTCCGGGCGCCACAGTCTCCGGGCGCGTGTGCGTCCTGTGGCCAGTTCGATGCCTGCCAGGGTGGCTGCATGGCCGCGAAGTTCTTCACCGGGATTCCGCTCGACGGTCCCGATCCGGAGTGTGTGAACGGCTACGGCGAGACGCTCGTCGCCGCGGCGGCATCGCAGCCACTGCCGCGGGTCGGTACGGACCACTCGCGCTCGGCCCGAGTGGCGTTCCTCGGCCGGAAGCCCTGAGGCCTCCCGACCGGTCGGGCTCAGTCGCGCATCTGCATCAGCAAACGCAGGACGTACCAGAACAGCATCATCACGCTGCTGAAGAGGGCCAGCGCGGCGGCGACTTCGGCCTGCACCGGGTACTGCCGGATGATCGTCTGGGTCTGGTAGAGGATCGCTCCGCCGGCGAACGCGATCATCGCCACCGAGAACCAGATGCCGAGACTGAAGCCGAACAGGAGGGCGCCGACGATCAGCACCATCGCCGCGACACCACCGAACATGAGCATCGGTCGCATGAACGAGAGGTCCTTGCGGGTGACGAAGGCGATCACGCTCAGGCCTGCGAAGGCGATCACCGTGAGCAAGGCCGCGGCAGCGACCGTCGTGCCCGCGCTCTCCCTGACGAAGGCGTAGTAGAGGAAGGGGGCGAAGATCAGCGCTTCGAGGGCAGCCATCCCGAACAGGGCGGCGTACTGCTTGCTGGGGTTGAGCAGGTCAGCGGCCGCGTTTGCGACCATCCACTGGCCGACCATGAACAGACCGAGAATGAGGAGCCAGCGAGTGCCGCCACCACCGGCCACGAAGTCGAAGATCCGCTCGGCGACGCCGGTGGCGAAGAACAGCGCCTCGATCCCGATGAACGCCGCGATCGCGCCCATGAGGTGCTGGTACACCCGCACCACGAAGTCGCCTCGGGTGGTCTCGTCGTGCTGGATGGCGGGACGGAGATCGAGTTCGTTGTAGCTCATGAAATCCTCTGCTGGTCCGGTTCCGGTCCAGTGTAGGGCCGCTCGGATAGGTGCGTCCCTCGCCAACGTCACCGGGGTCGCACTAGGGTGCCCGGGTCATCTCGCCCGACAGGAGTACCACGATGGGTTTTCTCGACAAGGCCAAGGGGTTGATCGGCAAGAACGCCGACAAGATCGAGGACGGTCTCGACAAGGCCGCCGACCTCGCCAAGGACAAGCTTCCTGACGAGCACGACGACAAGGTCGACGCCGTCGTCGACAAGGTCGAGGACGTGCTCGACGATCTCGCCGAGCAGGCCGAGGAGGAGTGACGCCGGGCCGGACTCGTTCCGGCCGCAGTCCCCGGTCCCGTCATGAGCAACGAGTGGTTTGAATCGATCGCGGTCGCGCAGGAACGCGCCCGTAAGCGGCTTCCCGCGTCGGTCTACGGCGCGATCCTGGGCGGCGCGGACGCGGGGGTCTCACGGGCCGACAACGTCGACGCGTTCAACGAGCTCGGGATTCGGCCCCTGACCGCCGGCCAGCCGGCCGAGCGCGACATGGCGGTGACCGTGATGGGGCAGCCGTCGTCCATGCCGGTGCTCATCTCGCCCACCGGGGTCCAGGCGGTTCATCCGGACGGTGAGGTGGCGGTAGCGCGCGGCTCTGCCGCCCGGGGCATACCGATGGGGCTCAGCTCGTTCGCGAGCAAGCCCATCAAGGACGTGGTCGAGGCCAACCCGCAGACCTTCTTCCAGATCTACTGGCCCGGCGGCCGGGATCGCATGCAGGCGCTGATGGGGCAGGCGAAGGAAGCCGGTGCCACCGGGTTGATCCTCACGCTCGACTGGTCGTTCGTGCACAGCCGTGATTGGGGGTCACCCTCGATCCCGGAGAACATGGGTCTCCGCACCAACATCAAGCACGCGCCCGAAGTCCTGCGGCGGCCGCGCTATCTCTGGAGGTGGATCCGCGCCCTGCATCTCCCGAGCCTCGGCGTGCCGAACTTCGCGGTCGGCGACCAGCCGGTGCCGGGCTTCTTCGAGGCCTACGGCGTCTGGATGGGTACGCCTCCGCCGACCTGGGAGGATGTCGCCTGGATGGCCGAGGAGTGGGACGGCCCGTTCATGGTCAAGGGCATCTACCGCGCCGACGAAGCCCGAAGGGCACGCGATGCAGGTGCCACCGCCATCTCGGTCTCCACCCACGGCGGTAACAACATCGACGGCCCACCCGCCGCGATCCGGGTGCTGCCGGAGATCGCAGCGGCGGTGGGTGACGACCTCGAGGTGGTGCTCGACTCGGGTATCCGCCGGGGAAGCGATGTCGTGAAGGCGGTCGCGTTGGGCGCCAAGGCCGTGATGATCGGCCGGGCCTATCTGTTCGGGATGGCAGTGAACGGCCAGGCAGGAGTCGAGAACGTGCTGGACGTGCTCCGTATGGGGATCGATTCCACGATGCTGGCCCTCGGCAAGTCGTCGCTCGACGAGATCGGGCCCGACGACCTGATCATCCCCGACGGCTTCTCACCTCCCTGGCTGGACTGACTGACGGATCGCCTCTGAACCCGGTGCGGATGCTGGAGTAGGGTCGACACAGGAGTACGGCGACAAGGGGGGTCGACCATGCGTCCTGCACTCTGGCCCGAGATCAGAGCGTTGCTGCTCGCGGCGATGCTCTTCTTCGTGTACACGATCGGGATCGGGATCCTGAACGGCACCGATCTCGTGGACTTCGAGTACCAGCGGATCCTCGGACACGTCCACGGCGGCACGCTGGGGTGGCTCACGCTTGCCGTGTTCGCCGCTGCGCTGTGGTTGTTCGGCGGAGAGGAAGTGTCCGGGTCAGAGCGATCGCGTCTGCGGCTCATGGTGGGGTATTCGATCGTGGTGTTCGCCCTCTACGTGGTGGCGTTCTCGACCACGTACGGCAGCTTCCGCCCGGCCATGGGCGTGCTCTCGACGCTCGCGATCCTCGCCTTCCTGGTCTGGATTGCCATTCGCGCCCGCCAGATCACGCTGACGGTGCCCCACCTCGGATTCCTCGTCGCGGTTGCCACCTCCATCGGTGGCGGCGTATTCGGTGTTTTGTGGGCGCTCCAGATCGCCACGGGTGATCAATGGCTGCCGTCCGGAGGCGAGGACGCGCATCCGGCGATGATGGTCATCGGCTTCCTCCTTCCGGTGGCGCTCGGAATGTCGGAGTGGGCCTTCGCATTCCCGAATCCCGAGCCGGCGACGCGGCTGGGGGTGATCCAGATGATCTGCCCGTTCCTCGGCGGCCTGGTCCTGATGCTGGCGCTCCTCCTCGACATCGTTCCGCTGGCACCCATCGCCGTGCTGCTGGAGGTCACCGGGATCGTGATCTTCATCGTTCGGATGTGGCCGCATCTCCGCAGGGTTCGGATCGGTGACGGCTCACCGGGCCGATGGGCGGCGGTTGCGGCCCTGTCCTCGGTGTTTGTCATCGGGCTCACCCAGTCGTTCGTCATCGAGTACGAGGGCGACTTCGATCTGATCCCACCGAACGAGTTCCTGGCGTTGAGCCATGCGGAGTTCATCGGGGCGATGACGTCCGCGGTCTTCGCGATGCTGGTTGCGGCCACGGCCCACCGTCTGGACAAGCGCATGCAGGACTTGACGTTCGGGATGGTCGTCGGGGGGATCGTCGTGTTCGTAATCGGCTTGTTGGCCGATGCGACGGCCATCAAGCGGATCGGTGCGCCGGTGATGGGCGTCGGACTCTTGGTCGGGCTTGCCATGTTCGGTCGTGCTCTGTGGGCCGAGCGGCCCGAGATGGCGCCGTCCTAGGAGTTACTCGGTCACCTCGACCTGGCGGTAGAAGGCGATGTGGTCGCGTAGCTCGACCGCCTTCTCCTTCGGATCGTGGTACGTCCACGCCACGTCGCCGAGGGTCGTATCGCCGACGGTGACGTCGTAGTAGTTGGCAGTGCCCTTCCACGAGCAGACCGTGGTCTTGTCGGTCTCGGTGAAGTGGCAGAAGTCCACCGACTCCGGAGGGAAGTAGTGGTTGCCTTCGACCACGATCGTGGCGTCCGATTCTGCGATGACGGTTCCGTCGACGATGGCACGCATCCGGGCTCTCCTCGGTTCGGGTGTGGTTGGTCAACCGCATCGGGCGCAGCGTCATTCCCGGGGTGACGTTCCCGCTCGGTACTCTCGGCCCGATGACCGGACTCGGGCGCTTCACCTCACCGGAGATCGCCACCGGCGACTGGAGGCTGCTGGTGCCGCTGGGCTCGATCGAGCAGCACGGCCCCCACCTGCCGGTCGACACCGACCTCAGGATCGCGGTGGCGGTAGCCGAGCGAGCGGCTGCTCGGCTCCCCGGAACCCTGGTGAGTCCGCCGGTGCCGGTGGGGGCGGCGGGGGAGCACGCAGGATTTCCCGGAACGCTCTCTATCGGTACCCCCGCGCTCACGGCGATGCTCGTCGAACTGGTGCGCACCGCCGGGCCCGAGTGGAGAGCGATCACGCTGGTGAACGGCCACGGTGGCAATATCGAGGCGATTCGTGAGGCCGAGCGAGTCTGCCGATCCGAGGGTCGGGAACTGCACTCCTGGTCGCCCACCGATCCGGGCGGGGATGCGCACGCCGGCGAGACCGAGACGTCGGTCATGCTCGCCATCGCCCCCGAGGCGGTCCGGGTGGGCCGCCTGGAGCCCGGAGTGCTCGACGAGCTCTCCACCGTCATGGATCGCCTCCGCAGAGAGGGCGTCGCGGCGGTCTCGCCGAGCGGTGTCCTCGGCGACCCCACCGCGGCCCGCGCCGACCGCGGGCTCGAGATCCTCGACCGGTGGGTCGGTGAGCTGGTCGACCTTCTGCAACGATGACGGCATGACCGATCGAGTTGCACTCGTGACCGGGGCGGGCCGGGGAATCGGCGCCGCAGCCGTCACCGCGTTGGTCCGCGACGGGTGGCGGGTGGCCGCGCTCGACTCGTGCCGCGACGACCCTCGGCTGCGGTACCCCATGGCGACGGCCGAGGAACTCGCTGCGGTGGTCGGCGAGCACGAACCGGACCGGGTGATGGGGCTGCACGCAGACGTCGCCGATCAGCGCGGGATGCACGACGCGGTGGCTGATGTGATCGAACGCTTCGGCCGACTCGACGCCGCCGTCGCCGCCGCCGGCGTCCCGGCCGGTGGGGGACCCGTGTGGGAGGCCTCCGACGCCGAATGGGAGGCCGTCCTGGCCATCGACCTCACCGGGGTGTTCCACACCATCCGAGCGGCGGTGCCGGCCATTCTCGAGCAGGGTTCCGGTGGCCGGATCGTGAGTGTGGCGAGCGCTGCCGGATCGCTCGGGCTGCATCACATGGCGCCCTACGCGGCGGCCAAGCACGGGGTGATCGGTCTCACCCGCTCGCTGGCCGCGGACCTCGCCGGCACCGGGGTGACGGCCAACGTCGTGAGTCCAGGCTCCACGAGCACCGCGGCATTGGAGGCGTCTGCGGCGGTCTACGGGTTCGACGACCCGAAGGCGTTCATCCGCCACCAGGAGCCGCTCGGCCGCCTGATCGAACCCGCCGAGGTCGCGGCTGCTGTCGCCTGGCTGTGCTCAGCTGCCTCGGCGGCGATCACCGGCGCCGTCGTCCCGGTGGATGGAGGCATGACCGCCACCCCCTAGTTGTTGTGCCCTGGGACGTTGTTGACATCCGGTGAGGGGTGAGCCTCCTGAGCGAGTGTGGAGCTGTCTAGGAACCACGCTCACCAGGAGGCTCGTGTGCACCGTAACGCTCCGTTGACCCCGCAGGGTCGGCTTCGTCTTGTTCGTCGGATCGAGTCGGGCTGGTCGGTGGCCGCGACAGCCGAGTCGATGAATGTCAGCCGTCAGACTGCGCACAAGTGGTGGCGTCGTTACCGCGACGAAGGCGTGGCCGGGCTCGAGGATCGGTCGTCGCGGCCGCGGTCGTGTCCGCATCAGACCCCGGCCCGGGTCGAACGCCGCATTATCGCGTTGCGTCAGTCGCGGCGGCTGGGCCCGGCCCGACTGGCCGGCATCGTTGACGTCCCGGCGTCGACGGTTCACCGGGTGCTGGTTCGTCACGGCGTGAACCGGCTTCGATGGATGGACCGCCCAACCGGACGAGTGATCCGCCGCATCGAAACCAACCATTGCGGCGAGCTCGTCCACATCGACGTGAAGAAACTGGCCCGAGTCCCGGATGGCGGCGGCCACAAGATCCACGGCCGAGCCGTCACCAAGAACCGGCCCGGCAAGGGCTACACCCACATCCACACCGCCATCGACGCCTACTCCAGACTCGCCTACTCAGAGTTCGCCGGTGTGGAGAACGCCACGAACTGCGTCGCCTTCCTTGACCACGCCGTTGCCTGGTTCGCCGACCACGGAATCGGCATCGAACGGATCCTCACCGACAACGGCGTCGGTTACCGCAGCCACGCCTGGCGCGACCGATGCGCCGAGCTCGCCATTGTCCACACCCGAACCCGGCCCTACAGCCCCGCCACCAACGGCAAGGTCGAACGCTTCAACCGAACCCTGCTCGACGAATGGGCCTACAGCCGGCTCTGGACCTCAGACGCCAGCCGCGCCCGCGCCCTTGACCCCTGGCTCCACCGCTACAACCATCACCGACACCACACCGCCATCAACGGCACACCCGCCAGCCGCGTCAACAACCTGGCAGGGCACAACACCTAGTCAGACGGCGGGACGGGGCGCGTTGTCTCGATCAGACGCCCTCGCCGAGGTGGGAGAGCGCGCCGAGTGCGGCCTCGGCGTCGGATCGCATCATCGCGCTCGTCTCGTTCATCTCGGAGGCCAGCTCGTCGACCGCGCCGACCGCATCGGACACGTCGCCCGCACGGCGGGCGTCGGTCTCCAACATGGTCGCCATGTTGCGCACCGTGGACGCCATCGTCTCGAACGACTGCGCCAACTCTTCCACCCGCTCACCCTCTTCAGCGGCGAGCTCGGCCGCCCGCGTGACACTGTCAGAAGTCGAGTCCGCCAGCTCCACGATTCCGGCCAGGACCTTTCCTGCCAGTTCCGCGGTGGAGCTCGTGTCGGTCTGCACTCCTTCGACGGTGCGACGGACCTCGGCGAGGGTGTCGAGCGTGTCGATGGCGAGCATTTTCACCTCGTCGGCCACCACGCCGAAGCTCCGCCCTGCCTCACCGGCCCGAGCCGACTCGATGGTGGCGTTGAGCGCCAGCAGGTTCGTCTTCTGTGCGATCTCCTCGATGAAGCCCACCAGGCGTTCGATGTCCTCGGACCGTCGGGTGATGGCGATGATCCGTTGTCGGAGCGCTTCGCCGCCTTCGCGGGCCTGCGCCGCGGACTGGCTCGAGGTGTTGTCCGCGGCCTGGGCGGCTTCCACGGCGATCTCGAACTGGCGGATCATGTTCTGCATCGTGATCGCGGCCCGCTCGCTCGTGTCGAGGAGTTCCCGGGCGTCGGTGGCGGAGCGATCGAGGGAGGTCTTCATCGTGGTCGCCGCGGCTGCGGTCTGGGTCAGCTCGGATGCCAGACCGCTACTGCGATCGGCAAGACCCTCAACCGACGATGCCAGTCGACCAGAGGTGGCGGTGACGCTTCCGAGGGCCGTGGCGTGGAAGTCGCCGAGCAGGTCGGAGAGCTCGCTGCTCACCCGATGCTCGGCCTCGTTGAGCCCGAGCGACTCGTGCTCGGCCGACACTCGCAGGCCGTGGAAGGAGTCGAAGGCCCGGAGTGCGAAATAGGGAATGAGGAATCCGAAGAGGCCGACTGCGAACACGCCGATGAACTGGGTCTGGATCTGCTCCATCCTCCCGAGCCCGGTCCCCATCGTCTCGAGATTGCCGAACACGCCGACGAGGATCGTTCCCACCGCGCCGGCTCCCAGGTGGACGGGTACGGCTGCGACGGCGTCGTCGATGTGGAGCTTGTGGAGCCACACTTCCGCGACGATGGCGAAGATCCCGCCGATCCCGCCGACGATCACCGCCGCCCCGGGGGTGAGCGCGTGGGCGCCGGCCGTGACGGCGACGAGCCCACCGAGCACGCCGTTCATCGGCGCAGTGGGGTTTGCGTAGCCGTCGCGGAAGTAGGTCCAGCAGAGGGCGCCCACCAGGCCGGCAGCGCCACCGACCATGGTGATGAAGATGACGCCGGCGACGGTGTCGTCGAAGGCGAGGACACTGCCGCCGTTGAATCCGATCCAGCCGAGCCAGAGGATGAGAACACCGAAGATCGACATCGGCAGATTGCTCGGAGTCGTCGGTCGGAAGCTTCCGTCCTCGGCTGTGGTCCCGGCGCGGGCGCCGGCGACGATGATCGTCGCAAGGGCACCCCAGCCGCCCATCGAGTGGACGACGGTGGAGCCGGCGAAGTCGACGAAGCCGCGCTCGGCCAGCCAGCCGCCGCCCCAGACCCAGTGTCCCGCGATCGGGTAGACGAACGCCATCACCGCCACGATGAAGAGGTAGCCCTCGAACTTGAGCCGCTCGGCCGACGCGCCGGAGATGATGGTCACGGTCGCGCCCGCGAAGGCAGCCTGGAAGAGGAAGAAGGCGACGACCGAAGAGCCCTGGGCGGTGATGTCCGGCGCGAATCCACCGTCGCCCCACCAGCCGTTCCCGACGTCGCCGAACATGAAGGCGTAGCCGAACAGCCAGAACAACATGATGGCGAGGCCGATGTCGACGATGTTCTTCACCGCCACGTTGATGTAGTTCTTGGTTCGCACGAGGCCGGCCTCGAGGAACAGGAATCCGGCCTGCATGGCGAAAACCAGCGCCGTGCAGATCAGGATCCACATCGTGTCGAGCGTTTGCTGGTCCATTCGCCTACTCCGGCATTCGAGGAAGTGGCGTAAGACTCGACGGCCCCGCCCTCGAGATGAGAGCGGGTCACCCAACTATGAGAGGACTTTGGTCAATTCTTCCCCAACAGCGAGCGACCTTGGGTCGCAAATCTGCAACGCCCGTCGATGTGGGTTGTCGGGGCTCAGTCGGCCAGGAGTTCGTCGAGAAGTGCCCGGAACATGAACGCATCGTCGGGATCGTCGACAGGCTCTGCCATCCCGAAGTGGACCTGCCGCTGATGGATGCGGCTCATGATGGAGGCGTGGCGGGTGGCGGCGTAGACGGTCTCCCAGCGGAGATCCCCGACGTCGACGCCGCTGCTTTCGCCGTACTGCTCACGCACGACATGGGGCTCGAACATGTCCGGCAAGGTGTCGATCCCGTAGGCGGACAGCACGTGCTCGAAGAACCGGTGCATGAAGCACATCCAGCCGACGTCGATCGCCGGAGGCGCGAGGGCGGCCATCTCCCAATCGAGAACGGCCACGGGTTCGGTGCCGTCGAGCTGGTACATGATGTTGCCGATCCGTGAATCACCCCAGCTGATTCGAGCCGGCGCCTCCTCGGGCCAGTTCTCGTCCAGCCAATCGAATGCCCGCTCGATCATCGGGTGGCGGTGATCGGAGCCGTCGCAGACCCATTCGTAGTAGGCGCGCTGGGAGGCAACGTGACGGCGCAAAGGAGTGTCGCCGGGGGCGTCGAGCTCGAGGAAGGAGACATCGACCGAGGTGGTGTCGATCGCATGGATGGCCGCGAGCACACCCACGCTGGCTGCTTGGAGCGCCGCACGCCCATCGGCCCCCAGGTCCACGACCCATCCGCCCATCGCGTAGGGAGGGATGTCGGGAGGTACCCGTCCCTCGACCCGCTCCATCACGAAGAAGGGCACGCCGAGGGACGCGGGATCCGGCTCGAGCCACCGGACCGTGGGGACCGGCACGTCGGAATGCGCCGCGATCGTTCCGATCACCTCGTACTGCAACTCGAGGTCGTAGGTGGGGAATACCGGCACGTCCTCGGTGCCCGGTGCCAGACGGGCCACGAAGGAGCCACCGTCGCCATCCCACGACGCGTCGAAGAACAGCGACTCGCTCGACATGCCCGACGACTCCGGACTGGAGACCGCACCGACGATGGCATTCGGATCGTTGGTACGGGCCACCAGCCACTCGTGAAGCCGGTCCCGAAGTTCCCGCGGATCCCGGGACGTTTTGACGACGGACGGGTCGTCGTCGATCGGTGCATCCTCGGCCACCCGCCGACGGTACTCACGGCCAACTGTCGGTGCCAGGTGGGGCACTGGTACGTTCGGCGAGATGAAGACCCGCGCCGCAATCCTCCGTGAACCCAACACCCCTTGGAGCGTCGAGGAGATCGAACTCGACGAACCGCAGCAGGGCGAGATCCTCGTCAAGACGTTGGCTGCCGGTATGTGCCACTCCGACGAACATGCCCACGACGGGTCGATGCCTGTGCCGCTGCCGATCGTCGGCGGCCACGAGGGATCCGGTGAAGTGATCGGGCTCGGCCCGGGTGTCACCGAGTTCGAAATCGGCGACAAGATCTCCTGCTCCTACATTCCGTCGTGCGGCAAATGCGTCTTGTGTGCCTCGGGCCAACAGAACCTGTGTGACCTCGGCGCCCACCTGATGGAGCCGGGGATGATGGGCGGCGGCTACCGCCACCACGCGGCCGACGGCACCGACCTCACGCCACTCCTGAAGCTGGGCACCTTCGCCGAGCACATGGTGGTCAGTGTCGACAGCGCCATCAAGATCAACCCCGACATCCCGCCCGGCCCGGCCGCCCTGGTCAGCTGCGGTGTCACGACCGGCTACGGCTCGGCCGTCAATCGCGCGGATGTGACCGCGGGCGACACCGTCGTCATCGTCGGCTGTGGCGGACTCGGCACCGCGGCCATCCAGGGCGCCAAGGTGGCCGGCGCCAAGAACGTGATCGCGATCGATCCATCGGAGTTCAAGCGGGAGAGTGCCATGGAGTTCGGCGCGACCCACGCGGCCCCGTCCATGGAAGAGGCGATGGAGCTCGTGGGCGGCGTCACCATGGGCGTCATGGCCGACAGTGTCATCCTCACGCCGAGCGTGTTGACCGGTGACCTCATCGCGCCCGCCCAATTCCTCACTCGCAAGGGCGGGACGGTGGTCGCCACCGCGGTCGCGCCGGCCGCCCAGATGGACGTGCAGCTCAACCTGTTCATGTTCTCGATGATGAATCAGGAGCTGAAGGGTTGCCTGTTCGGTTCCACTGCACCTCGGTCCGAGATCCCGAACCTGTTGTCGATGTACCAGGCCGGTCAGCTCAAGCTCGACGAGATGATCACCACCACCTACACCCTCGACCAGATCAACGAGGGCTACCAGGACATGCTGGACAACAAGAACATCCGCGGTGTGATCCTCTTCGACTGAATCCGCTTCAGCCCTGATTCACTGACCCGATGACGCCCCTCGACGATCCCTCCGTTCTCGCCGCGCTCGACGCGGCCGTCGTGGGCCGCCGCCGCGAGCTCGAGGTGTTGGTGGCCGCTCTCGCGGCGGACCGACACGTCCTCCTCGAGGGTCCGCCCGGCACGGGCAAGTCGACGATTCTCCGCGAGGTCGCGGCGGTCGCTGGGACCGGCTTCGTCTTCGTGGAGGGCAACGCGGAGCTGACCCCAGCGCGGCTCGCCGGCCAGTTCGATCCGTCCCGGGTTCTCGAGGAGGGGTACACCGAGGAGGTGTTCGTCGACGGCCCGCTCGTCGAGGCGTTGCGCAACGGCTCGCTGCTCTATGTCGAGGAACTCAACCGGGTGCCGGAGGAAACCGTGAACCTGCTGATCACGGTGATGTCGGAGGGTGAACTCACCCTGCCGCGGCTCGGCCGGATCCAGGCGGCGGACGGCTTCCGACTCGTCGCGGCGATGAACCCCTTCGACAATGTGGGCACGGCCCGGGTTTCGGGCGCCGTGTATGACCGCATGTGTCGGATCGCGATGAACTACCAGTCCCACGCGGACGAGGCCGACATCGTGGTGCGGCGAGCGGGTGGAGATGGAGTGATTCGCGACCGGGCGGTCCTCGTGGCGCGCGGCACTCGCACCCATCCCGACGTGCGGGTTGGCTCTTCGGTGCGCGGCGCCATCGACCTGGTCGAGGTCGCCACCCGGCTGGCCTCGCTTCGCGAGACCTCACCCGACGACACCGATGTCGGCCTCGACGCTGCGCTGGTGGCTCTTTCGGGTCGCATCCGACTCCACGAGGGTGGCGACAAGTCGCCGGAGTCGGTCATCAGCGAGCTGTGGGAGGCGGTACTCGAACGGGAGCGGGCCGCGCCGCCATCCGACGACGACGACCCGGGAAAAGTCCCGGCCCCCTAGGGGGCGGATCCGGTGCGCCGCTCGTCCTCGAAGGCGAGGACGCACGGGAGGCGATGGACGACGACACCCGTCGCACGACGCCGCGCCCCCAGCTCGCTCGCGATCCGAAGTTTGACGAGGTCAGCCCCGAGGTGGGTCAGATCGACGAGGACGCGCTGGCCGAACTGGCAGCCGAGGATCCGGACCATGCGCTGGCGATGCTGGCGGACATGCGGGCAGCGACCGATCAGAAGCTGGCGGCGCTGGCGTCGAGGCTGGCCGGACGGCTCGTGCTCGACGTGGCCAGGACCGGCTCGAACCGCAGCCGGGGAATCGGCACGCTGGCGTCGTCACCCGCCGATCGGGCCGAGGGCGACCTCGACGTCGACCGGAGCATGGACGCCCTCGTGCAGGCAAGGGGGACCCATTCCGCCCTCGACATGAGCGAGCTGAGAGTCCGCCACTGGACTCAGCCGTCGACCGCGGTGGCGTTGGTCGTCGACCGGAGCGGCTCGATGAGCGGTAAGCGATTGGCCACTGCCGCGGTGGCTGCCGCCGCATGCGCTCACCGAGCGCCGGTCGACTGGTCCGTCCTCGCCTTCGCGGACCGGATCATCGCCGTGAAGTCACAGGACGACGCCCGGTCCACCACCGGAGTGGTCGACGACCTGCTCCGCCTACGTGGTCAGGGCACCACCGATCTGGCGGGCGCGCTCGAGGGCGCGGCACGCCAGCTCGAGCGCTCGAGGGCGAAGCGGAGGATCACCCTTCTGATGTCGGACTGCCGCGCGACCGCGGGAGCGGATGCCCTGCCGGTGGCGCGGCGCCTCGACGAGCTGTGCATTCTCGCACCCGCCGATGATGGTGACGACGCCCGCGACTTCGGATCCGAATCCGGTGCTCGGGTCGAGTTCATCGACGACCCCACCCAGATCCCCACGGCCATCCGACGACTCCTCGACGACTGAACGGACCACTCCCACAGCTCCGCCGGGTCGGGTCACAGATAGCGACCTGAGACCCTGGCGGATCGGTGGTGAGCTGCGCACACTCGAAGGGTGACTGGTTCGTCCTCCGCGCCGGCGATCGAGCTGAGCGGGCTGACCAAGCGATGGGGTGACCAGGTCGGAGTCGATGGACTCGACCTCGAAGTCGGCCGCGGCCAGGTGGTCGGCCTGATCGGGCCCAACGGCTCGGGCAAGACCACGACGATGAGGATCATGCTCGATCTCATCCGGCCGACGTCCGGCTCGGCCCGCATGCTGGGCCTCGACGCCCGTGCGGACGGGATCGAGCTACGGCGTCGGGTCGGGTACCTGCCCGACGATCCTCCGCTCGACGCGACCTGGAACGTGTGCGAACAGCTCGAGTGGTACGCCTCGCTCCGAGGCGAGCCACTCCCTGACGTGACCGGTCTGATCGAACGGCTGGATCTCGACGTGGACCGCACCGTCGGTGAGCTGTCCCGGGGCAACCGTCAGAAGGTCGGGATCGTCATGGCGTTCATGCACGAGCCGGACGTACTCGTCCTGGACGAACCGGCGGCGGGTCTCGACCCGCTCGTTCGACGCGAGCTCTGGGCAATGCTCCGCGAGGTCGCGGCCGATGGCCGGACCGTCTTCCTGTCGTCCCACGTTCTCGGTGATGTCGAGGAAGTGTGCGATCGCGTCGCCATCCTCCAGCACGGTCGGCTCGTGGCCGAGGACGACGTTCGTCGGTTCGTGGACCGAAGCGGTCGACGGATCCACATCGTCTTCCAGGGCCGGTTCGATCCGTGGCGCTTCGAGGCACTCGACGGTGTCCGCAATGTGAGTTCCACGGAGCACTCCGTCGAGCTCGACATCGTGGGATCGCTCGATCCGCTGGTGAAAGCTGCAGCGCTCTACCGGGTGGTGGATATGACGAGTAGTCCGCTCACCCTCGAGGAGATGTTCCTCGAGACGGTCGGCGAGCCGTATGGCGCCGACCCTGCGGAGGAGGTGGACCGATGATTGCCGCCCCTCTCGTCCGCCGCGGGCTTCGGGTCCGTCGCAAGGGGATATTCGCCTGGACGATCGGGATGGCGGTCTTCACCGTGTTCATGCTGGCCGTGTACCCGGTGGTCCGTGACGACCCGACGTTCGACGAGATGATCGAGCAATACCCCGAAGCGCTTCTGGCGCTGATGGGTGGCGAGATCTCGCTGCGCACCGGTGCGGGCTTCCTCAGCGCCGAGCTGTACACCCTCGCACTTCCCGTGCTGATCTCGGTGATGACGATCGGGGCGGGAGCGGCACTGCTCGCCGGCGATGAGGAGGAGGGCCGACTCTCGCTCGTGCTGGCCACCTCGGTCCGCCGGCGATCGGTCGTCGTCCAGGTGGCGGTGATCGTGCTGGTGGTGGCCGTGATCCCGTCAGTCGTCACGGGGCTGGTGGTGATCGCCGGCGGTGAGATGGTTCGCCTCGACATGCCCATCGCCGACATCATCGGCATCCACATCGCCATGGTCGCGTTCGCGGTGTTCTTCGGGCTGATCTCGCTCTCGGCCGGGGCGATCACCGGGCGGCGGGGGCTCGCCAACGGGGTGGCCGCGACGGTGCTGGTTGCGTCGTATCTCGCCGAGGTGATGGGAGCCATCGCCGACTGGGCCGAGCCGGCACAGGCGGTGAGCCCGTACCACCACCTGATCGCCTCCCGGCCGGCGGTGAACGGACTCCCGGTCCTCGCGACGGTCGTGATCGTCCTCATCGGCCTTGCGGCATCGGTCGCCGCCACCCGGGCCTTTGAAGGGCGAGACCTCGTCGGCTGAAGGTCAAACGGGTGCCTGGCACCGGTGTTTGACCTTGTCGGCTGGAGGTCAAACGGGTGCCTGGCACCGGTGTTTGATCTTGTCGGCTGGAGGTCAAACGGGTGCCTGGCACCGGCCTCCCGCTACGGTCCTGTCCGTGGACGACCTGTCAGGAGACGAGCTGCTGGCCACGGTTCGAGGGATCTGTCTCCGGTTCCCGGAGGCCTCCGAGCGTGAAACGTGGGGCCATCCCACCTTCCGGGTACGGGACAAGATCTTCGCCTCGTTCGGGGTGGGGGACGACGGCCGTGCGTCGATGACGATGAAGGCGGCACCCGACGAACAGGAGTCGCTCCTCGCCGAGGGCCACCCGTTCTTCCTGCCGAAGTACGTCGGGTCCAAGGGTTGGATCGGGATCTTCGTCGATGCCGAGACCGACTGGGCCGAAGTGGACGAGCTGGTCGAGGACTCCTTCCGACTGATCGCGCCGAAACGGGTCACGGCCCTGCTCGACCGGGACGGATGACGGGTTCGCCTGCCGCGGCCGTTCCCGCCCCGGCCGGCGTGATCCTGCGTCCCGACGACGGGCTTCGAGTCGTCGGCGGTGGGTCGGTTCTCATCGGAGGGGTGCCGCCCCGAATCCTGCGATTGTCCGAGCGTGGCGCGGGTCTGGTGGCGGACTGGTTCGCCGGCTCGCCCGTGGGCGAGTCGCGAGGGGAGCGCCGGCTCGCTCGCCGGCTGCTCGACGCCGGGCATGCCCACCCGTCGGGGACGACTCAAGGGACCCACGGGGTGACGGTGGTGGTGCCGGTGAAGAACGACGCGGAGGGGCTCGGTCGATGCCTGGCGTCACTCGCCGACTCGTGCCGGTCGGCACCGGTCCGGGTGATCGTGGTCGACGATGGTTCCTCCGACTCGAGGGCGATCACCGACGTCACCGAGCGATACCGCGCGGTTCTGGTTCGGCGGAACGAGTCCGGCGGTCCGGGGGTGGCTCGCGACACTGGTCGAGCCGAGGCCGACGTCGTCACGAGGCCCGGCTGGCTCGACGGCCTGCTCGGTCACTTCGACGATCCCGCAGTGGTCGCAGTCGCGCCGCGCGTCGCCAGCCGACCCGGGACCTCGCTTCTCCAGCGTTGGGAGGAGGAGCACAGCCCACTCGACCTCGGCCCGGCCCCATCGATCGTGGCCCCAGGCCGGGCGATCGCCTACGTACCTACCGCGGCGTTCGTCGTCAGGGCCTCCGCCATCGAAGCAGTCGGCGGGTTCGATCCCACGCTGCGGTTCGGCGAGGACGTGGATCTCGTGTGGCGGCTCGTCGAGGCGGGAGGAGTCGTCCGGTACGACCCGGCGGTCGAGGTGGAGCACGCCCCCCGTGAGTCGTGGGGTGGATGGTTGCGGCAACGTCGTGACTACGGTGCCTCGGCCGCCGCACTCGGACGCCGGCATGGCTCGAAGGTGGCTCCGGCTCGTTGTTCCGCCTGGAGCGCACTCGCGTGGGGAGCCTCTGCGGCCGGCCATCCGGTGCTCGGCCTGGCGATAGCGGCCGGTTCGTCCGGGGCGCTGATCCGCAAGCTCGACTCTGTCCCCGACCCCGCCGCCGAGGCGGCCCGTCTGGCGGGACGGGGCCACCTCCACGCCGGTCTCGGCCTGGCCCGAGCGGTTCGGCGGGTGTGGTGGCCGCTCGCGCTCGTGGGGGCGAGATTCCGGCGGCTCCGTAGCGCCCTCCTCACCGTCATGGTCGTGCCGCCGCTCCTCGACTGGTTCGGCGGGCGGCGCGGGATCGATCCCGTTCGGTCGGTCGCGATCAGCCTCGCCGACGATCTCGCCTACGGCACCGGCGTGTGGCGAGGGGTGGTTGCGGAGCGCCGCGTGACCGCGCTTCTACCCGAGTTCGTGCGTTGGCCCGTTTCGAAGCCGGCTGCCGAAGCCACTACGGTCCGCGACTGATGACCCACATCGAGTCCGAACGCCTCGACGCCCTCTTGGCCCGCTGTCGTCGAGAGGTCGACGAGGGCCGGATCGCCGGTGGACAGATCGCGATCGGATTCCGGAACGAGCTCGTGTGTTTCGAAGCGATCGGTGATGCCACCACCGAACAGCGCTTCCACATCTACAGCGCCACGAAGCCGAGCGTCAGCCTCACCGTGCTCGAGTTGGCGGCCGATGGCCTGCTCGATCTCGATTCACCCGTGGCCAACGTCCTGCCGACCTTCGGGGCCAACGGCAAGGCGGGGATCACGCTGTCCCAAGTGCTGCTCCATGCCGGCGGTTTCCCACATGCACCGATGCCGGCGCTCATGTGGGCGGATCGTGACGCCCGACTCGAGCAGTACGCGACCTGGCGGACCACCTGGGAGCCCGGTACCGCATTCGAGTACCACGCCACCTCCGCCCATTGGGTTCTCGCCGACCTCATCACCGAGGTCACTGGTCGTCCTCACGCCGACGTGATCACCGATCGGGTGATGATCCCGA
>CAYFLT010000021.1:49812-55691 GCA_964344055.1 uncultured Candidatus Nemicrothrix sp.
TGTGGGTGAACTCCCCGATCCCGCCGACTTCAAGGAACGGTTCGGCATCGAGCCCCCGATCACCGAAGTCACCAACGAGGCGCTCGAGGCGTTCAACGACCCCGAACTGCGGGCGGCAGCCAACCCCGGTGGTGGCGGTATGGCGTCGGCCGCAGACCTGGCCGAGTGGTACCAGGCGCTCCTGCACGACGATGGCGATCTCCTCCGGTCCCGAGTGAAGCACGATGCCTTGTCGGTCGTCCGACAGACCCGGCGCGACTGGATGGGTTGTGAGGCCAACCGCACGCACGCCTTCATCCTCGCCGGAGACGACGGGAAGAGCGTGATGCGAGGCTTCGGCCACGGGCCCAGCGGCATTTCCTTCGGGCACGGTGGCGCGAAGGGCCAGCTCGGCTGGGCCGACCCGGTATCCGGCATCTCGGTCGGCTTCGTCACCAACTCCCTCGATCGGGACGATCTCGTGAGCGGCCACCGGGCGGCGGCGATCAGCAGCTACGCGTCCCGGCTCACGACCCCGCTGGACTGAACCGCGCCTCGCGTCGGACCAGGGCCCACAACAGCGCGAGGACCACCACCGTTGCCGCGACGACAGGCCCGGCGATCGAGATGCCGTGCCGGTCGGCGAGCACACCGATCGTGGCCGGAATCGTGATCGCCCCGGCCGACGCGGCAGCGAACTGGTAGCCGACCTGTCGCGCCGCCCGTTCATCGCCGAGCAGGCGAGGGGTGAGGGTCACCGCCAGCGGGAACATCACCGAGAAGAACAGACCCAGGAGCGGCAACGACAGGTGGCCGACCGAGGCGATGTCGGCCCACAACCAGACGGCGGCGCCCACGGCGCCCACGCTCGCTCCGGTCAGGCCGGTGACCGGGTTGATCCGATCGCCTCCGACCATCAGCGCGAAGCGGCCGACGGTGAGTCCGATCCAGTAGGTCGCCACGGCGATCCCCGCCCCCACCTCGCCGAAGCTGCGGGACTCGGTGAGCAGGGTGAAGCTCCAGCTGCCGACCGCCACCTCGGCGCCGACGTAGACGGCGAACCAGGCGAGCAGGGTCAGGGCGACGAGATTGGGTCGGTTCGCTGCGTCGTCGGCCGAGTGCTCTCGGGGCGCGTCGGACTGCTCGAACCCGGCCCGGTAGTGATGGATTGCGACGGCGATGCCCAGCTGCAGCACCAACAACACGACGAAGGGTCCACGCCAATGATCCCCGGACGCGACGAACGCGGCCGCGAGGAGAGGACCGGTACTCGCGCCCAACCCGTAGGCGGTGTGGAGCGCGCCCATCTCCCGTGGGCCGGCGGTGAGCGCGACCCACGCGTTGGCGGTTGCATCGGTGAGGCCGTTGCCCAGGCCGAGCAGGGCGAACCCCGCCAGAACGATCCACCACCACGGTGAGGTCGAGATGAGCGTCAACCCGGCGATGGCACCGCTCACGCCGAGCCGGAGCGTCGGAGCCAGGCCGAGTCGATCCGACAGGTGGCCCGACGATCCACTCGCGGCGAGGTAGCCGCCCGACCATGCCGTGAAGATCAATCCGAAGCTCGAGTCGGTTCGGTCGAACCCGTCTCGGAGGTCCGGCCACACCGTCCCGAGAGCTCCGTCGGCGAGCCCGAGCGCGACGAACGCGACCAGCACCACCAATAGGGCCGGGCGGGCGGAAGCGAGACGTCGCGGCACCGGCGCAGTCTGGTCGACCACACTGGCGTCATGCTGATCATCGCCGGAACCCTCACGATGCCGCCCGAGAACGTCGCCCGCCACACAGAGCTGGTCGGCCCCTTCGCCGAGCTGGTCCGGGCCGAACCGGGCTGCCGGGACTATGTGTTCACCCCCAACCCGCACGAGCCGGGAGAGGTCCGGTTGTTCGAGATCTGGGACGACGAGGCGAGCCTGCATGCCCACTTCGCGACACCTCACATGGCCCAGTGGCGCGAGGACACGGCGACCCTCGGCATCACCGGCCGTGATCTGGTCCGCTACGAGGTGGAGTCTTCGGCGCCCCTGTAGGCCGGCCGAACGGTCAGCGACCTCGTGCCTTCAGGTAGGCGGCGCCGACCTCTCTGCTCTCCGGATCGTGCAGGGCATTCGTCAGCGCGTCCGCGTCGGACCACGCGAATCGGGTCGAGACGAGCGCCTCGGCCGCGGCGTCGACCGCTCGGAGCGTCGCGCGCAGGGTGAGTGCCGACTTGGCTGTGAGGGTCGCCGCGAGCTCATCCACTGCCGCGCCGAGCTGGTCGTCGGGCACCACCCGGTTCAAGAATCCGAGCTGCAGAGCCTCATCGGGGAAGAACGGCCGGCAGGTCATCACCAGATCCCGTGTGGGAGCGGGACCGATCTCCCGAACCAGCCGGGGAATGCCACCCCACGCCAGCGGGATGCCGAGGTCGACCTCCGGAATCGAAAAACGTGTCGACTCCGCCGCCACGCGGAGATCACAGGCGCCGGCCAACACCACTCCGCCGCCCACGCAGTGCCCGTGGATTGCCGCGATGGTGACCGAGTTCATCCCCTCGATCGCCTCGGCCATCCGTCGGCCGGCGTCACCGCCGTCCCTGCCCACCCGACCGTCCCCTGAGAACGAATCGAGATCCGCGCCGGCCGTGAACGCCCGACCCGCTCCGGCCACGATGACCACCCGCACGTCCGGCCGGTCGTCGAACCAGGCCGCCGCCCCGGCGAGCTCCTCGAGACAGTGGGTGGACAGCGGGTTGAGCTTGCTCGGCTGATCGAGAGTGATCCGGCCGATCCGGCCGTCGGCCTCGACCCGCAGAGTCTCCGGGCTGAACGTCATGACGCGACGATGCCACGCCCGAAGGCGTGGCATCCATTCGACCGCCTCGTCAGGCGAGGTTGTCCTTGCCCGCCTTGTCAGGCGACGTTGTCGTTGCTCGCCTTGTCAGGCGACGTTGTCGTTGCTCGCCTTGTCAGGCGACGTTGTCGTTGCTCGCCTTGTCAGGCGACGTTGATCCTGACGGTGGCATCGGTCTCGGTGGTGTCCTCGGCGGGTGTGGGCTCGAGGATCGACAGATCCCCGGTCATGGCCTCCAACCGCGCCCAGTCGGTCACGTCGACGTCCTCGGTCAGGAACACGATCTGCTGGGTCTCCGATCCCTTGACCAGCATCTCGAGCAGGGGACCCTTCAATGCGCCGCTGAGGCCATTGAGCGAATCATCGAGGACGAGCGGCAGGCTCTCACCGGCCGGGCCGGCCGTGCGCACCCGCTCCAACCGGTTCATCAGCGCGTGCGCCAAAGCGGTGATCTCGTCATCGTCGGCCTCCATCGGGAGGGGACCGTTGGCGATGGCCGACACGTCCTGCAACACCCGCACCGACGCCTCGATCTCACCCCGGTGCTCATATGCCCACTCGGGAACGATGTCGCCGGCCGCGGCGAACCACGCATGCATGGCCTTCTCGTGCTCCACGTTCGCCTCCATCAGACGGCGGCGGGCGTGTTCGCTGTCGAGCAGGCCGTTCACCCGCTGCAGATGGAAGCCGAGGTAGGACTCGGCGCCGGCCAGGGCCAGCGCTTCACTCTCGGCCTTGCGGGCCCGCTCCATCCGCTGATTCTGGATGAAGGACAGGGCGGTGACGGCTGCCGCGATGATGACCCAGACCATCGCGGCAGGACGGCTGACGAACATCGCGGTCGGCACGGCAGCGAGCGCACTGACGGCACCGGCGATGAACGACAGCTTCCGAAAACGCTCGGCACGAGCCTGAGCGTCCTCGAAGCGAATGTGCTGTTCCTCGATCCGGGCGACCACGGCGGCGTCCTCCGGAGCGGATCCACTGGCCTGGGCAGCCTCGTCGAGTGCCTGCTGGGCGGCGGTCACCCGGTCGGCGAGCCCCCACAGGGTCTCCGGCTCCACCGCGGCCAGACGCCGGATGATCTGGTCGTGGTGCGTGCTCGTGGTGAGGTCCGAGGCACTCAACCGCAGCGCCCGCCGGGCGGAACGGGTGTCCAGGCCGGCGACCGAGAGGAGGTCGATGTTGCCGCTCTCGTCGGCGAAACGCCCGCTCACATCGGCGGATGCCTCGACGTCGATCACCCGCGCCCGAGCGCCGTAGGGACGGAAGATCGCGAACCGGTTCCCGTTGTCGGCCACGATCTCGGCATGCACGCCGGGTCGGCTGGAGCTCAGCGAGCCGACCAGCTCGCTGATCAAGCCCTCCCGTTCCAGCCGTCCGACCCCGGAGATGACCGTGAGTCGTGGGTGGAAGTCCAGGGAGAAGGTGTTCTCCTCCGCCTCGATGACCAGTCGCTCGAATCGCATGCAGAACAGTTCGGCGCGCTGAGCAGCCGACTTGAGCCGATTGACCCAGTCTTTGTGGTACTTCGGGACCAACCGATGAGGCGATGGTCCCGGGTCGGTACCCGCTACACGCCGCCGGTGGGTGAACAGGGTTGGAGTCGCCTTGTCACCGTGGCATCATTGCCCACGCTTCATCGCACGGCCGTCAGGCGGTCGAGCGGGGTTGCAGGCTCCCTTAGCTCAGTCGGCAGAGCGTCTCCATGGTAAGGAGAAGGTCGTCAGTTCAATTCTGACAGGGAGCTCGTCGGAACGGCCCTCTCAGGGGACCGCCGCTCCGCAGGCGGCGACGTAGCTCAGTTGGTGAGAGCGCTCGACTCATAATCGAGAGGTCGACAGTTCGAATCTGTCCGTCGCTACATCGGGAAGGGGGGCCAGCCCGGGTGGTCCGTCGTTCCCAGAGAGGCCCGCACCCGGTCCGAGGAGGCAGTAGATGGCAGAAGAGCCGCAGCGCCTCCGGATCGTCACCAATCCGTCACGTAACGGTTCCCCCGAGCGAAGGTCCAAATCCTCAGACCCCGACATGGCCGACCTGGTCGATCGGGCGGTGGCCGGCGAACGTTGGGCGTTCGACGAGCTGGTTCGCCTCACCCATCGCGATGCGTACGGGTTGGCGCTCCGCCTCACCGGTGACGAGGAGGACGCACGCGACGTGGTGCAGGACGCCTATCTGAGGGCATATCGCAGTCTCGACCGGTTCCGTGGCGACGCGCGGTTCAGCACGTGGCTGTACCGGATCGTCGCCAACTGTGCGTCCACCCACCGCACGCGGAATCGACGACATCGTCACGAGGCGCTCCCCGAGGATCACGCCGTCGTCGACTCGCGTCCCGACGCCGACCCGGCCGCCCAGTCCGAGGCAGCGGGGCTCCGTCGCCAACTGGACGCGGCCATCCAGGATCTTCCGCCGCGCCTGCGTGCGGTGGTCGTCCTGCGCGACGTCTACGACCTGCCCCATGAGGCCATCGCCGAGGAGCTCGGTATCTCGGTCAGTGCGGCCAAGGTACGTCTGCACCGGGCTCGCCGGCGGCTCCGTGAGCAGGTCTTCCCACTCCCGGGAGAGGAACTCCATGCCATCTGACTCCACCCCCACCCTGATCCGTTGTGCGGATCTCACCGACGAGCTCGCCGCGGCCGAGGACGGCCAGACGCTCGCGCCCGACGCACGCGCCCACGTGGACCAGTGCCTTCGCTGCCAGGCTGAGGTCGCCCACTATCGGCGTATGCGGCGCACCCTTCGGATGCTCGCCGATCATCCGGCCCCTGCCGACCCGGCACTCGAATCCGACATCCTCACGAGCCTCGACGAGTTCGTCCCCAGCATCCGACGCTTCCAGCGGGTCCCCGCCCGTCGGGCTGCCACCCTCGGTGGGATTGCTGCTGCGGCGGGTGTGATCGCGCTCGCGGCTCGCCAGCGGCGACTGGCCAGCTGAGCCTCGGTTCGGCCCCATATGGCGGCCCGACTCGACGGTCGGTTACGCCGAGGCCGGTGCTAGCCTTGGTGACCGTTCTCAGGGGCGTGGCTCAATTGGTAGAGCACCGGTCTCCAAAACCGGCGGTTGG
>CAYFLT010000022.1:0-218 GCA_964344055.1 uncultured Candidatus Nemicrothrix sp.
CGTTGTCGTCGGCTCGCAAGACGGCGTGCGGCCACACCGAGGCACCGGGCCCCAGCATGACGCTGCCGATCACCGTGGCATCGGGATGGACATAGGCCGTCGAGTCGATGACCGGCTCACGGTCACCGAGCGCGTAGATCGCCACGTCAGATGTTCTCGAAGCGGCCGTAGCCACCCTGGAAGAAGATCAGCGGCGACACCGGGTTGGTCACGGCCAG
>CAYFLT010000022.1:228-2274 GCA_964344055.1 uncultured Candidatus Nemicrothrix sp.
GCTTCGAGCGCCTTCACCAGACCGACCACGATGTCGTGATCGCCGCCGTCGTGGATCGCATGTATCTCACAGTCGATCCAGGCCAACGAGCCGTCGATCACCGGCGATCCGGTGACCTCGGTGCCCCAGTCGACGCCGGCGAACTTGTCCTCGGCCTTGGAGGCGAACACACCGCACACCTCTTTCTGCGACTCCGACAAGACGTTGACGCAGAACGATCCGGTGTCCCTGATCGCCTTCCAACTCCCGGACTCGCGTCCCGGGCAGAACATGACCAGCGGAGGATCGAGCGACACGCTGGCGAAGGAGCCGATCGTCATCCCGGCCGGACCGCTCTCACCCGCGCCGGTGATCACCGTGACACCGGTCGGGAAGTGGCCGAGCACGCTGCGGAACTCGTTGGAATCGATCGACATGGGCTACTCCTGGTCTGGTCGCCTCGACGGGGCGTAACGGTAGCGCCCGAGGCGGATCGATCAGAGGTCTGCGGTGAGGGAGAGCTTGAGACCCTCGATGGCCGCCACGACATCGTGTACCCCGGCCTGCGCCGCGGCCTCGCTGGTCTCTCGAGAGATGCGGTCGAGCTCTGTGTCGTCGTGAGCCGGATCGTGATGGAAGAGCACGAGTCGCCGTGCGCCGGACTGACGGGCGACCTCTACGGCGTACTCCGGAGTGCAGTGACCCCAGTCGGGCTTTCGTTCGAGCTCGTCTCGGCGGAGCTGGGCGTCATGGATCAACACGTCCACGCCGTCGCAGAGTTCGAGCACCGAGTCGGCGACGTGCCCGGGCCGGTCGAGCGGCTCCTGGTGATCCGGCACGTACGCGATCGACACCCCGGCCCGGGTGATCCGGTAGCCCGCGGTGGCGCCCGTGTGTGGAACCGGCCGGACCATCACCGTCGCGTCCGCCACCGCGAACTCGCCGTCCACGACGTCGTGGAACCGGACGGTGGCCGGCAGTTGACCGGGCTGGATCGGAAAGAAGGGCGGGGCCATGAACCGAGCGAAACACTCGGCGAAGCTCGACCCGGGCTCACCCGGGCCGTACACGTCCAGGAGGGTGTCGTCGTGCTGAAGCGGGCCGAAGAAGGGCAGGCCCTGCACGTGGTCCCAGTGGAGGTGGCTGATGAGCGCGTGGACACGGGTCGGCACGGTGTCGCCCAGCCCCACACCCCAGAGCCGCAGGCCGGTCCCGAGATCGAGCACGATCGGATCACCGGTTTCGGTCTCCACCGTCACGCAGCTGGTGTTGCCGCCGTAGCGCTGGAGCGAGGGACAGCTACACGGCGTGGAGCCGCGTACGCCGTGGAAGGCCACGGTGACCTGCTCGAGCTTCTCCCCCATGTCCCGGAAACGGTACCGATCACCGCGAGGACCGTCGAGAGGGATGTGACGAATATCTCAGCATTTCCCCGCTGTGCAAGAGTGAAAGGATGACCGGCTCGCCCGACCCCAGCTCCGCTCCGCCGCTTCCCGACGGCCTCGTCGCGATCGTGAAGGAAGACTGCCCCACCTGCGTGCTCGTGGCCCCAGTCCTGGCCGATCTGGCCCACCGGAGCGGGTTGACGGTGATCACCCAGGACAACCCGAATTTCCCCGCCGACGACGAGTGGGTGGTCCTCGACGACGATCTCGCCCTGTCATGGCACCACGACATCACCACGGTTCCCACCCTCCTGCAGGTGTCCGACGGTCGACCGGAGCGCCGGATCGAGGGGTGGTCACGCGAGCAGTGGGAGTCGTTCACCGGCGAGGACGGCCTTGGTCAGGACCTGCCCGATTGGCGACCCGGATGTGGCTCGTTGAGCGTAGATCCCAACCTCGCCGACGAGCTCGCGGTGAGGTTCTCGGGCTCGACGCTGCACAGCCGTCGGATCGAGATCGCGGCACTCGAGGACGAGTGGGAGGCCATGTGGGATCGGGGTTGGTCCGACGGGCTCCCCGTCGTCCCCCCGACCGAGGCGAGGGTGCTGCGGATGCTCGAGGGAACACGTCGGGACCCCGACGAGATCGTCGCCGTCCCGGTCGGCGAGGAAGGAGACCAGCG
>CAYFLT010000022.1:2284-13377 GCA_964344055.1 uncultured Candidatus Nemicrothrix sp.
GTCGAATGCACGGTCGAAAAGGTGGCGGTGAACGCCGTGATGGCCGGATGCCGGCCCGAGTATCTCCCGGTCGTGCTGGCTGCGTTGGAGGCGGTGTGCACCGACGAGTTCAACATGCACGGCGTCCTTGCCACCACGATGTCGGTCGGCCCGGTCTTCGTGGTCAATGGTCCCATCCGTCGCGAAATCGGAATGAACAGCGGAATCAACGTGCTCGGCCATGGCAACCGGGCCAACTCGACGATCGGGCGAGCGGTCCAGCTGATCGTGCGCAACCTGGGCGGCGGCGCACCGGGCGGCGTGGACCGGGCGACTCACGGCAACGCGGGCAAAATCGGTCTCTGCTTTGCGGAGGACGAGGAAGGCTCGTACTGGACGAGCTACGCGGAGGAGCGCGGCTTCGATCCCGCGACGTCGACCGTCACTGCGTATTGCGGCGAGGGTCCGCGGATCATGATCGACCAGCTCTCGCGGACGCCAGAGTCACTCACCCGGCTCCTCGCGAGAGCGATGCTCGCCACGAACTCCCCACGATTGGCCATCGGTATGGACGCGATGCTGATCATCTCGCCGGAGCATCAAGCCAGATACCGGGACGCCGGGTGGGACAAGGCACGGTTCCGAGAGGCTCTGGATGAGGAACTGATGATCGACGCCGAATCGATCCAGCGCGGCAAGGAGGGGATGGCCGAGGGCTTCCCCGAGTTGCCCGCCGGCACGAGGGTTCCGAAGTTCAATCCTCAGACCGGTCTCCAGATCGTCCACGCCGGTGGACGGGCCGGCCTCTTCTCCTCGGTCATCGGCGGATGGCTGACCGGCGAGGGGGGTAGCATCCCCGTGACGAAGGAGATCGTGCCGTGACTGTCAGAGTGCTGGACCCCACGAGTGAGCAGCGACCTGAGGCACGTGAGCGCGTCGCCCGGCCGGAGTCCCTGAACGGTCTCACCGTCGGCCTCCTCGACATCTCCAAGCCGCGGGGCGATGTCTTCCTGGATCGGGTGGAGGAGCGTCTCTCCGCTCTCGGCGCGAACGTCAACCGCTACGCCAAGCCGACGTTCGCGAAGCCCGCGCCGGTCGATCTCCGCCACGAGATCGCCACCACCTGCGACGCGGTGATCGAAGCACTCGCCGATTGAGGCTCCTGCACGACGTGCAGTGTGCACGACATCAGCGATCTCGAGCGGCGTGGCATCCCGGGCGTCTTCGTGGCCACGTGTGAGTTCTCCGATGCGGCGGAGACGCAAGCCCAGAGCCTCGGACTCGACGCGGCGCGGGTATTCACGTCGCACCCGGTACAGGACCGCACCGACGAGGAGATGCGGGAGATGGCCGACGCGGCCATCGACGCGCTGATCTCCTCGCTGACCGGACCCGGCTGACCCGACCCGCACGGAGAATCCCGGCGACAGACCCTTTCAGTCCCCGTCGGCGGGGTGGCCCTGCTCGCGCGTCGAGCGCCGCGCCACGGCTCCGCGCAGCGGCATCGTCGAGATCTCGTACAGCGCCCCCGCGAGTTGCACGGGAGCTCGGGCCGCCTCGGCCAGTCCCCGGCCCAGCGTTGCGCCGGCTTCGCGCCCCGACGGTCGGCGGATCCAACCGACCGACACGAACACGCCGAGTGACACCGCCGCCAGGGCCGCCATGGCCAACGTCACGATCACCCATCCCCAGTCGCTGTCGACGCCCGGCAGGTTGGGATGGTTCATTCCGAAGAAACCGGCGATGAGCGACAGCGGCAACATCACCGCGGCATAGACGGTGAGTACCCGGCTCACCTCGGTCGCTTCTCTGGCCTCCGCGCCGCGGTAGGCGTCCAGCGCCTCGGCCAACGCGGAGCGGGCGGCCTCGAGTCCGGAGGTCGCACGGGTGGCGACGTCGAACACATCGCTGAAGCGGCGCCGGGCATGATCGTCGAGCACCGTCGACGGACTGTGGCGGAGAAGATCGAGGGACTCCCGTTGGGGGTGCACGACCCGGCGGACCTCGGCGATGTCGGCCCGCATGGCGGCCACGTCGCCGAGCACGGTCGGATCCGCCTCCAGCGCCTGGGCGACCATCGCCTCGACCCGGTCGTCGAAGGCGTCGACGACCGTCAACAGACGTCGGGTGGCCACATCCGCGAGACGGGCCGCCAGCTCATCGGCACCGCCTGCGCCGAGATCGGAGTTGGCCAGCAGGCTGTTCCAGAGGGAATCGATCGCGGGCGACTGCTCGGCCCGCACCGTGAGGAGGGAATGGCGGGTGAGGAAGATGTCGATCTCGTAGGTCTCCACCCGGTCGACACAGAGACCGTGGAGCACAATCAGCAGGTGATGGCCGAAGTCGTCGACCTTCGGCAGATCGATCTCGTTGACGGCGTCATGCACCGCCAAGCCGTCGAGTTCCAGCATCTCGGCGATGGGGTCGAGGGCGCCATCGTCGTAGTTCTCGACGGTCACATCGATCCAGACCCAGCCTTCCGGCGGGAGTGCGGACGGCAGCTCGTCGAGGACGGTCACGCCGCGTCGGTCGGAAAAGCGGAGGGCGCGGATGTCCATGTGCAGATCCTCGCCGATCGGCACCGTCGGTCGGCGGATCGCGTCGGTCGAGCGGTGCTCGCGCTTGTTGTGGGGCTAGGAGAGCTGCAGCTGCCCCGAGTGCTCCACGATCAAGGCGTCCCGAATGAGTCCGTCCACCACGGCGTCGACGCGCACGGCGTCGTCGCAGTCGATCACGACGTGGACCTCGGTCCGGGGAACCGATGCAGCGCGCAGGCGCTCCACGAGCCGCCCACGCAGCTGCCGATCGCTCCCGGCGAACCGGGGTTGCGGCCGGCTGACCGAGGCGGAGCCGACGGCGGGATCGTCGCCGCGCCCTCGCCATGCACACGCCGCGGCAACGGGGCACGAGCCACAGCGGGGCGAACGCTTGGTGCAGATCAGGGCCCCGATCTCCATGAGCGCCTGGTTCCAGAGCCAGGCCGCGTCCGGGGCCACGAGTTCGTCGGCCAGCTCCTGGGCGGCCGAGGCACGAAGTCCGTGCCCTTCGAGCCGGGCCAGAACGCGGCCGATGTTGGTGTCGACGGCACCGGATGGGAGCTCGAAGGCGAACGCCCGGATCGCCCGCGCCGTGTAGGGCCCCACACCAGGAAGACCGAGGAGCGCCTCCAGGTCGGAGGGCACCCTTGCATCGTGTTCCGCCACGAGCATGGTGGCGGCACTGTGCAGCATCACCGCTCGACGGTTGTAGCCGAGCCCAGCCCACTCTCGGATCACGTCACCGGCGGCGGCCTCGGCGCACGCGGAGGCGTCCGGAAAGCGGCCGAGAAACGGCGGGAGCCGGTCGATCACCCGGGCCACCTGGGTCTGTTGGAGCATCGTTTCGGAAACCAGGATCACCCACGGATCCCTGGTCCGGCGCCACGGCAGATCCCGGAGCTCGTTCTCGCCCCACTCCAACACTCTGCGCCTGAACTCCACGATGTCTGCCGACGCCGTCATGGCAGGCACATTACGACCCCGCGACAGTGCCCGATATCACTCAGGCCGCGGCCTCTGGCGGCCGATGACCCCGGGAGGAAAGGGGCTGCAGGGCGGGAGCGATGAGGGACGACGATCGGCACGTGCAGTTCAGGCTTGGCCTGTGGCGGCTCTTCTTCGGCATCCGAGCGGCGGCCCTGGCCGCGCTCGCGGTTGCGATCCTCCTTCCGTTCGTCCCACTCGACCCGAGGCTCGCCGTCTTCACGATGGTGATCGGGCTTCCGGTCAGCCTCGCGCTCCGCGAGCTCGCCGCGTGGGTGCGGACGACCCCGTGGGTCGTGCCGATCATCGACAGTGCGCTGCTCGCCGCGGCGATCGCCATCGACTCCCAGGTCGCACCCACTGTCGGCATCCTGATGATGGCCTCCACGAGTGTGGCGGCCACGGCCGGGTGGCGACCCACCGTGCTCGCGAATCTCGCCGGGTCGCCGCTGATGATCGCCGCGCTGGCTCGCTACGCACCGGACGACGCCCTCCTCATCGTGTCGACGTTCCTGATCATCTCGACCGGGATGGCCGTGTTCGTCTCGGTGATCGCGAACTCCGAGCGCCACGAACGGCAACAGCGCGACGCCCTACTCGCGGGAGTCGACGCGGTCCTCTGGGAGGCCCATCCGTACCCCTTCGTCAGTGCCAAGCTCACCGGACGAACCGAGGATCTCCTCGGGATGTCGATCGACGATGTCTCCGGGCCCGGCGGCTGGCTGGCGCGACTCCCCGCCTTCGATCGCTCGCATGTAGCTGCCATGTCCCAAGCCGCGATCGACCGAGGCGAGGACCACGAACTCACCTACCGCGTGGTCACGAAGGACGGGGAGGTCCGCCACGTGAGGGACCGCGTCCGCGTCGAAACCGCTCTCGATGCTCGGCCGGTGACGGCTCGCGGCATCGTCGTCGACGTGACCGAAGAGGTGCGGGTCAGGGAGACGAACCGCAACCTGGCCGAACTCGTCGAACGAGTGCCCGTGGGTCTCATCGTCGCAGAGGCGGGGGAGGTGGACGGGGGCACGGTGTTCACGACCATCACCGTGAATCCCGCCTACGAGCACCTCGCCGGTCTTCCCGCCACCGCACTCGTGAACACATCGGTGAGCGGCGCGATCGAGGGGCCGGGACGTGAGGATCTCCGACGGATCCTTCTCGACACGGCCCGGGCCGGATCCACCCAGCGGATCGACGAAGCCCGCGACCTCCGCCGCGGCGGTGACCGAATCCTCACCCTCGAGGCCTTCCCGATCTCCGATTCGTTGATCGGCGTCAACGTCGTGGACGTCACCGACCGGGTCACGGCGGCTCAGGCCCTCCGTCAGCAGGCACTGCACGACTCGCTCACCGGTCTCCCCAACCGCACCCTGCTGGAGGATCGACTCAAGCACGCCATCGACTCCGCCGGCAGGGATCAGCAGTCGGTGGGGCTCTTGCTGTTGGACCTCAACCAGTTCAAGGAGGTCAATGACACACTCGGCCACGACGAAGGCGACCGCCTCCTCCAGATGGTCGCCGCGAGGGTTCGAGACGAAATGCGGGCCGCCGACACCGTCGCGCGGCTCGGAGGTGACGAGTTCGCGGTGCTCCTGACCGACGACGTCTCCCCGCGCCGAACCCTGCGGGCCGCCGAGCGTGTGCTGGCCTGCTTCGAACAGCCCATGGAGATCGACGGGTTGTCGCTGCAGTGCGGGGCGAGCCTGGGCGTCGCCATCTACCCCGAGCACGGCACCACGGCCGACGAACTCCGAAAGCACGCCGACATCGCGATGTACGTGGCCAAGCGTCGTGGAGGTGGCCTGGCCGTCTACGACCCGGAGCGGGATCGTCCCGATGTCGAGCGCCTCACACTCGTCGGTCAGCTCCGGGAGGCCATCAATTCCGACCATCTCGAGTTGCGCTACCAGCCGGCGGTCGACCTGGCGTCGGGCGCCGTCGATCGGGTCGAGGCCCTGGTGCGTTGGAACCACAAGGCCCGAGGCATGGTGCCGCCCTCAGAGTTCATCGATCTCGCCGAGATCTCGGGTCTGATCCGGCCTCTCACCCAGTGGGTGGTTCGTCGGGCGGTGGCCGACATGGCCGAACTCCACCACAGCGACACACCGATCGGCGTGTCGCTGAACGTGTCGGTCCGGAACCTGTACGAGCCCGGCCTGGTCGATGGAATCCGTTCGGTCCTCACCGAGGCCGGTCTCCCCGGTGATCGGGTGACCCTCGAACTCACCGAGACACAGGTCATGGACGATCCGATCCTCGCCGACGCCGTGCTCGGGCGACTTCGTGACTTCGGCGTCCGGAGCTGCGTGGACGACTTCGGGACCGGCCACTCGTCCTTGTCCAACCTGCAGAGCCTCCCCCTCTCGGAGGTCAAGATCGACCGGTCCTTCGTGCAGGCCATGGCGGGCGGCGACGACCAGGCCCTGGCGATCGTCCGCTCCATCGTCTCGCTGGCCCACAACCTCGGTCTCGAAGTCGTGGCCGAAGGAGTGGAGACCAACGAGGCCCTCACCCAGCTGGCATTGCTCGGGTGCGACCGCGCACAGGGGTTCCTCTTCGCAGAGCCGATGTCCTTCGACGCGCTGAGGGGGTACCTCGAGGTGTCCCGACAGGGCGCGACCTTCTGACCCCGCATACTCTTCGGGGCCGATGAGCACCGAACTCACCCTCGACTCGGCCGCCGACGCCGTCGCGACGATGCAGTCGATCATCGACGGAGCGCTCGACGAGCTGACCGGTGTCGACATCGACGAACACCAGGTTCTCGCGTACGACGTGGCTCACGGTGCCGCAGCCGTGGCATCCGCGGCGAACCTGCTCGCCTATGGCGCTCGCGGGCAGGCGGAGACGGACCTCACCATCGCCTTCGTGGCCGACGTCGCCCACGACCTGAGCACCAAGGTGCTGGGTCGCGAGAGCTCGTGGGGCACGACTCGGGACGCGATGGACTCGTTACGGCCTCTCGTTGCGGCCGGAAGGGATCCAGAATTCGTCGCCGGTCTCGTCGGCGGAGCGCCGAACCATCTCGACGAGGACTTCGCACTGGCCGCCGAGACGTTTCGCCGTTTCGCCGACGAGCAGATCGTCCCGGTGGCCGAACACGTCCATCGCACCAACGCCGACGTACCGGAAGACCTCATCGGCGGTCTCGCCGAGCTCGGGGTCTTCGGGCTCTCGGTTCCGGTCGAGTACGGCGGCTTCGCCGAAGGAGGCGCCCGCGACTATCTCGGAATGGTGGTCGCCACCGAGGAGCTCTCGCGGGGGTCGTTGGGGATCGGTGGGTCGCTCATCACCCGACCCGAGATCCTCACCCGGGCCCTGATCGCCGGCGGGACCGACGCCCAGAAGGAACACTGGCTCCCCAAGCTCGCGAGCGGCGAGGTGATGGCTGCGGTCGCCGTCACCGAACCCGACTACGGCAGCGACGTGGCGGGCGTCCGGGTCACGGCAACACGCGACGACCGAGACGGATGGATCATCAACGGCACCAAGACCTGGTGCACGTTCGCCGGTCGGGCCGATGCATTGATGCTGCTCGCGCGCACGACTCCGGGGTCGACGGACCATCGGGGCCTGAGCGTCTTCATCGTCCCCAAGCCGAGAGGCGACGGCCACGGGTTCACCCACGAACAGGACGACGGGGGCCGGATGGAGGGCCGGGCCATCGACACGATCGGCTACCGCGGCATGCACTCCTACGAGGTGTCCTTCGACAGCTGGTGGGTACCGGCGGATGCCCTGATCGGGGAGGCTGACGGCGAAGGCCGGGGCTTCTACTTCCAGATGCAGGGTTTCGAGAACGGCCGGCTCCAGACCGCGGCCCGGGCCGTCGGGGTGATGCAGGCCGCCTACGAGTCCGCGGTCGAATACGCCGCCGACCGGAAGGTCTTCGATCGACCGATCGGCGAGTACCAGCTCACCCAGGCGAAGATCGGACGGATGGCGATGGTCATCCAGGCCGCTCGCCAGTACGCCCTCCACGTCGCCACGTTGATGGGCGAGGGCGGCGGTGGGCTCGAAGCGTCCATGGTGAAGGCCTACGTCTGCCGCGCCGCGGAATGGGTCACCCGTGAAGCCATGCAGATCCACGGGGGGATGGGCTACGCGGAGGAGTACGCAGTGAGCCGCTACTACGTCGACGCCCGGGTGCTGTCGATCTTCGAGGGTGCCGACGAGACACTCTGCCTGAAGGTCATCATCCGTCGCCTTCTCGCCCAGCACTCGGGTTGAGGTCGCTCTCGGCGGTCAGCCCGTCGAGGGGACCCAGTCGAGAGCTCATCACCGACTCGGTACGCGCCATCGATGCGGTGAGGGTGTCCGCGGTGGCCGGCGGCAAGTCCTCTCGAGCGGGCTCGGCGAGGCGGATCACGTAACCGTTGTGGCGATCCACCCAGGTGGGGATGTAGTGAACACCGGTGGCCTCGATGGCCCCGGCGTCGTTCTCGAAGAGCCGGACGGTCACGATGACCCCGTCTTGGGAAGCGGTGACGCAGCAGTTGGCGGACTGATTCGACAAGAAGTTGCCCAACCCGAACACCACCCACTCGTCGCCGACCTTGTCCACCGGCTGCACCACGTGGGCGTGGTGGCCGATCACCAGGTCGACGTCGTCGGCCGGAAGGATCTCCTCGAGCCACGCAACCTGCGCCGAAGTGGGCTCGTGGCGGTACTCGTTGCCCCAGTGGAGGCTCACGATCACGAACTCGGCGCCGGCCTCGCGCGCCAGCGTCGCCTCCCTGATGATGTCCTCGGGCTCGATGAGGTCGACGAGATACTGGCGGTCGGCCGGCATCGCGAATCCGTTGAGTCCGTACGTGGCGGAGATGTGGGCGATCGTGATGTCGTTGACCTCGTACAGGACGGGCGCGAGGTCCTCGTCCTCGCTACGGGCCATGCCGGCATGCGGCATCCCCATCTCGTCCATGGCGTCCAGAGTGCCGACCACTCCCGAGGCGCTGCGGTCATAGGAGTGGTTCGAGGCCGTCGAGCAACCGTCGTAGCCCGCGTCGAGCGCACCCTCCACCAGTGCTCTCGGCGCATTGAACGTGGGGAAGCCGCTGAGGTTCGTGTCGTTGTAGGAGATCGGCGTCTCGAGATGGCAGATCGCGAGATCCACGCCGCTCAGGATCGGCCGTACCTCGTCGAACATCGGGCGGAAGTCCCAACCGTCCTCGCCTGCGTCGGCGGCGTAGCCGGCAGCGGTTCGCACGACCGAACCGTGGGGCAACAGGTCGCCGGTGAAGGCCAGGGTGGCCGTTCTCGGCGGGGGCAGCGTCGTGGTCGTGGTGGTAGTGGTCGTCGTGGTCGTGGTGGTGGTCGACGTCGTCGAGGTGATCGTGGCGGCGCCGACCGCGGCGTCCTCGGGGGTCGTCGACTCGTCACCGAAGGTGAGCGTGCCGGCGAAGATCCCCAGGGTGAACATCACCACCAGTCCGCCGCCTACCGCGAAGCGACGACTCATCGCAGCAGCTCCGGCGCGACCGGACAGTCGGTCCGCAGGCGGGCCTCGGTAGGCGGCTGAACACTCGAGGAATCAACCACCTGGTCCACGAGATCGAGAGGCACGACCTCCATGGTGTCGTCCCATGGTTCGCCGGACACAACCCGGTCGCGCATCGCTTCCCACATCCGGTCCGGGAGGCAGCGCCCGACACCGGCCACCAGCCAGACCTCGGTCCCGGCGTGGCGGGCCACGGCCGCCGCAGCCCGGGAACCGGAGCGGGCCAGCGCCGCACCCGAGCCGAGCGCGTCGGTCTCGAGCAGCACGAGGTCGGCCTCCACCGCGGCCGGCCCGATGCCCGACGCCGGGACGTCGTAGGCATCGTGATCGTTGACGTGGAGTCGATGGATGAGCCCGAAACCCTCCCCCGTCGTGTCGGCCACGAGCGCTTCGACGTCTCCCCGTGCGAACAGGGCTTCACCGGCGAGCTCCGCGGAACCGATCAGCAGCACGGTGGTGTCGGACGGCAGCGCGTGGGCGAGCTCGCGCACGGTCGTGTCACGCTCGATGGCGTCCACCGCATCCCACGCCTCGTGGCGAGGATCGGAACCGGTGATCATGCGGGCCGAGAGCCAGACGAGCGGGCCCGACGACGGCCGGTGATCGATCAGTTGGCGACAGGCCATCACCAGCTCCATGGGATCGTCGGCGCATGCCCCGAGCGCACTGGCGGCCTCTCGGACGAGCGGCGCGGTGTCGACATCGCCGGCTCGGGCCATGTAGCGGAGTCGCTCGATCGGGTGCATCCCCACGGATGGTAGTGAGCGCCTCCGAAGATGCGGGCCCGATGCGACCTCATCGGGCACCGCCGCGATAGCTTGGCGCACCGTGGTAGCTGTTGATCTCGAACTCACGCCGCTCGACGGGGACCCCCGCGCCCTGAGCGAGTGGCTCACCACCTTCCCCCTCGTTCCAGTGGTGATCGACCCCTACACCCACGAGAGCGCGTGGCTCCTCGACACGGCCCGACGCATCCTGTCGAACTTCACCGGCGCCGGTTGCCGGCCGTGCTGGCTCATCACCTGCGGTGCCGACGATGCCCGCCAGTTCCTGGGGCCGTACGCCGACGAGTTCCTGACCTTCGTCGACCCGGACGCCACGTTCGCGAAGGCGCTCGGCGTCTCGACGGCGCCGGCCATCGCTCTGATCCGTCAGGACGGCGCGGTCACGGCTTCGGCAGAAGGCTGGAACCCCGAAGACTGGCGCGACGTCGCGACGGCCATTGCCGCCCACACCCACTGGAGCCGTCCCGAGATCCCCGCCGACGGCGACCCCGTCGCCTTCGCCGGCACCGCCATCAGCTGAGTTGTTTCGCTGGTGCCAGGCACCCGAAACAACTCAGCGCGAGTGCACTCGACGCCACTCCCTGAGCGTCTTCACTGACAGCACCGGCACGAGGATCACCACGATGAGTGCGTGGACGCCGGTGATCAGCCATTCCGTCGTCGTATCCGCTACCAAGGCCCGCTGAATCACGGTCACTGTGAGCACGCCCGCGAGGAGCAGGATCCCCATCGCGAGATTGCGGCCCTTCCATTCCGCGGGCGTGAACGCATGGGCCAGACGGTCGATCGTCTCCTCCGGATCGGCGTCGCCCCGACTCACGGGACGCAGGGTAGCGGCGGGTACGGTGACGCCATGGCCGAGTTCGCTTACTCCGATCTGCTCCCCGTCGGTCCCGACACCACCGAGTACCGCCTCCTGACCAGCGAGGGCGTGTCGACCGTGGAAGTCGATGGCACCACGCTCTTGAAGGTGGAGCCCGAAGCCCTGCAACTGCTGACGCGGGAAGCGATGAAGGACATCTCCCACTACCTCCGCACCGAGCATCTCGAGCAGCTGGCCTCGATCCTCGATGATCCCGAGGCGTCCTCGAACGACCGGTTCGTGGCCGTCGAACTCCTTCGCAACGCGAACATCGCTGCGGCGGGCGTCCTCCCCATGTGCCAGGACACCGGCACCGCCATCGTGATGGGCAAGAAGGGCGACCAGGTCCTCACCCTCGCCGACGACGCCGAATGGATCAGCCGCGGTGTCTACCACACCTACACCGAGACCAACCTGCGGTACTCGCAGCTGGCCCCGCTGTCGAT
>CAYFLT010000022.1:13387-19696 GCA_964344055.1 uncultured Candidatus Nemicrothrix sp.
TGTTCGAGGAGAAGAACACCGCCAACAACCTGCCCGCCCAGATCGAGCTCTACACCAAGCCCGGACAGAGCTACGAGTTTCTCTTCATGGCCAAGGGTGGTGGGTCGGCCAACAAGTCCTTCCTCTTCCAGAAGACCAAGGCACTCCTCAACGAGGAGTCGCTGTTCGACTTCCTCGACGAATCGCTGCGTGCCATCGGCACCTCGGCCTGCCCGCCGTACCACCTCGCGCTCGTCGTGGGCGGCACATCGGCGGAGCACACGCTGAAGACGGCGAAACTGGCGTCCGCGCACTACCTCGACAACCTGCCCACGAGTGGTGACGCAGCCACCGGCCACGGCTATCGCGATCTCGAGTGGGAGCAGCGAGTGCTCGACCAGACCCGCGAGTTCGGCATCGGCGCCCAGTTCGGCGGCAAGTACTTCTGCCACGACGTGCGGGTGATCCGTCTCCCGCGCCACGGGGCGTCCAACCCCGTCGGCATCGCCGTGTCATGCTCGGCCGACCGCCAGGCGAAGGCGAAGATCACCGCCGAGGGCGTGTTCCTCGAACAGCTCGAGACCGATCCGGCCCGCTTCCTGCCGGACGCAACCGACGATGAGCTCTCCGACGACGTAGTCGAGGTCGATCTCGACCAGCCGATGGATGCGATCCGCAATCAGCTGAGCCAGTACCCGGTGAAGACCCGCCTGTCGCTCACCGGCACGCTCGTGGTCGGCCGAGACATCGCGCACGCCAAGATCAAGGAGCGGCTCGATGCCGGCGAACCGATGCCGCAGTACCTCCGCGATCACGCGATCTACTACGCCGGTCCGGCGAAGACGCCGGAGGGGTACGCCTCGGGTTCGTTCGGGCCCACCACGGCCGGCCGGATGGACTCCTACGTGGAGCAGTTCCAGGCAGCCGGTGGCTCGTTCGTCATGTTGGCCAAGGGCAACCGCTCTCGCCAGGTCACCGACGCATGTGCCACCCACGGCGGGTTCTACCTCGGGTCGATCGGTGGTCCGGCGGCCCGTCTCGCCAAGGACTCGATCCGCAGCGTCGAGGTCCTCGAGTTTCCGGAGCTCGGCATGGAGGCGGTCTGGAGGATCGAGGTCGAGAACTTCCCCGCGTTCATCGTGGTGGACGACAAGGGCAACGACTTCTACGCCGAAGTCACCACCCCGGTGAAGCTCCGCTAGGAGCCCGACGGGCTCGCCTGAAGGCGAGCCGGCAGAGCAGGTCAAACGGGTGCCTGTCCCCCAGCGTTTGACCTTTCGTGGCACGACGCGAGAGAGGGGCGGCACCCCCTCCGGGTGCCGCCCCTCTCCACCTCAACTCATAAGCGGTTGGCTACCAGACCTTGAAGCCGCCCGACACGTTGTTGAGGCCTCCGTAGTGCCAGAGCACCTCGCCGTAGACGAGGAGGGTGAGCACGATTGCGATGGCTGCCCAGATCTTCAGATCGTCCAGCATCGCCCAGCTGCGCTGGGGCCCGTGGATCACATCGGCGATCGGGACCTCCTGCACGCCGGTGACGGCCTTGGAGTTGCCGAGGGTGCCGAGGATGACCATGAAGAACAGCACCGAGGACAGGAACATGATCGAACCACCGATGGCGGTCAGGTAGTTGCCCCAGTCCCAGACGTAGCTCTGTTCTTCGAGGTACGGCGCCGCGCTGATCTCGGTGCGGCGGGGCATGCCTTCGAGGCCGGCCCACATCTGTCCACGGCTGAAGGTGAGGACACCGATCAGCCACAGCCAGGTCTGTGCCACGGCGATCTTGCGACCCCAGAGCTCCCGACCGGTGAGGTACGGGACCATCCAGTAGCAGATGGCCATGATCGACAGCGCCACGCCGGTACCCACCGTGAGGTGGAAGTGCCCGGGGATGAAGGCGGTGTTGTGCACCAGGTTGTTCACCGTGAAGCTGGCGTTGATGAGGCCAGAGGCACCACCCAGCATGAAGCCGAGGCCGGCGAGGAGCTGACCGGACACCGCCGGGTTCCCCCACGGCAGCTTCCTGATCCAGCCGACCAGTCCGGTGCCACCTCTCGATCTTCCGCCCTCTTCCAGTGAGGCGAACACCGAGAATGCGGTGACCGTCGATGGGAAGAAGATGAAGAAGGTGAGGATGAACGCCACCGACTTCGAGCTGAACGGGATGCCGGGGTCCGTGAACTGGTGATGCACGCCGACCGGGATCAGCACCACGAAGGAGATGAACACCAGTCGGACCAGGCCGTCGCTGTAGACGCGTCCACCGACCATCTTGGGCAGGCTCAGGTACCAGGAGATGTAGATCGGCAGCAGCCAGAAGTACACGATCGGGTGACCGGTGAACCAGAAGAGGATCCGGGTGAACTGGGGATCGACGTTGTCGATCAAGCCCAGCGACCAGGGGATCATCCAACCCAGCACCTGAGCGGCAACGCCGAGGCTGGCCAGGAACCACATGAGCGAAGTGATCATGCAGACGAAGCCCACCAGCGGGATGCGCTCGTTCGGGTGCTCCTTGCGCCACGAGAGGTGGCACAGGACCATGTTCAACAGCACCACCCAGGTGGAGATCACCAGGAACACGGCCCCGATGTAGAACGCCGGGGTGGCCTCGAGGGGGGCGTAGAAGGTGAACAGCACCGTGGCCTTGTTGGCGAGGATCGCCCAACCGGCCAACAGCACACCGAGCCACGCCGAGTACAGCGAGACGTTCGCCAACATGAGGTTCATCGGCCTGCCGTACGCGCGCATCGTGTACAGCGACAGGAATGCGTTCGAGAAGCAGAACGTGAAGATGAAGGCGAGCGCCACACCGTGGAGGGTGAGGCCCTGGTAGTAGGTTTCGAGCTGGAAAGCGCTGTACAGGTCGATGTCGGCCCGCTCCATTGCCTGGGCGATACCCATGAGCGCACCGAGACCGAGCCCGATGAGGGCCAGCCAGAGCTGGCGGCGGACCGGAGCCAGGTCTTCTCGACCGACACCAGCGATGTCGATCTCCCAGGCCGGCTTCCGGACGACGAGGGTCGGCTCAGCGGTGGTCGTGTCCACCTCGGAGCCGCCCGTGGGTTCCATCGTGTCGGTCATTCGTCGATCACCGTGACCTTCGCTCCCATGTTGTGGTGTCCGATCCCGCAGTACTCGTGGCAGAACATCCACTGGACGCCGGGTTCGTCGAAGTGCACGTCGCGCACCTCACTGATCTGCCCCGGGACGACCATCACGTTGGCGTTGGACTCCTGGAGGACGAGGCCGTGGATCACGTCGACCGATGAGGCGAGGATCCGGACCGTGGAACCCGCGGGGATGTCGATCTCCTCGGGAGTGTCATCACCGTCGGCGGTCCACTGCCACGCCTGGGCGACGATCACCCAGTCGTAGTCGTGGTCCGGATCGGTGCTCGGGTGGAGACCCGGTTCGTCGAAGGGCGCAGTGTCCTTGACGTCCTCGGGGTCGATCCGACCCGCGGTCTCGGCGAGGGACGCATGATGGCCCACCACCGAGATGATGAGGGCAGCCATGGCGCCCAAGATGAAGATGAAGGTGGTGATCATGAACCACCGTTCTTTGCGATCGATCTCCATGGCTCAACCCCGCTGCAGCAGGATGATGTACATCCAGATCCACATCGCGGCGATCACGCCGAGGAAGATGAACATGAGGACGGCTGTGCCTTTGCCGTGCTCCTCGTGGGCGTCGTCACTCATGATGCCACCCGGAGGGTCGTGCTCATGCCGGCATCGAAGTGGCCCGGAATGAGACAGACGACGACATAGCTCGCAGCGGGAAGGTTGAGGGTCTCGCTGCTACTGGCGCCGGCGCCGAGATCGGCGAACTGCACGAGGATGTTGCCCTCGGCGATGTTCGCCCCTGACGATGGATCCACGCCCTCTTGGAGCACGACGAAGTTGTGCTCCACGGCGCCGGTGTTCTCCATGCTGACGCTGACGTCGGTGTCGGCCGCGATGCTGGAGCTGCTGAGCAGGAACTCGAACTCCTTCATCTCGACGTCCAAGGAGGTGGCCGCAGCTGCCGAGTCGCCGGAGTCACCACTCTGGATGACCGTCGTCGAGTCGGCGTTCACCGCAATGACGATCGCCACGATCGACAGGACCAGGGACACGAGCGCCAAGGGGGCGAAGATGTTCAGCCACCCGGCATTCGCCGTGGGGTAGGGAATCTTGTTGACAGCAGCATCGGCCGCTGGCGGGTCGAGCGCGCTGTCTTCTGGGGGTCTGGTTTTGGTATCAGTCACGTCGGAAGCCTCTTACGACTGGGTTGATGGGTTTAGGGGCTTCCGACCCTACTTGTCCGTACATCTCCGGGCGGGCCAATCGCGAGCCGGTGGTCCGGGGTGAACAGCCGCCTCGTGAGGCCCAATGCCACGACCGACGTCGACGTGGCGACCGAGCCCAGAACGAGGTACATCACCGCAACTTGGACCCGCACGGCCTCCACCGGTTCGACGCCGGCGAGGATCAGGCCGGTCATCGCACCAGGGAGGGCGATGATGCCGACCGCCTTGGTCGACTCGACCTGCGGAATCAGTGCGGTACGGAGGGACTCGCGCAGGTGCGGCGCGAACGCATCCCGAGATGACATCCCCAGGGCGAGGCGGACTTCGATGGCGTCGGCGTTGTCCCTTGCCTCCGCGACGATTCGGCGCGCGGCGAGCACCGTGGCGGTCATCGAGTTGCCGACGGTCATTCCCGCCAGCGGCACGATGGCGCGACCGGTCGGTTCGAACACACGAAGCCCGAAGAGCACTCCGAGACTCACCGACACCGCCGCCGCGAACGCCCCGAGGGCAAGGAGTCGGGCGGCCGGCACTTCCGGCGCCCGGCGGCCGACCGTCCATGCGGCGAACCCCACCATCAGCGCGACCCACAGCCAGGTGAGGACCAGTGGATCGTCGTCATCGATGACCAGCGCCAGCGCCGAACCGACGATCAGCAGCTGGACGAGGGCACGAGAGGCGGACCAGAGGAGTTCCCGGGTGAGACCGAGCCCGCGGATCATCCCGATGCCGATGGCGATCGCCACGAGGATCCCGGACAGGGCGAGTCCGGCGAGCCCGATGTCGGCTTCGTTGGCCGCGATCACGATTCCGCCGCCACGATGCGTCCGGCGTCGAGTCGGATAACACGATCGGCCAGGCGCTGCGTCTGACCCCGATCGTGTGACACCCAGACCCACGCGACCGGTCGCTTCGCGTCGGGATCGGCGAGTCGCCGGACCACTTCCTCCAGAGCGGCCGTGGACGCTTCGTCCAGTGAGGACGTGGGCTCGTCGGCTAGGACGATCCGCGGCCCGGTGGCGAGCGTTCGGGCGAGGCACACTCGCTGGAGTTCACCGCCGCTGAGCCGGCTCGCGTCGCGCTCGGCGAAGGACGCGTCGAGTGCCGCCATCTCGAGCAGGCCGACGACATCTGTATCGATCTGGGCCGGGTCACCGGCACGGATGTTGTCGGCCACCGTCCCAGGGAGCGCAGTCGGACGCTGGAACACCATCCCGACGTCACGTCGGTGGGCCATGACATCGACATCGTCGAGAGAGGTCCCGCGCCAGGAGATCGACCCCGAGGTCGGGACGTCGAGACGGTTGAGCAGGCGGAGCAGGGTCGATTTGCCGGACCCGGAGGGTCCTGTGAGCACCGTCACGCCACGAGCCGGGATGCTGACCGTCACGTCGACGAGGCGGTCACGCTCGCTCGAGCGCACTCCCACTCCGTCGAGTTCGAACCCGGCCTCGGTCACGCCGCAAACTCTGCCCTCCCCGACGATCTGTGAAAACCTCGGCTCCATGAAGGTGCGCATCGGCTACGGCATCGGGGCAGCCCCCGAGCTGATCGACGAGGTGGACGGGCTCGGTCGGCTCGTCGACGACCTCGATCGGCTCGGCTACGACAGTCTGTGGTTTCCCGAGCGGGTCAACAGTCCCCAGCTCGACCCGATCGTGGCGATGTCGTATGTCGCGGGCCGCAGTCAGAGGCTGAAGTTCGGCCCGGCGGTGTCGGTCATTCCCGGTCGCAACCCCGTCCTGATGGCAAAGGCGCTCGCAAGCCTCGATCGCCTGTCGAATGGTCGCTGCCATCCGGCGGTCGGACTGGGCATCGCCAACACCGCCGAGCAGCAGGCCTTCGGAGTCGATCGCAAGGAGCGCGCGCCGTGGCTCAACGAGGCACTGCCCCTGATGCGGCGCCTGTGGACCGAGGACGTCGTCGATCACGAGGGTGAACGATTCTCGGTGAAGGGTGCACGAGTGCTGCCCAAGCCCGTGCAGGATCCATTCGAGATCTGGCTGGGCGGGCAGGCGCCTTCGGAGCTCCGGCGG
>CAYFLT010000022.1:19716-49651 GCA_964344055.1 uncultured Candidatus Nemicrothrix sp.
CATCGTTCACGACGCCCCGCCACGTGGCAGAGGGGATCGAGCAAATCGAGGAGGCAGCAGCCGAGGCGGGGCGCAAGATGGACCCGGAACACTACGGCGTCCTCATCCCCTACCTGCCGAAGAAGGACGACCGGGCACTCGCGGCGCTCGCCGAGCGCGTCAAGGTGCGGCGGCCTGATGTGGAGGTGGACGAGGTGGTGGCGACATCGCACGAACGGATCGTCGAGATGATCCAGGCGTACCTCGACGTCGGCGCCTCCAAGTTCGTCCTCTTCCCCTCGAGCGAACCCGACGACTGGACCACGGAACTCGAAGCGCTGGCCGGGACCGCCCTACCGCTGCAGACCTGAGGCTTCGCCCGAATCCGAGCTAGGCGATGAGACCGAGCTGTTCGTGTGGGCCGTCGAGGATCTCGTCTGTGGGACCTCCGAGCCATTCGAGCGCGGCGGCGTAGACACTCCGGGTGTCGATGGAGGTGGCGAGGTCACCGTTGACGAGGTTGTCGAGGTCGATGTCGCCGATGATCCGACCTCCCGCCACATCGGCGCCGAGGAGGAACTGGAGGCCCCCGTTGCCGTGGTCCGTGCCGCCGGAGCCGTTTTCGGCGACCCGACGCCCGAACTCCGTCGTGGTCATCAGCAGCACCTCGTCCGCGTTGCCGTCGGCCTCGAGGCGCTCGAAGAAGGCGGCGATGCCCTCACCGACATCGGCCAGCAGGTCCTCGTGACGGTCGAGTTGGTCGGCGTGGGTGTCGAACCCACTGATGCCGACGGTCAGGACGCGGGTGCCGATCCCGAGATCGATGATGCCGGCGGCCGTCTGGAGCAGCTCCACTGCGCTGGTGCCGTTTCCCTGGGGGCCCGTACCGAATACTTCGGCCTCTTCCTCGGTCCCGGACACCGACGCCAGTAGCTCGACGGCATCCACGGTCGACGGGATGGCGTATTGAGCGGCCGCCATCTCCGGAGTGCTCGACAACGGCTCCGAAGTGGCGAGGAAGGCGGTGATTAGAGCTTCGGCGTCGGTGCCCGGGAAGGTGCGGAGCGCGAACGAAGCCGGGTTCCGCACGACGGTGGCGAGGGTCCGCTCGCCCACTAGGGCGGGGCTCCCGCCACCGAGGGCGAGTGCCCGTAGTGGGTCGTTCTCGCCCTCGAGGGTGGCGTCGAGCCAACGGCCCAGCCAGCCAGTCTGTGCTGGTGCACCCGGTACGCCCGACCACCAGGTGTCCATCGCCTTGAAGTGCGACCGGCTTTGTTCGTACATGCCGACTCCTGCGACCGCGGCGAGCGAACCGGCGTCCCAGTACGGAGCAATCGGCGCCAGCGCTGGATGCAGCGAGTAGTCGGTGCCATCGAGGCGGACCAGCTCCGTTTCGGGCAGGGCCAGCGACGGGCGGCGGTCGCGGTAGGCGCCGGACGCCGGAACGAGGGTGTTCAGCACATCGTTGCCGCCCGCCATCTCCAGGACGACGAGCACCCGGTCCGCGTAGGACACGACACCGTCGGGGGTGGTGGTCGTGGTGGACGAGGAGGTCGAGGTCGAAGAGGTCGTGGACGCCGGCCCCACCGAGTCCTCCACGCTGTCTCGGAGGAGTGCGGCCCAAGCGCCGCCGCCGACGGCCGCCGCTCCGGCCACGCCGCCGGCGGTTCCGATGAAGGCACGTCGTGAAAGCATGGCGTCTCCTAGGCGACGATCAGATCGGGCGAGGCGAGAGCGAGCGCGAGGGCCGCCTCACCGGGGCGATTCGTGGTGTCGGAGGGCAACTCGTCGAGGGCGTCGAGGGTCGACCCGGCGAATCCGGCCGGACGAAGGAACAGGTCGGCGAGGTCGTCCCAGCGGTGCTCGGCGGCCGCCTCCAGGGTCTCCGCACCGTCCGGAGTGGAGCGGGCGATCACGTTGGCAGCGCTGAACCGGCCGGCCGTGGCCGACGAGGCAAGCCAGGTGGCGGCCCCGGGGAAGCCACCCACGTTGGGCGGATTGCCGGGCATCTGCCCCATGTTGCGGAGAAGGCCGACCTTGGCGCGGGGCTCGAGATCGGCCCCGGTGGCGCGCAGCGCCTGGACCATCCATGGAACCGGAGCGACGATCTGGGGGGTGCCGTGGCCCTGTACACCGGCTTCCAGCACCGCCCGGGCGAGCGTGGTGACGTCCAGGTCGGCGCCCGCGAACGTGGCCGCGAGTGTGTCGACGAGGGACTCGTCGACCACGCCCAGATAGTGGGCGGCCATCTTCCTGGCGATGAATCCGGGGCACGCCGGCTGATCCAGGGCGGTGTCCACGACCGTGTCGACGTCGTGAACACCGCCGACACCGAGGAAGGTCTGAGGCGTGTCGTCGTGGCGACGGGGGACGAACTGGACTTCCCAGCCGAGCCGTCGTCGGACGACCCAGCCGGTGAGCGCCACGGACGCGGCCCGAACGTCCTCCTCGGTGTAGTTCCCGATGCCGAGCGTGTAGAGCTCGAGCAACTCCCGCCCGTAGTTCTCGTTCGGCGCGTCGCCGGTGGATGTGGCGCCGTCGAGGAAGATCAGCATCGCGCCGTCGGTCGTGACCGATCGGATCAGCTCCCGGAAGTCGCCCATCCCCTGGTCACGGATCAGGTCGAGATGATCGATCATCGTCGGGAGGTACCGGACCACCTGGACCGACACTGCGAAGTGGTCATGCCAGAACCAGGCGATGGAGTTGTGGAACGGCCGGTCGGTGGTGACGAGGTGGGTCAACCAGCGGTCGAAGACGTCCAGGGCCTGCCGCTGGCGCTGTCCTTCTTCGTCGACGTAGACGAAGTCGGCCCACGGTGAGTCCTCCTCGCCGATGCCGTGACCGGACGGGTCGACGAGCCGGTCGATGACCGCCACGGTGCCGAGCTTCTCGAGCTCGTCGAGCTCACCGGGGGCGAGACCCCAGCCGGCCCGACGGACGAGCCATGCGATCTCTTCTCTCGTGGACATGGGCTCATGATCGGCCCGAGGTGTGAGAGAACTGTGAAGAACCGGTCAGAGGCTGCTGAGCGCCTCTTCGAGGTCGGCGACGAGATCCGGGCCGCTCTCGATACCCACGCTCAAACGCACCAGGTCGTCGGGGACCTCCAGTGGTGAACCGGCCGCAGAGGCATGCGTCATGGCCCCAGGGTGCTCGATCAGGGACTCGACCGCACCGAGCGACTCGGCGAGAGAGAACACCTGCGTGGAGGCCGAGACGCGCATCGCTGCGTCACGACCCCCGACGAGCCGGAACGAGACCATGCCGCCGAAATCGCTCATCTGACGGGCCGCTGCCTCGTGCCCGGGATGGTTCGGCAGACCCGGATACAACACCGAGCCCACCGCGGGATGGCGGGACAGGAGATCGACGATGGCCCGCGCGTTCTCACAATGGCGGTCCATCCTCACCGCGAGCGTCTTCAGCCCTCGCAGGGTCAGGTAGTTGTCGAAGGGGCTCCCTACTGCCCCAATTGCGTTCTGCAGGTATGCGAGCCGCTCGGCGAGGTCGGTGTCGTTGGTGGCGAGGAAGCCACCGACCACATCGGAGTGGCCGCCGCAGTACTTGGTGGTGGAGTGCACGACCACGTCGGCGCCGAGGGCGAGCGGTTGTTGGAGGTAGGGCGTGGCGAAGGTGTTGTCGACCACGAATCTGGCGCCGCCGGCGTGAGCGACTTCCGCCACCGCAGCAAGGTCGATGACCGTGAGCAGGGGGTTGGTCGGCGTCTCGGCCCAGACGATCCGGGTCGACGGCCGCATCGCGGCCCGCAACGAGTCCGCATCGGTGAGGTCGGCCGCAGTCCACTCGATTCCCGCCGGCGCGAGGACTGCCGAGATCAGCCGGTAGGTGCCGCCGTAGGCGTCGTTGCCGAGGACGATGTGGTCACCCGGCGCGAGAGTGCGTAGCAGGGTGTCCTCCGCTGCCATCCCGGAGGCGAAGGCGAGGCCGTGGTTCGCGCCCTCCAGCGATGCCAAGCAGTCCTGGAGTGCGGTGCGGGTGGGGTTCCCGGTCCGGGAGTACTCGTAGCCTCGGTGGACGCCGACTTCCTCCTGCACGAACGTGGTGGCCAGCGAGATGGGCGTCACCACTGCGCCGCTGGTCGGTTCGTGGGCCTGTCCGGCCCGGATGGCCCGGGTTTCGAACCCCCAGGCGGTCGGGTCGGCGAAGATGTCGTCAGCCATGCAGGGTTCCTTCCGAGAGGAATGAGAGGACGTCACTACTGGAGATCACCGCTCGAGGTCGACCGCCGTCGAGAACGAGGAGTGCCGAGCAGGTCTCGAGCATCTCGACCGCCAGGGCAACCGGTTGTCCGGCGCCGATCGTTCGGAGCGGCGGCGCCATGATGTCTTCGACGGTCTTGTCGAGCACGGCCTCGGAGTCGAAGGCCATCTCCATGAGCCGCAACTCGCTCATCGAGCCCATGACCTCGGCAGCCGACAGCGGCATCTCTCCCACCGCGACCGGGATCTGCGACACGCCGTGGTCGCGCATGACCTCGACCGCCCGCCGGGCCGAGTCGTCCGGCTGGACGTAGACGAGATCCGGCACTTCCGAGCGCCGGCTCCGCATGACATCGGCCACCACCGGGCTGTCGGCGGTGGTGAAGCCGTAGCCGGCCAGCCATTCGTCGTTGAAGACCTTGGAGAGGTACAGCCGGCCGGAATCAGGGATGAGGACCACCACGAGGTCGTCGGGCCGGCATCGCGCCGCCACCTCCAGCGCGGCCTGGACGGCCGTGCCGCCGGAGCCACCGATGAGGAGTCCCTCCTCCTCGCTCACCCGCCGCGCCATCAGGAACGAGTCGCTGTCGGGAACCGCGATCGTGTGGTCGATGACCGACGGGTCGTAGGTGTCGGGGAAGAAGTCCTCGCCGACTCCCTCGACCAGGTAGGGGCGCCCGCTGCCTCCCGAGAAGACCGAACCCTCCGGGTCGGCGGCGACGATCTGGACGGCGGGGTTCTGCTCTTTCAGGAACCGGCCGACGCCGGTGATGGTGCCGCCGGTGCCGGCGCCGGCCACGAAGTGGGTCACGCGCCCGTCGGTCTGGCGCCAGATCTCGGGGCCGGTGGTGTCGTAGTGGGCCTGCGGGTTCTCGGAATTGTGGTACTGGTTCGGCCGGTAGGCCCCGGGGATCTCACGGACCAGTCGCTCAGCGGTGGAGTAGTACGAGTTGGGATCGTCGGGCGGGACGGCCACCGGACACACCATCACCTCCGCGCCGTACGCGCGGAGGAGATCGACCTTCTCCGGCGCAACCTTGTCGGTCATGACGAACATGCACCGGTAGCCCCGTTGGGCCGCGACGATCGCCAGCCCGACCCCGGTGTTGCCCGACGTCGGCTCGACGATCGTTCCCCCCGGCTTCAGCAGCCCTGCCTTCTCGGCGGCGTCGATCATGGCCACGGCCGGCCGGTCCTTCGACGACCCACCCGGGTTGACCATCTCGGCCTTGGCGACGACCGGACACGGCAGATCGGCACCGACTCGACGCAGCTTCACCAAGGGCGTGTTCCCAATCATGTCGAGAACCGAATCGAAGATCTCCATGGCCACACGACCTCCCCGCCGCTCAGCCTCCCACAGCAGATCGTGCAACCGGATCGTGTCGTCGAGAATTCCTGCCGCTAGTTTCTGACGGTCCGTCAGGTTCTCATCGAGGGGAAATCGTGAACGACAGATCTACGCATTCCGGCGGCCTGCTCTCAGGGGTTCGGGTCATCGAGTCGAGCCTGCTCGGACCCGGCCACGTCGCCACCTTCTTCGCCGATCTCGGCGCTGACGTCATCAAGGTCGAGTCGCCGGCGGGCGATTACATCCGCCAGATGACCTGGCCGATCGTCGATGGCGTGTCCCTCCTCCACCTGCACACCCACCGGGGCAAGCGCAGCATCACCCTCGACCTGAAGACCGACGAGGGCAAGCAGATCTACCGGGACCTCGTGGCGGGAGCGGACGTCGTGGTCGAGGCGATGCGTCCCGGCACGCTCGCCCGCCTCGGTCTCGGCTACGAGGACCTGCGCGCGATCAACCCACAGATCGTCTTCGCCACCCTGTCGGGCTACGGGGCCACCGGCCCCTACAAGGACATGCCGAGCCACGGCATCGCCTACGACACGTGGGCCGGCATCGTGCAGCCGGTGGTCGACGACGAGGGGTTCGCGCGGATTCCGCCCGCGATGCCGAACGTCGGGATCAACGTCGGACCGATGGTGGCCGCGATGGCGATCCTGGCGGGAATCATCAAGGCGCGCGCCAGCGGTGAGGGCTGCCAGATGGAGATGGCCCAGTCCGACGCGGCTGCCTACATGGACTGGTACCGCATCGAGAGCGAGCGAGCGTATCTGCGACCCGAGGACGAGGTAACCGGAAACCCGTCCGACGACTATGTTCGTCGGCCGGCCGGACTTGCAGGCATGTGGGAGGGCGTCCGCTACCAGATGTACGACGCGGCCGACGGGCACGTCCTGTTCATGGCCAGCGAGCAGGCGTTCTGGAAGAACTTCTGCGAGGGGGTAGACCGGATGGACCTGTTCGAGAAGTGGCCGGGCTCGACCTACGCCGACCACGCGCGGGGCAATGTCGAGCTCCAGCGCGAACTCCAGACGATCTTCCGGACCAAGTCGTGCATGGAGTGGCTCGAGTTCTCCAACGAGTTCAACACGACGATCGCTCCGGTCAACACGCCCGCCAACATCGGCGACGATCCCCAATTCCAGGCGCGGATGGGCTTCTACCCGACCGACGCCGTCGGCTGCGAGCAGCTGCCCCTGCCGGTGTACGTGGACGGCGAATTGCCACCGTGTCCGACCATGGCACCGACCGTCGGCGAGCACACCGACACTGTGATGGCCGACGTTCTCGGCAAGTCCGCCGCCGAGGTCGCCGCGCTGCGGGAGACGGGCGCGTTCGGCTGACATCGGCCATCATGGCCCCGTGCAGTCACGGGGGGAGGAGCGTGTCGGCTGGCTGGCCAACCCACTACGGAGGGTCGCGCGGCCGCTGATCGACCGCTTGTACGACGCGGTCGTCAGCGGGATCGAGCACATCCCCACCTCGGGGCCGGCGATCATCTCGGCCAACCATCTGTCGTTCTTCGACACCCCACTGCTCATGCTCACTGCTCCCCGCCGGGTGCTGTTCCTGGGTAAGGCGGAGTACATGGACAGTTGGAAGACCCGATACCTCTTCCCTGCGGTCGGGATGGTGCCGATCCGACGCGAGAAGGCCCGGGCGTCGATGGCGGCGCTCGACACGGCGGCGTCGCTCCTCGATGCCGGGGAACTGGTCGGCATCTATCCGGAAGGCACCCGTTCGCGTGACGGATTGCTACACAAGGGCCACACCGGCGTCGCCCATCTTGCCCTCAAGACAGGGGCCCCGATCATCCCGGTCGGCCTGGTCGGCACCGACGAAGTCCAACCGATCGGCAGGTCGCTCCCCAGCCGGCGGGGTTCGGTCACGGTGCGGTTCGGCGAGCCGATCGAACCCGGTCGCTACCGCGCCGGTGGAAAGCGCCGCCAACGCCAACAGATGACCGACGACGTCATGGCGTCGATCGCGTCGATGACGCCGCAGACCCGGTCGGCCGAGTTCGCATCCGACGAACCGCCCCTCATCCGCGGCGGCAGCGAGTCGGTCTACATCGTCGAGCGATTCCACAGCAACGGCGAAAGCTGGGGTGACGCCGCACGCCGCTCGGTGCGGCACGCGTGCACCCGTTTCGACGACGCCCGCGTCGGCAGCATCGAGGGTCTGACCTGCACGATCGGTCCCGACGGGGTCAGCTTCAGCGCCCAGGTGGCCGTGTCCACCCGGTTCAACGCCAACGATCACAACCAGAGGAGTGCGTGATGGACGACCGCGTCTACCGAGTCATCGAACTGATCGGCTCGAGCAGTGAGTCCTGGGAAATGGCCGCCGAGAACGCGGTGAAGGAGGCGAGCAAGACCTACGACGACCTCCGTGTCGCCGAGGTGGTGGAGATGGACGTCCTGGTCGAGAACGGCACCGTCATCGCATTCCGCACCAAACTCCGTCTCAGCTTCAAGCAGGGCTGAGCGTCCAGCCTTCGTAGTGGTTGGCGGCTACCGCGTCGCAGCGGTCCCTGTAGTCGGGGAAACCGGGGAGGGGCATGAACACCCTCGGCTTTCCGGGGACGTTCGCACCGAGGTACCACGAGTTACATCCGTCGAAGAGGGTCATGGCGGCCACACCGTTCACATGGGCGACCCACTCCGCTTCCGCGCCGGCCTGCGCCTCGACCTCCACGTGGTCGTTCTCCCGCATCGCAGCGACGAGGTCCCGGATCCACTCCACGTGCTGTTCGATCGACACGATCATGTTGGTCAGCACCGACGGGCTGCCCGGGCCCGTGATCATGAACAGGTTCGGGAAGCCCTCCACTCCCAGACCGAGGTAGGTGACGGGTCCGGCCGACCACTTCTCCTTCAGCGTCAGTCCGCCCCGGCCCGAGATGCCGATCCGCTCGATGGCTCCGGTCATGGCGTCGAATCCGGTGGCGAACACGATGTCATCGACCTCGTACTCCACACCGTCCACGACCACGCCGGTTGCGGTGATCCGCTCGATCGGTGACGAGCTCACGTCGACGAGTGCGACGTTCGGGCGGTTGTAGGTGGCGTAGTAGTCCGTGTCCACGCACAGGCGTTTGCACCCGATCAACGAGTCGGGAGACAGCAGGGCGGCTGTCTCGGGGTCATCGACGATCTCGGTGATCTTGCCGCGAACGAAGTCGGCTGCCGTCGCGTTGGCGTCCCGGTCGAGCATGGTGTCCATGAAGGCCCCGCCGAAACCGAGCCCGCCGCGCTCCCATCGCTTCTCGAACTCTGCGCACCGTTCGGCGTGTCCGACCGCCAGGGCACTCACCTCGCGACGCGGCAGATGCCCGTTGAAGGCCGACGTGCTGTTGCGAGCGATGGCACGCCAGTTCCGGTAGTCACCCTTGATCGTCGCGATCTCGTCCGGATCGAGTGGCCGGTTGTGCGCGGGTATCGAGTAGTTCGGAGTGCGCTGGAAGACCGTGAGCTGTGCAGCCTCCTCGGCGATGATCGGAATCGACTGGATCGCGGAGGATCCCGTTCCGATCACCGCCACCCGACGACCCACGAAATCGACCGGTTCATGGGGCCACCGGCCGGTGTGGAAGGTGCGGCCGGCGAAGTCGTCCCGCCCTTCGATCTCGGGAAGGTTGGTCGACGAGAGGCATCCCGTGGCGAGCACGACGAAGCGACACGCGATCGACTCGCCCCGATCGGTCGCCACCGTCCACGTCGACGACGACTCCTCGAAACTCGCCGCCGTCACCCGAGTGTCGAAGGTGATCTCCCGACGGAGGTCGAACCGGTCGGCCACGTGTTCGGCGTACCGCAGGATCTCGGGTTGGGTGGCGTAGCGCTCGGTCCAGTCCCAGTCCTGTTCCAGGTCGGAATCCCAGCCGTACGAGTACTCCATACTCGGCACGTCGCACCGGGCTCCGGGATAGCGGTTCCAGTACCAGGTGCCGCCGACGTCTCCGGCCGCTTCGATCACGCGAGCTGACAAACCCAGCTCGCGCACCGAATGGAGCATGTACATCCCGGCGAAACCGGCTCCCACGATCACGACGTCGGTGTCCATCGGGTCACCCTGCCAGTTGGCACCCCTCGCGACCAAGTGCGATCTTCTCTCGGTGAACGCTCCCACCGGCATCGACCCCCAGCCCGTCACCGAGTGGATCGAGGCACGGGTCCCCGACCTCGCGACTCCCCTGGAGTTCGAGCTGATCACCGGCGGCGCGTCGAACCTCACATTCCGGGTGACCGACGCCGCCGGCCTCCGATACGTGCTTCGCCGTCCACCGACCGGCCACATCCTCGCCAGCGCCCACGACATGGGTCGTGAGCACCGCATCATCGCGGCACTCCAGGACACCGATGTCCCCGTCCCGCCCCTCATCGGTCTGTGCGACGACGAATCGGTGAGCGGCGCGCCGTTCTACGTGATGGGGTTCGTCGAGGGCCGAATCGTGTTCGACCTCGCCGATGGCGAGTCGGTCGAACCGCCCCTGCGGCCGGTGATGACCGAGTCGCTGGTGGACACGCTCGCCGCCCTGCACGCCATCGATCCCGACGAGGTCGGCCTCGGCGAGCTCGGCCGCAAGGAGGACTACTGCGCCCGGCAGCTGCGCCGGTGGAAGCGGCAGATCGACGAGGGGTCCGATCGCGACATACCCCTTCTCCACGAGCTGCACTCCCGCCTCGAGTCGACGATCCCCGCCCAGCAGGGTGCCGGCATTGTCCACGGCGACTACCGGATGGACAACTGCATGATGGGTCACGACGGTCACGTCGCCGCAGTGCTCGACTGGGAGCTGTGCACCCTCGGCGACGTCCTCTCCGACCTGGCCGGAATGGTCATGTGGTGGGGCGATGCCGAAGACGTTCCACTCGGCGGCCGGCTGGCCGACGTGCCCACCCGGGCCGAGGGGTTCGGGAGCTCCGAGGCCATGGTCGGCCGCTACGGCACCAAGTCCGATCGCGACCTGTCGAATCTGCCCTGGTATGTGGCGTTCCAGCATTGGCGGCTCGCGTGCATCAGCGAGGGGGTCCGGGTGCGCTACGCCCACGGCGCGATGGGTGATCAGGAGGCCAGCGCGGACCGCGACTCGGCCGAGCCGGTCGACCGGCTGCTCGACGGGGCGAAGGTCTGGCTCGACCGAGCCTGATCATCGACTCGACCCCGAACGTGGCGGTTCGTACGCTGCGGTGATGGCTGCAAACACCATCCTCGACATCGGTGTACGAACCGATCTGGCGGACGCCCACCGGGCGGTGGCGACTACGGTTGCCCGCCCCGGCACGTGGTGGACCGCGGCAGCGCGGGTCGCGATCGCCGAGCAGGTCCGGGTTGCACGCCAGGAGCCGGAGCGTCCGCCCTGGGACTCGCCGTCGGACGATCCAGTCGTCTTCGACCCGAACGGACCGCTCCCCGCCGCCGCAGTCGACGCAGTCTGGCGAATCACCAACCATCCCGGCACTCTCACTGCGGACTGGTACGAGCGAATCGTCGCGGATCTGGAATCCCCCGAGCAGTACGTGGAGTTGGTCGGACTGGTTGCGATGGTGAACTCGATCGACCGCTTCGCCGACCATCTCGAACTCACGCCCATCGCCTTCAGCCCCCCGACCGACGGAGGACCGAGCCGCGAGCTGGTCGAGACCGAGGTCACCAGTCACTGGGTGCCCACCGCTCCCCTGCCGGGCCCCAACGTGTCGAAGGCCCTGTCCGCCGTACCGGATGTACACCGGCTGCGGGGCGAGCTCAGCGACGCCCAGTACGTGCCCGGGGAGATGCTGCTCGCGGATCTCGACTGGTCCCGCGGCACGATCGACCGTAGACAGATCGAGCTGATCGCAGCACGGACGTCGATCCGCAACGAGTGCTTCTATTGAACGACCTCCCACGCATTGCTCCTCGGTCTGAGCGGCAGCACGGTCGACGACGAAATCGATCCCGGTGAGCTCGGCTCCGGGGCCGGCGTTCCGCACGGCGAGCTCCTGGTCCGGCTCGTGGACGCGTCCTTCGACGACCGCGCCAGCCTCGCCGGGGTGCGCGACGAATGCGTCGACGTCCTGGGCTACGACGCAACCGTCGATGCGATCGCGGTGATCGCCAACTTCCACATGATGACCCGCATCGCCGACGGCACCGGCACGCCGATCGACGATGGCAGCCACCAGATGACCGGAGAGATCCGTGCCGCCCTCGACATCGACGGGTTCGAGAGCATGCGGCTCGACCCCACCGCCTGACTTCCGGTGACACCGGCCATCGAGCTGCTGAAGTCGCTCGGCATCGATCATCAGGTCGTCGAGTACGAACACGATCCCTCGGCCGGTTCCTACGGCGACGAAGCCGCCGCCGCGCTCGGTGTGGACGCGGACTCGATCTTCAAGACGCTGCTGGTGTCGCTCGACGACGGAAGGACCGCGGTCGGCGTCGTGCCGGTTGCCTGCACTCTCGATCTGAAGGCCATCGCGGTCGCGGCAGGATCCAAGCGCGCCCAGATGGCGGACCCGAAGGAAGCCGAGCGGCGAACCGGGTACGTGGTCGGAGGGATCAGCCCTTTCGGGCAGAAACGCCCGAGCCCCACATTCGTCGACGAGTGGGCCACCGCGCTCGACGTCGTCCACTGCAGTGCCGGACGCCGGGGTCTCGAGGTAGGCGTGCCACCGGAGGCCTTCGTGGCCGCCCTCGACGCGACGTTTGCACCGATCGCGGCGTGGCCTGACTAGGGTGCGTCGCCATGAGCCATGCCATCGAGATCACCTACTGCGTCCCTTGAGACTATTCGAGCCGCGCCGTGAGCGCGGCCTCTGATCTGATCACGAACTACCAGCACGTCATCACCGATCTCCGGTTCGTGATGGGCGACAAGGGCGTCTTCGACGTCTCGGTCGACGGCACGCTCCTCTACTCCAAGGCCGAGACCGGCCGACACGCCGAGCCGGGGGAAGTGCTCGGGCTGTTCACCGATCTCGTCGGTCCGATCACCCAGTACGGCGAGGAGTAGATCTCCGCCTACCCGCCGGGGTCACCTGAGCCGACCGGCGAGACGCGCCACCTGTTCGTCCTGATCACTCGATTGTGGCCCTGCCGCGGGCCGGGCGAGACGCAGGTCACGGAGCGCGTCGTCGACCTGCGCTCCATACGCGCACATCACCAGGACCGCAACGACGCCGGCCCGCCCCCAGCCGGCACCGCAGTGCACGAGCACTCCTCTCCGCTGGTCCATCCGCTCCACGATCGCCCGGGTCACCTCGAGTACCCGCTCGTCGGCGGCCACGAGGTGATCCTCGGTCGGCAACCGGATGGCCTCGTGTGGCTCAGGGGCCAACAGCCAGTCGATGAAGGCCGGATAGCGCCGCCGAATCTCGGTCTCGGTCTGAAGGGAGATCACCGTCCCGGCCTGGAGGTGGTCGAGCAGGGCAACCGGGTCAGGACCCACCGCCTCGAGCCCGCACAGGTACAGGGCGCCCGCTGCCGGCTCCACAGGGATCCGATGTACCCCGCCGGCCATCGCCCATCTCGGTCCCCCGACTTCCACGCCGCGCAGCGTAGCGAGCCTCGAACCGACCCACCCCGGCAGCGGATCGTGCGGTTCCGGGGACCGACCGCCAGACTGTCGCCATGACCGACCACGCTCACATGCGCCTCGGAGAGATCGTCAACGAGGAGTTCGCCGACCAGCCTCGGCCGCTCTCCGGAATCCGGGTGCTGGCTGCCGAACAGATGGCGGCGCTGCCGTTCGCCACCCAACTCCTCGGCCGGCTCGGCGCCGACGTGGTCAAGGTCGAACACCCGACCATGGGCGACAGCGGCCGAGGATCGACCCCGGCGGTGCAGGACCCCGACGGCAGGAACGTCGGCGCCACCTTCCTGCGCAACAACTTCTCCAAGCGCTCGGTCGCAATCGACCTCAAGGCGCCCGAAGGCGTGGAGCTGTTCAAGGAACTCAGCACGGGCTTCGACATCGTCTGCGAGAATTTCAAGGCGGGCACCGCCGACCGCCTCGGCATCGGCTACGAGGCCATCCGTTCAGTACACCCCAGGGTCGTGTACCTCTCGGTGTCGGGCTTCGGCAACGATCCGGCCTCGCCGTACATGCACCGGGCGGCCTACGCATCCGTCGTCGAAGGCATGTCGGGGATCTACGAGTACAAGCGCCGCCCCGGGCGTCGACCCGCCGCCAACCCCGTGGGTGCGCTCGGCGACATCTCTTCGGCCCTGTTCGGTGTCGTGGGGGTTCTCGCCGCGCTCCGCCACCGCGATCTCACCGGCCACGGGCAGTACGTCGACATCGCCATGCTCGACGCCACGATGGCGATGACCGACATCGTGTCGAACTTCTACTCGATGGGCATCTCCGACGAAGTGAGCAGCGGCATCGGCATCGTCGAGACGTTCGCCGCGGGTGAAGGCCACTTCGTGCTCCAGATCGTCCGGGAGCACCAGTTCGCCAAGGTCGCGGAGGTCACGGGCAACGAAAGCTGGTTGACCGACGAACGGTTCGCCGACCGGGCCGGATGGCAGGAGCACTTCGAGGCCGTGATCCGCCCCGGGATCGAGGGCTGGGCCGCCTCGATGACCAACCGTGAGGCCGCGGCGAAACTGGCCGCCGAGGGCGTCGCGGCGGGTGAATCCAACTCGAGCGCCGACATCGTCCATGACGAACACGTGCGGGTGCGCAACATGCTCGTGGCGATGGATCACCCTCAGGGCGGCGAGCCGGTGCTGGTGCCCGGCAACCCGATCAAGATGTCCCGAACCCCCGAGGGTCCCGAGACCCGTGTCCCCTGGCTCGGCGAGCACACCGACGAGGTGCTGGGAACCGAGTTGGGGCTGGACGGGGATCGCCTCGCCGAACTTCGAGCGGCTGGGGTTACCGGATAGTCGGCTCCTCGACGTAGAATCTGACGGTCCGTCAGGTTCGGACGCGCGCATCTGCGCACGAGTCGCACCGAGGGGTGCGGCGAACTCTCAACGAGGAACAATGGATTTTCAGTTCACGCCGGATCAACAGGAGTTCGCCGCGGACGTCGAGGCGTTCCTCGATGCCAATGACGACCCAGACGTCTTCGACGTCACCCGGGAGAACATGGCCCAGATCGTCGACACTCCGAAACGCCGGGCCTTCATGAAGAAGCTCGGCCGGCGGGGCTGGCTCGGCATCACCTGGCCCGAGGAATACGGCGGCACCAACGGCGAGGGCGTCTACGAGTACATCCTCAACGAACAGCTCGCCGGGCGGGGCGGCCCCCAGATTGGCAAGGGTGTCGGCATCATCGGCAAGACCCTCATCGCCCACGGCTCCGACAAGCTCAAGGCCGAGTTCCTCCCCCAGATCCTCGAGAACGACGTCGAGTTCGCGGTCGGCTACTCCGAGCCCAACGCCGGCTCCGACGCGGCAGCCATGCGGCTGAAGGCCGAACGGATCACCAGCGACACCGGCGAGAACGGCTGGATCCTCAACGGCCAGAAGACCTGGACCACCTCCGCCCACTTCGCCGAGTGGTACTGGGTGGGAGCCCGCACCGACCCCGACAACAAGCACATGGGCATCACGCTCATGCTCGTTCCCCTCGACCAGGACGGGATCACCATCACCGGCATCTGGACGATGGGCGACGAGCGCACCAACGAGGTGTGGTTCGACGACGTGTTCGTGTCCGACGACTATGTGGTCGGCGAGATCAACTACGGCTTCCGCTACATCAGCCAGGCGCTCGACCTCGAGCGCTTCACGATGTTCACGATGTCGCCGATCCTGCAGCGGCTCGAGCTGTTGACCGACTACGTCAAAACTGCGCAACGAGATGGCGAGCCGCTGCGCGACGACCCCCGGGTCCGGGCCCGCCTGGCTCGTCTCCACACCGATGCCGAGGTGGCCCGGGTGATGGGGCTCAAGTTCGTGGCCGAGGCGGTGAAGGTCGAGCGGGCCCACCGTGAAGGCAAGGAGGGTTTCCAGCCGCCCACCGTCGAGGCGTCGGAGTACAAGCTGTTCGCCACCGAGCTCTCGAAGCGGCTGGCCGATGCCTCGATGGACATCGCGGGCCCGGGAAGTCAGCTGCGGGTCCACACCGAGGACGCCCCGATGAAGGGCCGCTCGGAGTCGACGTACCGGTACACGGTGATCGACACGATCGGCGGTGGAGCGTCGGAGATCCAGCGCAACATCATCGCCCGCCGCGGTCTGGGACTCCCCAAGAACTTCTGATGACGGTCGGCGCCCTCGAGGGCATCCGCGTACTCGACCTCGCGTCGGTCGGACCCGGCGCCCGCGCGTCGCGAATCCTGTCGGACTACGGCGCCGAGGTCGTCAAGGTCGGCCCCACACCGAAGGACGGCGGCGTCCAGATCGTGCCGCCGTTCTACGCCTACAGCGGCCACCGGCTGATGAAGCGAGCCCTGCTCGATCTCAAGGCCGAGGCCGGGCGCGACGCCTTCCTGCGGTTGGCAGCGTCAGCCGACGTCGTGCTCGAGAGCTTCCGACCCGGCGTCATGGACCGCCTCGGGGTGGGCTACGACGACCTGCGGGCAATCAACGAGCGGATCGTCGTGTGCTCCACCAGTGGATTCGGTCAGACCGGCCCCCAGTCCAAATGGGCCGGACACGACGTCAACTACCTCGCGCTCTCCGGCTACCTGGACTGCACCGGGCGGCGCGCCGACGGATCCCCGCCCCTGCCCGGGGCGACCGTGGCCGACATCGCCGCCGGCGGGATGCACGCCGTGATGGCAGTGATGGCCGCACTCCTCCGCCGGGAACGCACCGGAGAGGGCGAGTACCTCGACGTGTCGATCGCCGACGGGGCGTTCGGGCTGATGTCGCTCTACGTCGACGAATACCTGGCCACCGGCACCGAACCGGGGCCGGGCCACTACATCCTCACCGGCCGCTACGCCTGCTACGACATCTACACCTGCGCCGACGGCGGCCACCTCGCGGTCGGCGCCATCGAGCAGGCGTTCTGGCGGAACCTGTGCCGCGAGCTCGGCCTGGACCAGTACGCCGACGCCCAGATGGACGACACCCGCCAGGACGAGATCCGCACGGCGATCGCCGGCATCCTCGCCACGAAGTCCCGCGACGAGTGGGCCGCCCAGCTGGGGCCGGCCGACTGCTGCGTGTCGCCGGTGAAGACGGTGGCCGAGGCCATCGACGACCCCCAGTACGAAGCCCGCGGCATGGTGGTCGACGCCGAACACGCCACCGAGGGCCCGTTCCGCCAGACCGGTCCGGTCTGGGCCGGCACCACCGCTCCCGCCGAGCCCTATCCGGTTCGAGAAGGAAGCGTCACCGACACCGCAGAGCTCCTGGTTGCGGCCGGTCTGGATCCGGCTGCCGTCGCCGAGCTCGCCGACCAAGGAGTCATCGCGTGAATGAACTGCCCCGGGACATCGTCGACTCGGTCGGGCAGCCCCAGTATCCCGAGACGGCCAGCTTCCCGGTCGAGCTCAGCTATTCGTACAACACCCTCTCGGCCACCGAGAACGGCAACCCGCTCTACTGGGACGAGAGCACCGCCAATGAACTCACTGGCGGGATGACGGTCCCGCCGTCGACCCTCTCGCTGTGGATGCGACCCCATCGATGGGAGCCGGGCGCCACCGAGGAGCAGGTGGCTCTCCAGGTCCACTTCGACCTGAAGGAGCGGCTCGGTCTGCCCGAGGCGATCATGAGCGACAATACCCTCACGTTCCACGAACCGGTCCGGCCCGGCGACGTGATCTCCCATCACCAGGTGCTTCGGTCGATCAGCGACCCCAAGACCACCAAGCTCGGCTCCGGACGCTTCTGGGTGATCGACGTCGAGTACCACAACCAGGACGGCGACCTGGTCGGCGTCGAGAGCTACACGGGGTTCGGGTATGTGCGCCATGCAGAGGAGGCGTCATGACGCTCACGATCGATCAGGTGGCCGAGGGCACCCAGCTCCCAGAACTGCGATACGACGTCACGGCCACCACCGTCGTGCTCGGGGCCATCGCCAGCCGCGACTGGCGGCCGATGCACCACGACTTCAAGTTCGCCACCGAACGCAACGGCACCCAGGACATCTTCCTCAACACCCCGAACCTGGCCGCCTGGTTCGAGCGATACGTCACCGACTGGACCGGCCCCAAGGGCCGGCTGGGCCGCATGACCTTCCGCATGCGCGACTCTGTCTTCCCGGGCGACGAGATGATCTTCACCGGCACCGTCACCGGCACCTCGACCGACGAGGTCGGATGCCAGTGGGCCGACCTCGAGATCGCCGTCACCCAAGGCAGCCGGGTCTGCACCACCTGTACCGGCCGCGTGGCCGTTCCGGCCGACGCCGACGACAACCCCTGGGCCCGCAAGGGCGACAACTGGATTCCCTAGGACACCCTGATGCTCGATCTCGATTTCTCCGAAGAACAGAACATGCTCCGCGACATGGTGCGGGGCCTGTGCGCCGACCTCTCACCACTCGAGACGGTCCGGGCGCTCGAAGACGATCCCGACGGGATCGCCCGCGAACTCTGGGCCCAGCTCGCCGAGCTCGGCGTGTGCGGCCTGATGATCTCCGAAGACCACGGCGGGGCCGGGATGACCCTCCAGGAGGGTGTGGTCGTCTACGAGGAACTCGGTCGGGCCTTGGCGCCGGTCCCGCACTTCGCGAGCTGCGTGCTCGCGGCGGGGGCCCTCCAGCGCGCCGGCGATGCCGATCAGCAGGCGCTCCTGCCGGATATCGCCAGTGGTGAGGCGATCGTCGTTCCCGCCTGGCTGGAGCCGGGCAACGGTTACCGACCCAAGGGCGTGCAGCTCCGTGCGACCGCCGACGGCGACGGGTTCGTGCTCTCCGGCACCAAGATGCACGTCCAGTTCGCCGCCGCGGCCGACCAGCTACTCGTGCTGGCCCGCACCGGCGAAGGCGACACCGACGTAGACCTCTTCCTCGTACCGAGCGATGCCGGTGGCCTCACACTCGATCAACGCATGTCGATCTCGTCGGACACCCAGTACCGGGCCGACTTCGACGGCGTCCGGGTGGACGGGTCGGCACGCGTCGGCGCTGAGGGCACCGGGTGGGCCACCTGGGATGCCGTGATGACCGAAGCCGTCATCCTCGCCGCCGCCCAGGCGAACGGCGGGGCCGAGTACGCGCTCGAGATCACCGCCCAGTACGCCAAGGACCGCGAGCAGTTCGACAAGGCGCTCGCCGAGTTCCAGTCGATCTCCCACTATCTCGCCGACGCCAAGACCGAACTCGACGGCGCCAAGATGCTCGTCTACGAGGCGGCCTGGGCCCAGTCCACCGACCGCCCGATCGAGCGCCTCGCACCGATGGCCAAGCTGTTCTCCGGCCAGATGTACCGCGACATCACCGCCATGGCCCAGCAGGTGTTCGGCGGCGTCGGCTTCACCCTCGAGTACGACATCCAGCTCTACTTCCGGCGGGCGAAGCAGCTGCAGCTGATGTGGTGGGATTCCGCCGAGTGCGAGGACCGCGTGGCCGACGCGGTCCTCGTCTAGCGCCTTCGGCGTCAGCCCAGGGCCAGAACCTCGTCGAACCCTCGACGAAGGCAGTCGACGAACAGTTCGGCGTCATCGACGGCTGCGGTGTCGTAGTTGACGCCGATATTGCAGATGCCCTGCACCGACAGCAACGTGACCATCATCGCCGCGCCGGGAAGTGGCCCGAACGGGATCATGCGCCTCACCTCGCTGCCCGCGAGATAGCGGGGCACCGGAGAGCCGGGGACGTTGCTGGCCTGGACGTCGATCTTCACCGCGTCCTCGGGCACGAGCGAGAGCAGGGCGTCGGGGATCTTGCTCATGAGTGGGGCGATGAGATGGACGGGGTCGACCCCCACACTCTCGCGGGCCTCCGCGACCAACGCCTGAATCCGCTTCATGCGCTCCGCCGGGTCGGCGTCGCCGATCGGCGCGGCGAACAGCGCTGTCGACCACTGGTTGCTCATGTCGCCACCGCTGGAGCCGGACCGCACGTTCATCGGCATGGCCAGGGGGATCTCGGTGGTGGTTGCGCCCTTGGCCTCGTGGTAGCAGCGCAGGGCGCCACAGACTGCCGCCAAGTAGGCGTCGTTGAGCGAGCAACCGTGCGCCTTGGCGGCCGCCTTGAGGTCGTCGAGGGATACCTGGTGCTCTTCGAAGCGCCGGTGCATGCTCCGCGCCTCGAGCACCGGCGAGCCATCCACACCGGCACCACCCATGGCGCGAGCCATGGACTGGGCCGTCTCGCTGGCCCGATCCATCGTCTCTCGTGGTCTCCGAATCGCGCGGACCGAGCGCTCGACCATGCGCCAAGTCGAACGGGTCAGGGCGCCCGGCAGCCGCCCGAGCGCGGTTCGGGTCAGCCCGGCCGGCGTGAGGTGTTCGGGCTCGGGCTCGGGAGGCATGTCGCCGAGCACCGGGTCGGGCTCGTTGTGACGGAAGATCAGCTCGAGGATCATCCCGCCGATGCCGTCGGTCACCGCATGGCTCAGCTTCCAGATGATGGCCGCTGTGCCTTCTTCGAGATCGAGCCCTTCGACGAGGGTCATTTCCCAGAGCGGGCGCTCCATGTCGAGTGGTGACGTGTGGATGGTCTCCGCCAGGTCCAACAGTTCCCGCATTCCCGCCGGTGCGGGGAGTGCGATGTGCCGCATGTGGTAGTCGAGGTCGAAACTGGGATCGATCACCCATCGGGGTTGGGTGACCGGCGTCAGCGGCTCCACCACCTTCTGTCGCATCCGGAGAGCCACTCGTGTCCCGCGCTCCATCTCGTCGCGGAGACGCTCCCACTCCGGTGCCTTGTCGAAGATCTCGACTGAGGTCATCGACGTGCGGGTCGACGCCTGACTGTCGGCTCGGAACATCATGTGATCGAACGGCGACAGCTCGTCGGGCCATTCGATGTTGCTGAGGTCGAAGTCCACCCGACCCTCCTCCCCACTCGCCGGATCGTACGCAGGCCAGACCGTACCGGACCGCTTCCACCGAGGCCCGCCCGAGCAACCTGGCAGGGTTTTGGTACCTGACACCAAAACCCTGTCAGGTCAGCGGGCGGCGATGGAACGGCCGAGGGTGGCGAGGTGCTCCTCGCCGTTGCCGAGGGTGAGTTCGATCTGGCGGGCCAGCAGGAAGTGCCGGTGCAGCGGGTAGTCCCGGTCGACGCCTACTCCGCCATGGACGTGGACGGCGCCATGCACCACACGGAAGCCGGCTTCCGCAGCCCACCAGCGAGCGATCGACACGGCGTCGTCGGCGTCGAGACCCTGATCGATGCGCCACGCCGCCTGCCACGCCGTCAGCGTCACGGCCTCCGTGTCGATGAAGGTGTCGCCGGCCCGGTTGCTCACCGCCTGGAAGGTCGCGATCGGGCGGTCGAACTGCTGACGCTCCTTGGTGTAGTCGGCGGCCAGTTCGATCGAGGACTGGGCAGCCCCGGCCATCATCATGCACATCCCGACGCCCGCCCGCTGAGTGGTCCAGCGAACCACCGCCGCACCATCGACGTCGACACCGCCCAGCAGGGAGTCCTCACCGAGTGCGACCCCCGCCAGTTCTCCCTCCGTTGGCACGAGGAACACGCCGCAGCCACCGTCCGCGAGCGTGGCCGGCACGAGGAGCAGACCGGCGTCGAGACCGTCTGCCACCATCGGTTTCACCCCGTCGAGGCGGTAGCCGCCGTCCACCGCAACCGCTGTCGTTCGAGGCTCGGCGGGATCGCCGTGACCTTCGTAGATCGCGGCCGCGATGACCAGCGAACCGTCGGCCACCATCGGAAGCCAGCGCGCCTGTTGAGTCTCGGTGCCGAACTCGGCGAGCGGCATGGCGCCCATGACCGCGGTCGACAGCAGGGGAATCGGTGACGCATGGGCCCCCACCAGCTGAAGCGCCATGGCGGTGGCGAGGAACCCGAGTCCGAGCCCACCGTGGGCCTCGGGCACGACAGCTCCCAGCACGCCGGCCTCGGCGAGCGTCGCCCACGTCTCCGAATCGATGCGATCGTCGGCGGCCGCCAGCTCCTTCAGCCGCTCGTGGGTCGACCGGTCGGTGAGGATCTGGTCGACCAGGTCGTGGATTGCCTGTTCTTCGTCGTTCAGGGTGAAGTCCATCAGTCCGTGATCCCCTCGTCCGCCTTCATCGCTCCGCCCGGGGATACCCGAGCCCGAACTGGGACACCAGGTCCCGCTGCATCTCGTTGGTCCCACCGCCGAAGGTGAGAATCGGGGTTGACCGGAACTGCATCTCCAAGCGGGTGAGGTGGCCGACGTTGCCCTTGGCGATCGTCGCCTGCGGCCCGTAGACCTCCATCAGCTTGCGGTAGGCCCGGATGAAGAACTCGGTGCCGTAGACCTTCACCCCAGACGAGCCGGCGATGAAGCCCTTGATCGTGTCGAAGTCGGGCTCCTGGCCGTCGATCTTGGTGGCGACGGTCCAGGCCACCTTCCAGTTGGCGAGGCGCAGGTACTCGAGCCCGGCGGTGACCTCCGCGAGGTTGCGTTGGACCCATGGGACGTCGATCAGGCGGGTGCCGTCCGGCTTGGTGGTGGACTTGGCGTACTCGATGGTTTCGTCGAGTGACCGGCTCACCATCGCCGACGAGCAGATCGTCACCCGTTCCCGGTTGAGTTGGCTGGTGATGAGCCCCCAGCCACCGTTCTCCTCACCGATCATCGTCGACGCCGGCACGCGGACGTCGTCGAAGAAGGTGTGGTTGATGTCGTGGCTCGACAGCAGGTCGAGCGGCTCGATCGACAGGCCCGGGGTGTCCATCGGGATGCAGAAGAGCGAGATGCCCTTGTGCTTCTTGACGTCGGGGTTGGTGCGGGCCGCGAGCCAGATGTAGTCGGCGTCACCGGCGAGCGACGTCCACGTCTTCTGGCCGTTGATGACGTACTCGTCGCCGTCCCGGACCGCCCGCGTGGTGAGCGAGGCGAGGTCGGTGCCGGCATCGGGTTCGGAGTAGCCGATGCAGAACGTGAGCTCGGCCTTCGAGATCTTCGGCAGGAAGAACTCCTTCTGCTCCTGGCTGCCGAACTGCATGATCGTCGGGCCGACCGTGTTGATCGTCAGCATCGGGAGCGGGGCGCCGACCGCCAGGGACTCGTCGAAGATGATGAACTGCTCGACCGCCGAGTACCCCCGGCCGCCGTACTCCTCGGGCCATCCGACCGTGAGCCAGCCGTCGTCGCCCATCTGCCGCATGACCTCGCGGTGGACCGGCCCGATCCCGCGGGACTCGGCCTCGAGTTCCCGACGGACATCGTCGGTCAGCAGCTCGTCGTAGTAGGCGCGGAGCTCTGCTCGAAGCGCCTCTTGCTGTTCGTCATACCCGAGATACACGTCGATCCCCCGTGCCCGAAACTAGAACAGGTTCTAGTGTATTGCGATCGCCCTGCCCGAATCCCGGGCAGGGATGACAGTATTGGCCGAGTGACGGGGCTGGCCTGTCGAATGCCACGCAAGGAGACCGATGAGTTCGTCCACACCGAAAGCCGCGGCGATCTTCGATCTCGATCGCACGATCATCCCCGTCGCCTCGCCGCAGATCTTCCAGCGTCACCTCGCTGCTGCCGGACTGTCTGCCCACGGCGGCGGCCGTGTGTCGGACGTGTTCTTCAAGGTGTTCGAGATCGCCGGCGAGAGCCCCCTCGTCGGACAGGCGGCCAAGTTCGGCCCGCGGGCGTCGAAGGGATGGTCGGTGGAGGCCACCCGTGAGGCGGCTCATGCCGCGGCCGAAGAGGTCGTCAGCCACCTGCTTCCGTTCGCGCGTACCGAAATCGACCGGCACGCCGCGGAGGGCCGGGCCACGGTGCTCGCCACGACCACACCCGAACACCTCGTCGCCCCCGTCGCCGAGCTGATCGGATTCGACCATGTGATCGCCACGCGGTGGAAAGAAGCCGACGGTGAGTTCACCGGCGAACTCGACGGCGAGGTGCTCTGGGGCCGCGGGAAGCGTGACGCGGTTCGCGCCTGGGCGAAGAAGAACGGCATCGACCTGAAGCAGTCCTACGCCTACTCCGACAGCTACTACGACGCCCCGTTGCTCGATGCAGTGGGGAATCCGGTGGCGGTCAACCCCGACGCTCGACTCGCCGGCACCGCTGCGCTGAAGGGTTGGCCGGTCCGCTTCCTCGACAAGCCGGAAGGCATCATCTCGATCGCCGGATTCGAGATGCAGGACATCACCCGCCCCTTCGTCCGGCCCGGGATGATCCCAAACGCGGACATCGACCTCGAGGGACTCGAGAACGTGCCATCGGAAGGTGGCGCGATCGTCGTGGCCAACCACCGCAGTTACTTCGACTCGCTGGTGATCATGACGGCCATCGCCCGCTCGGGCCGCAACGCCCGCTACCTCGGCAAGAAGGAAGTCTTCGACGTTCCCCTCGCCGGTGCCGTCATGAAGGCGGCCGGTGGCATCAGGGTGGACCGCGGGACCGGCTCCGATGAACCGCTGAAGGCCGCCATCGAGGCGCTCAAGGGAGGCGACATCGTCTTCCTGATGCCCCAGGGCACGATCCCCCGCGGCCCGGCCTTCTTCGAGCCCGAGCTGAAGGGCCGGTGGGGTGCGGCCCGCCTGGCGCACGCCACCCGTGTCCCGGTCATCCCGATCGGGCTGTGGGGCACCGAGAAGGTGTGGCCCCGCAGCGCCCGCATGCCCAGCCTCAACCTGGTCGATCCGCCACCGGTGACCGCCACGATCGGCCCGCCGGTCGCGCTCCAGTACGACGATCTGGATTCGGACACGAAGCGGATCATGTCGGCGATCAGTGAACTCCTCCCGCCTGCCGCGCACGAACCCTACGAGCCCACCGAAGAGGAGCTGCTCGCGACCTACCCGCCCGGCTACTCGGGGGATCCGACCCAGGAATCCGACCGCCGGCCCGGCACCGACACCTGACCGATGGCTGAAGACACCCAGAACGAGAAGAAGGCGTTCCGGCGGCGCGAGCTCGATCTCGAGCCACAGATGTCGACCGCGGAGGCACTGATGTGGCGGGTCGGCTCGGACCCGTGGCTGGATCCGAGCGGCTCCCTGCTCGCGATCCTCGACCAACCCGCGGACATCGACCACCTCAAGGCGAAGCTGGCGTTCGGTGTCACCGAGATCCCGCGCCTCGCCGAACGAGTGGTCGAGGGCTCGCGAATCGAACCACCTCACTGGGAACTCGATCCCGAGTTCGATCTCGATCACCACGTCAGCGAGGTCAGGGTTCCCGAGCCGGGCGATCGCGACGCGCTCCTTCAGCTGACCATCGATCTCCACACCACGCCGTACGATCCCGACCGGCCTCCCTGGCTTCTCCACTCGGTGGTGGGGATGGCTGACGGCAGCGGTGCGTTGATCGGGCGAATGCACCACAGCATCGCCGATGGCATCGGCGCCATGCGGATGACCGAGGCGTACATCGACCTCGAGCGCGACGCCGAGCCACCACCCGCCATCGACCTCGACGGGATCCTGGCCGAACGGGCGGAATCCGACGGTGGCGAGCGGGGAGGCGTGTCGGTCGCCGGTGTGGCGAAGGCCGCGGTCACCACCCCGCTCCGCATGGCCCGAGCGGTCGCCGGCGAGGCCGCCATGATCGGAGCGGACAAGAAGCGACTGGCCGACAAGGCCGAAGCGATCGCCGGCGGCGTGAAAGCCACGCTCGGCCCGCTGCTCGCCGACGACGACACCGGCTCGCCGCTGTGGACCGACCGGTCCGGAGCGCGGGTCTTCGTCACGGCCCAGATCGATCTGGAGTCAGCCCGCGGGAAGGCCAAGGACTGGGGCGGCACCATCAACGACCTGTTCGTGACAGCCTTGGCCGAGACCGGTGCCCAGCTCCACGAAGACGCCGACCTCGACCCTCCGGCGCTGTCGATGTCGTACGTGCGAAGTACTCGCTCGGGCTCCGGTGCCGGCGGCAACGCCTTCACGCCGACCCCGATCACGGCCCCCGCGGGATCGCTGGACGCCGAGGAGCGGTTCCGCCACCTTCGGGAGGCGATGGCGCCATCGGAGTCGTCGGGCGCAGCCATTCCCATGGATGCGGTGGGTGCCATCGTCACCCTCCTGCCCGACGGCACGCTGAGCTCGCTGGGCCGACGCCAGGGCCGCAAGCTCGACATCGTCACCAGCAACCTCCGCGGCTCACCCATTCCCCTGTACATCGGCGGCGCGCGGGTGACGGCGACGTTCCCGATCGGCCCCCTGGCCGGGGCCGCATCCAACGCCACGGTCATGTCCTACAACGGGTCGCTCGACATCGGCGTGATCATCGACCCCGCCGCCATCCCCGATACCGAAGCCTTCCGAGCCACACTCCAAGCCACCCTCGACCGCTACGCCACCTGAGATTCTCTGGACGCTGACGCGCGAATACCGCGCGCGGACGTCCAGAAAAAGCCGGTCACCCCGAATCTCTGGACGCTGACGCGCGCATACCGCGCGCGGACGTCCAGAAAAAGATGGGGGATCACTCGTACTTGGTGCCGGATTCCTTGAGGAAGTCGATCCATCGGGAGCCGGCGTCGGGAGCGAGTTCGCCCGGCGTGTAGGTCACCGCGTGGATCGTGCCGGTGTAGGCGAAGGTCCCGTGACGCTCGTAGAGCTCCCAGCTGACCGGTGACCGCCGATCGATACCCACGTCGATTCCCTCGAACGGTGCCATGGCGTAGAGCGCCGGGAGATCCCCGACCTCCGCCACGAGGGCACCGTCGACCGAGATGGTCGGCCGCCAGATCATGTCGCCCGGCTCCTCGACGTCGAGCGTGATCCGGGCCGTGCCGTCGCCCAGCGGGCCACAGTCGTGAACCGCCATGGCGCCGTAGCCGTTGTGCACGAAGAAGAGGCGATCGTCCTCGACGTACATCGCGTAGCCGCCACCCTGGTCGCCGTGGGCCACGAGCATCCCCTGGTCTCCTGATCGCCACTCGAGCTCGATGTCGACGGTGAAGCTGCGGGGCCACACCAGCTGCAGCGAGCGCCACCGCTCAAGGGTCGGCATCCCGGGGAGGAGACGGACCGGCTCGGCCAGCTCGTCCTCCCACGGTGGACGGCTCACCATCTTCAACGCGGTGCCCTCGTCGAGCGGATACACCTGGTTCGCCCAGGCCGCTTCCTCCCACGCCCCCTTCAGCTCGGCCAGCTTCTCCGGATGCTCCTCGGCCAGGTCGACCGACTCGGTCGGGTCAGCGTCCAGATGGTGCAGCTCCCAGCGGTCCTCGGAGAACGGGGTGCGGGCCGGATGACACGTGACTGCCGACCAGCCGTCCCGGTAGTAGCCCCGATGGCCGACCATCTCGTAGTACTGCTCGGGATGGGTGCTGGCGGCCGACGCGTCGCTGATCGTCGACACCATGCTCGAACCGGCGGGCGCAGGGACCGGCTGCCCGTTCTTCTCCGTCGGCACTTCCACCCCAGTCAGTTCGGCCAGAGTCGGGAGCAGGTCCGTGATGTGCTGGTACTGCGTCCGGATCTCCCCCGCTGCCGCGAGACCGGCCGGCCAGTGGACGATGAACGGCACCTGATGGCCACCCTGGTGCGTGTTGATCTTGTAGAGCCGGAATGGCGTGCTCGACACCATCGCCCAGCCCATCGGGTAGTGAGGCAGGGTCTTCGGGCCGCCCATGTCGTCCATCCGAGCGTGGTCGACGTCGACGTCCTCCCAGCCGGTGGCGCGGGTCTGGGCCAGCAGGGTCCGGAAGTAGGCCGAGGTCCCGTCGGACTGCCCCTCACGCGATCCGCCGTTGTCCGAGGTGAAGACGACGATCGTGTTGTCCCACTCCCCTAGTGCTTCGAGATGGGCCCGGAGTCGTCCGAAGTTCTGGTCGATGTTGTCGACCATGCCGGCGAAGATCTCCATGTAGCGGGCGAAGGTCTCCCGCTGGACGTCGGAGAGGTCGTCCCACGCTTCGACCTCGTGGTGCTTCTCGGCGTTCCGGGGCGGCAGGTTGGCGTCAGGAGCGATCACTCCGAGCGCCTTCTGACGCTCGAAGCGGCGCCGCCGGATCTCGTCCCATCCCGCGTCGTAGGCGCCGCGGTACTTCTCGATGTCGTCCGCCTTCGCCTGGAGAGGGGCATGCACCGCACCGTGGGCGAAGTAGAGGAAGAAGGGCTTGCGTGGGTGCGACGACCGGACCTCGTCGATCATCGTGATGGCCCGATCGGTGAGGTCGTCGGTGAAGTAATAGTCGTCGGGGTATTCGTCGACGGCGACGTGGTGGTTGTCCTCGTAGAGCCGGTGGGGTTGGTGGAAGTTGGTGAAGCCGTCGAGGATCCCGTAGTAGCGCTCGAATCCCTTCTGCAGGGGCCACGAGTGACGGGGCCCCGCCTCGGACAGGTGGGCGTCTTTGCACAGGTGCCACTTCCCCACCATCAGCGACGCCCAGCCGTTGTCCCGGAAGAGTTCGGCCATGGTGACCGCGTCGTCGCGGATCTCGTGGGCATACCCGGGGAACCCGGGGTCGCTGTGGGCGACGTGGCCGACGCCGGCGAGGTGGTGGTTGAGCCCGGTGAGCATCGACGCCCGGGTCGGGCTGCACATCGGGTTCACGTGGAAGTTCGAGTACCGCACCCCGTTGGCCGCGATCGCGTCGAGGTTCGGTGTGTCGATCTCAGCGCCGTAGCAGCCGAGGTCGGCGAAGCCGAGGTCGTCGGCCAGCATCACGATCACGTTCGGCGCACCTTCGGGTGCAGTCGGTGGCGGCGGCCAGTCGGGGGTCGAGGTCGAGAAGATCTTGCCGACCGTTCCGCCGAATCCGGCGTAGGCCGTGGTGGGGTCCTCGGTCACGGGGAGGTTCTAGCGAGGCCACGACTGCGGCGCCACCCGAGGTCGGTCCCGGCCTGTGCGGAGACGCGACGACGGCGCCACCCTGAAGGCGGCGCCGTCGTCGTCCGAATCCCCCAATTCGGACACTTGCTAAGACTCTAGACCCGAGATGTGAGTTACGTCACACCTCAGGCGAAAAAGTCACCACTGTTCGTGAGGGCCGATGTTGGCTCGGGCGCGTCGAATCGGCGGATGGTGTCTGAGTACGAGCGGCCCGCGAGCGCGAGAATACCGACCATGTCGAATCCAGGTCTCGTGCGCCTTCACCGCTCCGCCCCGCTCGAGGAGATGCTCGGAGTCGTCGAGCGCGATGGTGGGGTCATCGTCGAAGAGCTCTTCGACCGGTCGACGATCGATGCTGTCCGCGCCGCGGCCGACGAGCGGGCCCAGGCGGTGGAGCCCGGAGCCGCCACCCAAGGCCTCGGCGAGGACGGCAAGGGCTTCGTCGGTGCGAACACCACCCGCTTCTCGAGCGTCGGCCGGCTCACCCCGGCCTTCTTCGACATGCTCGACAACGACGTCTATGCGGCGCTCGCCGATGCGGTCCTGTTGCCCGCCTGCGGGTCCTACTGGGTCAACACCGGACAGGTCATGTACATCGGGCCCGGCGAGCCGGCCCAGGTGCTGCACCGCGATGCCAACAACTGGTGGGAGTTCGTGTCGCGCACCTGGCCCGAGTCACCCGAGATCACCTTGAGCGCCATGATCGGCCTCGACGAGGTGACCGAGGAGCTCGGTGCCACTCGGGTCGTTCCGGGCAGTCATCGCTGGCCCGAACTCGAGCGATTCGCCGAGGCGGAGTCGGTGCCCGCCGAGCTCGGCCCCGGCGATGCCCTCGTGTACTCCGGCTATGTCCTGCACGGCGGTGGCGCGAACCAGACCACCGACCGGTGGCGGCGGGCCATGCACCTGTCGTTCGTGGCCGGCTGGCTGACCCCCGAGGAGTCGCACCCGATCGACTTCTCCGACGATGAGCTCGCCTCCATGTCGCCTCGCGTTCAGCGATTGCTCGGGCATCGCTCCTACGACCCTCGGCCACTCCGGGGCGGCGGTCTGTGGTTGCGAGACGCGATGGAGATCGAGGTCGACGGGTCGGAGGCGGGGCGGGTCGAGGCCCGCTCGTGACCGAGGCGATCCGCCAGCGGCGGCGAGCCCGCCACATCCTCGACAACTGCCACACCGGCCCCACCGACGATCCCGACGAGCTCGAGATCTGGGCCTACACCGACCGCTTCACCTTCCGCCCCGGCGACACCGTCGAACTCCGGGTCTCCACCACGGCGACAACGTGGGACTACGAGGTCGGGCGGGACGGGGCCGTCTACGAAACAGTGCACGTGGAGGCGGGTCTCTCCGGCAGGCACCACCCGTCGCCCCCGAACGTGTCGGTGGTCGGGTGCGACTGGGGAGTCGGGGCGACCTTCGAGGTCGGCGACGACTGGCTCCCTGGCGGCTACCTCATCACCCTGGTCGGGCGGCGCGGCGACGAGACTGTCGAGGAGCATCACGTGATCTTCGTGCGCAGTGCCCCGGAGGTCGCGCCCCGGCTGGCCCTGCTGATCACCACCGGGACCTGGGTGGCCTACAACGACTG
>CAYFLT010000022.1:49661-52035 GCA_964344055.1 uncultured Candidatus Nemicrothrix sp.
CGGGTCGAACGCCTACGAGGGCATCACCGGACCGAATGGCGACGAGTTCTCTCCTCGGCTGGCGCTTCGGCGTCCGTGGACCCGAGGGTTCTGCCGCCTCCCGGCAGGAGCCCCGAGGACGGTCGACACCGTGGATCCCGTCCCCGGTGAGATGGTCCGCTACCCGTACATGGAGTGGGCCTTCGCCTACGGGTACTCAAAGAAGTACGCCTCGGCCGGCTGGGCCACCTACGAGCGCCACTTCTCCCGCTGGGCCGACGCCGAAGGGCTCGACCACGACGTCCTCACCCAACACGACTTGGACGACGATCCGGCCGCGCTCGACCCCTACCGGTGCGTGGTCGTCGTCGGCCACGACGAGTACTGGACCGAGCCACAACGCGACGTCGTCGACCGGTGGGTCGACCGGGGCGGTCGGCTGGCCCGCTTCGCCGGCGACTTCCTCTGGAAGGTTCGCATGGAGGACGGTGGCCGGACCCAGGTCTGCTACAAGCACACGGCCCGCACGAGCGATCCCGAGCGTGACGCTGGCGACGACCCCGGCATCACCGGACCATGGGAGGCGCCGGAGATCAACCGCCCCGGAGCGTGGACGGTCGGCGCCAACGGCCTGGCAGGCATCTACGCGGGTCTCGGTCGCTGCGCCGGCCAGGGGCCCGGAGGCTTCACCGTCTACCGACCCGAGCACTGGGCCTTCGAGGGGACCGGCCTCGGCTACGGCGACGTGCTCGGCAAGGAGTCCCGGATCTTCGGATACGAGGTGGACGGGCTCGATCTCGTGATCCGCGGCGGCCTCCCCTCCCCGACCGGCGACGATGGAGCGTCGACCGACATCGAGATCCTCGCCGTCGGGCTGGCGGTGAACGCCGAGGTCGACCAGCAGGTGTGGGGCGAAACCCTCTACATCGAGGACTCGAGCCACCACTTCAAGGCCGACGCGCTCCATGGCGAGATCACCGCGGCGACGCTCGAGTCCACCATCCGGGGGAACGGCGTGATCGTGATGTGGGAACGAGGAGAGGGTGCCGTGTTCTGCGCGGCAACGTGTGAGTGGCTGGCTGGACTCACCCGCGATGACGAACAGGTCGTGCGGGTGACCCGCAACGTGCTCGGGCGGTTCCTCACATGAGTGCCCGGCCGCTCGCCGGGGTTCGTGTCCTCGATCTCGGGCAGTACCTCGCCGGCCCCCTGGTCGGCATGATGCTCGCCGACCTCGGTGCGGAGGTGATCCGCATCGATCCACCCGGTGGGCCGCGGATCGGCGGACCGGTCGCCGAGATGCTCGGGCGGGGAAAGCGATCGCTCGTGGTCGACCTGAAGTCGAGCACCGGTCGGGAGGAGGTGCTCGGGCTCGCCGCCCGCAGTGATGCACTGATCGAGAACTTCCGCCCGGGCGTCATGCGCCGCCTCGGGCTGGCACCCGACGCCCTGTCGGAGGCGAACCCGGATCTGATCTCGCTCTCTCTACCCGGCTACGCGTCGACCGACCCGGCCTGGGAGGGCATCGCCGCGTGGGAGGCGGTGATCGCCGCGTCCACCGGTCAGTTCACCGACATGGGGCTCAATCGGCGGCTCATGCAGGTCAACCCGTCGTTCACTCCGTTGGGACTCGCCTCGGCCTACGCATCGACGTTCGGAGCGATGGCCGTGCTGTTCGCGCTGGCGAACCGGGATCGCACCGGCGGCGACCACATCGAGGTCCCGCTCGCCGCTGCGCTCTACGAGGGCCTCGCCTACAACGCGATGCAGATCGAGGACTACCCGGATCGCTACAAGTCACCCCGCGAACTCGAGCTCGATCGCAAGGAGCGCGAGGGAGACGGCCGGGCCCTGCAGTTCGACGAGCTCTCGGAGTTCCTCGACCCGTTCTACCGCACCTACGAGTGCGCCGATGGCCGGGGCTTCTACGTCGTCTCGGGCAGCGTCGCCCGTCACCCGAGGCGGGTCCTCGAGACGCTCGGGCTCGGTGGGCTCGCCGACGAATTGCCGGACTTCGATCCCTACCTCGACACCGCCGACTGGCCAGCCGGATGGTCGCTTCGCAACTACCCGGTGGGCCCCGAGGACCGGGCCCGGATCTCCACCGCGATGAAGGCAGCGTTCCTCACCCGGCCAGCCCACGAGTGGGAGGAGCGATTCGGCGCGGCCAAGGCCCCGGCCACCGCCCAGCGATTCACGGCCGAGTGGCTCCACGACCCGCACGCCCTCGCCTCGGGGCTCGTGCTCGAGGTGGAGGGAACCCCGTTCGGCACGATGCAGCAAATGGGCAACGTGGCCTGGCTCTCCGCCGATGACTGCGCCGCCGAGAAGCTCCCGGGCCCCGCGCTGGACGACGCTCGAACCGATCTGCCCGGGATCCTGGCCGAGGACCCGC
>CAYFLT010000022.1:52162-52468 GCA_964344055.1 uncultured Candidatus Nemicrothrix sp.
TTCGGCGCCAATGTGACGTTGCTCCAGCCCGTGACACCCTCGGTGGATCCGTGGAACACGGTGGTGTTCGGTCTCCAGGCCCAGCGGGGCAAGCGCAGTGTGCTCGTCGATCTGGCCACCGAGGAGGGCCAGGAAATCCTCGACCGACTGCTCGCCGAGGTCGACGTGGTCACCTACAACGGCACCGACGCTCAGACGGCCCGGCTCGGTCTGGACGCCGATCGTCTCGAGCGCGCCAACCCCGACGTGGTCCTCGTCCAGCTCGACGCATTCGGCGGCCCGAACCGAGGCCCGAAGTCCGACCAC
>CAYFLT010000022.1:52500-53956 GCA_964344055.1 uncultured Candidatus Nemicrothrix sp.
GCTACGACGATCTCGCCCAGGCGGCCACCGGGGTGATGGTCCGATTCGGTGGCGGAATGGCGACGCCGGAAGAGCACGCCCACTTCGGCACGATCGATGTGCTGGCCGGCTTCTGTGCCTGTGTGTCTCTCGGTGCCGCGCTGGTCGAGCAGCGGCGAACCGGGTCGACCTCGGTCGCCCGATCGTCCCTGGCCTCCGGTGGCAACCTCATCCAGGCCCAGTTCATGTATGACTTCCACGGTCGGGAGCCGTTCGACGAGCCGTCCGGCCGCGAGGCCACCGGCTGGGGGCCGCGGTACCAGGCGTATGAGGCCGCGGACGGGTGGCTCTTCTACGCAGGGCCGGACGGCGACGACCCGCCGACCGCCGCGGAGTTCCGCGTTCACCCCATCACCCACTGGACCGAGCAGTACCGGGGGACCTCGGTGGCGGCGGTGCCGCTCGGGTCGCTCCAGGGCACCCGAGACCTCTCGCTCCACGTGGAGAGCCAGGGTCCCGCCGACATCGACGGTGCCACGTTCCGGACGATCCGCCACGACCACCACCCGATGGGGCGATGGTGCGACCTCGTGGCGCCGATCGCGGTGCGGCCCTCTCGCTCACGCATCGATGTGCCCGGGCCCGCACCGAAGTACGGAGACCACACGCGCCAGATCCTCGGTGCGCTCGGCTACGACGCTGAGCAGATCGACTCGCTGCTCGAACAAGGCGTGATCGGCGAGTCGTGGTCCGAGCGCTACTTCCCCGAGTAGAGCCGCCGGATCAGGCGGCCTCGACGTCGACCACCAGTCGGGCCAGGCCGTGGAGGGCGCTGTTGGCCCGCCACTCGCGATCCACGACGGTGAAGCGCTCGACCTGGTCGAGCAGCACACCGAGGAGCGCCTCGATCTCCGCGATGGCGAGCGGCGCGCCGACACAGCGATGGATGCCGCGGCCGAAGCTCAAATGGTCGACGGGGTTGCGGGCGATGTCGAAACGATCGGGATCCGGATAGTGGTCCGGGTCGCGGTTCGCCGAGCCGAACAGGATCAGGATGCGTGAGCCGGCCGGGATGGGAACGCCGGCGATCTCGGAGTCGACGCTCGCCGATCGGGTGAACCGTTGCACGGCCGGCTCGAAGCGGAGGACCTCGTTCACGGCGGCGTGCACGAGCGATCGATCAGCACGGACCTGCTCCCATTGATCGGGGTGATCGGCGAAGACCGAGATGGCGGTGCTGATCCCGTTGACGGTGGTGTCCATTCCCGCCCAGGCGTACGCCATCACGAGGCCGAGGCAGTCCCGGCGGGCGAGTCCCTCGTCGGGGCCGCGGCGGTAGATATCGGCGCCCCAACCGTCGGGATCGAGATTCTCCAATGCAGCAGTCGTCCGGCAGTACTCGAACAGGGCGGCCAGGTCGGCAACACCCGCTCGCGTCCGCTCGTTGTCGGGTCCCATCGTGTCGAAGGCACCGGTG
>CAYFLT010000023.1:0-9952 GCA_964344055.1 uncultured Candidatus Nemicrothrix sp.
CCGCGGAACTCGTTCGACCGGGCCATGGCGTGCTCGAGGAGGTCGGCGGCAAACGTGGCGCAGGGTGTGCCGGCCGAACGGAGGCGGTCGAGTTCACCGGCGCCGAGCAGGACCTGGTGGGTGACGTCGAGGCCCACCATCGTCAACATCCCCATTTCGCGGAACACGATCTCCGCGGCCTCGGGGTCCGCCCAGATGTTGAACTCCGCCATCGAGGTGACGTTGCCGCCCCCGAAGGCTCCGCCCATGATCGTGAAGCCGCCCAGATGGCTCGGAAGCGACGGGTCCTTGCGGAGCGCGAGGGCGATGTTGGTGAGCGGCCCGACCGCGACGAGGTGCAAGTGGTCGATGCTGCGGGCCATGTCGCACAGGTAGGTGACCGCGTCGGCCGATGCCTCCTGGCGGCTGGGCTCGGGGATCTCGACCGACCCGAGTCCGGTCGGGCCGTGGACGTGGCGGGCGTCCATCGTCGGAGCGATCAGCGGACGGGCCGCCCCTCGGTGAACCTCTACGTCGAGTCCGGCCACCTCGGTGACCGCGAGCGCATTGTGGGTGGTGGCGTCGATGCCGACGTTGCCGTTCACGGTGGTGATCCCGACCAGTTCGGAGCGCGCCGCCGCGACCATCAGCGCGATCGCATCGTCCACGCCGGGATCGCAGTCGACGAGCATCGGGATCGAATCCATCGTCGTGATGCTAGGAGGGGAAGTGGGACTCCACCTGGTCACGGGTCGGGAGTGAGGTCTGGGCTCCGGCTCGGGTAGTGGTGACGGCCCCGACGCGCACTGCCCACCGGACCGCGCCTTCGAGGTCCAGACCATCGACGAGCCCGTCAGCGAGGGCACCACAGAAGGAGTCGCCCGCGGCGGTGGTGTCGACCGGGTCGACCCGCGGTGCGGGGACGTGTGTGGCCGACTCGGCCGTGACCAGGAGCGCTCCCTCTGCGCCGAGCGTCACCACCACGGTCGGGCACGGAAGCGATCGGGCCAGCTCGATCGCGGTGTCGACGTCGACCGGTCCGGTGTGACTGGCGAGTGTGGCCAGCTCGGTCTGGTTGGGAACGAGGATGTCGGTGGCTTCGAGGAGCTGGGCCGGAAGGGGGCCGCTGGGCGCGGGGGCGGGGTTGAGCAAGATGGTGCCCGCCGCGGTCTGCGCAGCGGAAACGACTGCGGAAATCGGAATCTCGAGCTGGAGCAGGGTGATCGTGGCGGCGGTGAGGAGGTGTGCCGCGGCGGCCACGTCGCTCTCGGTGACCCGGGCGTTCGCGCCCGGGCTCACCACGATGCTGTTGTCGCCGTCGGACCCGACCGCGATGAGGGCCACTCCGTTCGGGACTCCCTCGGTGGTGTGGAGATGGGTGGTGTCGACGCCGTCGGATTCGAGGGCCGCGCGGAGTATCACACCGCCTTCGTCATCGCCGACCCGGCCGATCATCGCGACCGTCCGTCCCAGGCGTGCCGCCGCCACCGCCTGGTTCGCGCCCTTGCCCCCGGGGATCCGGCGGAGATCCCCGCCCATCACCGTCTCGCCGACCCGGGGAACGTGTTGGACCTCGACGACCAGATCGAGGTTCGCGCTGCCGACGACTGCGATGTCGCTCAGAGCACCACACCTTCCTCGAGTTCGTACAGCCGCCTCACTGCGCCCACCAGCACCTTTCGGGCGAGGCGAGGGTTCTCGTCGAGGAGCGAGGAGAACTCCCGCCGGTTGAGTGCCTCGATCACCATGTCGGATTCGGCGGTGACCGTGGCGGTGCGGGGTACGCCGGCGATGACGGCGAGTTCACCGAAGAAGTCACCGGGCCCGAGCGTGGCGATCAGCCGGCCGTTGCGCCGTACCGAAGCCTCGCCTTCGGCGATGATCATGAATTCTCGCCCGGTCGCACCCTGGACGGTGAGGTCCCGACCCGGCTTCACCGAGATCGGTGTCATGAAGGAGGCCACCCGCTTCAACTCTTTGGCACTCAACTCCGAGAAGAGCTCGATGGACTTCAACTGATCGGTCAACGCCATGAGCAGACTCTAGGAGATCGCGACCTGGGGTGGACCCGGGTCCGTCGAGCGCCCTAGAAGATCGCCACCGGGCTCACCGGTGATCCGCAGCCACCCAGAAACGGTTCGGGGTTGGCAACGAGGAAGAACTCGTGGCGGCCGTGTCGGCCGCAGGTCTCCGCCAGTGCTTCGAGGTCCCAGTTCTGGCCCTGGGTGAGGCCCATGTCGACGATGGCGAGGCAATGCACCGCCAGCATGTTCTCGGGCTCGGGTCCGGGGAAGACCTCGAAGATGTAGGTGTCGCTGGCGACGGCGGCGACGTCGTGTCGACGGAACCAGCGAACCGCATCGAGACCGGGGCCGGGCGAGGACCCGTCGCCGTTCGGGCCGAGGGAGTAGGCCATGGCGCCGCCCTGGATGAACTGCCGGATCCGCCCGGTTCGGATCAGCACGATGTCGCCGCTGCGGATCTCCACGCCGGCCCACTCGGCGGCGGCGTCCAGGTCGTCGCCGGTCAGCTCGACCCCACCGGCCACCTCCTCCTCGCCACGCGATGCGGCTACGTCGAGCAGCACGCCACGTCCGGCGATGGTGCGGACGTTCTCGATCCCGAGCACGGTGGCCCCGTCGCGGGCGGTGACCGTGGAGACCGGCACGCCGTTGTACAGCTGTCGGTTGTAGGACACGTGGGAGAGCCCGTCCCAGTGGGTGGCGGCCTGCAGTCCCATGGTCACGTGGTCGTCACTGAAGTGGGGCACCATGCCATCCCCGTCGGGATCGCCGAGGTCCGGGTTGTCGATGTAGTTCATGCCGCGGATCGGGTTGACGCGGCCGGGTACGTGGCCGACCTGAGGGCCGTGGGGGCCGAGGTCGATGGCGAGGCTCACCCGTTCGCCGGTGGTGATGGTGGCCGCCGCTTCCTTGACCACGTCGTCGGTGATCAGGTTGAGCGTGCCGATCCGGTCGTCGTCGCCCCAGCGGCCCCAGTTTCGGACCTCGGAGCTGACCTCGTGGAAACGTTCGTTGAACGACATGGGTGCGAGCGTAGGCCGGGTCGCGGTAACGGATGCCAAAATTCGAACTAGGTTGGGTGCCACGGAGATGGGCAAATGACGGGCTTGTACGTGTTCTTCCTGGCGGTGGGAGGACCCTTGTTGTTGTGGTTCGCGTTCGCAGGCGACGCCGAGGCCGATGGGATCGGTGGCGATGCCGACGGCGACGGGCTCTTCACGATCGTGCCGCTTTCGAGCATCGCGTTCGTCATGGCCTTCTTCGGACTGACGGGCCTGTTGGTCGGCGCGACCGGCGCCGGGTTTGCCTTCACGCTCCTGATGGCGATCGTGGTCGGTGTGGTGGCCGGCAGCCTCAACAGCGCGGCGTTCTCGTGGCTGCGTCGCAATTCCACGTCCAGCGAGGTGATGGATCGAGAGCTGGAAGGCAAGACGGCCAAGGTCGCCTTGCCGGTCAGCACTGAACACCGGGGGAAGATCATCGTCGACATCGCCGGCGCACGCGAACAGATGACGGCGTCTCCCGTCGACGGGTCCACCATCGATCGGGGCCAGAGGGTGGTGATCGTCCGCATCGAGGGCGGCGTCGCGCTCGTGGCGCCGCTCGGACCGGACCTCGAACTCGACTAGTCCCCCAATTCAGAAAGAGACAGGAGAAGTGACATGACCTTCCTCATCATCGGCTTGGTGATCGCGTTGGCATTCGTCTTCATGATCATGATCGTCAGCTCGCTGATCGTGATCTGCCCGCCGAACCGCGTCGCGGTCATCACCGGCAAGAATCGAACGCTCAGCGACGGTCGGACCGTGGGCTATCGGATCCTGAAGGGTGGTCGTACCCTCCGCATGCCCCTGGTCGAGAAGGTCGCATGGATGGACCTCAACACCATCCCGCTGGTCGTGGAGGTCACCAACGCGTACTCGGCCGGCGCAATCCCGCTGAACGTGCAGGGCATCGCCAACGTGAAGGTGTCGTCCAAGGAGGGTCTGCTCGAGAACGCCGCCGAGCGCTTCCTCCACGTGCCGCACGCGGCGATCGGACAGATCGCCAAGGAGACGCTCGAGGCCAACCTCCGCGGTGTGCTCGCCACCCTCTCGCCCGAGGAAGTGAACGAGGACCGGCTGAAGTTCTCCCAGCAGCTGATCGACGAAGCCGACGACGACATCAAGACGCTCGGCCTCGAACTCGACGTGATGAAGATCCAGAACGTCACCGACGACAACCAGTACCTGGAATCGGTCGGCCGGCGGCTCACCGCCGAGGTGGTGAAGGAGGCTCGGGTGGCCGAGGCCAACCGGATGGCCGAGTCCGAACAGGCCGAGGCGAGCGCCCGCGAGCGGGCCCAGATCGCATCAGTCCAGGCGGACAAGAACATCGTCGAGGAGCAGAACGTGCTCCGGGTGCGTACCGCGGAGCTCGATGCGGTTGCCCGGGCGAAGGAATCCGAGGCCGCGGTGGCCGGCGACGTTGCCCGGGCCACCGCCGAACAGGAACTCGAGCAGCAGCGCATCGAGCTGGAGCGCCGCCGCCTCGAAGCTGATGTGGTCACGCCCGCCAAGGCGAACCTCGAAGCCAAGCAGCTGCAAGCCCAGGCCGAAGCGGCCAAGATCATCGAGGACGGCAAGGCCCAGGTCGACGTGTTCCGTCGCCTGACCGAGCAGTACCAGGCGGCCGGCGACGACGGTCAGCGCATCTTCGTGCTGAACATGCTCCCCGACCTCGTCGACAAGATCGTGTCGACCGTCAACGGCGTCTCCATCGACCGCGTCGCGGTCATCGATCAGGGTGGCGGCAACGGCCAGAACGGTGGCGGGATTCCCGGCCTGATGGCTCAGCTGCCCGCCGCGGTGGTGAGCATGAGCGAACAGATCGAGGCCGCCACCGGCGTCGACATCCTGAAGAGCATGCGCGACGACGGCGTCGACGACGAGGGCTCCGAGCTGGCACCTCCGCCACCTCCACCGGCCGGCTGATCCCGATCCGCCTCTCCCGGCGGCTCGCTGTCTCCTCGAGAGGTCAGCGAGCGAGCCGGCGGAGGCCGTCGCGGTCGAGGATCTCGATGCGGCCCCGACCGACACGGAGGACGCCCTTCTCCTCGGCGGCCTTCAGCGGTCGGTTCGCCGTCTGGCGGCGCGTGCCCGCCATGGCCGCGATGTCTTCCTGCCGGACCCGCACCACCACGGTCGGCTCTCCGTTGTCGAAGGCGGTGGCGAGCCGGTCGAGCACTCGCAGCACCCGCTGTTCGACCGCAACGAACAGGACCTCCATCAGCTGGGATGTGGTTTCGGCCAGTTTCCCGGCGAGCAGCTCGAGCATGAAACGGTCGACCCTCGGGTCGTCAGCACGGAGCGCGTCGAGGATCTCGGTGGTGAGCGCGAGGGTTTCGGTGGGCTCGAGGGCGGTGACCCGCGCGGTGCGGCGACCGGCGCCGAAGATCGCCAACTCCCCGATGACATCTCCGGGACCTCGGACCGAAAGGGCGGCGACGTCGCCGGCCGCGGTGGTGACTTCGACGACGACGCGGCCTTTGTCGATGACGTGCAGCGTGTCCCCGAGCTCGCCTTCGTGGAAGACAACCTCGTCGCGCGCGAAGCGGCGACGTTGCATCATCTGCCGCCACCTGGGCGCCTCAGGCCCCAGGATCTCGAGGAATCCGCCATTCACGATGCGCAACGCTACCGCCGATTCGCACGCGGGTACCTTCATCCACCACACTCCGGGACATGTCCGAAGAGACCTCGAAGCGAGCCAAGGGACGTGAAGAGCGTCGCAGCCGGGTGCTCGAGGCCGCGATGCATCTCGCCGACGAGGGCGGCTACGACGCCGTGCAGATGCGCACGGTGGCCGAACGTTCCGGGGTGGCGCTGGGCACGATCTATCGATACTTCTCCGGCAAGGACGAGATGCTCATCGCCGGGCTCGCCGGATGGCTTCGGGTCACCCGCAAGCGAGTGGAGGTCGGACTGCAGGGCGACACGCCCTATGAGCGGCTCAGCCGGCTCCTCGAGCGCACGGCCGACACCACCGTTCGCAATCCGGTGCTGATGTGTGCGCTGGTGCGTGCGCTCGGCAACACCAGCCAGTCGGCAGCCGAGCACAAGCAGGACGTGAACCGCGAGGTCCACGCCGTGGTCGTCACCGCCCTCGGCCCCGAACCGGGCGTCGACGCGGACGGGGTGGCGCGGGTGATCGGCCACGTCTGGTCGTCAGCGCTGAACCGCTGGGCAGGAGGGCTCGCCCCGGCCGCGAGTGTGGGCGAGGAACTCCAGCACGCCGCCCGCCTCATGCTCGGCGAGAAAGTCGGTGCCGGCTGACAGTCTCGGTGCCGGCTGACAGCGTCAGTGCTGGTTGAGCGCTTGATCGAACTCGGCGGCTTCGCGAGGTTCGGAGAAGTAGAAGCCGAGCGCCTGGTCACAGTCCAGCTCTTCGAGTACCCGTAGCTGCTCGATCGTCTCTACCCCTTCGGCGATCACGATCATGCCGAGCGCGTGGGCCAGGTCGATGATGGCGGCCACGATCGTGGCCGCGTTGGCGTCGGTGCCCAGCCCGGCGACGAACGAGCGGTCGATCTTCAACACGTCGAGCGGGAGCCGCTGGAGGTAGGCGAACTGGGACCATCCGGTGCCGAAGTCGTCGATGCCGAGGCTGATCCCGAGGCGACGGAGTTCGTCGAGTTGCTCCGACGCGGACTCCGCGTCGCCCATGAGGGCGGACTCGGTGATCTCCAGACAGATCTCGTCGGTGGAGATTCCTGCTTCGGCCACCGCACCTTGCACGTAGTCGATGAGGTGCGGGTCGCCGAGCTGGCGGGCCGAGAGGTTGACCCAGATCCGTACCGGCTCCTGTTCCGGCGTCCGCAGAACCCGCCATCGAGCGGCCTGCCGGCAGGCCTCGGAGATCACCCACCGACCGATCTCGACGATGAGGCCGGTCTCCTCCGCCAGCGGGATGAACTCACCGGGCGACACGAGCCGTCCGTCGGGTCGCTGCCACCGCACGAGCGCTTCGAACCCGACGATCGCACCCGAATCGAGATCGAGCTCGGGCTGGTAGTGGAGCCGCAGTTCGTCGTTCTCGATTGCTCGGCGGAGCGCCTCCTCGGTGTCGAGTCGCTCGAGCGCGAGGCTCTGATCTACCTCGTCGTGGATGGCGAAGCGGCCCTTGCCTTCGTGTTTGGCCTCGTACATCGCCGTGTCGGCGTGGTCGAGCACCTGGTGGGGTTCGTCGTGACCGAGTGAGGTGGCGATGCCGATCGAGGCGCCGAGCGCGACCTCATGGCCGTCGAGGGCGAAGGGCCGTTCGAAGGCATCGAGGATCCTGCGAGCGACCGCGGTGGCCCCGCGGGCGCCGTCGGTGCCGGCACAGAGCATGACGAACTCGTCGCCGCCGATGCGGGCGAGCGTGTCGCCGGGCCGCACGATGGCGATGAGGCGCTCGGCCACCTTGGTCAGGGCGGTGTCGCCGGCCTGGTGACCGAGGGTGTCGTTGATCGTCTTGAACCCGTCCAGGTCGATGAACAGCACCCCGATCGGTTGGAGCGTCCGCCTCGAGATGGCGAAGGCCTGGTTCATCCGATCGAGGAGGAGCGCCTTGTTGGGGAGTCCGGTGAGCTCGTCGTGGAAGGCCTGCTTGATCAGGCTCTGCTCGGTCTCCCGCTGGGCGGTGATGTCGCGGCTGGAGGACTGGAGTTGGCGGAGGTCGCCGTTGGCGTCGCGGATCGGGGTGACCGCCGTCTCGAACCAGCGGTAGCTCCCGTTGCGGTGCCGGAGGCGGTGGCGGAAGCGGGTGGGTTCGGTGCCCCGACGCACCGAGTCCTGGAGCGCCTGGACCAGCGCATCGCGGGTGTTGGCGTGGGCGAGATCGACCGGGTGGATGCCGACCAGCTTCGTGGGGTCGAGATCGAGCAGCCGCCGAGCCGATGGCGAGACATAGGTGAACGTGCCATCGGGGTCGTGAAGGCAGACGAGGTCGGAGGTGTACTCGGCGACGGCGCGGAAGATGTCCTCGGCCTCGGCCAGCTTCTGTGCCGTGGCCGCGATGATCGCCTCGGTTTCCTGCCGGTCGGTGAGGCTGTGCAGCTCGGCGAGAAGCACAGCCGTGGTTCGGCTCGCGTCGGCGACGGGAGTGATGGCGATGCGCAGGGGCTTCGGCGTTTCGTCGCCGATGTCGATCGTGCGGGAGCCCGCTCGGCCGGCCGCACACGACTCGACGAGCGGGGCGAGAACCGTGTCGGCGTCGGTGACGTGCCAGAACGGTGCGCTCCAGAGCGGCCGGCCACGGATGGCGTCGCGGTCGATGTCGAGCTCGCCGGTGGCGTCGTTGCCGTCGAGCACGGTGCCGTCGAGATCGACGAGCAGGGCGGGCCCGGGCAGAAGGCCGAGGGCCACGCGCATCTGGAGGCTGCGGGTGAGATCGTCGAGGTCCGGATCGGTCAGCCGGCCCAGACGCGACAGCACATCGGCGCGCGCCCGCTCGGCCGCAGCATCCGTGGACTCGCGTGTCTCGGTCACCGTTCTCCTGCGGGCGTGCGATCGACAACGAGGGCGCAAAGTGCGCCCCCGCGAAACGTACTCATCCTGCTCGCGCGGGCGGTGGATCCCTACGCGCGGTGAGCGAAAACATCACGGACGGCGTTCAGCGATGGACGACGGGAATCCGGCGCTGGGTCGTGCACGGCGGGCACCGGTGGGTCCTCGGCGGGAGCCCGGCTACAGTCGATCTGACACAGTGTCAGATTACGCGGTATCCGATCACGAGATACCGAGCAGATCAGGAGCTCAACGGACGTGACCGGATTCCTCGAGGGAAAGAACATCGCCATCACCGGCGCCGGCGCCGGCATCGGCAAGGCCATCGCGCTGGCCTGCGCAGACGAGGGCGCCAACATCGTGGTGGCCGACTACGGCGTGGCGATGGACGGATCGGACCCCACCAGCGAGGTCGCTGACGCTGCGGTCTCCGAGATCATGGCGCGCGGTGGCCAGGCGGTCGCCGTGGCCGGCGACATCTCCCGGTTCGACGTCGGTGAGCAGGTCGTCGCGGCCGCGTGCGACAGCTGGGGCACCATCGACGGGGTCGTGTGCCCCGCCGGCGTGCTGCGCGAACGCATGCTGTTCAACATGTCCGAGGACGAGTGGGATCATGTGATCGCGGTGCACCTCAAGGGGCACTTCAACGTCTACCGGGCGGCCATGGCGCGGATGCGCAAGCAGGACACCGGTGGATCACTGGTCGGCTTCACGTCCGGTGCCTTCACGGCGTCGACGGCGCAGGCCAATTACTCCGCCGCCAAGGGTGGCATCGTCAGCCTGACCCGTTCGGCCGCGATGATCGCGGCGAGCCTTCGACTTCGAGGTGGGCCGGCCATCAATGCCAACTGCATCGCCCCGGTCGCGCGCACGCGGATGAGCGAGAACGTGCCGTTCGAGATCGAGACGGGCGACCCCGAGGACATCGCGCCGATGGCGATCTATCTGATGAGCGACGCCGGCCGCGACGTGAACGCCCAGATCTACACGGTGGTCGGCAAGCGGATCTCGGTGTGGAACCAGCCGATGGAAGTTCGCACGATGATGGCCGAGGGGGACCGCTGGACTCCAGAACAGATCGCCGCCAGCCTCCCCGGTGACGTCGGCCAGGAACCCAACCCCTTCATCGCCGACCTCGAGCGCCGGATGGCCGAGATGGCCGCCAACGAGAACCAGGCCTGAGGTCAAACGCATGGGGACAGGCACCCGTTTGACCTTGCCGACCGAGCCGGCCGGTCGTGACCTGCTGGAGGGCAAGCGAGTGGTTGTGACCGCGGCGGCCGGAACCGGCATCGGTTCCGCGGTGGCGAAACGGTGCCTCGTCGAGGGCGCATCGGTCTTGATCTCCGACATCCACGAGCGCCGCCTCGGCGAAACCGCGGACCGGCTGGAAGCCGACACCGGCCGGCGGCCCGCGACCGC
>CAYFLT010000023.1:9962-27919 GCA_964344055.1 uncultured Candidatus Nemicrothrix sp.
AACGTCACCGTGGAAGACGACGTGCAGTCCCTCGTCGGATCGGCGATCGATCAGCTCAGTGGGATCGACGTCATGATGAACAACGCAGGGCTGGGCGGGTCGGTGAAGCTCGTCGACATGACCGACGAGCAGTGGTCGGCCGTCATGAGCGTCACCCTCGACGGGACCATGCGCTGCACCCGTGCGGTGCTCCGCCACATGATCGATGCGGGCAACGGGGGCGCCATCGTGAACAACGCCTCGGTGATCGGTTGGCGGGCCCAGGCCGAACAGTGCCACTACGCCGCGGCCAAGGCCGGGGTGATGGCCCTCACCCGCTGTTCGGCGGTCGAGGCGGCCGAGCACGGGATCCGTGTGAACGCGGTGGCCCCGTCGATCGCCATGCATGCCTTCCTCGCCAAGGTCACCACCGACGAGCTGCTCGAGGAGTTGGAGGGCCGGGAGGCCTTCGGGCGAGCGGCCGAGCCCTGGGAGGTCGCCAACGTGATGGTCTTCCTCGCCAGCGACCTCGCCGGATACATGACGGGCGAGGTCGTGTCGGTCAGCTCCCAACACCCCTGAACCCTGGCCGCCCCGCACCACCGTCGGATTCGGAGATTTCCCGCCCGTCGGCCCAACTGGTAGACCCTGTGGCGCACGTCACGTGCCTCGACCTCTCAGGGAGAAGCCATGGAGAACCCCGCTCGACTCGTGAAGCTGCTCAGCGTCTTGTTGGCCTTCGTCCTGGTGGTGGCCGCATGCGGGGGCGGCGACGATGGCGATGACGGGGCCACTGCCGGCGGTGACGACTCCGGCGACAGCGGGGGTGATTCCGGCGGCGACGACGCCGGCGACGAGGGCGGCACCGCGGTCACGCCGACGGTCACCACCAGCGAGCCGCCCGAAGACGAGAGCGGCCCGGTGCGGGGCGGCACCCTGCGGGTGGCCGTCGAGGCCGAGGCCGACGGCCTGAACCCGGCAGCCAACAACTTCGCGGTGTCGGCCTACGTAATGGGCTACGCCATGATGGACCCCCTCTCCTACTACGACGAAGCGGGCAACTGGTTCCCCTGGCTGGCCGAGTCGTTCACGCCGGTCGAAGGCACGAACTCCTGGCAGATGAAGCTCCGCGAAGGGGTGCTCTTCCACGACGGCAGTGAACTCGACGCGGACGACATCATCGCCCAGTTCAACGCCCAACTCGCCGACCCGATCATCAGCCTCGCGGTCCGGCCCAGCTTCCCGCCCGAGAACCAGATCGAGAAGATCGACGAGTACACGGTGCAGTACAACCTGATCCGTCAGTCCGCCCACTTCCCGGTGAACGTCGCGAGTCAGCTCGGCATGGTGGTGCCGAGCGAATACACCGAGGCGGCGCTCGCCGACCCCGAGCTCAACCAGGCACCGATCGGTACGGGTCCATACCGTCTGGTGAGCCGCGTCCAGGACGACGTCACCATCGTCGAACGCTTCGACGACTACTGGCAGGGCACCGACAACATCCACCTGGACCGGATCGAGTTCCACCCCATCACCGACACCGCCGTGGCCGCGGAGCGGGTGGCCGCCGGTGACCTCGACATGGTGGTCACCACGAACCCCGACGCCATCCTCACCCTTCGCGATGCCGGCAACGTGAACCTGATCGAGAACCTGTTCACCAGCGAGAACGACATCATGATGAACACACGGGCGGCGCCGTTCGACGACATCCGCGTGCGCCAAGCGTTGACGTTCGCAACCGACCGTGAGGGCTATCAGGCGCTCATCGCCCAGGACACCTCGCCGCTGGCCAACAGCATCTTCCACCCGGACATGATCTGGGCCAACCCCGACATCGTGCAGGAAGGCAACATGCCGGAGCTGGCTCAGCCGCTGGTCGACAGCTATTGCGCCGACGTACCGGAGAACTGTTCAGACGGCCGGATCAACATGGAGCTGCAGTATTCGGGACCGTCGGTCGTGCAGACCCGCGTCGCAGATCTGCTGACCGCGTCGTGGGAGTCGTTCTTCAACGTCACCGCTCAGGAACTGCTCCAGGACGAGCACATCCTGCAGGTCGCCACCGGGCAGTACAACGTGGTCACCTGGCGCCAATTCGGTGCGGCCGACCCCGACAACGAGGTGGTGTGGCTCGAGTGCGCCACGGCCGAGGGCATCATCACCCTCAACTGGGTCCGGGTGTGCGACCCCGACCGAGACGCCATGTTGTTCGGCCAGCGGGCCACCGCCGACCTCGACGAGCGGGTGGCCTTCTGGCGCGACATCGCCCAGAACATCCACGACAGCTACGCCTACATCTTCTTGACCCACACCAACTGGACCATCGGCAGCAACGAGCGGGTCCATGCGGTCTGTGGTCAGGAAGGGCCCGACGGCAACGTGATCTTCTGCAACAACTCGGGTTCCGCCTTCTTCCACGGCACCTGGGTGGACGGCTAGGAGGCCCGGAACGGCCGCGCCGACGACGAGGCGATGATCCGGCACCTGACCCGACGAGTTCCCCAGCTCGTCCTGGTCCTGCTGGCGGTGACGTTCCTCGCGTTCAGCGCGCTCAACTTCCTCGGTGATCCTCTGGTGAACGTGGTCGGGCCGTTGGCGGAGCTCGATTGCGAAGCGGTCGAGCGTGGGGAGATCGAAGCCACCAGCACCACGCTCGACAATTCGCGAACCGACTGTGAGATCATCGCGGCGGCCCGTGCCGAGTACCGACTCGACGAGCCGATCGTCAAGCGCTACTTCCTCTGGCTGGGCGACACGATCTCCGGGGATCTCGGCACCTCGTTCAAGAACAACCTGCCGGTGTCGAAGATCCTCTGGGCGAAGTTTCCGGTGTCGATCAAGCTGATGATCTACGCCGAGGTCCTGGCGCTCGGGATCTCGATTCCGCTCGGCATCTATGCGGCCTACCGAGCCAACCGCACACCCGACCGGGTGCTGTCGGTCGCCTCGTTCGGTGTGCTGGCCATCCCCAACTTCGCGCTCGGGGTGGTCCTGCTCTATCTGTTCGCCCTGCGTTGGCAGATCTTCCCTGCGAGCTACGACGACTCGAGCCTGGTCGCGGAGGTGAAGTCCTTGTTCCTTCCGGCCCTGACGCTGGCGTCCGGACTCGCGGCGACCTATCAGCGGCTGTTGCGAACCGATCTGCTCACCACGCTCCAGGAGGACTTCGTCCACATGGCGCGGGCGAAGGGGATGCCGGACCGTCACATCATGATCCGACACGCGCTCCGGCCATCGTTGTTCTCGGTCATGACGGTCTTCGGTGTCAACACCGGCGCCCTGATCGGTGGCTCCCTGATCGTCGAGAACATCTTCAGCATCCCGGGGATCGGGCGGGAGCTCGTCACCGCAGTGGTCCGCGACGACTTCCCCGTGGTGCTCGGTGGGGTGATCGTCATCGCCACCGCGTTCGTGGTCATCAACTTCGTGGTCGACCTCGTCTACGGCTGGCTCGACCCGAGGGTGAGGGCCACATGAGCGGCAGCGGAACGCCATCGGCGGGCCCGCTCGGGCTCGACGACGACCCCGCGGAGGTGGTCGAGAGGAGACTGGGGGTCGGCTTCTGGGTGGCCATCGCCTGGCTGGCGGTCGTGGTGATCGTCGCAGTGGCCGCGCCCATCCTGCCGATCGAGGATCCCGGCAAGGTCGGCGCCGGAGGTCCGCGCGAGGGGCCCTCAGGGGCGAACTGGTTCGGTACCGATGCCCTCGGCCGAGATGTCTTCTCCCGTACCGTGTGGGGTGCCCGGATCTCCCTTCTCGTCGGATTCGTGGCCATCGTGTTGGGGATGCTGGTGGGCGGCACGGTGGGCATCGTGGCCGGCTATTTCCGCGGCCTGATCGACCAGGTCATCAGCTTCGTGTTGTTCGTGCTGTTGTCGTTCCCCGCGCTGGTCCTCGCCCTGTTGATCACCGCCACCCTCGACCGCAGTCGCACCACGGTGAGCGTCACCCTCGGCATCCTCGCCGTCGCCCCGGTTGGCCGGCTCGCCCGGGCGTCGACGCTGGTGTTCGCCGAGCGCGAGTTCGTGCAGGCGTCGCGTGTCCTCGGCGCCAAGAACGGCCGCATCATCGTGCGCGAGCTCCTGCCCAACGTGCTGATCCCGATGGGTGCCCTGACCCTGCTCGGCATGGGCATCGCGATCGTGGCCGAGGGCGGGCTCGCCTTTCTCGGTCTCTCGGTCGAGGGTGAGGCGATCAGTTGGGGCAAATCGATCGTGGACGGATCGCAGTCGCGGGACCTCAAGATCAACCCGAACGTCGCCCTGTTCCCGATCGGTGTGATGTTCCTCACCGTCCTGGCGCTCAACTTCGCGGGCGATCGGATCCGGGAGTACTTCGACGTGCGGGAGACCGCGTTCTGATGGCGGCGCAGCTCTCGGTCCGCGACTTGAGGGTCCGATTCCCGACCACCCGTGGGGTGGTCGAGGCGGTGAACGGCGTGTCCTTCGACCTCGAGAAGGGGCAGACCCTCGGGATCGTCGGCGAGTCCGGCTCGGGCAAGTCCGTCACGGCCAAGACGTTGATGAACCTGCTGCCGAGGACCGCCGAGATCGACGGTGAGGTGTGGTTCGAGGGTGACGACGTTCGCGCAGTGGCCGCGGAGGGGCGCAAGCACTTCTGGGGCGTGAAGATGACGATGGTCTTCCAGGATCCCATGACGTCGCTCAACCCGGTGAAGAAGTGTGGTGAGCAGATCGCCGAGACCCTCCGGTACCACCTCCGTCTCGACAAGAAGGCAGCAGCCGGGCGAGCGGTGGAGCTTCTGGACCAGGTTGGGATCCCCGAGCCGGCGAAGCGGGTGGACCAGTACCCGCACGAGTTGTCGGGCGGCCTGCGGCAGCGGGTCGTCATCGCGATGGCCCTTGCGTGTGAGCCGTCACTGCTGATCGCCGACGAACCGACTACCGCCGTCGACGTCACCGTCCAGAAGCACATCCTCGATCTCCTCGACCGGCTCCGTGAGGAGCGAGGGATGTCGATGATCCTCATCACCCACGATCTGGGGGTGGCCCGGGGCCGATGCGACGACGTGGCGGTGATGTATGCGTGTTGGTTCGTCGAGCGCAGCGCCACCGAGACCCTCTTCTCGGAGTCCCGGCATCCCTACACCGACGCCCTGATCCGTACGATCCCCCGGATCGAGCAGCCCAGCCACACCCGTCTCGATCCGATTCCCGGGCGGCCGCCGGAACTGATCCGGCCGCCGGAACGTTGCGCCTACGCGCCGCGCTGCCGGTACGCCCGGTCGGACTGCTTGGGGGCGATCCCGCCCGTCAGCGGGGTGCCGGGCGTGCACGAGTTCTCCTGCTTCCATCCGGCCAACACCGATCGAGGGGCGGAGGCGCTTGCGGCGAACGTCGCGGCCGGGTTCACCGCCGCCGGGCTGGCGGTCGAGGTCGAGGAGGCGGGCACCTGATGGCCGGCACCGGACACGCCGCCCTGCGGGACCGACCCGACGTCCTGTTGCGGATCGAGAATCTCGAGATCGAGTTCCCGGTCGGCCGTCACGAGGTGGTCCACGCGGTGAGCGGCATCAGCTTCGATGTCGCGGAGGGCGAGACGCTCGGGATCGTCGGCGAGTCAGGCTGTGGAAAGTCGACGGTTGCTCGTTCGATCATCCGCCTGAACGAGATCAAGGGTGGTCACGTTCACTACCAGGGTCAGGATCTCGCCACCCTCGACGGCGAGGCGCTTCGCCGAGTCCGGCCGGACCTCCAGATGATCTTCCAGGACCCGATCTCCTCACTGAATCCGCGCCGCCGGATCCGCGATGTGATCTCGGAGGGCCTCGCCATCTGGGGGGACGACAAGGGCGCGTGGTCGCAGGGTCGTATCGAGGAGTTGATGGAGGCGGTCGGGATCGAACCGAAGTTCGGTGACCGAAGGGCCCATCAGTTCTCGGGTGGCCAGTGCCAGCGCATCGGCATTGCCCGAGCGCTCGCGCTGGACCCGAAGGTACTCATCTGTGACGAGCCGGTGTCCGCGCTCGACGTGTCCGTGCAAGCGCAGATCCTCAACCTGCTCGAGGACATGAAGCGCCGCTACGGCTTGACCCTGTTGTTCATCAGCCACGACCTGTCGGTGGTGAAGAACGTCAGCGATCGAATCATCGTCATGTACCTCGGCAAGGCCTGCGAGATCGGCGCGGCCGACGATCTCTACGAGCACCCGCGTCACCCCTACACCCGGGCTCTGCTTGCATCGATCCCGGAGCCGGCCCCGACCGTCGACCCGTCCGAAGGCGACATCGTCGGCGAACTGCCGTCGCCGATCAACCCGCCGGAGGGTTGCCGCTTCCACACTCGCTGCCCTCGAGCCGACGACATCTGTCGCCACGAGGAACCCGCGATGCAACGAGTCGGCGACGACCACTTCGTCGCGTGTCACCATCCCGTCGAGATCGCGGTGAGGATCTGACGAGGAGTCGACCCGGAGGAGACCCCGTCGTCAGCTGAGTTCCCACACGGTCTTGTTGCGGTTCGTGGAGGCGTCGCGCACCGCGGGACGAGCGGTGCCGTCGTCGTGGAGCTTTCGCAGGTGCGACACCACCGAACGAGCCGCGGGACGGTGGAGTCGCTTGTCGACCTCGGCATAGAGGACCTTCACGATCTCGACCGCCGACTTCGGCCCCTCGGTCAGCTGGCCGATGATGGCCGCCTCCCGAGCGAGCCGGTGATCGTAGAGGGCCTTCACGTAGGTGTGTTGGCCGTCGATCCGCGGGCCGTGGGTCGGGTAGAGGGTCGCTTCGGGCCGTTCCAACAGCAGTTCGAGCGACTGGAGATAGGCCGCGATGTCGCCGTCGGGGGGCGGGATGATGGTCGTGGACCAGCCCATCACGTGGTCACCCGAGAGGACGGCATCCTCCTCCCGCAGGGCGAAGCACAGGTGGTTCGAGATGTGGCCCGGTGTGTGCAAGGCCTCGACGGTGTAGCCGGGGCCCTCGACGACATCGCCGTGCGCGAGACGTGTGTCCGGCACGAAATCGACGTCGGGGCGGTGACGATCGATGAACTCCGGGTCGTTCATCGGATCGTCGGGATCGGCCATCTCTTCGTCGTCGTCGAACCCGTCATCGTCGTCCTCGCCGTCGTGGTCGTCGCCTTCGCTGACCGCGTCGTTCGGGTGGCCGCCGAAGCCGAGAACTGGTGCCCCGGTTTGGGCCGACAACATCTCGGCCCCGGGGGAGTGATCGCCGTGGGTGTGGGTGATGAGGATGTGGCGGACGGTCTCACCGTCCAGGGCCCGGACGATCGCGTCGATGTGCCCTGGGTCTCGCGGCCCCGGATCAACGACCGCCACGTCGCCCCGTCCGATGAGATAGGTGCCGGTTCCGTGGAAGGTGAACTTGGAGGGGTTCTTGCACACCACACGCCGCAGGAGCGGCGAGACCTCCACCACCTCGCCGTAGCGGGCATCGAACTCGGTGTTGAACGACGGTCCGGCCATCCCGGGACCCTACCTGCGAGGGAGCGACGCGCTCGCGTGCGGGCTCAGTCGAGATGGTCGACGTGGTCTTCGTCCTCGAGATGCGGGTCCGCCGGGGCGGTGTTGAGCGGAGGCATGTGGATGTTCGGGACTTGGGCCCGCACGGCCTGGGCCCGACCGTTGGCCTTGGCCTCGTAGAGGGCGCCGTCGGCGAGGCGGATGGCCGTTTCGAAGTTCGGGCAGGCAGCCGCGTCCACGAACCCGAAGCTCGCGGTGAACGGTGTGTTGCCGGTGGCGGCGATCTGGGCCGCCAGCTCCCTGGCCAGCCGGGTGAGGAGCTCCTCGGTGGCATCGGTGTTCGTGTCCACGAACGCGATCGTGAACTCCTCGCCGCCCCACCGGGAGACCGCGTCGCCTTCGCGGATCGCCTTCAGCATCACTTCCGAGAAGAGGCGGAGCGCCCGGTCACCGGCCTCGTGGCCATAGGTGTCGTTGAGGAGCTTGAAGTGGTCGAGATCCGCCATCACCAGGGTGAACGGCTCCCCGTTGCGGTGCATCGCTCGGGCTCTGCTTTCGAAGGTCCTCCGGTTCGGGAGGCCCGTGAGCCCGTCGGTGGTGGCGTGCAGCTGGGTCCGTGCGGTCGAGCGCAACACGCCGATCCGATCGCCGGTGGCATCGGCGAGTCCGACCAGCGCCTTGGTGACGTCAGCGGCCGCATCGGTGCCGTTGGGTCCGGTGGAATGCAGGACTCCGACCGAGCGACCCATGAAGCTCACCGGCGTGCAGACGGCCGAGCACGGCCCGCCAGCCCGGTCGGCGAGGTGCGGGCACGAGTCGAGGGCGGTGGCGTCGAAGAAGCTCATGGCCTTGCCGGCCCGCACCGCCGGGCAGGCGTAGGGCGACGGCACGCCGCACCCTGGTCCGTTCGGATCGGGACCCGCCACCGCGGCCTGCTTGAAGTGGGAACGCGAGTTCTGGGCGAGCAGCAATTCGGTGCCGCGCTCCGGAGCGATGCCGTCCAGCGCCCGTTCCACCACACCGAAGACCGCCTCCTCGGTCGAGGCCAGTTCGAGGGCGGTTTGCAGTTCCTGGGCCCGCTGCTGCTTGCGATGCTCGTCGAGCAACGCCTGCTCACGGGAACGAAGCTCCCGTAGCATCGTGTTGAACGAGTGGGCCAGGCGACCGGTCTCGTCGTCGCCGTGGACGTCGGCCACCGCGGTGAGGTCGCCGTCGGCGGCCTGCTCTGCGGCACCCTGCAACGCCAGGAGTGGATCACGGATCCGGCCCGTGATGTACCAGCTGGCGCCGGCCACGAGGGTCACGGCAAGCACGCCCATGGCGGCGGCCCGGAGTTGGATCTCGTCCTGTTCGCGGGCGATCCGTTCGTTGGCCTCGGTCTGGTCGAAGAGGGCTTGTTCGGCGAAGAGGTCGGCGTCCGCTGCCATGAACCCGAAGTCGAGTGACGCTGCTCCAAGGGTGAGATTGCGGGCCACGTCGTGGTTGCCGGCCTGCACTTCGACCCACACGAACTGGTCGGTGGAGAGGAACGTCTGGTACCCGGTGGCGATCTTGACGATGAGGGCGTCTTCGACGGGCGTCATGGCGTGTTCGCGAAGCTGGTCGAGCGACTGCTCGAAGTCGCGAGTGCTCGACTCGAACTCCTGTCGCCCTTCGCCCATCCCGGCCACATAGCTGAGCTGGCTGGCCCGCATCGCTGCGGCGGCATGCTGTAGCGACCGGGCGGCGTCGTGACGCTCGTTGGCAGCCTGGCCGTTGCCGGCGGCGGCGCTGAAGCCATTGATGGCGATGAACATCGAGGCGACGAGCGCGATCACCACGATGCCCACCGCGCCGAAGCCAAGGGCGAGCTTGCGGCCGACGGAGAGGTCGCGGGTGAAGTGGTCGAGATCAGTCCAGCCGGCCATCGATCACCACCTCCTCGCCTTCGCCGAGGATCACCCGGACCGTGATGTCGATCCCGTCGGGGAGTTCGACGTTGTCGCCGAAGTGGATGTCGGGTGCGCCGATGGCGACGTCCTGCATCAGGACCGACTTGATCCGGACCACCTCGTTGGTGTCGTGGCGGAGCACCTCGAGGATCGGCTCCGGTTCGGTGACCGCCAAGCCGGTGGAGCGGGCGTAGACGTGGGCCTCGACGTGCCGGGTCTTCTCCCCGAGCGGCGTACCCTCGCCGTCGAGCGCGAGCTCACCAACGGTCGGATGTTCGTGGTCGAACTCCTCCTGGGTGAACATGCGCTCGCCGGGGAGTACGTTCACGACGACCAGGTAGTCGTCGGTGAAGCCGACCTTGGTGAAGCCGGCGACGTCGGAGACGGCCAACGACTGCTCGTGCGGATGGCCGCTCCGGGCCTCGACGATCGCGCCGCTGCCAATCGCCACTCCGAGCGAAGCCACCGCTGTGAGCGCGAGTGCGGTCGGGACAACCCGCAGACGTTTCACCAGACAATCGTCGGCACCTCGAGGTCGTTTTTTAGAAGCGGCGACGATCCCGTTCAGTCACCGGAGTCACCCGTTCAGGTGGCACACTCCGACTCTCCCACAGCTGCGACATAGGGGCCGGTCTCGTCGAAGTCGACGTAGAAGCTCGGGTCGATCTCGTATTCGGGGAACCGGTCGAGCTCGCGGAGATCGGCGGCAACCTGGCCTGCGCCACCGACCCGCTCCAACCAGGAACGGAAGCTCTCACCGGCGTGGCGCTCCTCGGTGAACCGGGCCACCACACGCACGGCGGCGGCCGCCGCATTCTTGGCCGGAAGCCGTAGCGCCTTCTCCCCGAAGTGGGCCTGCTCCTGGCCGATGTAGCCACCGAGCAGCATCTGGTAGCCGGGGGCACTGCGGCCGTTCACGCGCCGTTCGGCACCGAAGAAGCCGATGTCGGCCGCGTGGTGTTGGCCACAGGAGTTCGGGCAGCCGGAGATGTTGATCCGGAGGCCACCGACGTCGGCCAGGCCCTCGGCCTCGAGTGCTTCGCCGATGGCCCGGGCCAGACCCCGGCTCTGGGTCACGGCGAGGTTGCAGGTGTCGGCTCCCGGGCAGGCCACGACGTCTCGGACCAGCTCGGCGCCCGGCTCGGCCATCCCGATTTCGGCGAGTCGCTGGTACAACTCGGGCAGCTCGGTCTCGTCGAGTCCCCGGATCACCAGGTTCTGGCGGTTGGTGAGACGGATGTCGGCGTCGAAGTGACGTTGGATCGCTGCGATGGCGCGGAACTGGTCGGCGGTGATGTCGCCCAACTCGGCCCAGGCGTAGGCCGACACCTGACCGCTCGCGATCCCGCGGACGACGTTCGCCTGGAACCAGCGCTCGTAGGGCGACGGACCGCCGAGGGTGACCGGGGTTCCTTGACCCACCGGGGTGACCGGCACCGAACCGGCGACACCTGCGGGGTCGTCGCCGTCGAGCACCACCTCGGCCGGGAGGCCGCCTGGCCAGGTTGCAGATGCGATCAGGAACTTGCGGCTGGCCAGGATCCGACGCCTCGTCTCGTCGAGCCCGAGCTGCTCGACGACCCACTTCATGCGGGCCCGCAGCTTGTTGTCCCGGTTCCCGGTCTGGTCGAACACCCGCAGGCAGGCCTCGATGGTGGGCAGCAACTCCTCCTTCGGGGTGAAGTCCTCGAGCGCCTGGGCGGGAAACGGTGTCGCCCCGAGTCCGCCGGCGATGAAGACCCGGAATCCGGCTTCGCGGCGACCGTCGGTGGTCTCACGGGTGGTGGCCACCACGCCGACGTCGTTGAACATGGCCTGGCCGCAGTCGGTCTCGCAGCCCGAGAAGTTGATCTTGAACTTCCGCGGCAGTCGCTGGCCGATCGGGTTCCGCACGAAGTGGCGGTAGGCGGCTTCCGCCCATGGCGTGATGTCGAGCTGCTCGTGCGGGCAGGCGCCGGCGAGGTGGCAGCCCTGGATGTTGCGGACGGTGTCGCCACACGCCTCTCGGGTGGTGAGTCCCACCGAGGCGAGGTGTTGGAGGACGTCGGGGACGTCGTCGAGTTGGACGAAGTGGAACTGCAGGTTCTGGCGGGTGGTGATGTGCCCCCAGTTCCGGCTGTAGCGCTCGACGAGGAAGGCCATCATCTCGAACTGGTCGGGCGTCATCGACCCGTAGGGCACCTTCACCCGCACCATCTGGTTCGTGCCGCCCTGGCGTTGCCCGTAGATGCCATTGGTGAGCCGGAACACACGGAAGACGTCTTCGCTCACCTCGCCGGCGTGATAGCCGGCCAGGACTTCACGGAACTTGTCGACGTCGCGCTGGATCGCCGGCTCGATCGGCTGGGTGAGGATCTGCGGTGGTTCGAAGAGTGTCATGGTCAGGTGACTCCCAGGGATGTGGTGCGGGCGGAGGTGGTCCGGGTTGCCGACGCGGGTTCCAGCACCGACTGGGCGGCAACCTCGCCGACGACGATCGTCGCCGGGTTGAGGATCTCGAGAAGCGGCAGGCCGTCGAGAGTCGATCGCTGGACGTGCTCGGTCCCCGTCGTGGCCGCGTGGATGACAGCCACCGGCGTGGTGGCGTCCATTCCTCCCGACATGAGTCGCTCGGCGATCATCGCCTTTCGAGCGGCGCCCATCAGGACGACGAGGGTGGTGCCGGATCGGGCCAACGCATCCCAGTCGACGGTCGGATCATGGGCGGGGTCGGTGTGGGCGGTGACGACGGTGAATCCGCTGCTGAGTCCCCGCATCGTGACGGGAATGCCTGCCGCCGCGGGTGCCGCGATGGACGAGGTGATCCCCGGTACTTCCTCCACGGGTATCCCCGCGGCGATCAGTTCGAGCGCCTCCTCGCCGCCTCGGCCGAACACGAAGGGATCGCCTCCCTTCAGCCGGACGACGCAGTCGAAGCGTCGGCCGTAGTCGACGAGAAGGTCATTGATGTTGGCCTGGGCCTCGGTCGGGGCGCCTGGACGCTTCCCGACGTCGATGCGTTCCGCCCAGGGTGGAGCGAGTTCGAGGATGCGGCGGTCGATCAGCCGGTCGTGTACGACGACATCGGCCCGGCCCAGCAGTCGAGCGGCCCGGAGGGTGAGCAGCTCAGGGTCGCCGGGACCGGCCCCGACGAGGTGAACGGTCATGAGGAAGGCTCCAGTCGGAGGTGGGAACGAAGAACGGTTCGGGCCTGGTGCACCCGCCCGGCTCGTACGAGGTCGAGCAGCCCGTCGTCGAGGGCAGCCGCCCATCCGTCGATCTCGGTGGTGCCGTGGATTGCCTTCGTCTCGTCGCGGACCTCGGCCAACAGATCGACCAGCGAACTGACTCCATCGGCGAGCTGGAGATCGATCCGGCGGCGGAGCCATGCCGCGGCTGCCGGGCTCCGGCCACCCGTCGAGATCGCCACCTGCACGCTGCCCCTTCGGGCCACCGCGGGGAGGGTGAACGCGCAGTTGTCCGGGTCGTCGGCAGAGTTGACCCAGACGCGGGCTTGCCTTCCATCCGCGGCGACCTGGGCGTTCACGCCGTGGTCGTCGGTGGCGGTGACGGCGATCCAGTAGGAGGCCACCTCACCCCGGCGGTAGGGGCGGGAGTGCCACCTGATGTCGGGATCCTCCGCGATCTCTGCTGCGGCGATCGGCGCGACGACGGTGACCATGGCGCCGGCCCGGACCAGGCCGGCGACCTTGCGGACCGCGACCGACCCGGCGCCCACGACCAACACGGGCTTCCCTCGGAGGTCGAGGTTGACCGGGTAGGCGGTCCGAGAGGGGTGGCTCATAGGTGGATCCCGCATTCGGTCTTCGCCGACCCTGCCCAGCGACCGGCTCGCTGATCGTTGCCGGTCGCCGGTTCGGTGCAGGGCCAGCACCCGATCGAGGCGTATCCCTCGAAGGTGAGCGGGTTGACCAGGACGTCGTGGTCGAGAACGTGGGCGTGGAGCTGCTCAGGGCTCCACGCGGCGAGTGGATTGATCTTCAAGATTCCGCGCCGATCCAGATCGACGATCGGGATTGCGGCCCGGCTGGCGCTGTCGTCGCGTCGGAGACCGGACAACCAGGCATCGGCGTTGGCGAGGAGATGCTCCTCGAGCGGCGCGACCTTTCGGCTGGCGCAGCACGAGTCGACGCCGTGGGCCCACACGTCGGTGACGCTCGCCGGACCCCGAACCACGGTGAGGTTGAGCGAGTATCCCGCCTGGGCACGGCGGACCGTGGCGAGGGTCTCCGAGAAGTGGAAGCCGGTGTCGACGAAGACGACCTCGATGTCGGGATCGACTCGGACAGCCAGATCGATCAGGAGGGTGTCGGCGAACGATGCGGCCAGGTGGAGTCGGCCTCCGAACCGTTCGACCGCCCATTCGATGACGTCACTCGGCGAGGTGTCCTCGAAGCGCGCTGCCAAACGCGCAACCTCTGCACGACGAGTGGGGGACGAGAGCCGAACGGGTGAATCAGGAACAGACATTTGCGAAATAAGAGAATTCAGATCAGTTCAATCAGGATTAGCGCTGGACGATACAGATGGACAGAACTTGATTCCACCAAATTATGATCAAATTAGTCAGGTATTGGTCCGTACAATCCGGGGACGGAAGCGTCGGGCGGTCCGCACGCCGGCTCATGGCACTCCGGCTGCGGCCGATGCTGTCGTATGGGATTGGCCGATTCGCGCCTGGAGCACTGGGTCGAATTCCTCGGCGCGCTGCCATTCCCGGCCGCCCTTGTAGACCGGGACGAGGTGCTCATCTACGCCAACGACCGGGTGGAGCCACCTGAAGACGGACGGCTTCTGGCTCCGCCGGAAGCATCGCGAAGCCGTCGACGGTCTCGGGCTGGGGCCGACGGGAGCTCACGATGGCGGGTCATCCCTCTGGTCGACGACAGCTCGATCCAGTTGCTCCTGGTCGACGGAGAACAGTCCCGCCACCACATCCTCCAGGTGTTCTTCGCCATGGGGAACGCGCTGTTCGTCGTCTTCGACCCCGCGGGCACGGTGGTCGAGGCGAACGAGGCCTGGTCGACGACACTCGGTTTCGACGTGGAGGACATCCTCGGGTCGAACGCCTGGGACCTGGTTGAGGACGCCGATCGCGCCGCTCATCAGCGCGACATCGAGATGGAAGTCACCAGAACCGGTCGCGCCGACCGGATGCTTCGCGTCCGTGACAACGACGGCCGGTGGCGGGAGATGTACTGGACCTTCTACTACGACGCAGGGCTCGACCGGAGCTTCGGAATCGGCAGGGATGTCACCGAGGAACGAGAACAGGAGAGGATCCTGCGGGACTCCCACCGAACGTTCCAGCAGGTCGGTGACTTCCTGCTCACGCTCGATGAGAACGGCCTCCTGCTGTCGGGCAACCCGGCCCTCTATCGAACCCTCGAGATCGATCCCGATGACGCCGTGGGCAGTCCGCTCCGTGACTTCGTCAACGCCGAAGACTGGGATCCCCTCCTCGCCGCCGCCCTCAGGGCCCGTGACGAGGACATCGTGACCGAACAACTCATGCGGTGGCGAGGCCCGTCCCAACACAACTGGCGATGGATCGATGGGACCCTGTCATACGACGCCGACTTCGACCGCTACCACATCGTCGCACGGGACGTCACGGCGGAAACCGAGCTGACCGCCGAGCTCGAGCGCCGAGCATTCACCGACGAACTCACCGGCCTCGCCAACCGCGCTCGACTGCTGGCGGTTCTCGAGGAGCGCCTCGCCACCGGCGACCGTCCGGCTGTGCTCTTCTTCGACCTGGACCGGTTCAAGGTCGTGAACGATTCACTCGGTCACCATGCCGGCGACACACTCCTTCAGGAGTTCGCCGGCCTCCTGACGCGCCAGGTGCGCGCCGACGACTCCCTCGTCGCCCGCCTCGGTGGTGATGAGTTCGTGGTCGTACTCGGTGACGCCGATCAGTACGAGGCTGCAGCTGTCGCGGAGCGGGTGATCCGCGCTCTGGCGGTTCCCTTCCGGGTCCACCAGCGGATGGTGGTCGTGGACACGAGCATCGGGATCGCGGTCGCTCGCGAAGGGCCGAGTAGTGACGGCGGCCGTACTCCCGAGGAGCTCCTGGGTGAGGCCGACACGGCCGCCTACCAGGCCAAGGAACTCGGTCGCGGCCGATACGCGATCTTCGACAGCGAGATGCGGCTCGAGGTCAACCGGCGATTCGAAGTGGAAGAAGGGCTCCGCGTCGCGCTCGAGCTCGGTCGGTTCGACGTCCACTATCAGCCGATCGTCTCCCTGGCGAACGCGGAGATCACCGGGATCGAGGCGCTTGTTCGATGGCGCACCGGTGACGGTCGGCATGTTCCGCCCGGGGTCTTCCTCGACATCGCGGAGGAGGCCGGGTTGATCGGGCCGATCGGTGAGCAGGTGCTCGTCGAGGCGATCCGGCAGGGCGCCGAGCTGCGAAAGAGGGGCCACGATCTCACGGTGTCGTTCAACGTGGCGGCGTCGCAGCTGGCGGACCCGCTGTTCGTCGACCGGGTCGTGGCGGCCACGCGAGACGCTGGCCTTCCGGCGCGGTGTGTGCTCGTGGAGATCACCGAGTCAGCGGTCCTCGAACACGGTGACATCACGCTCGAGAATCTCCGCGGGCTACGCCGGGCGGGTGTGAGGATCGGGCTCGACGACTTCGGGACCGGATTCTCGTCGCTCTCCCACCTCCGCACCCTCCCCATCGACGTCGTCAAGATCGATCGAACCTTCGTTGCCGAGCTCGACCAGGAGGCGACGAGGGCGGTCACCTCCTCCATCCTCGAGCTCAGCAGCGCACTGGGTCTCGAGGTGATCGTCGAGGGCATCGAGTCCGCAGAACAGCTCCGAGCAGTCGAGAGGTTGGGCGGCTCATGGGCCCAGGGCTTCTACTTCCACCGTCCGATGGCGCCGGCCGAGCTCGAAAAGATCCTGCCGGAGATCGCCCGAGCGGCCGAGAGCTCGACGCTCAGTGCCGAAGCTGACGGGTGACGCGCCAGCCGATGAACGCCACGCCGCTGGCCATCACACCGAGGGTCAGCAGCTGGGCGTAGCCGCCGCGATCGCCCGGGTGCTCGGGTGAGGGGCCAGGATCCGGCGAACCGATGATGCGGCCCGCGTCGTCCAGGTACTCCGGATCGGTGGTCTGAACCGGAGCCGCGGCGGCCGTCGACAACGACCCGAGCGCGACACCGATCGTCACCAGGAGAGCCGCCAGGAGAGTCCCTCGACTCACGATCCTGAGCCGCCGCCCTCGGACGCCTCACCGGTCGAGGCATGGAGGTAGCCGGCACCCTCGCCGCCACCGTCGACCGGGATCGAGCAACCGGTTACCCAACGGGCGAGGGGTGACGCACAGAACAACACGACGTCGGCAACGTCTCCGGGTTCGCCCATCCGGCCCATGGGAAGCATCCTCCCGATGGCGTCGATCCCCTCCTGGTCGCCGTAGAAGAGGTGTGCCTCTTCGGTGACGATCATGCCGACAACCGGTGCGACCACCCGGATCTTCGGCCCCCATTCGTGGGCCAGGGTCTCGGTCATGTTGATCAGCCCGGCCTTGGCCGCGCCGTAGGCGCCGCCCATGGGGTTCGCCCGTTGGCCGGAGACCGACGCGATGTTGATGATCACGCCGCCGTCGCCCTGGGCCTGCATCACATCGTGGACCGCCTGAGCGAACATCATCGGCGCGAGGAGGTTGAGCGCCACGATCTTCTCGTTGAAGCGCGGCGACACGGTTGCGCTCTCGGCCGGCGGAGCACCGCCCGCATTGTTCACGAGTACGTCGACGCGTCCGGTCTCTGTGATGGCGAAATCGACCACGGCCCGGACCTGGTCGGGGTCGCGGACATCGGCCGCGATGAAGCGGGCCTCCCGCCCATCGACACCGACAGGAAAGGGAGGCTCGTTTCGCGCGCAGACCACCACGTCGGCTCCCTGTTCCAGGAACCGGGTGGTGATGACCCGACCGAGGCCCTTGGTGCCGCCGGTGACAATCACCGTGCGGTTGGTCATGTCGAGCGGGTCGGGCATCGGTTGTTCAGCCGCCGGCCCCGGCGAAGATCTCCATCAGGGTGGTGCCGCACACCTCTTGTTGGGGGTCGCCGAACGCAGTCGGGTCGATCGCCGTCGGATCGTTGAGGCCGAGTTCCTCGACGATGCACAAGGCGGTGTCCTCGTCGATGCCGTAGGCCTGCGAGAGGATCGACGCCATGAAGTTCGCGTCGACGCCACCGTCGAACTCGTCGTCGGACTCGTCATCGCCGCCCGGGAAACCGGACCCGCCGTCGTCCCCCGGATCCTCGTCGCTGCCGGAGTCCACGCCGCTGTCGGAATCGTCGTCGACGCCGCAGTAGGCGTTGACCCGGTCGCCTGCTGCATCGAACTCCGGCGAATCGAGGGCCGCGAGTCGGGGGTCGCCGTCATCCACCGCGAAGATGTTGAAGTCCGCGTCGGCCAGGACGTCGAGGAAGTCGTTGAACCCGTCCTTGAGCAGGTTGACGTCGTCGCGGATCTCGCCCGGTGCCGAGCTGGCGATGTCGTCCATCGTGTCCTTGAGGCCGTTCATGGCGTCCTCGATGGCATCGGGATCGTCGCTGAAGAAGAGGGTCTCGAACT
>CAYFLT010000023.1:27929-47895 GCA_964344055.1 uncultured Candidatus Nemicrothrix sp.
CCTCGTTGATCTCGTCGTTCCCGTCGCAGAAGTCGGCACCGCTGCCGCCGGCACTGCCGAAACCGGCCGAGCCGCCATCGTCGCCACCGCACGCGATCGCAAACGTCGAAAGGATGATCAGGGGGATGAAAATTCGCCGCATGGGCAAAACCCTAGCCACGCTGGGTGAGGTGGAAGTCGCATGCCAGCCATTGTCACAGTACGGTCATCGACGATTCCTGACGGTCCGTCAGGTCGGAGCGAACGGAGCGAGCACCGCGGATGACCGACAAGCGCATGACCGAAGACGAGGTGGTCGCCGAGCTCGAGAGCGGGATGACCCTCGGGATCGGCGGTTGGGGATCGCGGCGCAAGCCCATGTCGCTCGTGCGGGCGATCCTCCGCAGTGACCTCACCGACCTCCACATCGTCAGCTACGGAGGGCCAGACGTCGGGATCCTCACCGCCGCCGGGAAGGTCCGCAAGGTCACCTACGGCTTCGTCTCCCTCGATTCGATCCCGCTGGAGCCGCACTTCCGGGCCGTACGGCAGGCGGGGACCGTCGAGATCATGGAACTCGACGAGGGCGCCTTCTACCTGGGACTGATGGCTGCTGCCCATCGGGTGCCCTTCTACCCGAGCCGCGCCGGCTTGGGGACCGCGATGCTGAGCGAGAATCCCGACCTCCGAACGGTCACCTCCCCCTACGACGACCGGGAGGAGCTGGTGGCGATCCCGGCCTTCGAGATGGACGCCGTGATCCTGCACATGAACCGGGCCGATGCCAAGGGCAACGGCCAGTTCCTCGGCCCCGACATCTACTTCGACGACTTGTTCGCCATGGCCGGAGCCCGCACCTTCATGTCGGCCGAGAAGGTCGTGCCGACCGAGCAGTTCCGGCGCGAGGGGTCCGTGCACACGCTGCGGATCCCCCGCATGCACGTCGACGGTGTGGTCGAGGCGCCGATGGGCGCCCACTTCACGGAGTGTCCACCCGACTACGGCCGCGACGAGGCGTTTCAGCGTGAGTACGCCGCCACGGCCAAGGACGCCGACGCCTGGGCCCGGTTCCGGGCCGACTGGCTCGAGCTCGAGTCCCACGAGGCCTACCGAACCAAGCTCGGTGAAAGGGGGCAGTCATGAGCGAACAGGCGACTCTCGACGAGATCTGCGTCGTCGCGCTGGCCGAGGCTTTTCGGGGTGACGGCGAGATGCTGTGCAACCCGATGGGGCCTGTTCCGGTGGTCGCCGGACGCCTCGCCCGAGCCACCTTCGAACCCGACCTGATGCTCACCGACACGATCGCCTACGCGATCGAGGGCAACCTGCCCTTCGGGGCGGACGCGTCGGATGCGGTGGTCGAGTCCTACATGCCGTTCCGCTCGATCTTCGATCAGGTGTGGTCGGGCAAGCGTCACGTCGTCATGGGCGCCAGCCAGATCGATCGGTACGGCAATCAGAACTTCGCCGCGATCGGTCCGTACCGAAAGCCCAAGGCCCAGCTCCTCGGGATGCGCGGCGCGCCCGGCAACGTGATCAACCACCCCACGACCTACTGGATCCCGAACCAGGCCCGGGCGTTCACCGACACCGTCGACGTGGTGTCGGGCCCCGGGTACGACACCGTGGCGGCCCTCCCGGAACCGAGTCGACGCTTCCACGAGATCCGGCGGGTGGTGACCGACCTCGGCGCCTACGACTTCGAGACGCCCGACGGTTCGATGCGGATCCGATCCCTGCACCCCGGCGTCACGGTCGAACAGGCGCAAGCGGCGTCCGGCTTCGAGCTGGGGATCGATGGTGACGTCCCGGAGAGCCGGCAACCGACCGACGAAGAGCTGCACCTCATTCGCGACGTGCTGGATCCGAACGGCGTGCGCAAGAGCGAATTCCGCTGATGGATCTGGATCTCCCGCCGCACTACCTCGACTTTCGCGAGGAATGCCGGAGCTGGCTGCAGGCACACAAGCCGGCCCAGCCGATCCGGTCGATGGACACTCCCGAGGGGTTCGAGGACCACCGAGCCTGGGAGCGAGTGCTCTTCGATGCCGGCTGGTCCGTCCCGGCCTGGCCGGCGGCCTACGGCGGCCGTGACTGCGACCTCATCGAGTGGTTGATCTACGAGGAGGAGTACTGGTTGTCGGGAGTGCCCGGCCGGGTGAGCGCAAACGGTGTCAGCCTGCTCGCCCCGACCATCTACAACTTCGGAACCCAGCAACAACAGGACTACTTCCTGCCGAAGATGGCGTCCGGTGAGCACATCTGGGCCCAGGGCTGGAGCGAGCCGGAGGCGGGGTCGGATCTGGCCGGAATCAAGACCAAGGCGATCCGCGACGGTGACCACTATGTCCTCAACGGCCAGAAGACGTGGTGTTCGCGCGGTGCCTTCGCCGACTGGATCTTCTGCATCGTGCGCACCGACCCCGACGCCGAACGCCACGCGGGGCTCACCTACCTGCTCGTGCCGGCGGATGCGCCCGGTATGGAGCGACGGCCGATCGGCCGCCTCGACGGCGAACCCGGTTTCGCCGAGATCTTCTTCGACGACTGTCGGGTCTCGGTCGACCACGTGCTCGGCCAGGAGGGCCAGGGCTGGGCGGTGGCGATGGCCGCGGCCGGTTCCGAGCGGGGGCTCAGCCTCAGGAGCCCTGGGCGTTTCATGGCGGCAGCCGAACGCCTCACCCAGCTCGTGCGCGACCTCCGGGAAGGCAGCGAATCGATCGATCCCCGCCTGCGCCACGAGGTCACCGACGCATGGATCCGGGCTCAGGCGTACCGCTGGCAGACCTACCAGATGGCCGCCGAACTCATGGAGGGGGCCGAGATCGGGCCCGAGGCGAGCCTCGGCAAGGTCTTCTGGTCCGAGCTCGATCTCGAACTCCACGCCACGGCGCTGCGCCTCCTCGGCGAATCCGGCGAGGTCGTCGAGGACAACGAATGGCTCGACGGCTACGTGTTCGCCCTCTCCGGCCCGATCTACGCCGGGACGAACGAGATCCAGCGAAACATCATCGCCGAGCGGGTGCTCGGTCTTCCGAGGCGGTAGGGCCGTGCGATTCTCCTTCACCGAAGAACAGGACATGTTCCGCGACGCCGTGCGCGACCTCTTCGCCGACCTGTGCCCGCCGGAGGCGGTCCGGGCCAGTTGGGCGAACGACGACGGTCGGGTTCCTGGTCTCTGGGCGGCCCTCGCGGAGATGGGCGTCCTCGCCGCGCTGGCGCCCGAAGCCGCCGGCGGGTTGGGGATGGACGACGTCGACGTGGTCCGCTTGCTCGAGGAAGCCGGCTACGCAGGCGTACCCGAGCCGCTCATGGAGCACGCGGCCATCGCCGTCCCCGCTCTGGCCGATGCTGCCAGTGATCGGCTCGAGGCCGCGATTGCCGGCGAATCGACCGTCACCGTGGCATTCGCCGGAGGCGGTCCGGTGCTCGCGGCGGCGGTGGCTGATGCTCTCGTCGTCGAACGCGATGGAGACCTCGTGGCAGCCGGAGCGTGGGATCTCGAGCCGGTCACATCGATCGACCAGTCGCGTCGGCTGGCACGAGTCGGTGAGATCCGCGACGCCGCGGTCCTCACGGGTGCCGATCCCATTCTCGCCTACGACCGCGCCGTGCTCGGCACGGCCGCTCAGTCGATCGGCGTGGCCCGCCGTCTGCTGGACGCCACCGTCGAGTACGTGAGTGAGCGGCATCAGTTCGGCAAGCCGGTCGGCTCCTACCAGGCGGTGAAACACCACCTGGCGAATGTGCGGATCGGCATCGAGTTCGCTGCACCGCTCGTCTACCGGGCGGCCTGGTCGGTGGCGCATCCCGAGTCACACGATGCGACGATGCGGGGTAGGGACGTCTCGATGGCCAAGGCAATGGCGTCCGACTCGGTGGATCGGGCGGCTCGCGCTGCTCTCCAATGCCATGGGGCGATCGGCTACACCGATGAGTACGACCTCCAGCTGTGGCTCAAGCGCGGGTGGGCATTGGCGGCGGCACACGGTGACGCTCGACGTCACCGGGATCGGGTCGCGGACGCACTCGGGATCTGACGGTCCGAGCCTGGCCCCACGCGGGGCGTTCGACTCAGCCGTGGAGCGCGCGGCTCGCGTACCCTCGTTCGGTTCGCACCAGATGCGACCCGCGCCGGCCCTCGCAGCGGTCGCAGGTGCAGCTGTAGCGCCCGAGTCGACCGGCACGATGGAGACCATCGCCTTCTCCGCAGAGTCTGCAACTCACGATGTCAGCGCTCATGGGTCAGTCTTCGGCTCGGTCGGGCGTGACTGGATGGGTCCGTCGGCCCCGGCTTCGGTTACCAATGGCACCGACATGCCGCTGGAGGTGCTCCGGAGTGTGATAGCCCCGGGACATGTGGTTCCCCCGACCAACCCGGCGCACGTTGCTCGCGTTCGCGCTTGTCGTCGTCGCGGGCTCCTGCGCAGATGACGGGAGGGAGGTCGGGGATCTCTTCGATGACGACCCGTCGACCGGCGGACCCACCACGCTCGTACCGCCCATCCCGACCGACCCGCCAAGGCCCCCTGGCCCCGCCCTCGGCACGCTCGAACTGCCCTGCGGTGTCGAAGCCGAACCGACCGCGGTGCCCGACGACGAGATCGGGATCGAGCCCGGGACGATCGTGATCGGTACCGGAAACGACCGAGGCGGGCTCCACACCTTCGGTTCCGGCCGCGGGATTCCCGACGCGGTCGAGGTGATGGCCGGCCACTGCAACAGTCTCGGAGGATTGGCCGGCCGGGAGATCGTGGTGTTGGAGTACGACGCGGCGGTCGTCGAGTTGGAGGATCGGACCCTCGAGCAATGCGGTGAGACCAACGCTGTCGTCGGCCACGGATATCTGCGAGAGACCGACGCCGCGGAGATTCGGTCGGTGTGCATCCTTCCTGCCTTCCCTGCCTGGATCGACGGCCTCACCAGCGGCGAGCCATTCCCGCTCCACGGGCACCTTGCCGCCGTGTGGGGAGATGCCGCGGCGTCCGCCATCGCACTCATCGGGCCCGACACGACGTCGGCCGAGGCGCGTCGTTCGCTCCGAACGGACGCACTCGCGGCCTCGTCCGTCGAGTTCGACGTGGTCGTCGAACTCATCTACCCGATCGTCGAAGCGCCTGACTGGGAACAGATCGCAGCTTCCGCCGAGGAGGCCGGGGCAGGACTCGTTCACGTCGACGGCTCCTGCGATGCGGCCCTCGTCCCGCTCCTCCGGGCGCTGCAGGGCGGCGATTGGTCGCCCGCGATCCTCTCCGGACCGTCCGCCTACGACGCAGGCTGCATCGCGGCAGCGGAGCTCGAGGGTCTCCCGCTCGACCGCCTCACGATCGAGCTGCCCTTCCTCCCGCTCGACGACGGGGACGACGCGCCGGTGACAACCGTGGTCGCCGGGCTACTCGAGGACGTCGCGGCTCCCGTCACCGGGGATGCCCTCCTCGCGGTTTCTGCGTTCTGGCGTTGGGCCGTCGCGGTCGACGAGTGTGGTGAGGACCTGTCTCGTCTCTGCCTGGCGGAGGCGGCCACGGGATTCGAGGACTGGACGTCGGGTGGGCTGCATCGGGTGGTGTCGGCCGACGGGACGACCGATGGATGCACGGTGATCGTCGGAGTGGAGGCCGGAGAACTCCGGCGAGTGTTTCCCGAGACGCCCGGAACCTACGACTGCAATCCCGACTGGACGGTGGCGCTCAGAGGAACAGACGGGTGAGCTGGGCGATCCGAGCGTCGGAGATGCAGCCGGCTTCGAGGAGCTGTACGACGGCGAGGATCAGGCCGAGGTCGGCCTTGGCTTCATCGGCCACCACGTCCCTCAGATAGTCGATCTCGAAGTCCGCGAGGAACGGCGCCGCGCACGCGGCCTCGGCGCTGGTCAAGCCTCCCGCATCGAGGGCTTCGCGGAGGGGACGGGTGCACCCGATCTCCTCGACCTCGACGGGCGACTCGTCCGGATCGACGTAGCGCCAGATGAACGTGGCGGCTTCAGCCCGGGTCATCAGACCTTCAGGGGAGAAGGTCGAGTCGGTGGTGCCAGTCGTGATGCCCTCGGCGGCCATCCAGGAAACTGCGGCCTGCTGGTAGCCGTGGCGCACGTCGGTGAACGAGTGGGGCTTCGCGTACGGCTTGCCCGCATAGCGCCAGAGAAGGACGGCGAAATCGCCCCTCGTGACGGGAACGTCGGGTTCGAACGTCGTGGGACTCGTCCCCGTCGAGATCTGGGCGGCGAAGAGCCAACCGACCGGCTGCTGCTGATAGTCGGCGAAGACGTCCGCGAACGGGTGGTCGTCCGGCTGCGGGTCGTTGCCCGACGAGCGGTCGAGACGGTACAGGAAGGCGGCGATCTGGCCCCGGGTGGTGGTGAGCTCGGGGCCGAAACAGCCCTGCTCGATACCCGTCGTGATGCCTTCGGCGACCATCCAGGCAACGGCGTCGGTGAAGAACTGATCCTCGTCGATGTCGCCGAAGCCGGAGGCGGCATTCGCCGGTGGGATCTGGAGGGAAAGCACGGCCGCGGCGAGAACCAGGGACGCGACGAACCGAACACGAGAAAGCAGGGGGGACCGCATAGCGAACGGAAGGGTAGTGGTGCACCCGACCAGAACGACCGACACGTGAAGGACGTCACGGTGGGTGACCATTGTCACGAAACGGGCGTACGCTTCCCGCCCGTGCGAAGGGTGACGTTGATCATGGCGATGGAGGCCGAGGCCGCCCCGCTGCGAGCCGCGCTCGACGCCGAACCCATCGCAGCACCCGTCTGGGCCGAGGCGCTCCCGTGCCGCCTGGCCCTTGCTCCGGGCACCGATGCACGGCCCGAAGTGCTCCTCGCGGTCAACGGCCGCGATCCCCTCACCGAAGTCGACTGCATCGGCACCAGCGCCGCGGCCCTCACCACCCACGTCGCGATCGCCGCGGGCCGGTCTGACCCAGCCGATCTGGTCCTTTCGGTCGGCACCGCTGGAGGATGGCACCGTCACGGGACCGAGATCGGCGACGTGTACTTCGCGTGGGATCGTTTCGTCTGTCACGACCGGCGCATCGACCTCCCCGGGTTCGACCGGTTCGGACGGGGCGATCTGCCAGCGGCGGATCTCCGGGATCACGCCGCGGCGCTCGGATGCCGCACCGGGATCGTCACCACCGGCGACAGCCTGGACGAATCGCCCACCGACCAACAGCGCATCGAGGCGAGTGGCGCCGCAGTGAAGGAGATGGAGGCCGCCGCCGTGGCCTGGGTCGGGAGTCTGCATGGTGTCCCGGTAGGAGCCGTGAAGGCCATCACCGACCTGGTCGACTCGCCCGTCGCCACGCCGGAGCAGTTCACCGCCAACCTCGCGTCGGCCGCCGATGCGCTCCGCCGGACCACACTCTCGCTGCTCGAGCGGCTGGGAGGTCGCCCGTGACCACCCCGTCCGAATCCGCTGACCCTGAAGCGGCGGTGGCCGCACAGCTCCGCCGGATCGCCCTGGCGCTCCACGAAGGAAGCCACGATCCAGAACGCTACGCCGAGGCGCTGGGACACCTGTCCGCCACCGCGCACGCCCTGTCCGGAGGATCGCCGCGCCTCCGTTGGTACGAACGCGAGACAGACACCGCCAAGCCCGCTCGGAATCGTGACCTCTCCGCGTTCAGCGGCACGCTCAACGCCGCCGCACCCCCGATGCGGCTCGAAGTCGGCACCCTCGACGACGGCACTGAGGTGATGTTGGGCCACGTTCGCCTCGACCGGCTCCGCGAAGGACCGCCTGCGAACGTCCACGGTGGCATCATCGCCGGGCTCTTCGACGAGGTGATGGGGGCCGCCACCCGCCTGAGCGGCCGAGCCGGGGCCGTCACCGGCCGGCTCACCGTTCGGTACCGGTCGGGTACGCCGCTGGACGAGGATTTGGAGTTCCGTGCCTGGATCGGCGACGAGCGCACCCGGCGAGTGATCATCAAGGCCGACTGTCGAGCCGTCGGAAGTGAGTCGGTGACTGCAGAAGCCGAGGCCGTCTTCGTCAGGAGGACCCGATGATCGAGATCGGACCGATCCCGCTCGTCCCGGACGGACGACCCATCGTGACGTTCGTTTGCACCGGAAACGCGGCCCGTTCGGTCATGGCCGCTTGCCTCCTTCGGGACCGGATCGGCGACGACGGTCCGGTCCAGGTGGCGAGCGCGGGGACGCTCGTGCTGCCGGGTCAACCCATGAGTGTGCGAACCCGTACCGCACTCGCCCGCCATGGCCTCAAGGATCCATTCCATCGAAGCCGCCAGCTCGGCCAGCCCGATGTCGAGCGCAGCTCGCTCATCCTGGTGATGGAGGACCTCCACATACGTTGGATGCAACGTCAGCTGCCGACAGCGTTGCCCATCTCGGGAATGTTGCGGCGGGTCGTGCAGGAACTCCCCGGCACCGACGGCCCGCACCTCGATCAGCGGGTTGCCGCGCTCGATCTCGCGGGCCGGGAAATCGAGCCATGGGAAGAGGTCGTCGACCCGGGGTCGGGCCAACAGCCGGACTTCGATCGCTGCATCGATGACCTGTCCGTGCTGGTCGACGGGCTGGCGGCCGCCCTCGACGCCTGATGCCCCCGCATCGCCGCGAAGGACTCATTCTCGCCTTCGCGGTCGGCATCGTGGCACTGACGTTCGGCGTCCTGGCCGACGCAGCCGGACTCAGCCTTCCCCAGGTGATGGTGATGTCCGCGTTCCTCTTCACGGGCGCATCCCAGTTCGCCGCGGTCAGCGTGGTCGACGACGGCGGGACCGGTTACGCCGCGGTAGGGGCAGCGCTCCTGCTCGCGGCCCGCAACGCCCTGTACGGCCCGGTCGTGGCCCGCCTGTTCCGCCCGTCGGTGCCGGCTCGAGCTGCATCGGCCCAGTTCGTGATCGACGAGACGACCGCCATGGCCTCGGTCCAGCCCGACGACGACTGCGCCGCGGACGCGTTCTGGTGGACCGCGATCTGGCTGTGGAGCCTGTGGAACCTCGGATCGATCGCCGGCGCCCTCCTGGGTTCCCAGATCGGCGATCCACAGGCGTGGGGACTCGATGCCGCTTTCCCCGCTGCGTTCATCTCGCTCCTCGTGCCACACGTGCGACACCGACCCGGTCAGGTTGCCGCTCTGCTCGGAGGAGGACTGGCGATCGCCGCGGTGCCGATCGCTCCGGCCGGCGCGCCCCTGCTCGTCGCGGCGCTCGCAGTCGTGCCGGGATGGTTGGTCCACCGCCGCCAGGGGATCCGATGAGCTGGACCTCGATCATCGTGATGAGCGTCGGCGCCTACGCGTTCAAGGCCTTCGGGGTGCTCGTGCTCGGTCGTCGCTCCGGCTCGACCGCCTCCGTCGGGTCCTTGACCGCGCTCATCCCGGCCGCCCTCTTCGCCGCTCTGATCGCGGTGCAGACCCTCGAGGCGGAGGGTGCGATCCAGCCCGACGCCCGGCTCGCCGGAGTAGGGGTCGGCGCACTCGCGGTGCTTCGCAGGGCTCCGTTCGTCCTCGTCGTGGTGCTGTCGATGGCGGTGACCGCCCTCATCCGCTGGCAGACTCTTGTGTGATGTCCGCCGCCAAGATCCGCCCCGACCCGCCGAGCCGGCTGATCGTTCGCGGCGGTGACGCGCTCGAGGGCACGGTGCGGGTCGGCGGTGCGAAGAACTCGGTCCTGAAGCTGATGGCGGCCACGCTGCTCGCCGAGGGCACCTACGTGCTCCGGAATGTCCCCGACATCACCGACGTCGAGTTGATGGCCGATCTCCTGCGGGCCACTGGGTGTGGCGTCAGTCGATCGGGTGAGGTCCTCACGATCGACGTGCCCGCCGAGATCGAACCCGTTGCTCCCTACGAGATCGTCGAGCAATTCCGAGCGTCGATCGTCGTGCTCGGCCCGATGCTGGCACGCTGCGGCGAAGCGCGGGTGGCGCTGCCAGGCGGCGACGACTTCGGACCCCGCCCCATCGACATGCACGTTCGTGGCCTCACCGAGCTCGGAGCCGAGTTCGAGACCGCCCATGGCTACATCCACGCCCGCTGCGAGAACCTCCAGGGCACGCGGGTACTCCTGGAGTTCCCCAGCGTCGGAGCCACCGAGAACCTGCTGATGGCTTCGGTGCGGGCGAAGGGCACGACGATCATCGACAACGCCGCTCGGGAACCGGAGATCACCGACCTGTGCGAAATGCTCAACAAGATGGGCGCCCAGATCGTCGGAGCCGGATCATCGACGATCGCGATCGACGGCGTCGATGGGTTCGACGCGCTCCACTCCGCCGAGCACACCGTGGTGGCCGACCGGATCGAAGCGGCCACCTACCTCGCTGCGGTCGGGATCGCCGGCGGCGAGATCACCGTCGAGGGCGCTCGTCACGAACACATGGTGATGCTCTGCCAGAAACTCGGCGAGATGGGCATGCGCATCTCACCCGACGCGGAGGGCATCTGGGCGCTGGTCCCGCGCCGGCTCCGTTCCGCCGACTGCTCGACCCTGCCGTACCCGGGCCTGGCAACGGACTTCAAACCGTTCCTCGTCGCGCTCCTGGCCACCACCGAAGGCGTCGGCATCGTGACCGAGAACCTCTTCTCGGGTCGATTCCGCTACGTCGACGAGCTCCGTCGGATGGGCGCCGACATCCGAACCGATTCTCACCACGCCGTCGTGCGAGGTGTACCTCGCCTTTCCGGCGCCCCAGTTCGAGCCCACGACATCCGGGCCGGAGCGGCACTCGTGATCGCCGCCCTCGCGGCTGAGGGGGAGACCGTCGTGGCCGACGCCGAGCATGTGGCCCGTGGCTACTCCGACATCGCCGCCAAACTCCGAGGCGTGGGCGCGGACGTGACGTCGGGCTGATCGGCCCTGGCTTCGGCGCGGCCTAGAGCTGAACGGGGCTCTCGGCCATCCCGAGAGCGTTGATCTCGACGACCTCGGTCACCCCGTCGACGCGGTCCTTCATGATCCGCTCGATGCCCATCTTGAGGGTTTGGGTGGATGCCGGGCAGGTGACGCAGGCTCCCTGGAGCTCGACGGTGACCACGCCCCGGTCCTCGTCCACATCGATGAGCGCGATGTCGCCCTCGTCGGCCTGGATGGCCGGCCGGATCGCCGCGATCACCTTTTCGACCTGCTCACGCACGAACTGTCCTCGGTTTCAGACTGGACGACTTCCCCTAGCCTACGGGCATGGACTCGCTGGACCTTCTCGCTCATCAGGGGGGCTGGGACGAGATCGCGATGGTGGGCGTGCCGGTGGCCGTCTTCGCCTTCCTGCTGTGGCTCGCGCGTCGACGGGCGATCGCCCTCATGGAGAACGACCCGACCAAGCCCGACTAGTCCGCCCGGGCGTCCGTTCAGCGGGACTGCAGTCCGGCCAGGTTCAGCGCGTTGTTGATGAGGCCGAGATGGGTGTAGGCCTGCGGATGGTTGCCGAGGGCCCGGCCGGTGGTGGGATCGACCTCTTCGGCCATGAGGCCGGTGGGCCCGGCGAGTTCGCAGTACGACGCGAACAGATCACGAGCGCTGTCGAGTTCGCCGATGAGGATCTTGGCGTCGATCAGCCACGAGGTCATCAGGTTGAAGGCCCCTTCCTCGCCTGGGAGGCCGTCGTCGTGGGTGTATCGGTAGAGGAACGGGCCTTCTCGGAGCCAGGCTTCCACCGCCGCCACCGTCGAGGCGAACCTCGGGTCGTCGGGGGCGATCATGCCGAACAACCCGACCGCGAGGACCGACGCATCGAGATCGGTCCCGTCGTAGGCAGTGGTGAACGAACCGGCCTCGTCATCCCACCCGTTGGTGAGCACATCCTTCTTGATCTGATCGCGGAGGGTCTCCCACTCGGGTCGCTCGCGGCCGAACACGTCGGACGCGATACGGATCGCCCGGTCGACCGTGACCCAGCACATGACCTTGGAGTTGGTGTGATGGCGTGGCGCCGAGCGCACCTCCCAGATGCCCTGATCGGGTTCGACCCATCGTTGTTCGACGGCGTTGACGAGGTCCTCGACGAGCCGCCAGTGCTTCGCCGAGAGGGGAGCGTCGACTTCACCGAGTTGATGGATCAGATCCAGGACCGGGCCGAACACGTCCAACTGGACCTGGTGATCGGCGGCATTGCCGACTCGCACCGGCCGCGAACCGGCGTAGCCGGACAGCTCCTCGATGGTGGCCTCCGGGGGGAGTGACTGTCCGTTGACGGTGTACAGCGGAGCCAGCCGCTCGGGGCCGACCTCGCTGGTCTCGATGACCCGCAGTAGCCAGTCGAGGAACTCCATGGCCTCCTCGATCGACCCGAGTCTCACGAGTGCTCCCGCCGACAGCGACGCATCGCGGATCCAGCAGTAGCGGTAATCCCAGTTCCGGACACCGCCGATGAACTCCGGGAGGCTGGTGGTGGCCGCGGCCAGGATGGCACCGGTCGGCCCGTAGCAAAGCGCCTTCAGGGTGAGCGCGCTCCGCCGGACCAAGTCGGATGCGACCGGCGGAAGATCCAAGCCCTGAACCCAGTCGCTCCAGAACGACGTCGTACGTTCCCGGCGGGAACTCTCGTCGGACCGGTCGGGCCGCAGGGACGCGGTTCCGCACCGCAGCTCCACAGTGATCGGACCGTTGTCGAGATCCACGACCGCGACCGCAGTGTGGTGGATGCCCGTGGTCTCGATCGTCCACTCGACCCCAGGAGCCCGCAACACCACCAGGTCGGCGGCATTGACGATCTCGAGTCCTCCCTCGCGGACCTCGAGCTGGGTGGGGAACCGGCCGAAGTCGAGACGGGGCGCGAACTCGATCCGCGCCCGGCCCGAACCTTCGACCACCCGAACGAGGTCGTTTCGCCCGGAGATTCGCTTCGGGCGGCCATCGGAGCAGTCGAGGTAGTCCGTGACGGTCACCGAGTCCCACGACGTCTGCAAGACGAGCGAGTTGCCGACGTAGGACTGGGTCGGTGTGTCACCGTTGGTCGCCGCGTCCGCCGGCGTGATCGAGAAGTGCCCGGCCCCTGCGCCACCGAGGAGTTCGGCGAAGATCGCGGAGGAGTCGATCCGCGGAACGCACAGCCAGGTGATGCGTGCGTCTGGCGTGACGAGCGCAGCGGTGCGCTGGTCCGAGAGCATCGAGTGTTCGTTGATGGGCACCACGCCGGCACCGGCCAACCACTCGGCACGGCGCTCGCAGAGCGCGGCGAGCAGGACGGCCACGTCGTCGGGGGTCCCGACCTCGTGCGCGGCGACGGTGTCGCCCGGACCGACCTTCACGCCGACGTCGGGGCCATGGAGGGTGGCGAACGCGTCCTCGTCGGTCACATCGTCGCCGAGGAACAGCACGGCGGTGGCGCCGACCTTGCCCCGCAGCGTGGTGAGCGCCCGCCCCTTGTCGGTGGCGATCAGCAGCAATTCACACACCATCTTGCCGTGCCGAACGGTGAGCTCACCGATCTCCGATGCCAGCCGATCGACATCGCGGAGAACCCGCTCGACTGATGCTTCGGCGACATTGCGGTAGTGCACGGCCACCGACGCCGGCTTCTTCTCCAGCGTCATTCCCTCGTGGGCGGAGGCGATCTGCTCCAGCCCGTCGATCAGCGCTCGGCGACGCTCCTTCAGCACCGGGTCGAGCTCCAGCGCGAAGTCGATGTCGAACTCGGTGCCGTGGGATCCGACCAGGTGGATCTCGGCGGGGAGCCGGCTCAGAATTGGCAGGTCACGTAGTGAACGGCCGGAGATGACGGCCACGCTGGTCTGGGGGAGCGCCGCCAGACTCCTCAACGCGACGGACGTCTCGCGCAGCGGGAGTGCCTTCATCGGGTCCGACACGATCGGGGCCACCGTGCCGTCGTAGTCACACGCGACCAGCAACTGGGGCGCGCGAGCGAGCTCGTCGAGCCGGTCCTCGAGGCCGGTGTCGTTCAGCCGATCGGTAGCCACGAGGGGCGACTCTACAGCCGATCCGGGTGAGCCAGCAGGTACCTTCGCCGGTGTGAACGAATCAGACGTCACCCGTTGCTATCGGCACGACGACCGTCGCGCAGGAGTGATCTGCCAGCGCTGCGAGAATCCGATCTGTCCGGAGTGCATGAAGCAGGCCTCTGTCGGCTTCCACTGTCCCGACTGCGCGAAGACCGGAAAGCAACGGGTGATCCGGGGACCGATCGCGTTCGATCCGGTCGCGACGAAGGTCCTGATCGGTCTCAACGTCGCGGCGTTCATCGTCGCCGGGGTGTGGGGTCAGAGCTTCACCGGCCTCGGATTCGAACCCCTGCAGAGGTTCTCGCTGTTCGGCCCGTTGGTCGATGACGGTGAGTGGTACCGGCTGGTCACCTCGGCGTTCCTGCACGACGGGCTGCTCCATCTGGGCTTCAACATGTGGGCCCTGTGGGTGATGGGCCCGCACCTCGAGCGGATCTTTCAGCCCGCCCGATTCGTCGGCTTGTACACGGTGTCGCTCCTCGGCGGGTCGTTCGTCGCACTCCTCCTCGATCCGCTGGCACCAGCGGTCGGTGCGTCCGGTGCGGTTTTCGGACTCTTCGGGGCGATGGCGATCCTGCAACGCTCGGCCGGCATGAGCTTCTGGGACAGCGGCCTTGGGCCGATCCTCCTCACTTTCGCGATCCCCCAGATATCGATCGGCGGTCATGTCGGAGGGCTGGCCGTGGGGCTGTTGGCCGGAACGATCCTCGTACACGCGATCCGAACCCGGCGATCCCCCAGCTGGGCGCTCGGGGCACTCGCCTCCATGGTCGTCGTCCTCGTGTTCGCGAGCGCGTGGGCGGCATCGCTGTGGATGAACCCGATCCTGTAGGCCGTCTCAGGGAATGAGCCGGTACACGCTCACGTGGGCGTCGTCGTCCTCGGCAAAGGGCGTACCGGTCCAGTCGGCCCAGCGGTGCTCGAGTCGGAACCCTGCGGCGCAGGCCTGCTCGTCGAGCTGGGCAGGCGTGCGGTAGTGGAGCATCCAAGGTCTCATGCGGGTGCCCTCGGCCGAGAACTCGATGTGTTGCCCTCGGATCAGCTGTCGCTCGTGGTCGTGTTGGGACACGGTGATCACCGCGGTGTCGGTGGTGACCTCGCGGACCGATACGCCTCCGTCGGTCATCCCTTCGGCCGGTGGCACGAAGCCCTCGATCACCAGCCTTCCGCCTGCCTGCAGAGCCACCGCAACCCGGTCGAGGCAACGTTGCTGGGCGTTGCTGTTGGGCAAGTTGAAAAACGTGTTGAACGCCGCAAACGCAAGAGAGAAGCGACCGGCGCGCACGGGCAGCTCGGACATGTCCGCCTCGACCGCAATCACCCGCTCGCCCCCGGGCTTGGTGGTGAGACGGGTGAGCATGGCGCCCGACGCGTCGACCCCCACGACGGTCGCGCCGGCTTCGGCCAGCGGGATGGCGAGTCGGCCGGTCCCGACGCCCAGCTCGAGCACGGGACCGGTGCCGGCCAGCCCGCGGACGCCGGCGACCGTCGCTTCCACGTCGCTGACGTCGTGATACCAGTCGTCGTAGACGTCGGCGAACCCCTCGCCGTAGGTCGCCGGTCCGTACTCCTCCATCGCCGCCCAGTGTGCCCGCCGCGATCGCAGGCCGCGCCGGAGGCGACCCGGTGATGCATGATGGGCCGGTGACCGACGACTGGGCGGCCCCGGGAACGAGCGCGGCGCAGCCGCGCCCCGTCTCGCACGTCGCCGAGCGGGTGACGCCGTCACCCGCCAGCGTCGAACGGCGACAGCCGCGCCCCCTTCCGCTTCGCCCCCAGACGGTCCTCGAGCTGCTCGACAGCGGATTCGCCATCGTTCGCAGCCGGCCGGCGCTGGTGCTCGGCGTCGCCGCCGTCTTCCACTTCCCACTCGCCCTGACCCTCGGCTTCCTCCAGCGAAACGAGCCGAGCCGCAACGAGGCTCTCCTGGACGATGTCCGCGGCTACCTGAGCACCAGCACCGGAACCGATACGACCAACGAGGTGATCGCGCTCCTCATCGCATCCCTCATCCACACGGTGGTGGCGGTGGCCGTCGGCTTGCTCGTGTCCGCGTGGTACTCCGAGCGAGATCCCGACCTGAAGGACGTGCTCGGCTGGATGGTCCGCCATCTCCCCACCGTCACCCTCGCGTGGCTGCTCGTACACCTGCTCCAGGCGGCGGGTCTGGTGGCCCTGGGTGTCGGGGCCCTGATCGCTGCGGTGTTCACCACGGTGGTCGCTCCCGTGTTGGCCGTCGAGCGAGTCGGGCCGATCGACGCGATCCGGCGTTCGGTCAGCATGGTCAGGGCCCGCTTCAGTCAGGTTCTGGCCTTCTTCGTCTTGAGCATCGTGGTCGGTGTGGTGATGACCGGAGTACTCACGCTCGCGCCGGCGGTCCTCGCCGCCCAGTTCGTCATCCCCGTCTCCTGGCTGCTGATGGCCATCGGCGCCGCGGTGGCCGGCACCGTCAGCGCGGCTGTGCTCGCGTCGGCGACCGTGGCGCTCTACATCGACCTCCGGGTACGGCTGGAAGGGATCGACCTCCAACTCCTCGTGACCGACCGGTTTCCACCGCCATGAACGAGGACCTCCTCCCCGGCCCACCTGTCGATCCCGACGGGGCCCGCAGGCTCGCCGAGGACGTGCTGGACGACCCCCGCCTGGCGGACGACCGCAATGTCGTCACCCGCTTCTTCGAGTGGCTCATCTCGATGATCGCACGGGCCTTCGAGGCACTCGGAGATCTCCTCTCGGCGGACGGCGGGATCCTGCCGATCGTGATCGGTGTCCTCCTTCTGGTTGCTCTCGTCGTTCAGGCCATCCGGTCGCGCCGTGAGGTCATGACCGAATCCGGCTCGGCCTCCACCCGAACGCCGGTGGTGGTGTTCGGCGAGGAGGTCAGCCGAGAAGACCTCAGCAGCCGCACCGAGACGGCGCGACGCGCACAGCACTGGCCCGAAGCGCTGGTCACCCACTTCCGCCTGATCGTCGCAACCCTGATCGAACGAGCAGTCCTCTCGGATCTCCCGGGTCGCACGACGGGGGAGTACCGCGCTGAGATCGCGGATGCCTGGCCCGAGGCGGCGCCCACCTTCGACGAGGCCAGTCGGGCGTTCGAGCGGGTCTTCTACGGCGACCACGCGGCGGTCGAAGCCGACGTGCAAGCGATGATCGAGCGCGAAGCCGTGCTGTTGCGTCGGTCCGAGGTCGTAGGAGCCCGACGGTGACCCGGACGGGCCGCCGCCTTCGGCGGATCGCGCTCCTCGTCGGAGGGGTTGCCGTGATCGGGATGGCGGTCGTCGCGGCGTCCGCTCCGGCGCGACTCGACCCCGCGAGCAATCGCGCCGACGGTGCCCTCGGAGTCGTCGTGATGCTCGAGCGGCACGGTGCCGCGGTCGAGGTGAGCGGGCGAGTACCGACCGAACAACACGATGTCGCACTGCTGCTCGTCGACGAACTCCACGAGGACGCCGCCCGCCACCTCACCCGATGGGTGGACGCAGGTGGAACGCTCGTGGTGGCCGACCCCGACTCGCCCTTCGTACCGCCTTCCACCGTGCTCCCGCGGGCGATAGTCGGTGACACGTGCACGCTCGACGCGCTGGCCGAGGTCCGGACGATCAGCGGTCCGGCCGGAGCGGTGCTCGACGGCAGCGACGGAAACGGCCACTGCCTCGGTGTCGACGGCGTCGCGGCCGTCACCGTGTCGAGACGGACGGCTGGACTCATCGTCGGCGTCGCGACCAACGAACCGTTCGAGAACCAGAATCTCGCCGAAGCAGACAACGCCGCCCTCCTGCTCGGTCTGACCACCTCCGACCCCGACGCGCGGGTGGTCGTACTCGAACGGCGGCTCACCACTCCACCCGTCGAGCGCACGGAAATCGAGCTGCCCGAGCCGGTCGAGAAGCAGCCCCGGGAACAGGTGGGTGACGGCGAGGGTGACCTCCTCGACCTGCTGCCGGGCTATCTGCGATGGGTCCTGCTCAACCTCGTGATCGGGTGGATCGTCTATGCCTTCGCCCGGGGCCGACGACTCGGACGCCCGATCCCCGAGCACCAGCCGGTCTCGATCGCGGGCAGCGAGCTGGTCCGGGCCACCGGCCGGCTCTACCGCGGCACCCGAGACGGTCTGGTCGAGAGCCACCTCCACGCCGGGATGCGCGCGGAAATCGCGTCCGAGCTCGGCCTCCCGCAGTCGGCTCGAACCGACACGATCGTCACTGCAGCTGCCGCGCGGACCGGACGAACCGAAGCGGAGCTGAAAGCCGCGCTGACCCCCAAACAGTCCGCCAACGACACCGACCTGGTCGCCTACACCCGTCGACTCGACTCCATCTTGCAGGAGGTACGCCGTGACCGACATCCCACCCCCACCTGATCCGCCGGAGCCGGCCTCGACGGATGCGGCGACCGCACCGTCACCACCGGAACCGACGGCACCCAGGTCGTCGCCCGCACGCGACGCAGTCGTCGCCGTGCGAGACGAGGTGGCGAAGGTCGTGGTCGGACAGGAAGGCGTCGTCTCGGGACTGATCACGGCACTCCTCGTCCGCGGCCACGTCCTGCTCGAAGGCGTCCCGGGCGTCGCCAAAACCCTCGTGGTCAAGACACTCGGAGCGGCGCTCGACCTCCAGGTCAACCGCGTGCAGTTCACACCCGACCTGATGCCGTCGGACATCACCGGTCAGCTCGTCCTCGAGGCAGGCGGCGAGTTCCGCTTCCGCGAGGGACCGGTCTTCTGCAACCTCCTGATCGCAGACGAGATCAACCGCACCCCGCCGAAGACCCAGGCGGCGCTCCTCGAAGCAATGGAGGAGCACCAGGTGTCGGGCGACGGAGCCGCGCGACCCCTGCCGGCGCCGTTCGCAGTGATCGCCACCCAGAACCCGATCGAGTACGAAGGCACATACCCGCTCCCGGAGGCCCAGCTCGATCGTTTCCTCTTCAAGCTCTCGGTCGGCTACCCCTCCATCGATCAGGAGGCCGAGATCCTCCGTCGACACGACGAGGGGCTGGATCCCCACGACATCGTCGGGGCAGGTGTGCAGAAGGTCGCAGGGCCAAACGAGATCGAGGCCGGACGTCGAGAGGTTGCGGCACTCCGAGTCGAGGAACCCGTACGGCAGTACGTGGTCGATCTCGCCAGGGCGACCCGCGAGCATCCCTCGGTACTGCTGGGGGTGTCGCCGCGCGGGGCAACCGCCCATCTGCACGCCGCGAAGGCCTGGGCCTGGCTGTCGGGGCGTGACTTCGTCACCCCGGACGAGGTGAAGGCGATAGCTTCCCCGGCCCTCCGGCATCGCCTGCAGATCCGACCCGAGCTCGAGCTCGAAGGCATCACCGCCGAGACGGTGCTCGGCAGCGTGCTCGACGCCACCCCGGTACCGCGCTGATCGGCCGCCCGCCGTGATCCCGACCCCACGTCTCGCCACCCTGCTGGCCGCCGGAACCGGCCTCCAGGTTCTCCTGGCAGTCGGCGCGCCCGATCTTGCACCCGCGGCGCTCGGAGCGTGGGTGATCGTGGGGCTCGGACTCGCGCTCGTGGACTGGAGTTCCACGCCCTCACCGAACTCCATCGGCTTCGAACGGGATCTCCCGCCGGTGGTCCGGCTCGAGGAGCGAGCAGAGGCGGTGTGGCGGCTGGCGAATCCCCACGATCGGCCGGTGACCGTCTCGGTGGCAGACGAGCTCGCCCCGTCGCTCCGTCCCCGACTACGTCGAACGCGGCTCACCCTTCCGGCCCACGGCCGGGCAGCGATCCCGGTCGGGTTCCAGCCCTCCCGGCGAGGCCGCTACTCGCCAGCCGAGGTGGTGGTGCGTACCGAAGGTCCACTGCGACTGGCGGCTCGGCAGACATCGAGGCGCGTGCCGGGCGTCGTCCACGTCCATCCCAGATTCCTCTCCTGGAAGGAAGCCGAGATCCGGATCAACCAGGCCCGTCTCCTTCACAGCGGCACCCGTTCCATCCGCGTCCGAGGCGCCGGGACCGACTTCGACCACCTCCGGGACTACACCGTCGACGACGAAACCCGCCGGATCGACTGGGCCGCAACGGCTCGAAGCGGCCGGCCCAT
>CAYFLT010000023.1:47905-53381 GCA_964344055.1 uncultured Candidatus Nemicrothrix sp.
CCATCGTGAAGACCTTCCGACCGGAACGGAACCAGACCGTGTTGCACCTCCTCGACTCCGGCCGCGTGATGGCCGGCCGGGTCGCGGAGGTCCCCCGGCTCGAACATGCCATGGATGCGGTCATGACCCTCTCAGCGGTCGCCAGCGGACTCGGCGATCGGTGTGGCCTCGCGATCTTCGACCGGGACGTCCACACCGTGGTCGGCGCCGCCGGCGGCCCGAACCAGGTCAGCCGCCTCACCGAAGCGATGTATGCCGTCGAGCCCGCACTGGTGGAATCCGACTACCTCGGAGCGTTCGCCGCCGCTCTCGCCCGGTTCCGACGGCGAACCCTGCTCGTCATCCACACCGAGCTCAACCCCTCGGTGGTGAGCGACACACTCCTCCCGGCGCTTCCTCTCATCGTGCGCCACCACGTCGTGATCGTGTGCGCAGTACGGGATCCGCAGCTGGTCGAGTGGTCGACGGCGCCGGTCGGTGATGGCGATCAAGCCCGCCGACGAGCCGCGGCGATCGGCGCGCTGCGCGACCGCGATTCAGTCGCCGCTCACCTCGTGGCGGCCGGGGCAGAAGTCGTGGATGAACCAGCCGGTCGGGTGGCCGCCCGACTCGCCGACACCTATCTGCGGATCAAGTCGTCCGGCCGGCTCTGAACCCGTACGCGGCGATGTAGGCGACGAAGACCGCCTGGGCGAGAACCCCAATCCCGACCCGTGTGCCGGTCGGCAAGGTCGAAGGGGTGACGAAACCCTCGATGAGGCCGGCGACGATGAACACCAGAACGAGCCCGATGAGCACAGGCACTGACTTGCGGCCTTCCTCCGCCAGCGCGAGAGCTCGGCTCCGGTCGCCGGGGCGGATCATCGACCAGCCCAACTGGAGACCGGCACCGCCGGCCACGCACACCGCGGTGAGCTCCAGCAGCCCATGAGGGAGAATCAGCCCCCAGAACCGCCCCGGCTCCCCGGCCGCATGGAACAGGCCGCCTGCCTCGCCGACGAAGATTCCGTTGAGGACCAGAACGAACGCAGTCCCAACCGTCGCAAACACACCCAAGGCATATGCGAAGAACGACACCTGGATGTTGTTGACGAGAACCTGGGTCGAGAACTCCGCGGCGGGCGCCGACGAGTAATACGCCTCGAAATCCTCCTCGACGTAGGCGGCTCGGACCGCATCTGGAGCGGATGCCTCGAGGGCGGCATCCGAGTAGGTCAACCACAGGCCCATGTAGATCGCCGGCACCATCAGGAGCGCCACTGCGATCGCGATGAACCAGCGCCCCTCCCACACCGCCTTCGGGAAATCGACGGTGAAGAAGCGGCCGATGACGTTGCGGGAGCGATCGCCGGTGCCGTACACGGCGGCTCTGGCCTCACCGACGATCATCGTCAACCGGGTCGTGACGGGCCCATCGCCGAACGACGACCGGGCGAACGACAGATGGGTCGATGCCTGCTGGTACAGCTCGATGACCCGCTCGACGTCCTCGCCCCGCAGGCGGGGCCCACTCCGGGTGCGGATCCGGGCCGTGAGCCGCTCGAGTTCCGTCCACGAAGGCTCGTTGATCCGGATGAAACGATCGATGTCCACAGCGGGCCTAGGTTAGGCCCGTGGCTCGACCAGAGGACCGAGGGGCGGATCAGGGGGCGAGGCTCTGGCGGGACCAGGGGATCGTGACGCCGGAAGGAGTGATCCTCGACTTCGAGCGCGCCGGAGTCGCCTCCCGAGCCATCGCACGCGTCGTCGACCTCGCCGCGCTCGTGATGTTGTTCAGCAGCGTGGGCAATGTGCTCGTCGCCATCGCTGCGACCTTCTCGGAGTCGGCTGCGGTGATCGGGATCCTGATCACCTTCTTCGCCCTGATCTTCGTATACCCGGTCGTGCTGGAGACCTTCTGGCGCGGCCGCACCGTCGGCAAGGCCGCGCTCGGGCTCCGGGTCGTCACCAGCGAAGGAGCCTCGATCCGCTTCCGGCACGCCGCAGTCCGATCGATGCTCCAGCTCGTCGACATCGTCGCCACGCTCGGCGGCGGCGCGATCATCACCGCACTCTCCAGCAACGAAGGTCAACGCCTCGGCGACATGGCAGCCGGCACCTACGTGGTGAGGGAGCGCCGGACCCGCGGCGAGATCGACGAGCGCGAGATCAGGATCCGGGTTCCGACCCGATACGAACACATCGTGCCCACGCTGGATCCGACGCCGCTGCGACCCGCCCAAACCGCTCTGATCCGATCCTTCCTCGTCCGATCCACCGACCTGGATCCCACCGCGCGGGCAGCCATCGCCGTGCAGCTGGCCGAGAAGGTCGCGGTAGAGATCGGCAGCGCGGTACCCGAAGGAGTCCACCCGGAGACCTGGCTCGCCTGTGTGGCCGCGTCCGTGCAGCGCCGATCGGGGTCGACCCTCGCGCCACCCACTGGACCCCCTGTGCCGTCCGGGGCGAGCGCCTGACCGCGCTCATAGGCTGGCGGGATGAATCGCGCCGAGATCTACCTCGATCATGCAGCGAGTACACCGATGCGTCCCGAGGCAACCGAGGCATGGATCGGCGCGGCTGCCCGGTTTCACGCCAATCCGACCGGCGCCCATCGAGCGGCGCGGGACGCGAGGCGAGCGCTCGACGATGCCCGAGACGAGGTCGCGGCCGCGCTCCACCGTCCGCCTGCCGAACTCGTCTTCACCAGCGGAGGAAGTGAAGCGGACAATCTCGCGGTGAGAGGCGTGCTCGCGGCCCGCGGTGGAGTTGCGGCCTGTTCGGCCGGTGAGCACCACGCCGTACTGGAGCCGGTCGAGCACGCAGGCGGTGTGACGGTGGGGCTTGCTCCCGACGGTCGGGTGCGACCGGAGGAGCTCGCTGACCTGCTCGACGCCGCGCCGGACGTGTCGATCGTGTCGCTCATCGCGGTCAACAACGAGACAGGTGCGGTGAACGATCTCCCCGCTCTCGCGGGCGTCGTACGCGAGCACGCACCCGGCGCGGTGCTCCACACCGACGCAGTCCAGTCTCCGCACTGGATCGATGTCGGAGCGCTGGCGGCGGACTTCGACATGATCTCGATCACCGGGCACAAGCTCGGCGGGCCAGTCGGTACCGGCGCCCTGTTCGTACGAGAAGGGATCGACCTCGATCCGCTCATCGTCGGAGGCGGCCAGGAGCGAGGCCGGAGGGCCGGAACGCCCGATGTCGCGGGCGCGGTGGCGTTCGCCGCGGCGCTCGGCGCGGTGTCGGCCGGACGCGAGACCGAGGTCGCTCGACTCCGAGCCCTCCGCGACCAGCTCGTCGAGGGGCTCCGCGAGGCCGTGGCACACCCGATGAGCGCCACCGTTCTCGACCAGGCCGGAAGCGACACCGAGCGCGAGGAGCGGGTCGTGGCCGGCCTCGCCCACGTCTGTTTCGAAGGAATCGAGGCCGAGGCGCTGCTGTTCCTCCTCGATGCCGACGGACTCCGAGCGAGCGCGGCGTCCTCATGTTCGAGTGGTGCCCAGGACCCGTCGCACGTCCTCGCCGCGATGGGAATCCCCCGTGAAGTCGCGCAGGGGTCTCTTCGTCTGTCGCTCGGCCACACCACCACCGACGCCGACATCGAGGCCGCCCTGGACATCATCCCGGCTGCCGTCGCACGACTCGCTGCGCATGGAGGCGGCTGATCGTGGACTGTGGTCCCGTCATGGTCGCCATGTCCGGAGGCGTTGATTCCTCGGTTGCGGCCGCACTCCTGCTCGATGCTGGTCACGAAGTGGTCGGCGTGACCATGAAGCTGTGGGGTGGTCCCAGTGACACCGGCTGCTGTGCAGTCAGCGACGTCGACGACGCGAGGCGGGTCGCTGATCGGCTCGGTATCGAACACCACACCTTCAACTTCGGTGAGGACTTCGAACGCGACGTGGTCGCCCCCTATGTGGACGATCACGCGGCCGGTCGGACTCCGAACCCCTGTATCGAGTGCAACCGCCACCTCAAGTTCGATCGCCTGCTGCGGCGCGCTGACGCACTCGGTTTCACCACGCTCGCGACGGGCCACCACGCTCAGATCATGACGACCGCCGCCGGGCCGCGACTCGCTCGCGGCGCGGATCCGGCGAAGGACCAGTCCTATGTCCTGCACGTCGCCACCGTCGAGGTGCTCGACCGGCTCCTGCTTCCGGTCGGAGCGATGACGAAGGACGACGTTCGCCGCATCGCGGCCGACCTCGACCTGCGGACCGCCACCAAACCCGAAAGCCAGGACGTCTGCTTCATCACCAACGAGCACGGACGCCGCGCCTTTCTCGGCGACCGAATCCCGCTTCGGCCCGGTCGCGTCGTGGACCAGGCCGGCGCCGACGTCGGGGCGGTGGAAGCGATCGAGCTGGTGACCATCGGCCAGCGGAAGGGGCTGGGCCTGCCAGGCGGCACCGAGCCCCGCTATGCGATCGACATCGATCCGGCCGAGGCAGTGGTCACCATCGGTGAGAAGGCGGACCTGTCGGTGCTCACCACGCCGCTCGAGTCGTGGGCGTGGATCGATGATCCCGTTGCCGGCTCCGTCCTGCTCCAGTGCTCAGCACACGGACGCCCCGAAGCAGGACGGGTCACCCCTGACGGCGTGGCGTGGAACGAACCGCATCGCCGCATTGCTCCCGGCCAGAGCGTCGTGGCCTATGTCGACGACGTGGTGGTCGGTGGAGGCATCGCCGGCCGCTGAGGGTCTCAGACGATCTGCAGGCCCCGCTCCTTGGCCACGGTCATCACCTCGGCCGGGCGGCTGGGAGAGATCAGGAACGCCTCGACCAGCTCCTCGGCGGTGGTCGTCCGATCCACCACGACCGGGAGCTTCACCGGCTCACGCAAACGGAGCTCGAGCGCGAGCCCCAGGGCCTGAACCGTGAAGTCCTTCGCGTTGGTGCCCGTCCGGGCGGGAGCGAAGCCGACGATCTCTCGGCTGGTGAACAGCACGGGTTCGCGAAGCGCGCTGGAGTCGTGCACGACGAAACCATTCGGAACGAACACCACAAAGCGGGCCGCGAGTCGGTGCATCGCCCGGAATCCGAGGATCGCCACGAACCAACCGAACGCCAAGACGATCGCTCCGGCGACCCACTTCCCATCTGCCAACAGCAAAGGGCCTGCCGCCAGACCGGCAACCGTGATCACCCAGGTGGGAACGAGCGCAGCCACCACGATCGGCCCGGGCGGTCGCAGCGTGAAACGCCGCTCGTCGCCGTAACTCATCCCATCCACTGCAACGGCCCCGGCGATCAGGCCGATGACGATCGTCGTGCTGTCTTCGACCTCCACCGCCGCCCACGCGGCGCCCAGAAACGCGGCTGGCGCGCCGACTCGAGAGATGGTGAGGGTGATCGGGCGCGTGACCGTGAGGGCCACCAGGACGAGGAACCACCAGATCCACGCGCCCGCGGACACGACGTCGGAGAACCTCGTCTCGGTACCGGCCAAGGCGTCGGCGATCAGGGTCCCCACGGTGAACGGT
>CAYFLT010000024.1:0-5561 GCA_964344055.1 uncultured Candidatus Nemicrothrix sp.
CCACGTGGGCGATCTCGCCGAGCAAGTCAAGGTCCGGGGCGAGTCGGGCGATCGCACCATCGAGGAACACCATGTTCTTCACGAACAGCATCAGCTCCTTCGGCATGCGCGCGCCGTAGGCGAGGAGCGCCTTGACGACCCGTTGCAGCTCGGCCACCAACTGATCCGCGTCCATCGTGGTCGGATCGACGACCTCCTCGAGCAGGCCGAGGTCGTGGGCGACGGCGTCGAGATCGGTGTCGTCGGGAAGCGCGCCGAGGTCGCGCAGGGCGGCGAGCTGTCCCATCGGGTCGTTCATGGTGCCCGAGATCATCAGCCGGACGAACGCCAGGCGTCGCTTCTCGCTCATGCGGCCGGTGATGCCGAAATCAAAAAGGGCGGTTCGTCCGTCCGGGAGTACGGCCAGGTTGCCGCCGTGGAGATCGCCGTGGAAGACCCCGTGGATGAGGGCACCTTCCATGAAGCCGATCATCCCGGCCCGGACGATCGCGTGCGTGTCGACCCCGTGGTCGTCGTAGCCGTCCACATCGTCGAAGCGGAACCCGTCGAGTCGCTCCATGACGAGGACCCGACGGGTGACGAGGGTGGGGTGCGGCCGGGGCACGACGAACTGACGTTGCTCGAGTTCGGCGAAGACCCGGGCCACGTCGAGCATGTTGGCCGCCTCCACCCGAAAGTCGAGTTCTTCGGAGATCGTGTGGGCGAACACCTCCACGAGCGCCGGGGGATTGGCGAGGGAGGCGATCGGAATGCGGCCGACCAGCATCGGCGCCAGCCAGGCCATGACCTCGAGGTCGGCGTGGACCAGTTCGTCGACGGTCGGCCGCTGGACCTTCACGACCACGTCGGTGCCGTCGGCGAGGGTGGCGGCGTGGACTTGGGCAATCGAGGCGGCGGCGATCGGGTCCCGCTCGAAAGAGGAGAAGATGTGCTCGAGTGGTGCTCCGAGGTCCCATTCGACAACGCGCCGGACGGCGTCGAAGTCCTCTGGCGGCACCTGATCACGGCACTTCACGAACTCGGCCACCAATTCGGGCGGGAAGATGCCCTCACCACTCGAGATGATCTGCCCGAGCTTGATGTACGTCGGCCCGAGAGTCTCCGCGGCGAGCCGCATTCGTCGTGACAGGTCGGCCACGGACTCCGATCCGCCCCTCCGGCGACCGGTCAGCGCCCAGCGGACGACGCCACTGCCGAGATGGCGCAGGACCGTGCCCGTCCGGCGGCCCGGAATGCGGCGGGACGGAGTGATGAGAGCCGGGAGCCGGCGGTGCGTGGCGGCTCGCAGGATGTCGACGTCCTCGAGCCAGGACAATCGGCTCTCATCGAGCAGCCATGGCGGGGTGTCGCTGAATGCACCGAGTCGGAGGTCGGAGGGAGGGGTCGGCACCCCCCGAGTCTCGCTCAGGAGGTGAAGGACGCCAACGCGTCGAGCACCGAGTCGGCCAGTTCGGGCCGACAGACCACCAGGTCGGGGAGATAGACGTCTTCCTGGTTGTAGCGGAGCCGGGAGCCATCGATCCGGCTGACATGACAACCGGCAGCCGCGGCGACGGCCACCGGCGCACACGAGTCCCACTCGTACTGGCCGCCGGAGTGGACGTAGATCTCGCACTCGCCTCGCACGACCGCCATCGTCTTTGCACCCGCGGATCCCATCTCGACGAGGTCGGCACCGAGCGTGTCGGCCACGTGAGTGGCCGCGGCGGGAGGACGGCTCCGTGAGACGATCATGCGCGGTGGCGTCGCTCCCCGCGACGCCAGCTCCGGAGGTGCTGAGGTGCTCAAGGTCACGCCGAGGCCGGGCAGCGCGACTGCGCCGGCCACGGGCTGTTCGTCGATCACGAGGGCGACGTGAACGGCCCAGTCGGTACGGGGCACTTCGGAGTACTCGCGGGTGCCGTCGAGGGGGTCGACGATCCAGGTGCGAGTCGCCGACAGACGGGCGAAGTCGTCCTTGCCCTCCTCGCTCAGGATGGCGTCGTCGCTCCGGGCCTCGGCGAGGCGGCGCATCAGCAGTTCGTGGGCCTGCCGGTCGCCTTCCGCCTTGAGGACTGCCGGGGGCGCGTTCTCGGTCGCGAGGCGAGCCCGCAACTCGACGAGGAGGTCGCCCGCTTCGGTGGCGAGCGTGGCCGCGAGCTGATGATCGTCAGAAGACATCGCGGCACCGTAGCCGCACCCAGATGCAACAGGGGTCAGACCCCGGATGCAGCGCTTGCCGCTGGGGTGGCACGGGCGGGTCGCAGGTGGGGAGTGCTACTCCTGAGGCTCGCCGAAGGGCTGTCCGGCCTCGTCGTAGCAGGGGGCGTGATAGTGCTCGACTCGGTCCCACCGTCCATCGATGTACACGTTGCAGATGACCTGCATGTGTCGTTCACGGGCCTTGAACTTGACCCGGTCACCACAGTGCATGCAGTCGGTCATCGAGCCCGCCTCGATAAGACGAGTGACCGCTCGGCTCTTCCACTCAGTCTTGGTTGCTGCCTTCGCCATGCACCTCCATCGGCGCAGCGATCGGCGTCGTGAGGAATCGATGCATGGGCCGGCGTGATGGCGGGCCGGACGATCAGCTCCTGGTGACCGGCTTGTACTTGATGCGGTGGGGGCGCATCGCGTCGACGCCGTGCTCCCGCTTGCGGTAGTCCGCGTACTCGCTGAAGTTGCCCTCGAACCAGCGGACCTGGGAGTCACCTTCGAACGCGAGCATGTGGGTGGCCACCCGGTCGAGGAACCAGCGGTCGTGTGAGACGATCACGGCGCAGCCGGCGTACGCCTCCAACGCGTCCTCGAGGGCCCGCAGGGTGTCGACGTCGAGGTCGTTGGTGGGCTCGTCGAGCAGGAGGACGTTGGCGCCCTCCTTGAGGACCTTGGCGAGGTGGACGCGGTTCCGCTCCCCGCCGGAGAGGTTGCCGACGAGCTTCTGTTGGTCCGAGCCGCGGAAGTTGAAGGACGCCACATAGGCCCGGCCGTTCATCTCGCGGCCACCGACCTCGATGGTGTCGGCGCCTCCGGTGATCTCCTGGTAGACGGTCTTGTCCGGGTCGAGGGTGCGGTTCTGGTCGACGTAGCCCAGCTGCACGGTGGGTCCGATGCGGAGGGTGCCCTCGTCGGCGACGTCGTCTCCGTCGGTGCGACCTTCCGCCGCGGCGATGATCATCTTGAAGAGGGTCGACTTGCCGGCGCCGTTCGCGCCGATCACGCCGACGATGCCGGCCGGTGGCAGCGAGAACGAGAGATCGTCGATGAGGAGCTTGTCGCCGAACCCCTTGGAGAGGTGGTCGGCTTCGATGACGACGTCGCCGAGTCGCGAGTCGACGGGGATGGCGATCTCCAGGTCCTTGGATCTCCCCTCCGCAGCCTTCTGCTCCTCGAGCAGCTTCTCGTACTGGGCGAGGCGGGCCTTGCCCTTCGCCTGGCGGGCCTTCGGTGCCATCCTCACCCACTCGAGCTCGCGCTTGAGGGTGCGGGTGCGCTTGTCGTCGTCTCTGGCTTCTTGTTCGTAGCGGGATTCCTTCTGCTCGAGGAAGCCCGAGTAGTTGCCTTCGAACGGGATGCCTTTGCCGCGGTCGAGCTCGAGGATCCAGCCCGCCACGTTGTCCAGGAAGTAGCGATCGTGGGTGATCGCGACGACGGTGCCCGCATAGTCCTGCAGGGCTCGCTCCAGCCAGGCGACCGACTCCGCATCGAGATGGTTGGTCGGCTCGTCGAGCAACAGCAGGTCCGGCTTGGAAAGGAGGAGTCTCGCCAGAGCCACACGGCGCCGCTCACCCCCGGACAGGTTCTCGACGGGCGTGTCGCCCGCCGGGGTGCGCAGCGCGTCCATCGCGATCTCGACGTTGCGCTGGAGGTCCCACGCGCCGAGTGCTTCGATCTTCGACTCGATGTCGGCCTGCTTCGCGCCGAGCTTCTCGTAGTCCGCATCCGGGTCGGACCAACCCGCCATCACCTGGTCGTATTCGGCGAGTAGGGCTGCCGCTTCGCCCGCACCGTCCATCACGTTGCCGAGGACGTCTTTCGATGGATCGAGCTCGGGCTCCTGTTCGAGCATGCCGACGGTGAAGCCCTCGGTGAGCTTCGCCTCCCCGGAGAACCCGTCGTCCACGCCGGCCATGATCTTCAACAGGGTCGACTTGCCGGCGCCGTTGGGTCCGAGCACGCCGATCTTGGCACCCGGGAAGAATGCGAGGGTGATGTCTTTCAGGACATCGCGGTCCGGTGGGATGAACCGGCCGACCTTGCGCATGGTGAAGATGAACTGGGCTGCCATGGCGCTGCAATGTATCGGCGAACGGCGAAGGCCCCGGCCAGAGGCCGGGGCCTTCGGTTCAGAGATCTCCGGGTCGGATCAGCGCCGCCGCTTGGCGGCCTTCTTTCCGGCCTTCTTGGCCGGTGCCTTCTTCGCGGCCTTCTTTCCGGCTTTCTTGGCTGGCGCCTTCTTCACCGCCTTCTTTCCGGCTTTCTTCGCTGGTGCCTTCTTGGCCGGTGCCTTCTTGGCGGCCTTCTTTGCTGGTGCCTTCTTCACCGCCTTCTTGGCGGCCTTTTTGGCCGGTGCCTTCTTGGCCGGCGCCTTCTTTGCTGGTGCCTTCTTGGCCGGTGCCTTCTTCTTGGCTGGTGCCTTCTTGGCGGCCTTCCGGGCTGGTGCTTTCTTCTTGGCGGCCTTCTTCGCCGCCTTCTTTGCTGCCACTGTGCGTCCCTTCGTCCGCTCGGTAGAGGCGCCAGTGTTACCGGTCCCACCGACGAAGGGAATGATGCCCGCGTCGATTCCTCGTCGTTCCTCGTCGTAGCGATGGATCACGAACTCACTCGTGTCGCCGATCGTCACCGCGTCGCGAGCTCGTCTCGGCGCCGGCTGGCCGAGCAGGCGGAGCGGGAGGTAGATCTCGATCTCGCCGTCGTGTGCATAGGCGCCGTGTGACGAGAATCGGTCGATCGTGGCCGTGATGCGGCTACCGACGGGGTGTCGTCCGCGATAGCCGCGCCACGATCGGGCCGCGTTGGACCCGGGGGTCTCGCCGTTCGTCTTCGATGACCTCTTGCGTGGTTCTGGCTCGGGCGTGCGCTCGGCGACCTCGACCGCGTCGGACTTCGGGCCTCGTCGGCGTTTGGCGGTCGCCTTCTTGGCGGGGGTCTTCTTCGCGGCCGCCTTCTTGGCCGCCGCGGCCGGCTTCTCCGGCGACGCCGCCTTCGTGGCTCGCCGACTGACCGGTCCCCGGACCGGCACCCGCGGCACGTAGATCCATCCGACCCCGGGCACGGGCTTGCCGCCGATCAGGCGCCCTTCGTCGAAGAGCCACGGGTAGGTGCCGTGGAACTCCTGGAACGAGTCGTTGGACAGCACCACGGCGTGGGCACGTTGGGCCACCTGCAGGATGAAGGTGTCGCCCCGCCCGACCACGCCAGCCGGAGGAGTGATGATCTCCCCCGCGTCGATCGCTTCTCGGACGCTGCGCCGTTCGCGGCGACTGACCCGGTGTTCGAAGCTCGCGTCGACGATCACGGTCACGTGAGCGAACTCGTGCTCCTCTTCGAACGCGGCCACCGCGAACTCGTCATCGATCCCC
>CAYFLT010000024.1:5571-12898 GCA_964344055.1 uncultured Candidatus Nemicrothrix sp.
TCTTGGCCACCGCCTCCTGGAGCTGGGCGAAGCTCGGCTCGCTTCGACCCTCGGTGGCGATGTTGGATCCATCGACGACGGCATGACCTGACGACATAGGGGCCAGTCAACCATGTTGACTACGCTGCCCCGGTGATTCGAGCCGTCCTCTTCGACTTCGGCGGGGTGATTCTCACCAGCCCGTTCGAGGCCTTCAACCGATACGAGGCCGAGGTGGGACTTCCCCTCGACACCATTCGGCGGATCAATGCCACCGACCCCGATTCCAACGCATGGGCACGATTCGAACGTAGCGAGTTGACGCCGTCGGAGTTCGTGCCGGTCTTCGAGGACGAGGCACGGGCCCTCGGATTCGATGTCGATGCCACCCGGGTGCTCGACGGACTCAAGGGGGAGATCCGTCCGGAGATGGTCGAGGCACTGCGACGGATCACGGCCGATTTCAAGACGGCGATGCTCACCAACAACTTCCGGTCGGTCGAGGGTGACTCCGGCGTGGAGGCGATGACCGACGCCCGAGCCGAACAGCTCGCCGAGATCCACGCGATGTTCGACGAGATCATCGAATCCAGCGTGGTCGGAGTGCGCAAGCCGGAGCGCGAGTTCTACGAGATCGCCTGTGCCCGACTCTCGGTCCTGCCGGAGGAGTGTGTGTTCCTCGATGACCTCGGTGTGAACCTGAAGCCCGCCCGCGCCATGGGCATGACCACGATCAAGGTCCTGAGCGCCGATCAGGCACTCACAGACCTCGAAGCGGTGCTCGGGGTGGCGCTGCGTTAGCCCATCGGCGGCCGAGGAGCGGCCGTACGCCGCGGCGGGCACTCCCGAGGTCGGGATCGGCCGTTTCGAATAGGGTCTCGAGCCATGAGTGACGCCCAACAGGTCCTGCTCGCCTACGCAACTGCAGTGCTGCTGCTCGGGTTCGGGCTCGGTGCTCTTCTCGGTGGGGTGCGGATGAACGCTTCATCGGCCAGGGGCCTTGCGACCGCCCACGTCGAGACCCTTCTGCAGGGGGCCGTGTTGCTCGGGTTGGCGGTGGCGATCGGGATGACCGGGTTCGAGTCCGGTACCGCCACGCTCGGCGCGTGGCTGCTCGTGGTGGGAAGTGCCTTGCAGGCGTTCGGAGTGACGCTCAACTGGATCCAGAACGTCGATGATCAATTCGCCACCCGCTCGATCGGGTTCTATGCGAACACGATCAGCACCTTCCTGAGCGTTCCTGGCCTCGTGATCTTCGCCGGAGGAATCTACTCCGGACTCTGATGACTGTTGACGTCATTACCTCACTTGTTGACGATAAACGTCAGCAATATTGCCATTGACGGAAATCGTCAGTAATCTACGGACATGGACGTGCTCGGCTATGCCGCGGTAGTGCTCGACGTCGTGGGCTCCCGAACCCATGACGATCGGAGGGAGCTGCAGCGTGTGATCGATCACACCACCGATGCCGTCAACCGCGAGGTCACCGCGCTCGACCCCCTCACGGCGACGGTTGGAGATGAGCTGCAGGGCACGTACCCGGACCTGTTCGGCGCGCTCGACGCCACCGTCCGGTTCCGGCTCGGCCTCCTCGCTCACGCCGAGGTGAGGGCGGGTATCGGTTGGGGCGACATCGCGCTCCACGATCCCGATCGCAGTCCGTTCGGCCAGGATGGTCCGGCGTGGTGGGCAGCTCGTGAGGCGTTGGACGCAGTGGGCCGAGCCACGGCGCGGAGTCATTATCGAGCCCGGATGATGGTGCGGATCGATTCGGAACCGTCCGTCGCTCCCGATCCGATCGACCAGCCGGTCGAGTCCGGGTGTGGTCTGCCGGCGCCGAAGCCCCTGGTGATCGACGCCGTGGCCGCTTTCCGCGCTCTGCTCGTGATGTTCGACCGGGCGCTTGCGGGCATCGATGGCGTGGAGGCGGCGATCGTGCTCGGCGACCTCCAGGGCGATGACACCGCGCGGATCGCGGATCGGTTGGGACTCACGCCGAGCGCAGTGTCACAGCGCCGGAGTAGAAACCATCTGCGGGAAGTCGTGGTGGCACTGTCCTACCTCAGAGGAGATGTTCGATGACCGGTCTGGCCGTGGTCCTGGTGGCGATCGGGTGTGGCGATCTGAGCCACGGTCTCGCCGGCCTGCCCGCGGGCCGGTCGCGGGCCGCGGCGGCGTCCCTCGTCACGGCCTTTGTCGCCCTCCTCGGCGCGCTCGCAACTGACCATGATGGGTCCGACACGGTGGTGATCATCGTCGTGACGGCGGTGATCGGTGGAGCTTGGCAGATCACGAGGGTCATCACCCAGGACCCCCGCATGCCCCTCGCAGTACTCGGCCTCGGGTGGGCGGCGGCCGTCGCCATCGCCTCCACATGGGAGAGTCAGGGTGACGGGATCTGGCACGAGTTCGTTCGCGAGAGCCCACTCGAGGTGGCGCGCCACTTCGATCCGGCCACCACCGCGCTCCTGATCGGCGTCGGGGTCTCGCTCACGGCCACCGCCAACTCGATCGTGCGGCTCGTACTCGGAGTGGTCATCGACGGCGATCCGCCGACCACTCGCATCCGGGGAGGTCGCATCATCGGGCCCCTCGAGCGGGTACTCGTCCTCGGTCTCGTCGCCGCCGGCGAAGCCACCACCGCGGCCCTGGTGGTCACTGCCAAGTCGCTGCTGCGCTATCCCGAACTCCGCGCCGACGACGCCGTCGACGTCCATGCCGTCACCGAATACGTCCTGATCGGGTCGCTGGTCAGTTGGGGGCTGGCTCTCGGCGGGGCCCTGATGGTGATCTGACTCACCCGCCCGCGGCGTGGCGTCAGGCGCCGGTACCGAGGGCTCGATCGAGCAGCTGTGCGACTTCCTGTGCATGCACCCCGGCGCTTCCGCACGCGGGCGAGCCCGATTCGTGGCGGCTGACCCGGCGAATCCGGTGGGTGTCGCCATGCGCCTCGTAGAGGCGCCCCTTGATGGAGTTCCAGGGTCCCATGTTCTCCGGCTCCTCCTGCACCCAGAAGATCTCCTGCGCGTTCGGGTACTTCGCCAGTTCGGCTTCGACCGCCGCGAACGGCCACGGGTAGAGCTGCTCGATTCGCACGATGGGGATCGGCACCCCTCGGGCGTCTCGCTCGGCCATCAGGTCGTAGGAGACCTTGCCGCTGCAGAAGATCACCCGCTGGACCTGACTCGGATCCGGCTCGGTCGGATCCGGGAGGAGCTCCTCGAAGGTGCCTGAGAGGAGATCCGACACCGGCGACCGTGACCACTTCGAACGCAACCCCGACTTGGGCGTGAAGACGATCAGCGGGGTCGGTGGCGTGATGAACGTCTGTCGGCGCAACAGGTGGAAGAACTGGCCGGCGGTCGTGGCGTTGCAGACCTGGATGTTGTCCTCGGCTGCCAGCACGAGGTAGCGCTCGATGCGCGCGGACGAGTGCTCGGGTCCCTGACCCTCATAGCCGTGAGGCAACAGCATCACCAGACCGCAGTCCTGCTTCCACTTGTCCTTCGCGGCCACGATGAACTGGTCGATGATGATCTGGGCACCGTTGGCGAAGTCGCCGAATTGGGCCTCCCAGATCACCAAGGCTTCGGGGTTGACCACCGAATAGCCGTACTCGAACCCGAGCGCGGCGTACTCCGAGAGCAGCGAGTCGTAGACCCAGAAGTTGGTGCCTTCCTCGGCGAGGGTGGTGAGCGGTACGTGCTCCTCACCGGTCTCGTAGTCGACGACGGTGGAGTGGCGGTGGCTGAACGTGCCGCGGAGTCCTGGCCGGCGAGCCGGATCGACGTGCCTTCGAGCAGGAGCGAGCCGTACGCCATGGCCTCGCCGAGGGCCCAGTCGATCTCACCGCCACCGAACAGCTTGTCGCGGGCCGCGAACTGCTGAGCGAGCTTCGGATGGAGCGTGAAGTCCTCCGGAGTGGATGAGAGTGCCTCGTAGATCCGGCGCACCGTCACCTGGTCGATGGCTGTACGCATGTGGGGGCGCACACCCAGCGCCGGAGTCGGCAACTTGGCCCGGGCTTCCGGGTCGGTTTCGAGGCCGCGGGTCTGGTCGAGCGCGTCCTGCAGCCGTGAGCGGAAGTCGGCCAGCGCGTCTTCCTCCTCTTCAGGAGTGATGTCGCCGCGCTTCACCAGCGATGTGGTGTACAGCGCCCGGACCGAGGGTCGCGCGTCGATGCGCCGATACATCTCCGGCAGTGTGTAGCTCGGGTCGTCACCCTCGTTGTGGCCGTGACGCCGGTAGCAGATCATGTCGATCACGACGTCCTTGTTGAAGCGCTGGCGATACTCGAACGCCACCCGCGCGACGCGCACACACGCCTCGGGATCGTCGCCGTTCACGTGGAAGATCGGTGCCTGGATCATCTTGGCCACGTCGGTGGAGTACTCCGATGAACGGGCGACGTCGGGCGTGCTCGTGAATCCGACCTGGTTGTTGATGATCACGTGAACGGTGCCACCGACCCGGTAGCCGCGGATCTGTGACAGGTTCAGGGTCTCCGCCACCACGCCCTGTCCCGCGAATGCCGCGTCGCCGTGGATGAGCAGAGGGAACACCGGGTACGGATCGGAGTCGTCGTCGTGTTCGATCGCGTCCATCCGAGCGCGGGTCATTCCGAGCACCACCGGGTTCACCGCCTCGAGGTGCGACGGGTTGGCCGCGAGCTCTACGGGGAGTTCGTTGCCGTTCCGGCTGACGAACATGCCCTTCTGGCCGAGGTGGTACTTGACGTCGCCCGAGCCCATCGTCATCTCTTCGATGCCGGCGCCCTCGAACTCGGTGAAGAGCTGGCTGTAGCGCTTGCCCACGATGTTGACGAGGACGTTGAGCCGGCCCCGGTGTGCCATGCCCATGACCGCCTCCGCCATGCCCGCGTCGGCGGCCGCGCCGAGGAGGGCATCGAGCAAGGGGATGGTGGATTCGGCGCCCTCGATGCCGAAACGCTTCTGACCCACGTACTTGGTGCCGAGGAACTGCTCCAGCGCCTCGGCCGCATTCAGTCGCCCGAGGATGTGGCGTTGCTCGTCCTTGGAGATCGTGCGGTCTGCGCCCTCCAACTGTTCCTGCATCCAGCGCTTCTCGGCCGGATCCTGGATGTGCATGTACTCGACGCCCACCGTGCGGCAGTAGGCGTCGCGGAGCACGCCGAGCAGATCGCCGAGTGCCATCCGGGACTTCCCGCCGACCCGGGCGTAGATGCCCGTCTCGCTGCCGGTCAGGAACTCGCGGTCGAGGTCCCAGATGGTGAGGCCGTAGGTGGCCGGGTCGAGCTCGGCGTGCATCTTCGGTTCCTTGACCTGGAGGGGGTCGAGGTCGGCGATGAGGTGGCCGCGCACCCGATGCATGTTGATGAGCTGGTTGACCTTCGCCTGCTTCTCGAGCAGTCCACCCTCGCGGTCGAGCGGGTTGACGTCTCGCCGCCACTTCACCGCCTCGTACGGCACGTCGAGGGCGCGGAAGACGTCGACGTAGAAATCGTCCTCGCCGAGCAGCAGCTCGTGGATCTTCTGGAGGAACATGCCCGACTCGGCGCCCTGGATGATGCGGTGGTCGTAGGTCGAGGTGATGGTGATGACCTTGGAGACGCCCAGCTCGGCCAGCTTGGCCGGGTCGGCGGCCTGGAACTCGGTGGGAAAGGCGATCGAGCCGACGCCGATGATGGCGCCTTGGCCCGGCATCAGGCGCGGGACCGACTGGAGGGTGCCGATCGTGCCGGGGTTGGTGAGGCTGACCGTCACTCCGGAGAAGTCGTCGGGGCTGAGGTTGTTGTTGCGGACCTTGGAGATGAGGAGTTCGTAGCGGTCGACGAACTCGCGGAAGTCGAGGGTGTCGGCCTCCTTGATGCACGGAACCATCAGGGTGCGGCTGCCGTCGGGCTTCTGGAGGTCGACGGCGATGCCGAGGCCGACGTGCGCGTTGCGGATGAGGCGGGGCTTGCCGTCGTCGTCGGCGACGTAGGTGTTGTTCATCACCGGCTGGGCATCGGCGATGGCCCGCACGACGGCGTAGCCGATGATGTGGGTGAACGAGACCTTGCCGGTCTGCTTGCGGCCGAGGTGCCCGTTGATGACCTTGCGGTTGACCTCGAGCAGCTTCGCCGGAACCTGGCGGAAGCTGGTGGCCGTCGGAACCTCGAGGCTCGCCTCCATGTTCGCGACGATGCGAGCTCCCACACCCCGAATCGCCTCCCCCGGGGGCTCACTGTCCTCGGCAGCGCCGGCCGGCTGGCTCGCGCTCGGAGCCGGTGCGGTTGCCGCGGGTGTGGTCGTCACCGGCGGGGCGGCAGCCGGTGGCGGGGTGGGTGCGGGTTCCGGAGCAGCAGCCGCCGGCGGGGTGGGTGTGGGCTCCGGTGCGGCGGGCGCTCCCGCAGGCGGTGCGGGTGCCGGTGGCGGGGTGGCGACCACTTCGGTGGCTGCGGCTTCGATCGGTGGGGTCGGTGCCGGGGGCGCGGCGGGTGTGGCGGGCGCGGTGCCGTCGAAATGGGCGCGCCATTGCTCGTCGACGGACGTGGGATCTGCCTCCCACTGTTCGCGCATCTCGTCGACCAGCCAGGCATTGGGCCCGAGGTCGCCGGCCGGATCTGTGGAGGTCATCGCCTCACAGCATACGCAACGGCGTTGTATCGTCCCGCGAGTGCGGATTGCCACCTGGAACGTGAACTCCCTCAACGCCCGTCTCGGCCGCGTCGAACGATGGTTGCAGACGTTCGAGCCCGACGTGCTTTGCCTGCAGGAGACCAAGCTCGCGGATGACGCGTTCCCGGCCATGGCCTTCCAGGCACTCGGCTACGACTCGCTTCACCACGGCGAGGGCCGCTGGAACGGCGTGGCGATTCTCTCTCGGGTCGGTCTCGACGATCCCGTCGGCGGGTTCGGAGACGGCGAGGATCCCGACGTCGACGCCCGCATCGCCTGGGCGACCTGTGACGGGGTGCGCGTCGCCAGTTGCTACGTGCCGAACGGGCGGTCACTCGATGACGACCACTACCAGTACAAGCTCGGCTGGCTCGATCGCCTCGCCGGAGATCTCGCCGGCCAGTGCGCACCGTCCGACGACGTCGTCGTCTGTGGGGACTTCAACATCGCACCGGACGACCGCGACGTGTGGAGTCCCGAAAAACACGAGGGCCAGACGCACGTGAGTGCAGCCGAACGGGAGCGTCTGGCGACGCTCGTGGAGTGGGGCCTCGTGGACGTCTTCCGTGAGCACCACGACGAAGGCGGTCTCTACTCCTGGTGGGACTACCGAGCCGGTGCGTTCCACAAGAAGATGGGCATGCGGATCGATCTGCTCATGACGTCACGCTCGGTTGCCGACGCCACCGACCTCGTCATCGTCG
>CAYFLT010000024.1:12910-37443 GCA_964344055.1 uncultured Candidatus Nemicrothrix sp.
AGCGACCATGCCCCGGTACTGATGGAACTTCGCCGCTGAGGACTTGCTGAACCGATGCTGACACCGCTCGACGAACACCAGCTGCTGGTCTTCTGGACCCAACTCCTCGTACTGGTCGTGATGGCTCGTGCCTGCGGCACGATCATGCGGCGGATCGGTCTGCCGTCGGTGATCGGCCAGCTGGCCGCCGGCGTGATTCTCGGGCCGTCGATCTTCGGCAAGGTCTGGCACGACGGCTTCGAGTGGTTCATGCCCCACGAGGAGATCTCTTCGGGGGCCCTGCTCGCGGTGAGTTGGGTGGGCGTGGCTCTGTTGTTGGTCACCGCGGGCTTCGAGACAGACCTCGGACTCATCCGCCGCCTCGGCCGGGCCGCCGCGCTCGTCACCGGCTTCTCGTTGGTGGTGCCGCTGATCGGTGGTCTCGTCGTGGGCTCGGCACTCCCGGAGTCGTTCATCGGCGATGCCGCCGACCGCACCGTGTTCTCCCTCTTCGTGGCGGCCGCCCTCTCGGTGTCCGCGCTGGCGGTGATCGCGAAGATCCTGTCCGAGCTGGGCCTGATGCGGCGCGACTTCGGGCAGATCACCGTTGCCGCGGGCATGGCGAACGATGTCGTCGGTTGGGTGATGCTCGCGGTGTTCGCGTCGTTCGCTGCGTCGGGGGAAGTGTCGATCGGGGGGATCCTCGAGACGGTCATCGGCCTCGTCGTGTTCATCGCGTTGGCGATGACGGTGGGGCAACGTGCGGTGGACCGGTCGCTGCGATGGGTCCGCCGCGACGGGCCCAATCTCGAAGGGGCGATGACGGTGGTCATCTTGACCATGCTCGTCTACGGGGTCGCCACCCAGGCGCTCGGCATCGAAGCCGTGCTGGGAGCGTTCGTGGCCGGCGTGGTGCTGCATCGCTCCCGCTTCCAGCAACACGACGTGCTCCACCACATCGAGTCGTTGACGAACACCTTCCTCGCCCCGATCTTCTTCGCGACCGCGGGCCTGCGGGTCGATCTCGGCCTGCTTGGGGAGAGCGAGGCGCTGGCCTGGGCCGGGGTCGTCGTGGCCGTGGCCATCGGCGCCAAGTTCGCGGGTGCGTTCGTCGGCGCGCGGCTCGCCGGTCAGTCCTCGCGGGCGGCGGCGGCACTGGGCGCCGGCTTGAATGCGCGTGGCGCGCTCGAGATCGTCATCGCCTCGGTGGGTCTGTCGCTCGGCGTCTTCACCGAGACGGCCTACACGGTCATCATCATCGTGCCGCTGGTGACCTCGATCTTCGCTGCGGTCAGCCTGCGGATCGTCGTGCGCGACTGGCGAGGGTCACCCGAGGAACAGGAGCGTCTCGAGCGTGAGGAGGCGCTCAGCCGGAACCTCGTGGTGAAGTCGTCGCGCATCCTGTTGCCGTCCCAGGGTGAGCCGGCGTCGATCGCGGCAGCCCAGATCGTGCAGTTCGCATGGCCCAAGGAGGCCCCTGCCACCATCGTGTCGGTCACCAACGGCACCGCTCCCGACGTCTCGGTGCTGCGCAACGTCCTGGACGAACGTGAAGTCGACCACACCCATGTGCGCGGAGACGACATCGCGGGCCAGATCGTGTCGGAGTCGAAGCTCGGATACGGCGTGATCGTGGTCGGTGTGGCGGCTCGCCACGAGGGCGTGCTGTATTCGCCGATGGTCGACGAGTTGCTGTTGCAGACCACCTTGCCGGTGGTGATCGTTCGCCGGGCCCGCGGACTGGAACGTCCGCTACCGGCGGCGTTCAGCCGGGCGATCGTGCCGGTGACGGGTACGACGTCGTCGCTGTCGGCCCAGGAGGTGGCGTTCGCGATCTCCGGACAGCTCGGCACCGAGATCGTCCTGACCCATGTTCTCAACCGGCCTGCGACGCCGCTCCCAAGGATCTTCGCCCGTCGCCGCCATGAGAACGACCCGCTCGCGGAAGCGGCCGAGCAGATGATGGGACGGGCCCTCGTCCGTGCCGCGGAGGCCAGCGTCACCAGCCGTCCGCTGATGGCGGAGGGGCACTCTGCCGGCGAGGTCCTGGTCGAGTCGGCCCGGCGGGAGGAGGCCGATCTCGTCGTGCTGGGTGCGCAGCTGCGCCATGTCGACGGCCGGCCTTTCATCGGTCACACCGTCGAAACCGTCCTGGAGCGATCCGACGCCACGGTGGTCGTCGTCGCCCAACCCCGCCGCAACACCAACCACAACAACCACTGAGACAGAGGGGCCCCGCGGTCCATACGCCGGTCACCTAGGGTGGTCGGGCGGGAATCGGAGGACTCCATGCCCGACGGCGGACCAGACAACGGCGAACCCGCGGGCTTCCAAGCCTCGCCGCTCGCCTCCAACCCTCAGATCGGCGACACCTACCAGGATCCCACCAACGGGAAGTGGTACCGATACGACGTCATGTCTGACGGCGGCGATGTGTTCGGTGAACACGGCCCCGGCCACGAGACCGACCAGTGGGGTTGGTTCGAATGCGATCCTCCCGATACAGGTGCACCACCGGAGTCGTTCGGCGGCAGATTCCTCAGCCTTGCTTCCACTCGTACCCGGCTCGTCGGTGCGGGGGTCATCGCGGCTGCGGTGATCGGCGGAGGTGCGCTGCTGTTGAACGACGGCGGTGGCGGCGCCCAGATCAGCGGCGACGACCGCAACTCGTCAGCTTTGGAAGACCCGGACTCGAGCGACGGTGATCCCGCGACCGATGACACGTCGGGCTCAGTGGACGACGAGTCGGACGAGGGCATCGAACAGGCTGTCGAGCCCACCGAGGACACCGATGCCGGTGGCGGCCTCGATGTGTCGGAAGCGGACGCGGTGACGCCGATATTCGATGGCGACGGCACGGGCTACCTCGTGTTCTCGAACGGTTGGCAGATCCCGATCGTGGCGGTCGATCTCGGCGACGGTCGGGTGGGCTGGATCTGGGCCATCGGCAGTGACCTGGCCTTCGACTCACTGGCGCTCCAGCTCCAACCGGGGAAGGTCTGGCAGGTCACGTCGTTCGGTGAACCGAGCACGCCGGTTACCGGCGAGTCGGTCGATGTCGAGCCGGCTCTGGTGTGCGACTCGTTCCTCTACTTCCTCGCCGGGGCGGACGGTGCACAGGTCGACGGCGGCCGCGTGGCAGTCGGAGGAATCGCCGGGATCGAGGGAGGAGCGACTCCCGACCTCACCTCCACAGAAGCCGAGCTGCGACCAAGAGACGAGAGCCGTTACGTGAACCTGGGATGCTCGAGTTTCCACCGCGGGACGGGGCCGATCATCGATCTGCACGAAGGTCTCGACGCGTTCCTCCATTAGTGACCACCCGTCGACTGGGTCGAGACAACGGGGACGGGGCCCGTTGTCTCACTCGTCGAGACAGGTGAGTTCGAGGAGTTGGAGGCCGAGGCGGCGGGCGCGGCCGGGGCCGACGCCCGGGATGGCCGCGAGGTCGGCCATGGTGCAAGGACGTTCGGTGGCCAGGGTGTCGACGGCGGCATCCGAGAGCACCGCCGTCGGGGTGACCCGGGCGGTCAGTGCAGCGTGCTCGCGCCACTTCACCAACGCATCCTTCACCTGGAGTTGCTGCTCGGCGTCGATCGCGGTGAGGTCGATGTCGACCCTCGGCGAGACCTTCGCTCGCAAGCTCGCGAACGACGGCCGCTCGTCCGGAAGCGGCGGCGCCTCGGCAGTGAAGGCGTCGATCCATGGCGACGGCTCGCGGGCTGACAGCTGATCGCCGATCATCCGGGTCCGGCACCACGACACATGCAGCTCCCGCTCGGCGCGGGTGGTTGCCACGTAGAGCAGCCTCCGTTCCTCGGCCCGGGCGGCCGCGCGGCGCGCGAACGCGATCGGCACGTAGCCGTCCTCCATCCCCACCAGATGGACGATCGGCCACTCCAACCCCTTCGCCCCGTGGAACGTGGTGAGCTCGACCCCATCGGTGACCTGGCCGACCCGATCGTCGGCCCGTAGGGCGGCGAGGAACTCGTCGACGGTGGCCTCCGACTCGAGGACGAGATGATCACGGGCCAGATCGAGGAAGGTGTCGACCATCGCCGCCCGCTCCACCGTGAGACCCCCGCGGTCCTCGACCCGTGCGTCCGCCAGCGCGGCCGTCAACGGCCCGCTGCCCTCCCAGTGATCGAGCAGATCGATGATCTCGGGCCGGCGCAGGATCGCGCCTTCGCCACGAGATCGGGTCGGGACACCGGCCGCCTCGAGCGCGGCTCGAAGCGGCGGGATCTGGGCGTTGGTCCGGGTGAGCACCGCCTGGTGGCGCCAGGGCGCGCCGGGTCGGTGACGGCCCCGGACGGCCCGTGCGACCGCCACGGCCTCCTCATCGCCGTCGAGCACACGCACGGTTGGTTCGTCACCGGCCGGCCGGGCCGCGGGCTGCGCTTCCTCGTCGATCACCCTTCCGGCGGCCGCGAGGATCTCCGGCGACGACCGGAAGTTGGTGCGAAGGCTCATCACCGCCACCCCGGGAAGATGGCGGTCGATGTGGCGGAGAAGGTCCGGCTCGGCCCCGTTCCACCCGTAAATCGCCTGGTTCGGGTCGCCGACGACGAGCAGGGTCGAGTCGGGCCCCAGCCAGGACTGCATCAGGGCGAACTGGAGGGGGTTGACGTCCTGGAACTCGTCGACGAGGAGGTGGCGATGGCGCCAGCGTTGGGCGGCCGCGAACGACTCGTCGTTGGTCATGGTGGCATGGCACAGGGCGAGCAGGTCGTCGAAGTCGACGAGACGTCGTTTCCTCTTCGCCTCGTTGTAGGCGGCATAGACACCGGCCGTGAACGCGCCGCTCCGGGGTGGCCGACGGCCGGCCTCTGCCGCTGCGTCCGCGTAGCTTTCCGGAGTCACCAGGCGGGCTCGTGCCCATCCGATCTCTGCGTCGAGGTCGGCGATGGTGGCCCGGTCGACCTTCGGGTGATGCTTCGCCAGGAACGCCATGCGCCGTTCGAGGATCTCGGGCGCCCGGCGGCGGTTGTCTGCCCAGTGGCGGCGCAGGATCGCGAGCGACACGGAGTGGAACGTGCCCGCCGCCACCTCGTCGCGCAGCCCGAGGGACCGGGTGCGGCGCCGGAGTTCGCCGGCCGCACGCCGCGTGAACGTGACCGCGAGCACGTGCCGGGGATCCATCGCGCCGCTGCTCGCCTGCCACGCGATGCGGCGGGTGAGAACGCGCGTCTTGCCGGAGCCCGCTCCCGCGATGACACACAGGGGAGAGGCGCTCGTCGTGACTGCATCTCGCTGTTCACCGGTGAGATCGGCCAGCAGGGCATCGGTGCTGTCGAAGCGGGCGGTCACGGGTGGACCATACCCACCGGGGCCGACCGACGAGGAGGGGATCGACCACGATTCTCACCCGGGCGGCGACCGCGTGGCAGCGTGGGGGGCAACTCGATCGGAGGGGACGGACATGACGGGACTGGACGGCCTGCTCGTGCGCCTCGCGGCGAAGGCCGAAGCCGAGGACGACTGGTGGACGCTCCCGCCGGAGGTCTACTGCTCGGAGGAGATCTGGGAGCTCGAGGTCGAGCGGATCTGGCGGTCCGGTTGGGTGAACGTCGCCCACGTGTCGCAGATCCCGACTCCGGGCGACTACCGCGCGGTGGATGTCCTCGGGGAGCTGGTCGTGGTCACCCGCGATCGGGCCGGCGAGATCCATGTGTTGTCGCGGGTCTGTACCCATCGCTGGATGGACATCTGCGACGGTACCGGCTGTGGATCGGCCCCTTCTCTGCAGTGCCCGTACCACCTCTGGACCTTCGGACTCGAAGGTGGTCTGCGAGCCGCTCCCGAGATGGACGGGACACCTGGCTTCGAGAAGAACGATCACGGCCTCCACCGGTTCCGGCACGAGGTGTGGGAAGGGTTCGTCTACGTCAACCTCGACGGTCAGGCGGCACCGACCGCCGAGCTCTGGGGACCGATGAGCGTCCAGCTCGCCGAGTACGGCCTCCAGGACTGGAAGGTGGTCGAGACGGTGCCGTGGGGTGAGTCGTCGTGGGACTGGAAGATCTTCATCGACAACGGCGAGTGCTACCACCACATCGGGATCCACCACGACACGCTCGAGCCCTTCATGCCGGCCCGTCAGGCCGTCGACCTCCCGGACAACGGCGAATACACCCTCCTGTACGCCGAGGCCGACCCGAGCCTCCTGGTCGGTGCCGACGACGGCGGCCGGGACTTCCCTTCCGCGGACCCGCCGCCACCGGGTTTGACCGATCAGCAGCGCACCGGGCTCGGCCTCGCCTACCCGTTCCCCAACTACGTCATCGCGATCATGCCCCAGTCGGCCTACTGGTTCGACGTTCAGCCGATCGGGCCGGGACGGATCGATTTCACTGCCCACCTGCTCCTCCCACCCCACCTCACCGAGGGGCCCGGACTGGATGAGCGCATCGCCGGTCACCTGGAATCACTCACTGCGATCCACAACCAGGACATCATCGTGTGCGAGGGGGTCCAGCGCGGCCTCGAGTCGAGAGCGGCGAAACCGGGAATGCTCGCTTATCTGGAGCAGCACAATCGGACCTTCGCCCGTTGGTATGCAAGGCAGATGACGAGATGACGGACTGGTCCAACCCCGCCCACTGGTACGACGCCATGAACCCCTGGGCTGAGAGCGACGACTTCTACCTCGACCTGGTCATGCAGGCGGAGTCCGTACTCGACGTCGGTTGTGGCACCGGCACGATCCTCAAGCGGGCGAGGGCGACGGGTCACGCGGGGAGGCTCTGCGGCGTTGACCCCGACCCGGAGATGCTCGACCAGGCGCGCTCGGCCGGCACGATCCAGTGGGTGCAGACCGATGCCGCTTCGATGACGTTCGGTCCGGAGTTCGATCTCGTCATCATGAGCGGCCACGCTTTCCAGATGATCGTGGACGATCTCGAAGTGGCGGCCTCCCTGTCGACGATCCGGCGGGCGCTCAATCCCGGCGGTCGGTTCGCGTTCGAGACCCGCAATCCGGCCGCTCGGGCGTGGGAGGACTGGGATGGGGCGTCCTTCGACGTGTCGAACGGAGAGGGCGGAACGGCCACGGTGACCTACGCCGCGACGGAGGTCGAGCGAGGGGTGGTCGAGCTGGTGGAGACGATGTCGGGTGAGTGGTGGGACACACCCCAGGTGTCCGCGACCCGCCTCCGCTTCATGGAACCCGACGAGTTGACCGCGGCGCTCAATGCCGACGACTTCGGCACCGAGGCGCGTTACGGCAACTGGAATCGCACACCGTTCTGGCCGCACTGCCGCGAGATCATCACCATCGCCCGTGTCGGGAGGTGAAGACCATCACCGTCGCCCGCTGCGGGAGGCGAGCAGTACGCTCGGGCCGGTGGAGCTGATCGACCGCCCCCGATTCGAGCGGATCGTGGCGGATGCGCTCGACTCGCTCCCGCCCGAGCTCGGTCATCTCATGGACAACGTGGCGATCGTGGTCGAGGACCACCACCCCACCGAGGATCTCCTCGGTCTCTACGAGGGTGTGCCGCTCACCGAGCGGGACGACTACGGCGGCCTCGTCATGCCGGACCTGATCACGCTCTACCGCCGCCCGCTCTGCGCGATCGCAGAGGACCTCGCGCACCTCATCGAGGAGATCGCGGTGACGGTCGTGCACGAGATCGCTCATCACTTCGGCATCGACGACGAGCGGCTGCACGAGTGGGGATGGGGATGACCACGCCGGGGTAATCTCCGGGTATGCCCTTCCCGCGCCATCTCCTGACCGAAGACGAGGATCTGGTCCTCGATCTGCGCCCGCACTGGTGGTTCCTGACGCCGGCGGGCAGCGTGCTCGCATTGGCGGTCCTGCTCGGTCTGGGTGCGCTGATCCAGAGCTGGTGGCGACCGGTCGAGATCCTGATCGGGATCGGAGTCCTGGCTGCACTCGGCTGGTTCGGACTCACCTACCTGAAGTGGACGACGACCAATTTCGTGGTCACCAGCGAGCGGGTGATCTCACGTAGAGGCGTCATCTCGAAGACTGGTATCGAGATCCCGCTCGACCGCATCAACACGGTCTTCTTCAACCAGAGCCTGTTCGAGCGGATGATCGGCGCGGGGGACCTCGGTATCGAGTCCGCCGGTGAGGGTGGGCGTCAGCAGTTCTCCGACATCCGCAAGCCCAACATCGTGCAGAACGAGATCTATCGACAGGTCGAAGGGCTCGAGGATCGCAAGCTCCGCCGCCTCGGCGAGGCTGCCAGTGGTGGCCGGCCCGCCGAATCGATCCCCGAACAGATCGAGAAGCTCGACCAGCTCCGACGCCAAGGTGTGCTCACCGACGCCGAGTTCGAGGCCAAGAAGCGAGACCTGCTCGACCGGATGTAGCTCGGCGGATCAGCGAGACGCCGCGCCATCGAAGTAGATGTCGACGGCGAGATCCGGGAGCGCCTCGAGCGGGACGGCATGTGGGTCGAGCCAGTGCTCCAACAGGAGTCCGTTGACCAGAGCCAGCAGAAGGCGGGTCAGCTCGTCCGCTGAGCGGTCCGAACGGATCTCTCCGGTCTGTTGGCCACGGAGGATGGCGTCGACGAGAGGCTGATCGACCGCGGCCCACCCGCCCTCGAGCTCCTCGTCGATGGCATCGGGCTGGTTGGGAAGCTCCCGGAAGGCGATTCGAGCCAGATCCTCGTTGTGGGTGATCACGTCGAGATCGGCGCGCACCAGGGCGAGCACCGTCTCGCGGGCGGTCGCCTGGTCGTCCACCGCGAGGCGGGCCGGCTGGAGCCGCCGGGCCCACTCCACCAGCACCTGGCGGAACAGCTCCTCTTTGGACTCGAAGTAGTTGTAGATCGTCCCCTTGGCGAGGCCGGCGGCGACGGAGATGTCGTCGACCCGCGAATTGGCGAGGCCCTGGGCCGCGAACGAGACGATGGCGGCGTCGAGCAGGCGTTGCCGGTGCTCCCTCTTGGTCGCTTCACTCACCCTCGGCATGGTGTTATTGTGGGTCACGACCCATAATCAGTCAACGACCCGACAGAAGAACCTCGGAGACGCCATGTCAGCGCCGACCTACCAACTCCATCACCTGTGCATCTACGAGAAGGCTCCGCGAGACGCGATGTGGAACTGGCTCCGGTGGTACCACGCCGTCCCGGCGTTCTATTGGGAGGGGTCGGCCGATATGCACCACACCGGCGAGGGTGGCGTCGACTACACCTTTCTCGCCTGTGGCGCGCCCTTCCAGCTCCAGCTCGAGACCGGGCCCTACCAGTTTGAATACGAGCGTCGTTGGTTCGCCGAGCACGACTCCGGGATCAACCACATCTGCTGGATCGTTCCGAATGCCCACGACACGATCGAGCCGCTCACCGCGGCCGGCTGTGAGGTGGCGATGCCCTACGAGGAGTTCGGCGACAGCTACAACGGCTTTGTCGCCATCGATCCCGAGGGCCGGTGGGTCGAGATCATGGAGTACGTCGGTGGCTTCAAGACCCCGGACGTGGAGTTTCGGCCGGTCGGTCATCCCGGTCTCCAGGCCTTGGGTGCGGTGCAGCTCTGCCGGGATCTCGACGCCATGGTCGACTGGTACGTCGAGCATCTCGGCCAGCGGATCCTCATCGACCGTCGCAGCCAGGGCGACGGGGTGGTCTATCTCGTCGACCACACCTACGACGGCCGCCAGTGTGTGAACGTCCTCGCCACTCCGCACCACGATGCCGAACGGGAGATGATGGACCGGCACGGACCGTGCATCTCGTCGGTGCTGTACCAGGCCGGCGACGCGGTGCAGGCGTACGACGACGCCCTGGCCGCGGGATTCGAGTCGGTGCAGACGCCGTCCGTCGACACCCGACTCGGCGTCACGAGCGGACTCGTCCGGGAACCGAGTGGGAATCTGGTGGAAATCCGGGAGCGTGTGGCAGCCTGACCGCCATGACAAAGATCTCGTGGTTCGATTCACCCAACACCGTCGACGACGGTGTCGCCAATGCCGAGCGGGCCCGCGCCGCCGGCCTCCACCGCTACTGGAATCCTCAGATCTCGGCCACCGACCCGATGGTGGTACTCGGGATCGTGGGCCGGGAGGTGCCCGACATCCTGCTCGGCACCTCGGTCGTGGCGATGCAGACCACGTTCGCCCAGAACCTCGCCGCGCAGGCTCGGACCATCAACCAGGCGAGCGGCGGGCGCTTCACGCTCGGGCTCGGCGCCAGTCACCAGCCGGCGATGGAGATGCAGTTCGGCGTCCCGTGGACCAAGCCGTTCACCCACATGACCGAGTACCTCGACGCCCTGCTTCCGCTGCTCACCGAGCAGCAGGTCTCCACCACCGGTGACTTCGTCACCCACCACTGCGGGCTTGACGTCCCGGGACCGAACCCCGACGTGATGCTGGCCGCACTCGGCCCTCGCATGCTGAGGCTCGCGGGTGAGCGGACGTCGGGAACGATCACCTGGATGACCGGTCCGAAGACGATCGAGTCACACATCCGGCCAGGGATCGGTCCGGACGCCGAGATCGCCGCCGGTGTGCCGGTGTGGATCACCGACGACCCCGAGGGTGCCCGCCAGCGTGGCGGTGAGGGGCTCGCCATCTATGGCCAGCTTCCGTCCTATCGGGCGATGCTCGACCGGGAGGGCATGGACGGTCCGGGTGACATGATCCTGGCCGGCGACCCCGACACCGTCCGGGTCGGGCTGGAGGCCTACCGCGACGCCGGTGCGTCGGAGATCGCGATGAACGTGCTGGGCGGCCCTGACTCGGTCGACGCAGCCTGGGAGTTGGCCGCCTCCCTCGGCGGCGAGATCTGAGCGCGTGAGCGAGAACCCGCAGCCGCTCGGCGGCAATGAGATGCCCCGTTTCGGCGGGATCACCACGTTCATGCGGCTGCCCAATCGAAGTGAGCCGACCGATCTCGACGTCGGTGTGTTCGGTGTGCCGTTCGACCTCGGCACCTCGAACCGGCCGGGCGCCCGTTTCGGGCCGCGGGGGATCCGTGAGGAGTCGGTGATGATCCGGCCCTACAACATGGCCACCCGGGCGGCGCCGTTCGACAGCCTGCGCATCGACGACCTCGGCGACATTGCCACCAACGCCTTCAACAAGGACGATTCGGTCGCTCGTATCGAGGCCTACGTCGACGAACTCCTCGGTCACGACCTGCGCACGATCGCCCTTGGTGGCGACCACACGATCGTCTTGCCGATCCTGCGGGCGATGGCGAAGAAGCACGGCCCGGTCGGGCTGGTGCACGTCGATGCCCACACCGACATCAACGACGACATGTTCGGCGAGAAGATCGCCCACGGCACCCCGTTCCGCCGAGCGGTGGAGGAGGGGCTGCTCGACTGCGAACGGGTGGTCCAGATCGGCGTGCGCGGCACGGGCTATGCGGCCGACGACTTCGACTGGTCCCGAGAGCAAGGCTTCCGGGTGGTGCCGGTGGAGGAGTGCTGGCACCGCTCGCTCGAGCCGCTCATGGCGGAGGTCCGTGAGCAGGTGGGCGGCGGGCCCGTCTACCTCAGCTTCGATATCGACGGCCTCGATCCAGCGTTCGCCCCCGGCACCGGCACGCTCGAGATCGGTGGCCTCACCACGCCGCAGGGGATGGAGATCATCCGGGGCTGCTGTGGGCTCGACATCGTGGGGTGCGACCTCGTGGAGGTGGCGCCGATCTACGACGTGTCGGGGATGACGTCTCGGATTGCCGCCGATCTCGTCTTCGAGATGCTCTGCGTGCTCCCCGGGGTCGAGAGCCGCACGTGACGGTCCGCGGGATCCACCACGCTGGCATCGTGGTCGACGATCTCGACGCGGCCATCGCGTTCTATTCGGCCCTGCTCGACATGGAGGTCGTGGAGCGCGACCACTGGCGGCCCGGATCGGACCTGCATGACCAGGCAGTGGGCCTGATCGGCTCGGGAGCCGATGGCGTCATGTTGTGCGGCTCGGGGAGCTATCTCGAGCTGTGGCGATACACGGCACCCGAGCAGGTCGGCGACGATCCCGGGCAGCGCGGCGCGAACGAGCGGGGGATCCGGCACCTGGCGCTGGAGGTCGACGACGTGCCGGCCACCCTGGCCCGAGTGGTGGCGCTCGGCGGCCAGAAGATGGGCGACCCGGTCGAGGTCTCCGATGACGGCGCGGCTGCGGTCTACTGCCGCGACCCCTTCGGCATCATCCTCGAACTCATGTCGACCGGCCAGTCCATGGCCTCACTCGACGACCTTTGGGCCTAGATGTAGTTCCCCCAGGCGAGGTCGCGGCCGGGGTGGGCGACCCGCTCGAACGGGTAGACGTCGTCGACCCACTGCTTCAGATACGCCCACAGTCGGGCGTCGAGATCGGAGTTCGCGTAGACGTCCGCTCGGGTCCACATGGTGAGCTGGGCGTCGTAGTCGGGGTTGAGGCTCGGGAAGACGTAGAGACACCCGAACTGCTCTGAGCCGTCCGCCGCCTGGATGCCGTACTCGATGCGGGTGCGCTCGTGCATCGCCCACTCGGCCTCGCCGAGCATGGTGAGGTGGAATCGCATGGTGATGTCGGGACGGGGCCAGTCCTGGATGAGCTCACCGGGCGGCTGGAGATGGCCCGACGTGCGAAGATGCTCGATGCTCGCCATCACCGCGGTGTAGTCGCGAGCGAGGTCGTCCATTCCGAGGGGGCGGACGAGGTGTCCGTCGGGGGTCTCGGTGGTCGGGATCTCGAAGTCGGCGGGGAGGAATGCGGACTCGCTCATTCGCAGGATCTTTCGGCTCGAACCATCAATTTCTCTACTGGACAAGGAATCTACTTCAGATATCCTTGTCGGATCCAGCTTCAGCAAGCGAGACGATAGTCGCCCATGGCTCACGCTCATCTGTTCAGTCCGATCCGCATCGGCAATCTCGAGGTGGCCAACCGCATCTTCGTCAGCGCCCACCACAACAACTTCGACGTCCACGGCCTGTGGAGCGACCGGACGATCAAGTACTACGAAGCCCGGGCCGCGGGTGGTGCCGGCCTGATCGTCACCGGCGCCCTGCGGGTGCATCCCCGAGACACCGGCGACATCCAGTGGCCCCGATCCGACTGGGCCTTCGCCCCCGGGCAGGCCGAGATGTTCCAGCAAGGGGTCGACGCGGTGAAGGCCCACGGCACCGCTTTCATCGCCCAGATCGCCCACGGTGGCCGCCAGTTCTGGGACAGCCGCGAGAACCTCGAGCCCCTGATGGCCCCTTCCGCCATCCCGTGTCCGGTGATCTCCGAGGTGCCCAAGGAGATGGACGAGGACGACTTCGAGGAAGTGGCCGAATCCTTCGCCCAGGCCGCGGCCATCGCGATGGAGGGTGGGTTCGACGGCGTCGAGGTGCACTCGGCCTACGGCTACCTGCTGGCCTCGTTCATCACCCCCACGGCCAATCAGCGCGACGACGAGTACGGCGGTGAGCTCGCCAACCGCATGCGGTTCCCCCTCGAGGTGATCGCCCGGGTGCGGGCCGCGGTCGGCCCGGACAAGGTCGTCGGTGTGCGCATGGTGGCCGACGAGTACATCGAGGGCGGCCTCACTCCCGAGGACGCACCGGCGGTCGCGGCGGCGTTCGAGGCGTCCGGCCTCGTCGACTACATCAGCGTCACCGGCGCAACCTACGCGAGCGGCGTGATCATGGATCCGCCCATGTACGCCGAAGCCGGCTACGAGGTGCATCTGGCCGCCCGGGTGAAGGAGGCTGTCGAGCTGCCGGTGATGACGGCCGGCCGGTTGAAAGACCCCACCATGGCCGACGGCATCATCGCCTCCGGCCAGGCCGACCTGATCGCGATGACCCGGGCCACCATCTGCGATCCAGATCTGCCCCGCAAGGCCCGCGACGGGAGAGAGGACGAGATCCGCTGGTGCATCGGCTGCAACCAGCGTTGCATCGGCAATGTCGCCCATCACCTCCCGATCGGGTGCTTCCAGAACCCGGCGTCGGGCCGGGAGTTCGATCCCTTCTGGGCCGAACTGAAGCCGGCCGACCCGGCCAAGAAGGTCGTGATCGTCGGTGCCGGTCCGGCCGGCTGCGAAGCGGCTCGGGTCCTGGCCGAACGAGGGCATCAGGTGGTCCTGTTCGACCGCTCGCCCGAGATCGGCGGCCAGATCCGGACCATCGAACGGGCCAGCGGTCGCGAGGAGTGGCAGGACGTCCACCGCTACTTCGGCAACCGCCTGGCAGCGCTAGGGGTCGACCTCCGGCTCGGCACCGAGGTCTCGGCTGCGGATGTGCGAGCCGAGCATCCGGACGCGGTGGTGGTCGCCACCGGATCAGATGCCCGTACTCATCCGTGGGAGTACCTGCCGCCGCTCGACGGAGTCGAGCAGGCCGTCGACGTCCGGGCGGTCCTCGACGGCTCGGCCACCGTCGGCGGACGGGTCGTCGTCTACGCGGGCGACAACCACCTCCAGGGCCTCACCACCGCCGACACCCTGCTCGACCAGGGCAAGACCGTGCACCTGGTGGTGCCGGCGGAGGCGCCGGGCGTCCTGGCCGAGGAACACACCACCTATGTGGTGCTCTCGCGCCTACTCGCCAAGGGGCTCGCGGGAATGCACGTCATGAGCGCCCTGACCCGTTTCGCCGACTCGGTGGTCGAGGGTGTGGAGATGATGACCGAGGAGCCGTTCACCATCGAGTGCGACTCGGTGGTCAGCTCCTTCGGCGGTTTGGCCGCCGACGGGCTCTACAAGGAGCTGAAGGGCACCGTCGGCGAGCTGCACCGGATCGGCGACTGCGTCGCCCCGCGAACGGCCGACTCGGCGATCTTCGAGGGAAGCCGGGTTGGCCGCGTCATCTGACGTCTGGGCGCTCGTCGAGCTGGTGGATGGCCAGCCGACGACGGTCTCGCTGGAGGCCGTGACCGCGGCGCGGAGCATGGCCGACCTGATCGGCGCCAACGTGGCTGGACTCGTGGTGGATGCCGTCGACGAATCGACGGAGCTCGCGGTGACGCTCGGTGGGGCCGGCGCTGACCGGGTGGTCATCGGCTCGCCGGCCGGGAGATCCCCGGCCGTTCGCACGACGGCCGTCGCCGAACTCTTGGCTGAAGTTGATCCAGCCGCGATCGTCGCACCCGGGTCGGACCGGGCCGGCGATGTGGCGGCGCGGCTGGCGGTGCGGCTCGGTCGACCCCTTGTGGAGGACTGTGTGTCGTGGCGCTCGGCCGGGGACGGCCTGGGCTTCTACCGCCCCGGTCCTGGCAACCGAGTGGCCGAGCGGATCGCCACCGCGCCTGGGCCGGTCGTCGTGCTGCCCCCGGGCACGGTCCCGGCCCGAGACGAGCTTCCGCCGGCGGCGATCAGCGAGGGCGACGGCGAGCTGGACTTCGGCCGCACGTGCGAACCCCACCTGATCGACGTCCAGCCCGAGGACAAGCGAGGTCTCCCGCTTGAGGCCGCTGAGGTGATCGTCGCCGGCGGCCGGGGTCTGGGTGACGCGAGCGGGTTCGAGCTGCTCGGACAGCTTGCCGATGCGCTCGGTGGCACCGTCGGCGCGTCGCGGATGGCCACTGACCAGCGATGGGTCGGCACGGATCGCCTCGTGGGGCAGACCGGCAAGGTCGTGCGCCCGCGCCTGTACCTGGCGTGCGGGATCTCCGGGGCATCTCAACACGTGGCGGGGATGCGTGAGTCCGAGACGATCGTGGCGATCAACATCGACGCCAACGCACCGATAGCGGCGCTGGCCGACGTGATGGCGGTGGGGGAGATCGACGCGATAGTCCCAGCGCTCATCGAGGAACTCAGTAGGGAGGACGAGTGAGCATCCTCGTGTTCGTCGGCCCCGACCGGCTGCTTCCTGCCTCACTCACCGAGGAGCGCGGGTCGGGGCCGGAGCCCGTGCGTGACGCCGCCGCGATCGAGATCGCCCTGCGGCTGCAGGACCGACTCGTCGCCGGTCCGGTGATCGCCGTCGGTCTCGACGGACCCGGTGTCGACTACCACCTTCGTCGAGCACTCGCGTCGGGGGTGGACCGGGCGATCCGACTCTGCGGCCCTGACGAGGGCGTCACCACCATTCCGCTGGCCCGACAGCTCGCCAGGCTGATCGAGGAGGAAGGGGCCGCGGTGGCGGTCGTACGCAACCGCACCTCCACGCTCGAATCGTGTCTGCTGGCTTCCGCGGTGGGTGAGGACGCCGGCCTGGTCGCACTGACCGGTGTCACTGCGGTCGAGTCGACCGGCGGCGACCGCGTGGTCGTCTCCCGCACGGTCGACGGCGAGGTCGAGCGCCTCGCCTGTTCCCACCCGATAGTGCTCGGCGTGGAACGGGGTCCGACGCTGAGATACCCGACCCTGCCCGACCGGTGGCGGGCCGAGCGGGCGGACATTCCAGCCGTGCCGTGGTCCGTCGCGAGTGGCGCGACGCAACCGGCACCGCAGACCACGGTCGAGGCCGTCGTTCCGCCCAAGCCGCTCCGCAAGCCACCCGCCGACCCCACCCCGGGTGAATTGCGGGCAATGGCGAAGGTGATGGGAGTCGCCGGTACTCAGGGCGGCGGCGGTTCGGTCCTCGAAGGTGACCCGACCGAGATCGCCCGCCGGCTGGCGACCGTGCTGAAGGGTGCTCTCGGCCGGTGAGTGGCTCGCCCGTGAGGGTGGGTTAGGGGAGGCCGGCTGCCCAGCCACCGGTGACGGGGATCACGGCACCGGTCACGTAGCGAGACGCCTCACTCGCCAGCCAGGCCACCACCCCGGCCACGTCGTCCCCGTCGCCCCGTCGTCGAAGGGCGATTTCGTCCGCGGTCATTCCGAGCTGGTCGGCGGCCATCTCGGTGGCGACGTCGCCCATGTCGGTGACGATGTCGCCCGGGCAGATCACGTTGCAGCGGATGTTGTCGGGTCCCAGGTCCATGGCGAGTGCCTTGGTGAGGCCGATCACGCCCCATTTCGACGCGGTGTACGCCGACATCTCGGCGAACCCGGACAGCCCTGAGATCGACGAGTTGTTGATGATCGACCCGCCGCCCCGCTCCCGCATCACCGGCGCGACCGCTCGGCAGAAGTGGACGGTTCCCATGACGTTGACCTGCCAGCCGAGGTCGAAGTGGTCGAGCGGGATCTCCTCGAACGGTCCGACACCGACTGCGGCGCCGGCGTTGTTGAAGAGCACGTCGACCCCACCGAGCTCGTCGACCACCTTCGCGACACAGGCCTCCACCTCGTCGGGTTGGGAGACGTCGACTGCGATCGGCAGCCCGCGCACTCCGAGCGCGGAGATCTCCTCCGCGGCCTTCTCGAGCTCGGTGAACGGGGTGCCCACCTGGTAGCCGGGGCCGAGGTCGAGGTCGCTGCGCCGTCGACCCAGTCCGGTCACCACCACGTCGGTCCCCTGGCGGGCCAGTTCGAGAGCACTGGCCCGGCCCATCCCCCGGGGCCGGCTCGCCCCGGTCACGATCGCGACCTTCCCGGTCAGCGGTCCTTCGACGGTCATCAAGCGATCTCCTTCATCCGCACGTTCGAACCTCCGACCAGGGTGGCCAGCTTCTCGAACGAGGCCCGGTTCACCGCCGGCAGCATCACCGGGAGGATCCTCTGGAACTCCTCACCCTCGATCGTGTCGTAGTGGATCGACCATCGCAGTAGGCCGGTGTCGGGACCCGACGGCAGGATCTCGATGTGGCCGATGTAGTCCTGAATCGGGAGTTCGGGCCCGCGAGCGAGATACACGTAGCGGGTGGGAGCGTCGAGGTACAGGATCTCCTCGTAGACGTCTCCGAAGAACGTGAAGACCACATTGAAGGTCTCCTCGTCGTGGATGCGCACCTCCTTGGCGAGCACATACCAGTCCGGGATCCGAGCCGGGTCGCCCATCACATCGAAGACCTGCTCGGGGGTGAAGCCTTCGTAGTCGAGCTCCATCACCATTCGCAGGGTGGTGTCGGTGTGGTCGGTGATGTCGAACATGCTCATCCCTTCTCCGGGCCGGGGTTGGTGTAGTGACCCTCGGAGTCGAGGACACTCCTTCCGACCGCGGCTTCGATCAGCTCCACCGACGGCCCGACCCCGCCACCGCCATCGACGGGCAGGGCGTGGCCGTTCACGAATCGGGCGTCGTCGGACGCCAGGAAGTGGATGGCGGCCGCGATGTTCGCGGCCTCGGCGAAACCGCGTGGATACTGGTGCAACAGCTCCATCGCCAGACCCTGCCATGCGTGCTCGTCGGCACCCATGGCGGTTTTCACCCCGGTTGGGCAGACCGCGTTGACCCGGATCCCTTTCGGTCCGAGGTCGACCGAGGCGGTCTTGGTGAGCCCGATCACCGACCACTTCGAGGCGGCATAGTCGGAGAAGCCGGGGAAGCCGATGACACCCGCCATCGATGCCGTGTTGACGATGGCTCCGCCGTCCGACATCCGCCGGGCGGCGTGCTTGATGCCGTGGACGACACCCATCACGTTCACCTCGAACGTGCGGCGGTAGGCCTCGGCAGGCTCGTGTTCGATCGAGTCGATGCCGATGGCGATCCCTGCGTTGTTGACGGCGATGTCGAGTTGTCCGTGGGCATCGACCGCCGTCTGCATCAGGGCAGCGACCTGCTCCTCGTCGCTGACGTCGGTCACCACGAAGCGCGCACCCATCTCGTCGGCGATCTGTACGCCGGCCGGAGCGAGGTCGCCGATCACCACCTCGGCACCGGCAGCGCGGAAACGCTGAGCGGTGGCCAGGCCGATTCCGGAAGCCCCGCCTGTGACCACCGCGATCTTGCCGGCGAGGGAGAAGTAGTCGGTCATGCGGCGAGTCCTTCGATGAAGAGGGTGTCGGTGAGGTCGACCACGTCGTCGAGCTCGATCCCGGTGTCTGGGAGGAGGGCCTCCTGCTCCACGACGCTCAGCACGCCGAGGAACAGGCGGGCGAGGGAGGTGGGCTGGTGCCGGCTCCTGAACTCACCGGAGTCGAGGCCCCCGGCGATCGTCTCGGCCAGGAGGTCCACCCCCGGCCCGACCGCGGCGTCGATGGCTTCGCGATGGGTGGAGCTGAGCGCAGGTACGTGCTGCATCACCACCCGGGCGAGGTCTGGGTCCTTGCGGGTGATCTCCACGTCGAGCGCGGCGACGGCTCGCAGCCGCTCCCGCGCCGAAGCCGTGGCGGTCGAGTAGGCGGCATCGGTGAGCGAGGTGCACCACTCTTCGACGATCGTGAAGAACAGGGCTTCCTTGCTGTCGAAGTAGTTGTAGATGGTGCCCTTGGCGTGACCGGCGGCGATCGAGATCTCGTCGAAACGGGCGCCGGCGAGGCCCCGCTCGGCGAACTCGGCCTTGCCGGCCTCGATGAGTCGCTGGCGGGTGGCCGTTCTTTCGCTTGCCGAGATCCGAGGCACCTGCCTATTATGGGGAAATCCCCATATAAGTCAAGTTGGGGGTGAAGGACGGGAAGTGAGCGATGGGCGACGCGGCCGAACGCCAGACGATCTCTGAGGACGCCGACTTCCTCGAGCACTGCTACCGGCGAGTGTGTGAAGAGCTCGGCTTCTCGACCGAGCACGCGGCGATCGTCGCCCACTGCGTGTCCGACGGCGACCGCAACGGCAAGCTCACCCAGGGCATGGGGGTGTTCGAGATCCCGGTCCTGCTGGCTCGCACCGGCACCATGGACGTCGAGGCGGTCCCCGAGATCGTCGACGAGGGCCCGACCTGGCTGGTGATCGACGCCAAGCGCTCGTCCGGGCAGTGGGCGGTCACGATGGCGATGGAAGCGGCCATCGAGAAGGCCCGCACCCACGCGCTCGCCATCGGCTTCGTGCGTGACTTCAACGACGCCGGGGCGTTCGGTACCTACGTCCGTATGGCCGCACGTGAGGGGATGATGGCGATCGCCACCAACAACTCGCTGCCGCTCGTCTCGCCGTGGGGCGGCATGGAGAACGTGCTGTCCGGTGCGCCGTTCGCGGCGGCAACGCCGGGGGGCGAACACCCGCCGATCGTGTCGGACATGCAGGCGGTGGAGGTCCACGACGGTGACCTCAGCGAGGCCTACTTCCAGGGCACAAGGCTGAAGGGCGAGTTCCTGGTCGACCCCGACACCGGTGAGCTCACCGACGACCCGGCGCCCTACTTCGAGCGGATGGAGGACTACGGCCGGATCTCCGATTGCCGGGCCGCCACCGTGTTCGGCACGCCTCGCATGTACGCCTTCAACCTCTTCACCGAGATGCTCGCCGGCGTCATCAACCCCGGCGCGCGGATGAGTCCGGAGATCCTCGGCCCGCCGTCAGCCTGGCTCGAGCCCCAGGACGTCGCCCTCACCGGCGGCGCGTGCGTTCTGGTGATCGACCCGTCGCACTGGATGCCGTCCGGCGCAGCCGGGGAGAAGTCGGACCGGCTCGTCGAGGCGGTCAAGGGCGTGAAGCGGCGGCCCGGAGTCGACGAGATCTTCCTGCCGGGGGAGCGAGGTTGGCGAACGATGGAGGAGGGTGGACCCGTGGAGATCCTCCCCGCCCACTGGGAGTCGTTCGTCCAGATCGTGGAGAGCGTCGGCCTCACCATCGAGGGGCTGCGCACGGAGGTGGCGTCGTGACCGAAGCACAGGGAATCAACTCGAAAGAGCAAGCGGGGACGCTGGAGGGCCGGACCGCCGTAGTGACGGGCACCGGCCATCCGCGCGGCATGGGGGCGGCGATCGCACGGAGGCTGGCCGAAGAGGGTGCCCGAGTCGTGGTCACCGACATTCCCGCGGCCGAAGAGGCCATCGGCGAGCTGGCCAGGGCGATCGAGGCCGACGGCGGCACGGCCATGGCCGTCACCGTCGACGTCACCCAGGTCGACCAGATCGAGGCCTGCGTGCGGCAGACGGTCGATGCCTACGGGGACCTGTCGATCCTCGTCAACAACGCCGGGCTCGGCATCGGGAGCGCCGAGTTCCTCGACAACTCGGCCGAGATCTGGGCCCGCACGTTTGCGGTGAACGTCTTCGGGGTCGCCGAGTTCTGCCGTGCTGCCATCCCGGCCATGCGGGGCAGCGGTGGAGTGATCGTGAACAACTCGTCGCTGGCCGGGATCGGATCCCCGCCGGGAACCCCCGCCCACTACGTCGCGAGCAAGCACGCGGTCATCGGGCTCACCCGGTCGCTCGCCCTCGAGTTCGGTCCCGAACAGATCCGCTGCCTCGCCATCTGCCCCGGGTCGGTGAAGACCCAGCTCTACGACGCAGTGATGCAGATCCACATGGAGGTCCACGACTGCAGCTACGAAGAGGCGGAGGCGATGGAAGTCGACGCGATCCCTCTCGGCTACTCGTGTGAGCCCGAGGCGGTGGCCGACATGGTCGCCTGCCTGTGCGGTCCCGCGGGCCGCTACGTGACTGGTGTGGCCCTGCCGATCGCCGGTGGGATGGCGCCGGGGTTGTGACCGTGGCCTCGCTCGGCGTCATCCTCGGCAACCGGCTGACCGATGAGCTCGAGGCATACATCCGCGCCGGCCTCGATGTTGGTGTGGCGACGACCGTTGTCGGCTCCCAGGATGGGTTGAGCGACGACGACCTCCGCGCCCTCGACGTGGGTGAGCCGACCTCGTTTCCCGAAGCGCTGGCCACGGCTCCACCGTCCACCTCGACGAGGAGGTCGTGGTGGAGCGCTCCCGGCGGGCGACGACGGCCTGCGCGGCCTGCTCGGAGCCTTCGGCGCCTTCGTGGCCGCCGGCGTGCCGCTGCTGGCCGCCAAGGCCGAGCGGCTCCGCGCCGACGGCGCCGACGTGGTGCTGATGTTCTGCACGGTCCACCTCCCGCAGCTGGAGGAGGCTGGAATCTTCACCCCCTGCCCGGTGCTGGAGCAGACCGCGTTGGCCCTACGCGGCGGCACTGCGATCGGCGTCCTCCAGCCGATCGAGGAACTGATGGACCACGAGATGCGGCACTGGCACGCCCTACCGGCCCCGGTCGTATCCGCCTACGCACCGCCACTGGTGGAGGGCTCGCCCGAAAACGCCCAGGTGGCGGAGCCCATCCGCTCAGATCCGGATCGACACCTCGTCGAGCCGGCCCGGGCGCTGGTCGACCAGGGGGCAGGAGTGATCGTCCTCGACTGCATGGGCTTCCAGGATCGCCATCACGATCTGGTGCTCGCGGCCACCGGGAAACCGGTGGTGCAACCGACGGCCCTGCTGACCCAGGTACTGAGATCGACGCTTGGACCCACCAGGAGGGCCGAGGCACGAACAGGGAGGTGAAGTGTGTTCTCCATCGCTGACAAGACCGCGCTGGTGACCGGCGGCGCGGCGGGGATCGGCGGCGCCGTCGTCCGCCGCTTCGTCGCGGCGGGGGCGAAGGTGGCGTTCTGCGGCCGCTCGCCGGAGTCCGCCTTCGCGGTACCCGAAGGGGCGACCTACTTCCGGGCGGATGTCGCCGAGGAGGATCAGGTCGCCGAGCTGATGACGCAGGTCCACGAGAGGCTGGGCCCCCTCGACGTCTTGGTCAACAACGCCGATACCTGGGAGTTCGACGCCTGGTTGGAGACCACCGACGCGGAGACCTACCGGCGTGGGTTCGACGTGAACGCGATGGGCACGATCTTCTGCACGAAGCACGTGGCCCCGGTCATGCGCGACGGTGGGGTGATCGTCAACATCTCGTCCCTGTCGGCCGAGATCGCCATGCCCGGCTACGGGTCGTATTCCATCTCCAAGAGCGCACTCCACGGGCTCACCCGCACCGCCGCCATCGAACTCGGCGACCGAGGCATCCGGGTGATCGAGCTCTGTCCGGGCACCGTGGCCACCGAGGGCATGGCCGATGAGGAGGGGGCCGACGCCGAGATCGAGGCCTTCAACCGGCTCACGCCGCTACGGCGGGTGTGCGAAATGGACGAGGTGGCGGCCACTGCCCACTTCCTCGCCGCCGACGACTACCGCTACATCAGCGGCACCTCGATCCGGCTCGACGGCGCGATGACGGCCGGCCTGTCGATGGGCCTGTGCGAGATGCTGCTCGCCCCGCCGGAAGGGGGCAGCGGTCGATGAGTGAGCTCAGCCCGAAGCAGACGGTGTCGAAGATGTACGAGGCGGTGGCCGCGGGTGAGGACGACACCGTCCGCGCCCTACTGCACCCGGAGTACCGGTCCCACACCCAGCCCCACGAGACCAGCGTTGATGCCTTCATGGCCGAGATGCAGGCGATCCGGCAGGTCTTCACCGGGGCGAAGCGGGAGGAGCTGTTGCTGATGGAGGAGGGCGACCTGGCCGTCGTCCTCCAGCGGGTCGAGGGGGTTCACGCTGAGACCGGCGAGCCGATCGCCTACCGGTCGGCCGACTTCTTCCGCGTTGCGTCGGATGGTCGGCTTCGCGAGCACTGGGACGCCCTCACCTTCAACGGTGGCGACATGTTCGACACGATTCCCCTCGAAGCGGAAGACTGAGTCGATGGCCGGGTATCGCTTCGATCACGTCGGCCTCCTGACCGCCGACCTCGACCACGCCCTCGCCACCTACCGGGCGATCGGTTGCGAGACGATGGAGGTGAGCCGGCGACGGGGCTCCCACCAGGTGGCGTATGCGGGTGCGGGCACCGACGTGCTGTTGGAGTGGCAGGCGCCGCCGTTGCTGCCCGAGTCCGAGGAGTACGTGGACCGCCAGGGGTGGAGCATCGAGCGGGTGGCATTCGTGTGTGACGACGTCGCGACCGCCTACGAGACCCTGATCGCCTCAGGTGTCGAATCGGCGTGGGCACCCGAGCCGTTCATCGTCGATGGAGTCACGATGGCGATCGCCGCAGGTGTGTGGTCGCCCGAGGGCCTGATGGTCGATCTCGTACAGCACGTCAACGTCGCCGTGCCGCGCCCGACCCGAGGTGAGCGAGGCGACCTGGCGCTGCACCACGTGTGTTGTCTCACGCCCGATCTCGCCGCAGCCGAGCGGTTCTGGACTCAGCACTTCGGGCTCACCAAGGTCTACGACTTCACCGCGCCGCTGCCGGACGGCGGGACGAAGGGCTTCGTCATGCTCGGCGACTCGGACTTCGACAGCGAGGCCCACGAGTTCAGCCTCGAGGTCATCGGCGGGGAGCACGACAGCATCGATGGTCCCGTGTACGAACGCCGTGGACCGTGCTTCGACCACCTCTGCTTCTCGACGGCCGACGTGGAGGGCACCTGGCGACGGGCGGTGGAGCTCGGTGTGGAGCCCTTGAGTGAGCCCGCCTTCTACCCGGAGTACGACGTCACGATCGCCTGGCTCTACGACAACGACGGCACCCACATCGAGCTCATGAGCGATCTGCCACCGGATGTGCTGGGCGAACCGGCTCGCACCGGGATGTGCTCCAATCACTGGGTGGACGACTGGCAGCGCAACCCGACCGTGCTTCCCCGAACCGGCGGCCGGCCCGTGGCGGTCGCGCCATGAGCGCCGAGCGAGGCACTGCGGAAGGTCAGTGGAAGACGTGGCTCGAGAAAGTCGAGGCCGACGGTCCGAGCGAGGAACTGGGCGCGCTCGAGATCTGGGGCTACACCGGCCGGCCCAGCTACGGGCCCGGGGAGACGATGCATCTTCACGTGTCGACCACCGCCGATACCTGGGGATACGAGATCTGGCGTGACGGAGTCGAGTTCGAGAAGGTTCACGAGGCCACCGGTCTGGCGGGCCAGGCCCA
>CAYFLT010000024.1:37584-39115 GCA_964344055.1 uncultured Candidatus Nemicrothrix sp.
GCTACATGTCGGACGACTTCATCGACCAGTCGGCGGATCCGCTCGAGGTGCGGGAGAAGAGCTTCAAGCCCCGCCTCAGCTTCCACCGCCCGTGGTCCCGAGGGATGATCCGCACCCCAGTGGGTGCACCGCGGATCGCCCAGCCCCGCCTCCCGTTCGGTCACCACGTCGGGATCCCGGCGGCCGACTGGGCCATCAGCCGGGGGTACTCGGTGTGGACGGTGGCGGCAGGGTGGGCCCGCTACGACGGGCTCACCGCCCGCTGGCTCGAGGCCGAGGGTTACGAGCCCGAGCTCCTGTCCCAGTGGGACCTCGACCACGATCCCGCGATCCTCGACCAGTACGACGTGGTGGTGACGACCGGCCACGACGAGTACTGGACGTCCCTCGGGCGGCGGATACTCGATGGTTTCATCGAGGGAGGGGGCCGCTACGCCCGCCTGGCCGGAAACATCGTCTGGCAGGTGCGGATGGAAGACGACCTGGTCACCCAGGTCTGCCACAAATACGCGGCCCATGCTGATCCCGAGCTGGAGAACCCCGACCGTGGGATGCGAACCGGGGCGTTCGAGGCCACCCACATCGCGGATGAGCCGGTGACGACGTTCGGGGCGAACGGGTTCCGTGGCGTCTACTCACGCAAGGGTGGGCTCTCGCCTCGGGGCCCCGGTGGGTTCATCGTCTACCGGCCCGAGCACTGGGCCTTCGCCGACGCCGACGTCTACTACGGCGATGTGCTGGGCGCCGACCTCCCCCTTGTCGGCTATGAGACCGACGGGGTCGACTACACGTTCCGCCAGGGCCAGCCGTTCCCCACCGGGACCGACGGTGCGCCCGATGGACTCGAGATCCTGGCGCTCACGCCGGTGACCCTCGAAGAGGAGGACCACGGCCAGGGCGGGAACCTGATCTCGATCGCCGACGGCGATCTCGCCTTCGCCGCGGAGGCGCTGTTCGGCGAGGACACGGCCGAGACCCGGGCCAAGATCCGCTACGGCAGCGCGGTGATCACCCACATGGCCAAGGCGGATGGTGAGGTCTTCTGCGCCGGCACCACCGAGTGGTGCCATGGCCTGGCCGAGGGCGAACCCCAAGTCGAAGCCATCACCCGAACCGTGCTGGACCGCTTCCTCGCTGGCTAGTTCTCGCCTAATATGACCAGCGACCCACATTAATGTTTCGGGTGCCTGGCACCAGCGAAACAACTCGAGGAGGGACTGATGCGGGCTGCGATCTTCGATGAGCCGGGGAAACCGCTGCGGTTGGACGAGGTGCCCAAACCCGAGGCCGGGCCGGGGGAAGCGATCCTTCGGGTGCGGGCGTGTGGGATCTGTGGGTCCGATCTCCACGCGACCGAGGAGACCGGCATCGCCCGGCGCGGTGGTGTGCTCGGGCACGAGGTGGCCGGTGAGATCGCCGAGATCGGGCCGGACCCAGTCGGCGAGTGGTCGGTCGGCGACCGGGTCTTCGTCGTCGCCCAGCTCAGTTGTGGGCGCTGCCCACGCTGCCGGCTCGGAGACAACCACCTCTA
>CAYFLT010000024.1:39201-52799 GCA_964344055.1 uncultured Candidatus Nemicrothrix sp.
CCGGGCTGATGCTCGTTCGGGAGGCCGAACTGTCGATCGGCGATCGAGTGCTGATCCTCGGCGCCGGTCCGATCGGCCTCACAACCGCCCTGTGGGCCCGCTTCTTCGGAGCCCGCCGAGTGATGGTGAGCGAGTTCGTCGAATCCCGCCGGACGCTCGCGGCGTCGATGGGCGCCACCGACACGATCGACGCCGGGTCGGTCGACGATGTCGGGGCCGAGGTGCGGCGGTTGCTCGGTCAGGCCCCCGACGTGGTGGTCGAGTGCGTTGGTCGCCCGGGCATCCTCGACCAGGCGATCTCGTTCGTGCGCCACGGCGGCATGGTGATCGCCGGCGGGGTTGGCATGGTGCCCGACCCGGTGAACCACGTGGCCGCCTACATGAAGGAACCCACGGTGCGGTTCCCGGCCACCTACACCAAGGCCGAGAACGAGTTCGTCATCGAGATGATCGCCGCCGGTCGAATCGATCCATCACCCCTGCTCAGTCACACGGTCAGCCTCGATGAGCTGCCCGCCGCATTCGAGGCGCTGCGCCGCCCCACCGACCAGTGCAAGGTGGTCGTGAATCCCTGATTCCGGAGATTGCCAGGTACTGAGACCATACGCTGCGGTATGGTCAGCGGGTGCCCGTCCCGCCACCTCCTCATCACCTCTCACCTGAGGCGCAGGCCCATCTGCTCGACGTGCCGGAGGTTCCCCCTCCGGTCGACTATTCGGACCCTGAAATCGTCGCCGCCCTGCGCGCCGAGGTTCACCCACTGTGGGCGGAAGCTGTGGGCGGCCTCGATCGTTCGTGGACGAGCCGCCGAGAGGAGCACGGAGGAGTGCCTTGCGTTCGGTTCGCGGCGAACGAGGGAGAGCTGGATCAGGACCGCGTCATCGTCCACATCCACGGCGGTGCGTTCATCCTCGGTTCGCCCGAGGCGAACGCGGCGATCTCGGTCCCGGTAGCACTGAACGCAGGATTCCCCGTCGTGTCGGTCGACTACCGGCTCGCCCCGGAGCATCGGTGCCCCGCAGCCGTGGTCGACTGCGTCGCGGTGGTCGAGAGCCTCACGGGAGTCGGTGAGGTCGTCGGCATGTTCGGCGAGTCGGCCGGCGGGGGACTGTCCCTCGCCACCGCTGTCGCACTCCGAGACAGTGCGTCGCGGCTCCCTGGGCGGATCGGGCTCATCAGTCCCTGGCTGGATCTCACGTGCAGCGGCGACACCCACGCCACGCTGCTGGCCGTCGACCCCGACTTCCCGCATCCCGACGACCTTTCCACCGCCGGTGCGGCGTATGCCGCTGATCCTCGAGACCCGCAGGCGTCACCCCTGTTCGCCGACCTCCACGGACTGCCTCCGATCCTCATCCAGGTAGGTGGACGAGAGGTTCTGCTCAGCGACTCGTTGCGGGTCGACCGGGTGATCCGGGGGGCCGGAGGCTCCTCGACCCTCGATGTGTGGGACGGCCTCTGGCACGTCTGGCACCAGATGGTCGACCTACCCGAGGCCCAACAGGCGCAGGCGGAGCTGGCCGCGTTCTTGGTCGGCCGATGAGCGGCACGGTCCGACTCCGGCAAGCCGACTGGACCGAGGCTGCCCTGCGCGCCATGGCAGCCACCGGCACGGCCGGCGTGAACGTCGAGCAGTTGGCCCGTGACCTCGGCACCACCAAGGGCAGCTTCTACCACCACTTCGAGAACCGTGGCGCCCTCCTGTTGGCAGCGCTCGAGCGATGGGAGGAACTGGTGGACGCCGACCTCCACGCGGCGGCGGTGATCACGGACTCCCGGGAACGGCTGATCGCTGCCTCGGTGGCAGGGATCGGTTCGGGTCTCGACGGATTCGTCGACCTCGCCCTCGGTTCGAGCGACGATCCGGTGGTCGCGACCACGCTGGCCCGGGTCAACGAGCGGCGGCTGGCCTGGATCGAACGGGCCCTGGTCGATTGTGGGGTCGAGGTCACGGAGGCCCAAGACCGGGCCGTTCGGGGACTGGCGGCCTACCTGGGCCTCTACCAACTCCAGCGAGCGCTCGGCCGCAGCTTCGATGCCGACCGGCTCGACGACCTGATCAGCGAGATCGCCTCGAGCCTCGTCGAATAGCGGGCTTGACTTCCATAGACCATACGCTACCGTATGGTCTATGACCAGTAGCGCTCCTTCAGGGCCCGCCGGCAATCAGATGGACGCCTTCGTGGCGGATCCCGAAGGTCTGCTCCACGAACTCCAGACCCGTGGCGATGTCGTCGCCGTCGATCTGGACGGTGTGTCCACCGCGGTGATCTACGAACCGGAGCTCGCCCATCGGGTGTTCGCCGACAAGCTCGAGCACGTGGGGCTCCCCGCCGCGTTCGAGCGAATCCGCCACGCGTCGGGCAACGGTCTTCTCACCAACTACGACTGGGAGACCTGGTTCCCTCGCCGCCGAGTGATCGTCAAGCCACTCGGGGCCCGTGCCGTCGGCCAGTTCCGCGACCGTATGACGGCAATCATCGACGAGGAGCTCGACTCGTGGGCTCCAGGGCAGCACGAAGATCTCATGGCCTCGGTCCGCACGATCACTCTGCGAGTGGTGGCCGATCTGCTGTTCACCACCGATCTCACGCTCGAGGCGGTGGAGATCATCGGGCGGGCGGTCGACGAGATGCACGCCTGGGCCGAGGCGGATCCGGCCAACACCGACGTCGACCACCTCCCGGCTTCCTTCCAGGCGGCGGCGGGAGCGCTCGACCGGTTCATCCGGAGTGTGATCGATTCTCGGAACCCGGCGGATCCGGGCGACGACATGGTCGGACGCCTCATCGCGGCGAGCCACGATGAGGCGGTGCCGCTCGACCAGGAAGGCGTGCGTGACGAAGCGGTGACGCTGATGCTCGCGGGTCACGAGACCGTGACGAACACGATCACGTTCGCCATCGACCTCCTCAGCCGGCATCCCGAGGCGATCGACCAGCCGGCCCGCCACATCGTCGACGAGACGTTGCGCATGTATCCGCCGGTGCAGATCACGACCCGTCTGGTCACCAAGGACCTCGAGCTGGGGGACTACACGATTCCGGCCGGGTGGGAAGTCCTGGTCCCGGAGATCGTCTACTACCGAGATGAGCGCTACTTCGAGCGGGCCGACGAGTTCCTGCCCGAGCGGTGGGCCGATGACTCTCCTCTCCGACTCGAGCGGCGGGCCTACTTCCCGTTCCTCACCGGACCGAAGTTTTGTGTCGGCAGCCACTTCGCCCTCCTTGAAGCCACCGAGGCGATCGACCGCTTCCGTCGACGATTCCGGATCAAGCCTCTCGACCCCGAACCACCGAGGGGCCGGTTCTTCGCCCTGAGCTACGGTCCCGACAAGCCGATTCCCTACCACCTGGAGCGGGTGTGACGATTCCCGAACTGACCCTCGCCGGACCGCCGCGGGAACGAGGCCGGGTCCACGGAGAAACCCTGCGGGAAACGATCGCCGATGGGGTCGGGCGCTGGAAGGAAGCGGTCAGCGGCCAGGTCGACCCCGACCGGGTGATCGACGAGGTGGCGACGAAGACCGGCTTCCTGGCCACCGCTGAGGCACACGCGTCGGAGCTGGTCGAAGAGGTCCGGGGCATCGCGGAGGGCGCCGGTCAGTCGTTCGAGACGATGCTCGCCTGGCAGCTGATCGACGAGGTGTGGTGGTACGTCGACGAGATGATCGGGGCGATCGACGCCCGCGAGCGCTGCACCGCGTTCGCGATCAGCGACGGAGCGCGCGGGTGGGTCGGCCAGACCCAGGACCTCCCGCGTCACCTCGACGGTGGTCAGGTGCTGCTGCGCTATCAGGACGAAGACGGCCTCGAGGTGCTGGCCCCGTCGATTGCGGGACTGCTCGCGCTCAACGGCACCAACAGCTCTGGGTTCGCCGCCTGCATCACCACCCTGAGCCAGCTCCCGCACTCCACTGACGGGCTGTCGTCGGGCTTCATCGTTCCGACCCTGATGCGATGCCGGTCGGTCGACGAGGGGTTGGCCTTCCTTCGCTCCACGCCGATTGCCAGCGGGAACAGCTATGTCTTCGGGACGGCCGGGGAGGTCTGCGGGGTCGAAGTGTCTTCGGAGGCCGTCGAGCCATTCGGCGCCGACGGTCGATTCCTCCACACCAACCACGCCCTCGTGCTCGAGCCGGTCCACGAGTACGTCAGGTTCGCGGGGTCGGTGGAACGCCTCGCCCAGATCGACGAGGCAGTCGCCGCCGATTCCGACCTCGACGATCTGCTGGCGGTGTATGGGCAGGCGCCGATCTGTCGCCCACGAGCAGCGGAGGACCACGCGATGAGCGTCGGCACCATGTTCTTCGAGCTCGGCCCGGAACCGGCGTGTCACTTCGCTCCCGGCCCGCTCGACTCCGACCTGCTCGTCACCTACCGATTCACCGAGGGGGAGTGATGGCGCAAGGAGTCGATGCTGGGGACGACCCGCTCTACGAACCCCGCTACCAGGAGATCGCCACCTTCATGCGGGCGCCGTACCGGCCCGACCTCGACGACGTCGACATCGCCCTCTACGGGGTTGCCTACGACGGGGGAGTGACCAACCGGCCGGGCGCTCGCCACGGCCCGCGGGAGATCCGCAACCAGTCTTCGCTCATGCGGGCGATCAATCACGCCACCGGGATCAACCCCTTCGAGCTCGCCCGGGTGGCCGACGTGGGTGATGTTCGATTCGCGGAGGTCTACGACAACGCCGCGGTGAACCGCGACATCGAGGCATTCGTGCGGCGCATCGTCGGCACCGGGGCGCGCCCGCTCGCGGCTGGCGGCGATCACTCGATCACGTATCCCATCTTCCGTGCCATCGCGTCCGCGGACGCGCCGATCGGGATGATCCACATCGATGCCCACACCGACACGTGGGGACCGTTCCGGGGAGAGAAGTTCCACCACGGCTCGCCCTTCCGGCTCGCCTGTGAGGAGGGTCTCCTCGATCCGACCCGAACCATCCAGATCGGCATCCGGGGCGCCCAGAACTGGGCCGATGGGTGGGAGTACTCGCGGGACCAGGGCATGAGGGTGGTCTTCATCGAGGAGTTCGAGTCGCTGGGGGTCGACGCGGTGATCGCCGAGGCCCGGCGGGTGGTGGGCCACGGACCGGCCTACCTCAGCTTCGACGTGGACGGGCTCGACCCGGTCTACGCGTCGGGCACCGGCACGCCGGAGGTGGGCGGCATCACCACTCGAGAAGCGCTCGCCCTGCTTCGCGGCCTCCGTGGCCTCGATCTCATCGGTGGCGACGTGGTTGAGGTGTCGCCGCCGTTCGACCCATCGGGGAACACCGCCCTGGTCGGCGCCACGCTCATGTACGAGATCCTCTGCCTCCTGGCCGAGGGGAGGGCATCACGATGACCGCCGACTTCTCCGGCGGTGCCGCGGTGATCACCGGGTCGGCTGGTGGGATCGGGCTTGGAATTGCGAAAGCGTGCATCGCTCGGGGCATGAGCGTCGTGCTGAGCGACGTCGACGAGGAGCGCCTGGCAGTCGCGGCGGAGTCGCTGTGTGCCGATGGAGCGAAGGCCGTGGGTCAGCGCGCCGACGTGCGCGAACTCGCTGAAGTGGTGGCGCTGCGCGACCGCGCCCTCTCCGAGTTCGGGCACGTCGACCTGGTCTGCAACAACGCCGGGCTCGGCTTCACCACGCCACTCGTCGATGTCGCGGAGTCGGACTGGGAGCTTATGCTCGACGTCAACGTGGTCGGCGTGGCCAACGGCATCGCGGCATTCCTGCCGCATTTTCTCGAGCAGGATCGGGGTCACCTCAACGCCACGTCGTCGCTGTCGGGGCTGCAGGGAGACCCGGGCCTCGGGGTCTACAACGCCACCAAGTTCGCGGTGGTCGGTGTGATGGAGTCGTTGGCCGGTGACCTGGCCGAGGCCGGCTCGGCCGTGACGGCATCGGTTCTCTGCCCAGGTCCGGTGGCGACCGACCTGGTCCATTCGTCGGCAACCCATACGGGCCACGGGGCGGACCAGGCCGTCGACGACTACCTGAACCGCGGGTTGGCACCGGACGAGGTCGGAGAGTTCGCGCTGAGCGGCATCGAAGAGGGCCGGTTCTGGCTGATCACCCACCCGGAACTCACCTTCGCCATCCTCGACGGTCGGCTGGCCGCGATGAAGGACGGCGGCCAGCACTATCTCCACCCCGCCGGCTGGACCGACCAATAGCAGCGGGTCAGTCTTCGAGGGATTCGACGCCGAGGTAGCTGGCGTCGAGCAGGGCGCGGTTCTCGAGGAGCTCGGCGGCGGTGCCCGACATGACGAGGTCGCCGTGGTTGAGCACATAGCCGCGGTCGGCCACTTCGAGGGCGAGGTCGACGTGCTGTTCGACCAGCAGCACGCCGGCACCGGTCTCGTCGGCGATCCGGCGAACCACCGGCATCAGCTCTTCATAGATGACCGGAGCGAGGCCGAGGCTCATTTCGTCGACCATCAGGAGTCTCGGGTCGGCCACGATGGCTCGCCCGAGGGCGAGCATCTGCTGTTCACCGCCGCTCAGGAGACCGGCCCGACGGCCGAGCAATTCACCGAGGGCAGGGAAGAAGTCGACGGCCCGGCCGATGTCGACCCGGCCGGAGGTCTTCGCGAGCTCGAGGTTCTCTCGGACCGACAGCTGGAAGAGGATCCCGCGGTTCTCTGGGACGTGGATCGCTCCCCACCGGGCCACCCGGTGGGCCTGGCGGAGCCGGGGAACCGGGCGCCCCATGATCTCCACCGAACCCGCAAGCGGTGTGACCAATCCGGAGATGGTCATGAGGGTGGTGGTCTTGCCCGCCCCGTTCGGCCCGAGCAGGGCGACCACCTCGCCGGCGTCGACGTGGAGGTCGAGTCCGCGGAGGACGGCCACGCCGTCGTAGCCGCTGTCGAGTCCTGCGATCGTCAGCAGGCGGTCGCCGTTCGCGGCCGCGCTCATGAGTCGCCCCCGGTCCGGCCGAGGTAGGCGGCGATGACCTCGGGATCGTTGCGCATCTCGTCGGGGGTGCCCGACGTGATCAGCTGCCCGAAGACGAGCATGTGGATGTGGTCGCACACCCGCAGCACGAGACCCATGTCGTGCTCGATGAGCAGCATCGTGTAGCCCTCGTCGACCAGGCGGCGGAGCTGGTCGCCGAACCATTCCGTCTCGTTCTTGTCGAGACCGGCGGCGGGCTCGTCGAGGAGGAGGATCTTGGTCGACTCCGACACCAGGGCCCGGGCCACACCGACCAGCTTGCGCTGGCCCTGCGACAGCTCACGAGGCTGGCGATCCGCGATGTCGTGCATCTCTAGGAGGTCGAGCACCTCGTCGACCCGGTCCCGGGCGGTGGACGGCCGGAAGAAGTCGCGGACTGCGGACCGCAGCGTGAGGCGCTGGGATGCGACCTCGAGGTTGGACCGCACCGAGATGTCGTCGAAGAGTTCGAGGCTCTGCCAGGTGCGGGTGAGGCCCATGTGGGAGAGCACGTGGGGCGCCCGGCCGAAGATGTCCTCGCCGTCGAGCGACACCTCGCCGCTGGCGTTGTCGGGAAGGAACCCGGTGATGGCGTCGATGAAGGTGGTCTTGCCGGCACCGTTGGGGCCGATCAGGCCGGTCAGCTGGCCCCGTCGGCAGTCCAGCGAGACGTCGTTGACGGCCTTCAGCCCGCCGAACTGCACGGTGAGCCCGGAGGTCTGGAGGACGACCTCGGACCCTGCTTGCTGGACCGGCACTGCTCCCTCAACCGACTCTGTTCGCTCAGCCATCGGCGGTCACCGCTGATCGGTCGAGAGGGTCGAGGCCTCGGCGGGAGCGCCAGCGGTTCACGAGCCCGTGGAACTGGTGGCGCTGGAAGCCGTCGATGCCCTCGTTGTTGTAGACGGCGGTGCCGATCAGGAAGAAGCCGGCGACGTAGGCCGTGTACGGGCCGACGTCGATGAACCACTCGTTGGTCACGATGATGCCGATGCCCTCGGCGAACAGGGTGCCGGCGGTGATTGCCCCGCCGACGGTGGAGATGCCGCCGAGGTAAGCGAACGCCAGGACCGACAACGAGACGAAGATCCCGAATGACGCCGGCGTGTATGTGCCGAGCTTGTACGCCGTGAGGGCCCCACCCAAGCCGGCGAAGAAGCTCGAGATACCGAACGCGGCGAGCTTCACGGCCGCGACGTTGACTCCGGCGGCCGCCGCGGCCCGTTCGTTGACCCGCACCGCGAGCATCTGTTCGCCGAGCCGCGAACGCCGGAGCCGCATGACACCCACACAACACAGCACGGTGAGGAGCAGGAGGAAGAGGCCGAACCCCGGTGTGGGGATCTTGTCGTCGCCGAAGAAGAAGTCGCTGTTGGGGCCGAACTCCACCCCCAGGATCTCGGGGGGCCCGGAGGTCTTGGTGCTCCGCTCCAATCCGAACCAGCCCTCCCGTTTGAAGAAGATCTCCTCGATGGCGAGCCCGCTCGCGAGCGTGACGATGGCGAGACTCGCACCCCGGGTGCGCAGTGACGGGAGCGCGGCCACCAGTCCGAAGCCGACGCCGGCGACGACCGCGAGGGGGAGGGCGACGAGCATCGGCATGCCGGCTTCGGTGCCGAACGACGCCACCGCGAACGCGGAAACGCCGGCGAGTGCCATCTGCATGAGCGAGATCTGGCCGACGTAGCCGGTGACGACGACGAGGGAGAGGGCGAGGATCACGCCGATCATCGAGTTCTGCATGCCGCCGCGGTACTGGAACGGAGCGAACACGATGATGGTGAAGGATGCGGCGACGAGGATCGAGTAGCCGGCCATGCGCCAGCGGGTGATCCTCGGGGCGAAGGCCTCGGGGAGCCGGCCTGACGTGACCGCACCGCGAGAGGGCAGGGTCTCGCCCCGCAGCACCATGGCGAGGGCGATCACCACGAAGGGGAGCGCCCGACGGATACCGATGTCGGGCAGCCACCCCCACTCGAGCTCTACCCGGAACAGCTGCTGGTCGAGGATGCCGAGCATGATGCCGGCGCTGGCCGCCACCACGAACGACGACATTCGTCCGAGCAGTGCGGCACCCAGCGAGGAGATGAGCAGGACGGTGAAGAGGTTGGGAGTAATCCCGGTGATGGGGGAGACCAGGATGCCGACCAGGCCGGCGAGCACCGACGCCACGACCCAGCTGATACCGGCCTGGAAGTCGGCGTTGAAGCCGAGCAGGGTGGTGAACTGTTCGTTCTCGGCCGAGGCGCGGGTGGCGATACCGAAGCGGGTGTACTGGAACACCAGCCACAGCGCCGCCGTGATGACCACCACGATGAGGAGCAGCCACAGCCGGTCCTGACCCAGCCTGACCCCGAGGACATCGACCGGCTCGCTCGGCAGGATCGGCTCGGGGTTCTTGGCTCTCGAGCCGAACCGGAGGACGACGGCGGCCTGGAGGAACAACATGATGCCGACCGACGCCACCACCTTCGCCAGGACCGGGGCGTAGCGCAGCGGCCGGAAGATCGCGTAGTGGGCGATCAGGCCCAGCCCGGCGGCGGTGAGCAGCGCGATGGCGACGGCGAGGCCCTTTCCCATCGAGTCGCCCAGCGACACCATCGTCGGAAAGTCGAAGATCTCGATGTCGAAGATCCCCTCGATCGGGGCGAGGGGGTTGGGAAGCGGCGGGATCGGATAGTCGCCGGATTCCACCAGCGACACGTAGACGTAGGTGACGTAGGTGGCGATCGCACCGTGGCCGAAGTTGATGACACCCGAGGCGCGATACGCAACGACCAGGCCGAGGGCGAGGGCGGCAATGATGGCGCCGCTGCCCAGTCCGAACAGGATCGGATCGAAGTAGACCGAGGACTCGACGACGGCACCGATGATCCAGAGGAGGGCGAGAAGCCCGAGTGCCGCGAGTCCGGCGCGTTCCTTTTGGCTGAATCGATCCATGGTCAAGGGAGGGTCGGGCGCCGCCGGCCGGAATGACCGGCGGCGCCGAGCCTGGAGGTCGACCCTATTCGAGAAGGAAGTCGAGGTCGGCGAAGTCGAGCTCGACGAACCCGTCGGGTGCGGTCATCTGGCCGTCGACCACGCTGATCATGAGCGGGGACTCGTTGCACGCACCGACCCAAGCGCTCGGGCCGGGGCACTCGACCGGCGGGTAGCCGGGCACCGTGTCCGAGGAGTAGGCGTTGAGTGCATCCATCACCGATGCATCGGTGGCGTCGGCACCGCCGGCCTGCGCCAGCACGTCGCGGGCGATCCACACGTTGGCGAGCGCCCAACCGGCGAGACCGGCGGTCTGGGCATCCGCGGAGCCGTAGGTGTCGAGGATCCGGACGATTTCGTCGACCTCGGCGCCGCCGTCGACGGTCGGGGCCCTGGACACGACCGGTCCCGCCCATCCATCGACCGCACCCGACTCGATCACCGACTGGCCGAGGCAGAGGTCGTTGGCGAAGAGATCGCCGTCGTAGCCGACTGTGTCGACCCCGGCGGCCGCCGCGGTGCACTGGGCCGGATCGGCGAGCACGAACAGCCATCCCTCGTTGTCGGTGTTGCCCGCCGACACCGGTCCGGTGAGATCGGGCTCGAAGCCCAGTGGGATGACCTCGTTGATGGTGATTCCGTTGGCCGCTGCGATCGCCTCGAGGGCGGGGATGAAGGGCTCGAAGGCCGGATCGTCGGCGATGAAGAGCGTCATCGTGGTGAGACCACGGTTCTGGCTGGCGTAGACGAAGAACACCTGGGCGAGGCCTGGCAGACCCGGATCGAAGCTGAAGACGCCCGGGACCAGGTAGTCGATGAAGTCGTTGCCGAGCACGAGGACCGGCTTGCCGGCGTCGGCGAAGATCCCGCCGATGGCGGCGGAGTTGGCGAGGAAGCCGCCGGAGATCACGAGGTGCAGTGAGTCGTCGTTGACGAACTCCTGGGCGCAGCTGACGTGGGACTCGGGCGCGTCGCCGGCACCGCAGACTGCCAACTCGACCGGATGTCCGTCGATCCCGCCCAGTTCGGCGTTGAAGTAGGCGACGTAGGCGTCGGCCGCGGCACGAACCTCGGGGAAGGCGATCAGCTCTTCGTCCTGGGTGATGAGGCCGATCTTCACCGGGTCGAGCGAGTCGTCGGCCATGTTGCCGTCGCTGTCGTCGCCGGAGCTGTCGTCGCCGGACGAGTCGTCGCCGGAGCTGTCGTCGCCGGACGAGTCGGCTCCGGAGTCGCCGTCGTCGCCGCACGAGCTTGCGATCAGGACGAATGCCAGCAGCAAGGCCAGCACTCGAAGCAGTTTGGTAGTTGACGTTCGCATCAGGGTTTCCCTCCTGTCACACCCCAACGAGCGTGACCACCGGCACATTAATGGGCGAGTGGGCACGTTGACAAGTGTTTTCTGTGTTGAATCCACTCTGAGCCATGATTTCACTTGCCGATCGCGAGCGTGCGGCAGGATTCCCGGCCCGGCGGACAACTCTTTCAGAAAGTTCGCACCTAGTGCAAATCTACGTCAAGTGCACTCATACTAGGATCGGGGCGTCACCCCGAAGTCCTCCTTGAGCACCGCCATGTACGGGAGCGTGTCGATGCTCCCCATGCCCGGCTCGGCCCTGAGCTGGTCCAGCATCGCGGCGAGGTGGTCCTTGTCGTCGAACCAGACCTCGGCGAGGAGGTCGAAGCGGCCCATCGTGCGGGCGACGAGCGTGGTCTCGGGGAGATCGACCAGCGCCGACACCAGAGGTTCGACCGGGCCGGTGACCTTGGCGGCCACCGCCGCGAATCCGCCGATCCCGAGTGCTTCGGGGATCGGCACGGCCTGCACCGTCACGATCCGTCGGTCGAGCAGGTCGATCACCCGGTCGCGAACCGCGGCCTGTGACAGCCCCACGATCGGCGCGAGCGCGGCGTAGGTGGCGCGGCCGTCGCGGATGAGGGCGGTGAGGAGGCGACGGTCGACCTCGTCGAGGTCGTGGGACGGGGTGACCGGGCGGGTGTCGGTGGCGGGGGTCTCGCGATCGCCGATGTGGGTCCAGTCGTGCTTCTCGTAGTGCAGCACCGTGATGGTCTGCAGCCGCCGGATGCCGTCGAGGGTGCGGATGCGGTCAAGCGCCTCGATGAGCTGGGGCTCACCCACACAGCGGACCTCCGCCACGAGGTCGAATCGGCCGGTGGTGACCACCTCGAAGACCACCCCGTCGACCTCGGCGATCCGCTTCCCGAGGTCCTCGACCGCGCAACTGACCTCGAGGAAGGCGAACGAGAACAGCCCCAGGCCGAGCGAGGCCGGATCGACCCGGCCCGAGATTGTGATCACCCGGTCGTCGAGCAGGCGTTGGACCCGAGTGCGGACCGCGGCCTGGGACAAGCCGACCTTGGGGGCGAGCTGGGCGTAAGTGGCGCGTCCGTCGACCATCAGGGCGCGGACCAGCGCCTGGTCGACGTCGTCGAGATCGATGCGGTCGGGCGGGGCCATCAGCCCTCCTGGCGGTTGGATCGAGAGGTGGTGGTCATGGCAGCATCGCACCGTCGACCGGGATGAGGGCGCCACTGATGTAGGCGGCCGCCGGGGAGGCGAGGAAGGCGACGAGCTGGGCCACATCATCGGGCGTCCCAGCCCGGCCGAGCGGGATCTCGTCGATCATCAGATCCCAGGCCTCGTCGTCGGTCACTCCTTCGAGCTCGGCGACGAGTCGGCGGTTGGCGACCGCCATGCCGGTGTCGATGACACCGGGGCAGATCCCGACGCAGCGGATGCCGTCCTTGCCGTGCTCCTTCGCCACGAGCTTGGTGAGGGCGGTGATGCCGAACCCGGTGGCGTTGTACGCGCCATAGCCGGGGTCGGACACCAGCCCGCCCACGGAGATGTTGTTGATGATCACCCCGCCGCCCCGGCCGGCCATGATCGGGATGGCCAACATGCAGAGGCGCCGGGTGCCCATCGTGTTGACCTGCCAGGAGAGCTCCCACTCGGCATCGGTCTGATCGAGGAAGCGACCGACGCCGGTGGTGGCGCCGGCGTTGTTGAAGAGGATGTCGAGCGAGCCGAACTCCTCGAGCGTTTGCTGCACGACCGCCTCGGCCTGGTCCTGGTCGGTGACGTCGAGGGCCATCGCCGCGGCGGGGACGTCGAACTCGCTCGCGAGACCGGCCGCGAACTCCTTCATGGCGGCGAGGTTGTCGCCGAGCCCATGGGCCTCGTTCTGGCGAAGCTCGGGTCGGTCGCGCGCCAGATCGGTGATGACGACGCCTGCGCCCGCTTCGGCGAGCCGCCGGGCCGACGGCTGACCCATCCCACCCTGACGGCCGGCCCCGGTGATCAGGGCGACCTTGCCGTCGAGTGCTCCGGTCACGTCAGCCCGGCTCGGTCAGGTCGGCGGCGAGATGGTCGAGCACCTCGCCACTGAAGCCGATCGGGATGCCGTCGTGGGCCCCGACCAGCGAACCCGTCAAGGTGACGCTCGCCGGGCTGGCCAGGAAGTGGAAGACGGGGCCCATGTCTTCAGAGTTGCGGTACTGGCCGTTGGCGGTCATCCGGCGGACGAGCTCGCCGTCGGGGGTGGCCCCGAAGCCCATCTCGCTCTGCACGATCCCCGGGAGGATGGCGTTGACGCGGACCTGGCGGGGGCCGAGATCGAGCGCCCAGGACTTCACGAGCATGTCGAGTGCGGCCTTGGAGGC
>CAYFLT010000025.1:0-2880 GCA_964344055.1 uncultured Candidatus Nemicrothrix sp.
TGACCGGCGGGGCGACGGTGGTCGTCGTGGTGGTGGCCGGCGTCTCGCCCGGCACCTGGAGGAACCGGTGGGTGGTGTACAGGGCGCCGTCCTTCCACACCACACCGACGCCGACCTGGGTGAAGGCCGGGTCGATGATGTTGGCGTAGTGGCCGGGACTGGCCACGAACGCGTCCACCAGCACCGACACGTTGGCGCCGATGCCCACGTTTTCGCCGATCTTCGACCAGGGACCGGAGTACCCGGCACTGATCGGATCGGCGTGGAAGATCTCGCCGGCGTCGGCCATCACCTGGGCGTGCGCGCGAGCCAGGTTGGCGAGCTGGGTGTTCACGGCGAGCGGGGGAAGGCCGGCATTGGCTCGCACCCCGTTGAGCGCGTTGACGAACGCGGCCTCATCGGCTGCGTTAGCCGATGCCTCCTCGGCCCCTCGTGCGGTGAGCGCGCCGACGAGCGCGAGGAGGAGGAAGCACGCGGCGCCGAGCCGCGGCGAGAATCCTCGTCTCGACGGGTGGTCCGGTGCGCGCTGCATGACACTGTTCCCGTCGGTCGGCGCCGATCGATCCTTGAGGCTGAGCGGGCCCTTTCGTCACCGGCCGTGCCAGTATTCGCAGATGCCGAAGTCGCCGTGGGGAGCGCCGTGAACCTCGCCAGCCTGTTCGATGATCACCCTGTCGATCGCACTGCCATCGTGTCGGGCGGCGATCGGATCACTTATGGACGTCTGCGGGACGAGGTCAGTCTCACTCGTGGCGTCCTCGGAACGCTGGGACTCGAGCCCGAGGACCGCGTGGCGATCCTGTGCGGAATCAACTTCCGTTTCGCCCGAGCCTGGTTCGGCATCCTGGGTGCGGGGATGGTGGCGGTGCCGCTCAATCCGCAGAGTCCGGCCCACGAGATCGAGCGTGAGTTCGCGGCCGCGAAGGTGAAGGCCGTCATCGCGGGCCCGGCCGGTGTGGCCGTGCTTCGCCAGATCGACCGTTCGGTCGTGCCCGACCTCGAGCACGTCCTGGTCCCCGAGGGCGTCGATCTCGACGGTTCGGTCGATCTCGACTCACTCCGAGCCTCGGTCGACCCCGCCCCGCTGGTCGAACGGCAGGACGACGACCTCGCCGCCCTCCTCTTCACGAGCGGCACGGCGGGTCTGCCGAAGGCGGCGAAGCTGAGCCATGGCAATCTGGCGTCCAACCTCCGCCAGGTGCAGGCCAGCGGTGGCCGGGTGATCCGACCCGACGACGTCTCGCTCTGTGTGGTTCCGCTCTTCCACGTCCTCGGACTCAACTCGATTCTCGACCTCACCCTGTGGGCGGGAGCGACGATCGTCCTGGTCGAACGGTTCGACCCGGTCTCGGTCTTCGAGACCATCAACGAGGAGCAGGTCAGCGTGCTCGCCGGGCCGCCGACGCTGTGGTCGGCGCTGAGCCACGTGGATCTGATCCACGACGACGCCTTGTCGTCGTTGCGCCTCGCAATCTCCGGTGCGGCGGCCCTGCCCAACCGGGTGGTCGAGGACGTCATGGGTCGATTCGGAGTGCGGATCTTCGAGGGCTACGGACTGACCGAGGCGTCGCCGAGCGTCACGGTCTCGACCGAGGACGACGTCCCGATCGGTTCGATCGGTCGTCCGCTTCCGGGACTCGAGGTCCGCATCGTCGACGGCAGCGGCGACGACGTCTACATCGGCGACGCCGGCGAGCTGTGGGTGCGCGGTCCGAATGTGTTCAGCGGGTACCTCGACGAGCTGGAGGCCACCGCGGCAGCGCTCGATGCCGACGGCTGGTTGCACACCGGGGACATCGCGGTGGTCGATGACGACGGGTTCATCTTCCTGGTCGACCGGGCCAAGGACCTGATCATCGTGTCGGGCTTCAACGTGTACCCCGCCGAGGTCGAACGGGTACTCGCCGCGCATCCCGCGGTGGCCGAGGCCGGTGTCGTCGGCGTCGCCCATCCACACAGTGGCGAGACGGTCAAGGCCTTCGTCGTGGCCGAGCGAGGTCGGGTGGTCGAGGAGGACGACCTGATCGAGTGGTGTGCCACCGAGCTCGCCCGCTACAAGTGCCCCACCAAGGTCGACGTGGTGGACGAGATCCCCCGTGGCATCGGCGGCAAGCTGATCCGGCGGGAGCTCGGCAGCTGACGGTGCGTGCCACCCGCCTGCTCGACGAACCGATCATCCATCCCGGTTCGCACCCGAGTGTCGGCCACAACATCCAGGGCCCCTCGCTGATCCGGGTTCCCGAGTGGGTCGAGGATCCGCTCGGTACCTATTACCTCTACTTCGCCGATCACAAGGGCAAGTACATCCGGCTGGCGTACGCCGACGATCTCACCGGTCCGTGGACCGTTCACCCACCGGGGGCGCTGCATCTGGATCAGTCGGGCTTCCCGGTGGAGGACATCGAGCTGGACGACGCGACCTTCGAGCACATCGAACAGCGCTACCGCGAGGCCATCGGCGACGCGATGCCCGAGGACATCCGGGTGGATCTCGTCGCCACGCACGTCGCGTCCCCGGACGTGCACGTCGACCACGACGCCGGCCGGATCGTCATGTACTTCCACGGACTCGTCGAGCTGGCGGATCAGAGGACCCGGGTGGCCACTTCGGCTGACGGGATCTCGTTCGAGGCCCATCCGGAGCTGCTCGGGCCGTCCTACTTCCGGGTCTTCGAGTACGACGGCTTCCACTATGCGCTCGTGATGCCGGGGACGATCATGCGCTCGCGTGACGGCTACCACGACTTCGAGGCCGGGCCGACGCTCTTCGAGCCGAACATGCGCCACAGCGCGGTCCGGGTGCTCGGTGACGAACTCGAGGTGTTCTGGAGCCGGGTCGGTGACGCACCCCAGCGAATCCTCAGCAGCACCCTGGATCTC
>CAYFLT010000025.1:2890-34654 GCA_964344055.1 uncultured Candidatus Nemicrothrix sp.
CCGACCCGAGTGGCTGGAGTGGGCCGAGTCGGAGCCGATCGAGATCCTGCGCCCGGAGCACACGTGGGAGGGTGCCGGTCACCCCGTGCTTCCTTCGGTCAGGGGTGCGGTCAACACGCCGGTCAACCAGCTGCGGGACCCCGCGCTCTTCGAGGAGGACGGTGTCACGTACCTCCTGTATTCGGTCGCAGGCGAGTCGGGGATCGCGATCGCCCGCCTCGATTCCTGAGCGCGGGTCGGGCGCGGGCACGGATTGCACCCTTGTGAACATCTGCACGCGCGCTTGTGAAACCGTGCACGAAGTCCGTACCTTGGGGGTATGACCGGTACGGGTCACATCCCCGACGCCACGGTGGCGCGGTTGCCGCTCTATCTGCGCGGGCTGGACGAACTCCTGGCCACCGGTGGTGGCACCGTGTCGTCCGATGAGCTCGCCGATCTTGCCGGCGTCAACGCGGCCAAGGTCCGCAAGGATCTCAGCTACCTGGGTACGTACGGGACCCGGGGCGTGGGGTATGACGCCGACTACCTCCGCTTCGAGATCAGCCGGGCGCTCGGCGTCACCAACACGTGGCCGGTCGTGGTGTGCGGCCTCGGCAACCTCGGCCGTGCGCTCGCCAACCACACCGGCTTCACCGAGCGGGGCTTCCCGGTCGTGGCCGCGATCGACACCGATGACGACAAGGTCGGTTCGGTGATCGACGGCGTCCCCGTCTACGAGCCTGCGGAACTGGCCCGGGTCGTGGAGGAGATGGACGTTGCCATCGGGGTCATCGCCACCCCTCCGTCGGCCGCACAGGGAGCGGTCGACCGGCTGGTCGAGGCCGGAGTCCGGTCGATCCTCAGCTTTGCGCCCACTGTGCTGGTCGTGCCCGACGGCGTCGAGTTGCGCTCGGTCGATCTCGCCACCGAGTTGCAGATCCTCGGATTCCACCTCCACCAGGATCAGCCCCGGGCCGAGTCACTCGGCCCGGTCGAGTGACCTTTGACCTGATTTCTGGCTTGGCATAGCCGATAGTGTTCCATCAGGCTGTTGCTCAACCGCCGTCCGCGCCTGCCCGAAGGTCTGTCCATTGTCGATCGTCGCCATTGGTTGTAACCACCGGTCGACCCCGCTCGCCTCGCTCGAGCGGATGACGATCGCGGCCGACGAGCTCCCCAAAGCCCTCGCCGACCTCGGTTCCGCCGAGAATCTGAGCGAGGTGGTCGTGCTCTCCACCTGCAACCGGGTCGAGATCTACGCCTTCGCCGAACGCTTCCACGGCGGCTACCAGGACGTCCGCGAGTTCATCGGTCGCCACGCGGGTCTGGCTCCCGAGGACGTCGCCGACCATCTCTACGCCCACCACGACACCCAGGCGGTGCGGCACCTCTTCGCGGTCGCGGCCGGGCTCGACTCCGCCGTCATCGGCGAGCACGAGATCCTCGGTCAGGTTCGTGACGCGTGGGAGAAGTCGCGCGACGAAGGCACCGTCGGCACCGTCCTCGATCCTCTCTTCCGTCATGCGGTCGAGACCGGCAAGCGGGTTCGCACCGACACCGAGATCGGCCGTGGCATCGCGTCGGTGTCCCAGGCCGCCGTCGCCCTCGCCGACCAGCGCGCCAGCTGTGGTATCACCGGCAAGCGGGTGCTCGTCCTCGGTGCAGGTGAGATGGCCGAGGGCACAGTGAAGTCGTTGGCCGCCGCCGGAACTCAGGAAGTACTCATCGCCAATCGCACCTGGGAGCGGGCCGAGCGGCTCGCTGCAGTGTGCGGCGGGACCGCGGTCCGGCTGGAGGACTTGGCGGGCGCCCTCGAGGCCGCCGATGTCCTGGTCACGACCACCGGCGCGCAGGACCTCATCCTCGAAGTCGCCGACATCGCCGATCTGGTCGAACGGCGAGACGGACGCGAGCTCGTCATCGTCGACGTTGCGGTGCCCCGCGACGTCGATCCCCGAGCCGCCGATCTTCCGGGAGTGACCCTCCTCGACATGGACGCCATCGGGCACTTCGTCGAGTCCACGATGGAAGGTCGGGTCCGGTTGGTCAGCCGGGTCGAGGCCATCGTCGACGAAGAGGTCGAGCGCTATCAGGGCCACGTGTCGGCGCGGGAGGTGGCGCCGCTGATCAGCGACCTGCGGTCGCGGGGTCACGACATCGCCCAGGCCGAACTGGATCGTTTCGCCGGCAAGCTCGTGGGGCTCGAGTCGGGCCAGCGCGAGGCGGTCGAGGCCATGGCGAAGGGCATCGTCAACAAGATGCTCCATGAGCCGTCGGTTCGTCTGAAGGACGCCGCCGGCCACGCGCGTGGCGATCGACTCGCCGAGTCACTCCGCGACCTCTTCGACCTCTAGAGGCCCGCATCGATGACGCTGCGTGCCGCCACCCGTGGCAGCGCACTCGCGCTCTGGCAGACCCGACACATCGCCGAGCTCCTCGGTGCTCCGGTGGAGGAGGTCGTGGTGTCGACCGTCGGGGATCGTCGCACCGACGTACCGATCCACTCGATGGGCGGCAAAGGCGTTTTCGTCAAGGAGGTGCAGGCCGCGGTACTCGACGGCCGCGCCGACTTCGCAGTGCATTCGGGCAAGGACCTTCCGGCGGTGACCCCCGACGGGCTCGCGCTTGTCGCGGTGCCGGCTCGGGCCGACGCTCGCGACGCCCTGATCGGGGCGACCTGGGATTCACTGGCGCCTGGCGCCAGGGTGGCCACCGGTTCGGTCCGCCGCCGGGCCCAGCTTGCGTGGCACCGGCCTGATCTCAACTTCTCCGAACTCAGAGGCAACATCGCCACCCGGCTCGAGAAGGCCGAGGGCTTCGACGCGATCGTGATGGCGGCCGCTGCGCTCGACCGACTCGAGGTCTCGCCGGCCGTGGTCGATCGGCTCGATCCATCCGTGATGGTCCCCCAGGTGGCGCAGGGCGCCCTCGCCATCGAGTGCCGGGCCGACGACGTCGAAGCGATTGCGACCCTTGCGGCGATCGAAGACGGGCCGACCCGTCGGGTGGTGGACGCCGAGCGAGCGTTCCTCGACGAGCTCGGCGGCGACTGCGATCTACCCGCGGGTGCGCACGCAGTGTTGGTGGGCGACGAGGTCGAGATGGTCGGGATGCTGGCCGCCCTCGACGGTCGCGTGCTGATCCGCGAACGCCGAAGCGATGTCGACGGCGTGTCACTCGGTCGAGCAATTGCTCGGCATCTGCTGGATGACGCGGGCGGTGCGGATCTGCTCGCAGACGCCCGATGACACACGGGCCGCTCGCCGGGCTACGAGTGGTCGTCACCCGTCCGCGAGAGCAGGCCCGCACTCTGGTCGACGCACTCGAGGAACGCGGTGCGACGGCCATGTGTGTGCCGGTGATCGAGGTGATCGAGCCGGTCGATGGAGGGCAGGCGCTCGGCGCGGCGCTCGAGTCGCTCACCGCGGACGACTGGTTGGTGTTGACCAGTCCGAACGGCGCCATCCGGGCGGCGGCGGTGTCCACCGAGCTGTCGTGCCGGGTGGCGGCCATCGGACCAGGCACCCGGGCTCGTGCCGAAGCGGCCGGGCTCCGGGTCGACCTCGTGCCGGACCGCGCCATCGCGGAGGGGTTGCTCGAAGTGTTTCCGGATCCCCCTGCCTCCGGTGGTCGAGCGGTGCTCGCCCGTGCCGAAGTTGCGAGGGAGGTGCTTCCCGAAGGGTTGGCGCAGCGTGGGTGGGAGGTCGCCGACGTGGCCGCCTACCGCACGGTGGGGGTACCGGTCGACGACGCCGATGCCGAGGTCTGTCGGAACGCCGACGTCGTCGCGTTCACGTCGTCGTCGACGGTCGAGCATCTCGTCGCGGCAGTCTCGGCGGATGGCCTCCCACCGGCGGTCGCGTCGATCGGCCCGGCCACGTCGAGCACGGCCGGCCGCCTCGGCGTGACCGTCGACGTCGAAGCCGCCGAGCACTCCATCCCGGGTCTGGTCGACGCGCTCGTCGGGTACTACCGCGGCCGGATCCTGATCCATCTCGAGGACGCGGCGTCCGCAGACGCCCAGTGGTGCCTCGAGCAGTACTTCGCCGACATCGACGAACGATTCGCCACCGGGCTCGACCGCGGAGCAGTGCTCACGAGCGATCCCCACGAGGTGTCACCGCCGAACGGACTGTTCCTGGTTGCGCGACTCGACGGACGCCCGGTCGGTTGTGGCTGTCTCAAGAAGGTCGCCCCGGACGTCGCCGACATCAAGCGGATGTGGCTCGATCCCGAGGTGCGCGGGCGGGGTCTCGGCCGCGGGCTGCTCGATCGGCTGGTGGAGGAGGGTCGGGCGCTCGGCCTGCGGCGGGTGCAGCTCGAGACGAACGAGGCCCTCACCGAAGCGATCGGGCTCTACCGGTCGGCGGGATTCGTGGAGGTGCCGGCCTTCAACGACGAGCCCCACGCCCACCATTGGTTCGCACTCGATCTCGGCTGAGGCGAGACTCCTGCGATGCCTGCTGCGGTGATCTTCGACTTCGACGGAACCATCGCCGACACCGAGTGGCCGATCTTCGAGTTCGTCCGAGCGGTCTACGAGGCCCACGATCTCGAGGTTCGACTCGAGGACTGGGTGGACTCGATCGGTCGGGCCGACAACCGGCCCCTGGAAGAGCACCTGGGAGAGCGGCTCGGTCGTCAACCGGACATCGGGGTGATCGAGCAGGTCAAAGAGGAGCACTTCCATCGTCGCTATACCGCCCCGATGCTCCCCGGGGTCATGGACGTGATCGTGGCAGTACTGGATGCCGAGCTCCCGCTCGGCATCGCATCGTCGTCGCCCACCGGATGGGTCGATCCTCATCTCGAGCGGCTCGAGATTCGGCACCACTTCGATGCGGTGCGGACCCGGGATCACGTCGATCGCGGCAAGCCCCATCCCGACCTGTTCCTCTCGGCCGCGGCGGCGTTGGGGGTCGACCCCGGTGAGGTAGTCGCGATCGAGGACTCCCGCCACGGTTGTGCGGCGGCCAAGGCAGCCGGGATGACCTGCATCGTGGTGCCGAACCGGATCACTCGCCTCGATGTACCTACCGACGCCGACCTCGTACTCGACTCACTCGCCGACTTCCCCTTCGACCGGTTCGGCCTCTGAAGTTCTCTGGACGTCAGCGCGCGGTTTCCGCGCGCCTGCGTCCAGAAAACCGAGCGGGACGTCGACGGTCTGGGTCGTGAGGGAGGGGCGTCGCTAGCCTCAGGACGTGAGCTTTCCTCAGCGTCGCCTCCGGCGCCTACGTCGCACCCCAGCCCTTCGCCGAATGGTTCGGGAGAGTCGGCTTCACCCCGATGATCTGATCGCTCCGCTATTCGTGCGGGAGGGCGTGCAGGAACCCCAACCGATCGGCTCGCTGCCCGGCCAGTTTCAACACACCCGAGAGTCGCTGAGCAAGGAGGTCGCAGAGCTCAAGGATCTCGGCATCCCGGCGGTGATGCTCTTCGGTGTCCCCCTTCACAAGGACCACGAAGGCTCCGAGGCGTTCAACCCCGACGGCATCGTGCAACTGGCGATCCAGGACCTCCGCGACGATCACGGGGACGATCTCGTGATCATCCCGGATCTCTGCGTCGACGAATACACCGACCATGGTCACTGCGGCGTGCTCGATGAGAAGGGGCAGCCCGACAACGACGCCACGCTCGAGATCTACGAACAGATTGCGGTCGCCCAGGCCACTGCCGGGGCCGATGTGGTGGCGCCCAGCGGGATGATGGACGGGCAGGTCTTCGCCATTCGGGAAGCACTCGACGACGCCGGATTCGACCAGGTGGCGATCCTCGCCTACGCCGCCAAGTACGCCACTGCCCTGTACGGACCGTTCCGCGACGCCGTCGACGTGACGATCGCGGGCGGAGGGAATCGCAAGGGCTATCAACAGGACGTCGCCAACGCCCGTGAGGCGATGGAGGAGATCCGAGAGGACATCGGTGAGGGCGCCGACATCGTGATGGTGAAACCGGCCATGCCCTACCTCGACGTGATCGCCCGGGCCCGCCAGGAACTCGACATCCCGCTGGCCGCCTACCACGTGAGCGGCGAGTATGCGATGGTCCACGCGGCCGCGCAGAACGAGTGGCTCGAGCTGGAACCGGTGGCGTTCGAACACGTCGGTGCCATCAAGCGGGCCGGCGCCGACATCATCCTCACCTATTTCTCTCGACTGATCGCAGAAGGCCTCCAGTAGAGGCCGCATCGATGGAGCCCCAGTGAACGACTCGACCAACCAGTCCCTCTTCGATCGGGCCCAAGCCGTCATCCCGGGCGGGGTCAACTCGCCGGTGCGGGCGTTCGGTTCCGTGGGCGGCATCCCCTACTTCGTGGAACGTGCCGAGGGCCCCTATGTGTTCGACGTCGAGGGACGTCGCTACATCGACTACGTGCAGAGCTACGGGCCGACCATCCTCGGCCACGCCCACCCGGACGTGATCGCAGCGGTGAAGGATGCGGCAGAGCGGGGTACCACCTACGGCGCGCCGACCGAGAACGAGGTGCGGATCGCCGAGGAGATGACGAGCCGGGTGCCGGGTCTCCAACAGGTGCGCCTGGTGTCGAGTGGCACCGAGGCCACGATGTCGGCGATCCGTCTCGCTCGTGGCGCCACTGGTCGCAGCAAGATCCTGAAGTTCGCCGGCAACTACCACGGCCACTCCGATTCACTGCTCGTGGCCGGCGGTTCAGGCGTGGCCCAGCAGGGCCTCGTCGGGTCCGAGGGCGTTACCGACGGCGCCGTCGCGGACACGATCGTCGCGCCGTTCAACATGATGCCCGAGATCGACGATTCGATCGCCGTGGTCTGTGTCGAACCGGTGGCGGCCAACATGGGCCTCGTCGCTCCCAAGGATGGCTTCCTCGAATGGTTGCGGGCCGCATGTGACGAAGCGGGCGCGCTCCTGATGTTCGACGAGGTCATCACCGGCTTCCGCCTGTGCCGCGGTGGTGCCGCGGAGTGGTTCGGGGTGCAACCCGATCTGTGGTGCTTCGGCAAGGTCATTGGTGGCGGGCTCCCGATGGGAGCCTTCGGTGGCTCGACCCAGGTGATGTCGCACCTCGCGCCGCTGGGTGGCGTCTATCAGGCCGGCACCCTCTCCGGGAACCCGGTGGCCACCGCGGCCGGACTGGCGGCGATGAAGCTGCTCACCGAAGACGCCTACGAGGAGCTCACCCGCATCGCCGTCCGTCTCCAGGAGGGGATGGAGGCGGCGTTCCGCGAGGCGGAGATCGCCGCGGTCGTGCCGAGGGTCGGCCCGTTGCTCGGCCTCTTCTTCGCCGACGTCCTTCCCACCGATTTCGACTCGGCGAAGGCCGCCGCGGACAACGGCTACTACCAGCAGTTCTTCCACGGCATGCTCGAGCGGGGAGTGGCGCTCGCCCCGGGTGCCTACGAGGCCATCTTCGTCTCGCTCGCCCACACCGACGAGGTCATCGACGAGACCATCGCCGCCGTCGCCGAGGTGGCTACCACCCTCTGAGTTGTTTCGCTGGTGCCAGGCACCCGAAACAACTCGCGGTGGGTGATCACCCTTTGCTTACCCGCCTGCACCAGAATGCCAGTGGCTGCGTATTGACCCCCCGAAGAGACGCGGCAGATGAGGGACATGATGAACAAGAAGATCGTGGCCGGTGGACTCGTCGCGGTTGTGGCGCTGGTCGGTCTGGCGGTGTGGTGGCTGTTCTTCAAGGACGACGCGCCGGAGGCAGTGTCGATCGAGGGCGCAGCCGAACAGCTCGACGAGGACCTCGCGGGCGCGGTCGACTCGGGCGCCGATGCCCCGGTCGGGTTCGACGGCGACGTCAACGGCACGTGGATCGTCGATGACGAGATCGGGTCGTTCGACTTCGAGACCGCGAGCGGCAGTTTCGCCGGCTTTCGGGTCGAGGAGGAGTTGACGGTTGGTGACGTGACCGCGGTCGGACGCAGTGGTGGCGTCACCGGCTCGTTGACCGTCGCCGGCGGCGAACTCACCGCGGCGGAGATCACCGTCGACATGAACACGATCGTCTCCAACGACTCCCGCCGGGAGCGCGCCATTCGGACAGCGGTCGGTTCCGCCCAGTTCCCGACCGCCACCTTCGTGCTCACCGAGCCGATCGCGCTCCCCGGTGGCCTGGCCGACGGTGACGAGATCACCGTCGACGCCGTGGGTGACCTCACCGTCAACGGCACCACCAACCCGGTCACCTTCGCGATCAGTGCACTCGTACGAGACGATGGCTTCGGGGTGGTCGTCGGCTCGACCGAGATCGTCTGGCAGGACTTCGGCGTGTCCGCGCCGTCGGCCCCGATCGTCGTCTCGGTCGCCGATCAGGGAATCGTCGAATTCCAGCTCGTGGTAGCAAAGAGCTGATGGTGCGGCGTCGGTGGTGGTTGCTCGGTGGGGGAGCGTTGGCCCTCGTCGTCCTTGCCGTCGCCGCACTCTGGTTCTTCGTCCTGCGAGGCGATGCCCCTCCCGAAGTCGATCTCGTCGCCGCCAACGCGCAGCTCGACGACGACCTCGCCGCCGACGCATCGACCTCCACGACCACCACCGAGGCGGCCACCTCCGACGACGACGGGGCGGAAGAGACGACGACCACGACCAGCACCACGACGACGTCCACGACCACGCTCCCACCATTCGACGGCGACCCGGACGGGACCTGGGTCATCGACGACGAGATCGGATCGTTCGACTTCGAGACCGCGAGCGGGAGCTTCGCCGGCTTCCGGGTCGATGAGGAACTGGCCGAGTTCGCGATCGAAGAGGTCACCGCGGTCGGTCGTTCCGGAGGGGTCAGCGGTCATCTCGTGATCCTCGACGGGGCGCTCGTGGAGGTGGAGGTCACCGTCGACATGACGGTCATCGTCTCGGACGACTCACGGCGGGAGGATGCGATCCGGCGGGCGGTGCAAGCGGCGGACTTCCCAGCTGCCACGTTCACCCTCAGCGAATCCATCCTTCTTCCGGACGGGTTGGCGGACGGTGTGCAAATCAGCGTCGAAGCGGCCGGTGACCTCACGATCGCAGGACTGACCAACCCGGCCACGTTCACGATCGACGCCCTGATCCGCGGCGACGGCTTCGGCGTGGTGGTCGGCACCACCGAGGTGGTGTTCGACGACTACGACATCACGCCGCCCTCCGCGCCGATCGTGCTGTCCGTCGAGGACCACGGCATCGTCGAGTTCCAGCTGATCGTCCGCAAATCCCCGGCCTGATCAGTCCGTTGGTGTAACCCAAACCGCTTGTGTCAGTCAGAAGACACAAGTCGCCGGAGCAGGGGGTTCCGTGCGATGCGTTCCGGGCCATCGCGTCCGGGGGGAGGAACAACAAGCATGTACACCGTTGCTGCTTTGCTGGTGATGGCGATCGCTCTCGGGGCCGTCACCACGATCATCGACAGCGTGCTCGACACCGTCGGGCTCGCGTCCGTGATCCGCGGATTGCCGTTGGTCGGCGCCCACGTCGACGCCGGTATCGCGATCCTGATGGTATGGCTGCTGGACATCCGCCTCACCGAGGTGTTCACCGGCGAGATGCGCGAGACGTGGATCCACATCGTGGTCGACGGCCTCGTCATCTACGGGATGATCCCGGTCAAGGACGCCGTCGTCGGCGCGATCGAGAAGGGCCTGCGCGCCTGAGTGAACCGAGGTAGATGCGCCCTCCGGGTTTCGGCCCGGAGGGCGTTTCGCGTTTTGTACCGTCGTCGTGTCGGCTCGGTCGACGGTGGTGCCCTACCGGCCCCGGAGTGCGCGGTAGCGCTCGATGAGTGCGTTGGTGGACGGGTCGTGGCTGAGCCGGGGTGGCTCCTCCGCGATGAGCTCCGGCGTGATCGCCGACGCCAGGACCTTGCCGAGTTCGACGCCCCACTGGTCGAACGAATTGAGCCCCCACACGACTCCTTGGGTGAACACCTGGTGCTCGTAGAGGGCGACCAGTTGTCCGAGCACCGACGGGGTGAGCGACGGCGCCATGATCATGGTCGAGGGTCGATTGCCCGGGAAGGTGCGGTGGCTCACCAACGCGGGGTCCGGTTCGTCGGCCGCGACCTCTTCCGCAGTCCGGCCGAAGGCGAGCGCCTCGGCCTGAGCGAAGCAGTTGGCCACGAGGAGGTCGTGGTGGGCCTCGACCCCGGCGAACTCCTCGTTGTCGTGATCGGGCTCGGCGAACACGATGAAGTCGGCAGGCACGATCGTGGTGCCTTGGTGCAGCAGTTGGTGGAACGAGTGCTGCCCGTTGGTCCCCGCCTCGCCCCACACGATGGGGCCGGTCGGGTAGTCCACCGCCGTGCCGTCGGCCCGGACCCGCTTGCCGTTGCTCTCCATGTCGAGCTGTTGCAGGTAGGCCGGGAAGCGGTGGAGGTACCGGGAGTAGGGGAGGACCGCTCGGCTGGGCAGGTCGCAGAACGACCGGTACCAGACCTCGAGCAGTCCGAGCATCGCGGGGACGTTGTCGCGCGTGGGCGTGGTGGCGAAGTGCTCGTCCACCAGCCGGAAGCCCGCGAGCATCTCCTCGAAGCGTTCCGCCCCGATTGCGAGCATCAGCGAGATTCCGATCGCGGAGTCCATGGAGTAGCGGCCACCGACCCAATCCCAGAAGCCGAACATGTTCGCGGTGTCGATCCCGAACGCAGAGACCTCTTCGGCGTTGGTCGAGACCGCCACGAAGTGCTTGGCGACCGCACCCTCACCGAGATGATCGACGAGCCAGCGCCGGGCCGAACGGGCGTTGGTCAGCGTCTCCTGGGTGGTGAACGTCTTGGACGAGATCACGAAAAGGGTGGTGGCAGGGTCGAGGTCGGTGATGGCGGCCACCAGGTCGCTGCCGTCGACATTGGAGACGAAGCGGCACCGGAGTCGGTCGTGCCGGAAGGCAGCGAGGGCTTCGTAGGCCATCACGGGGCCCAGGTCGGAGCCACCGATACCGATGTTCACCACCGTGTGGATCGGACGATCCGTGTGACCGGTCCAGTCGCCGTCGCGGACCCGATCGGAGAAGGCGGTCATCTGGCGCAACACCCGATGAACGTCGGCCACCACGTCGGCACCGTCGAGATCGATCGTGCGCTCCGACGGTGCCCGTAGCGCGGTGTGGAGCGCGGCCCGGTTCTCGGTGGTGTTGATCCGGTCGCCGCGGAACATCGCCGCGATCCGCTCCGACAATCCGGCCCTGTGGGCGAGGGCGATCAAGTCGCCGACGATTTCGTCGGTGACCCGGTGCTTCGACCAGTCAACGAAGAGATCGCCCACCGGCGCCGACATGTGGCCGACCCGGTTGGGGTCGTCGGCGAAGAGGCCGCGCAGGACGACGTCGTCGAATCCGCGTGCCCGTGCCGCGAGTCGACCCCACTCCTCGCTCGCTGCGATGTCCACCCACTTCTCCTCGGTTGTCGATCCGCCGATCTTGATGCCGGCGGCGGCCCGCTCCGACCGTCACGCCCCATCCTCGCGGCTGAGAGACCCTGGACCGGTGACCTATTCGGCGAGGCCGTTTGCCTCATGACCGCCGACCAACGCACACCTACCCTCGGAACAGAGCGAAATGCGAGTGACACGTTCGGGGTTGAGGCTCAGCGGGTTGGTGCTGACGATCGTCGGAGCCGTCGTCGCGCTCGAGCTCGGCGTGTTCACTCCCTCCGCTCCCGTCACCAAGGTCGGCGAAGCCGGCGTGGCAGTCGGTGACGACACGGCTCGCGCCGTCGAACGGGTGGCCTATCGCCAGGACGTGATCCGCGTAGGTGATGTGGTGATCGTCGATGGTTCGCCCCTGGACCCGATCTCGGATCCAGACATCGCCGAGATGTGGACGATCGTCGACTCGGTGTGGCCGGATTCCCTCGACTCGGAGCTGCGTCAGCTCTCGGTCATCGAGGAGGAGCCGAGGGGGCTCGTCGGCGTCGTGCATCCTGCGTCGGGCGGCGGCTGGATCCTCAGTCTCGACCTCGCCGACCTCGACGACCGGGAGCTCCTGGTCGAGACGATCGTGCACGAGCTCAGCCATGTGGTCACCCTCGACCCATCGGTCTTCCGGTTCGGTGACGGTGGGTGCGACGGCATTCGGATCGATCTCGGCTGCGCGTCGCAGGGCTCGGTTCTGGCCCGGTTCGCCGACCGGTTCTGGTCAGATGGGATCGGTACCGACGATCTGGCCGACCACGTCAACGACTATGCGATGAGCGGGGCCCACGAGGACCTCGCCGAGACGTTCACCGCCTGGGTGCTCGACTGGCCGGTCGACGGCGACACCGTCGCCGCGAAGATCGCGCTCCTCGAGTCGGACCCACAGCTCGCTCAGCTAGCAGCCGAACTCACCTCTTCGATTTCTCTGGACGTCAGCGCGCGTTAGACGCGCGTCAGCGTCCAGAAAAACGTCGGGCCGGATCAGATCAGTGGTCGTCGCCGCCGGCGGTGGCGCCGACGCCTTCTTCGGCCGCGACGCGGGCCTCGTCGACGAGCGCCTGCACCGCATCGAGCCCGATGGCGGAGTCGAGGTGGATGCCCTGCTCCTCGGCGATGACCACCAGGGCCTGGAGCGTGTGCAGCTCGGCCGACGCGGCGTCGGCGTCGAGACCGCCATGGGTCATGCGCTCGTAGAGAACGACACCGAGCAGTTCCTCGGTGGACAGCGCATCGCCGAAGCCACCCATCGGGCTGCCGAAGCTGCCGGGGGCGCGGGCGCCGCCGACGCGACCCGGGTCGCCGTAGGTGGAGCCGGGGGTGTTGGCGGTGCCGTTGGCCACCCAGGCGAGCTGGCCGGTGAGGCCGTCGTATGAGGAGCCGGCCGCCGCGGACGGGAAGGTCAACAGGACTTCACCGTCGTTGAGCTGGCGACCGGATCCGCCGCCGCCCGTGCCGCCATGACAACCGGCGCAACTCACCGCGTAGACCTCTTCGCCGATGGCGAGCAGACCCTCGCTCTCCTGGGGCGGCCGCTCGAGGTAGCCGACGTAGTAGATCGCCCAGATCGGCAGGAACAGCAGCACCGGGATGATCCACGCCGGGATCGTCTTGCGCTCGAGGCCGGCCTCGACATACGGCGCGACCGGCTCGGGGGCCGGTGCTTCTTCGGCCACCGCGGGAGCGGGAGCTGCAGCGGCCGGCGCAGGAGCGGCCGCCGCCGTGTCGGCCGCCGGTGCGGGCTCGTCGCCGCCGGCGTCGCCACCGGACGCCTTGGCACGGGCCTCGGCTGCTCGCTTCAGGAGGTGTTCGGGTACTTCGGTCACCGTGTTCTCCGGTGCGGGGTCAGGACGTTGTTCTCAGAGGAGATCTGTGGCAGACGCCGCGAAGCGATCCGCGGCGTCAGACCTCGTGAGGATAGAGGCAGTGTCGCACGTCCGGCCAAGCGGGACGAGGAATGTCTGTGAAGTGATTTTCTCCCGCCTCCGATTGTGTTGAGAGCCGAACCACCGTGGTAAACCGTCATCCAACCCGAGGGCCTAGACTCTGCGGGTCTAGACTTGTGCGTGGATTCACGAAGTACGTGGGGTCCCGCCTCCCTCTTGGAGCCGAGCGTGGTCGCATTCACACTGTCCTGCATCATCGCCCTCGTGGTCACCGGTGGCATCGTCGCGTACGCCAAGCGACGCCCCGCCGACCAGGCCACCACCTGGGGCGAGGCGATGGTCGGATCGCTTGTGGTGTTCTTCTTGATGTTCTGGGTGTACGGCGTCGTGCCCCACCAGTGGCTCACCTGGGCCGACAACGAACTCAACTGGCGCGTCGACAAGTTCTTCGTCGGCCCCGGCGGCATCCTCAAGCACGAGCGCGACGGTGGCTTCATGCCCCTCGACATCACCTACGTCGTGATCCGCGACATCATCGCCGTCGTCATCTATCTGGTCGCCATTGGAGGCAACGTCGCCCTGTGGTCGATGTGGCAGAAGCGAGGCGAGGCCCAGGCCGACGCCGCGCCGGCGCGGTCCCACTTCGGTCGTCCGCTCATCAAGGAGGGTGCCTCGTCGTGACGACGACCGATGCCAACCCTCCGATGCCGGAGTTCCGCGACGACTACGTCCTGCAAGAGGTCGATGTCGCGTGGCTCACCCAGCAGGTCAAGCCCAAGCAGTTCATCCACATCGACCAGTCCGAGTGCATCATGTGCGAGGGCTGTGTCGACATCTGCCCGTGGAAGTGCATCCACATGGTGGTGCCCGAGGCCATCGACGAGGCCATCGGCACCGAGCAGCCGGGCAGCGACCCCAACGACAACGTCATCTTCACGATCGACGACGACGTGTGCACCCGCTGTGCACTCTGCGTCGACCGGTGCCCCACCGGCGTGATCATCCTCGGCAGAATCGGAGAGGCTCCCGCCGAGGGTGACGGCCATCAGCGCACCAACGCACACGGTTACGGATACGGAATGCGGCTCGGCTGAGCCGGGCGCAGGAGAACACCAGCAATGGCGACCACTGACGAAGAAGTCCAGAAGCCGCTCCCGCAGCGGATGCAGGACCAGATGAGCCAACTCGGCGATCAGATCCAGGGCTCTCAGGCCTGGAACTCGATCTTCCGGCCCGGCTCCATCTTCCGGAAGGGCTACACCGACAGCCCCCGCAACCGGTCCTACGTGATCATGAACAGCGTGCTGTACCACCTCCACCCGGTGAAGGTGAAGCGGCACGCCGTGAAGGTGAGCTACACCCTCTGCCTCGGCGGGCTGAGCTTCTTCCTGTTCATCCTGCTCACCGTCACCGGCATCTTCTTGATGTTCTTCTACCGCCCCACCGCGGCAGCGGCCTGGGAGGACATCTACACCCTGCAGACGTCGGTCGCGTTCGGCCTGCTGGTGCGGAACATGCATCGATGGGCGGCCCACCTCATGGTCCTGTCGGTGTTCCTCCACATGGCTCGCGTCTTCTATCACGGCGCCTACAAGCCACCCCGCGAGTTCAACTGGGTGATCGGCGTCATGCTCCTGCAGCTCACCCTGCTTCTGTCGTTCACCGGTTACCTACTCCCATGGGACCAGTTGGCCCTCTGGGCGGTGACCGTGGGTACGAACATGATGGGGTACACCCCTGTCTTTGGTGACCAGGTCCGCTTCGTGCTCCTGGGTGGTGTCGAGATCGGCACCGACACCCTGCTTCGCTGGTACGTGCTCCACGTCCTGCTCCTGCCGTTCGTGATCGTCATCTTCATGGCGATCCACTTCTGGCGGGTCCGCAAGGACGGCGGCATCTCGGGTCCGCTGTAAGGCTGAGGAGATCAGGAAATGACCGAAGTTCCCGAGCATCTCCGCAAGCGGGCGGAAGAGGCCCGAGCGAAGGCAGCCGCGGCCAAGGCAGGTTCTGCCGAAGGCAGCGACGACGCAGCCGAAGGCGACGACAACGCGATGACCCCCGAGCAGGAGGAAGCCGCGTCGAAGATCCCGGCCCATCTGCTCGAGCGGTCGCGTGCCGCCAAGGCGAAGTCCGGCGGCGACGAGGGTGGCGGTGGCACGGCAGTGGCCACCGCGCCGGCAGCCGCACCCGCGGCCGCGGGTGGTGGACCGGTGCCCACCGGCCCGGGTGGGCACACCCAGCGTCTCCTCACAGTGGTCAAGTCCGGCTCCATCCAGGACGTCAAGGCCACCCCGCAGGACAAGGTCCACACCTGGCCCCATCTCCTCGTGGTCGAGTTCGCCGCAGCCCTGTTCATCACCGCATTCACGACGATCTTTTCGATCTTCGTGAATGCGCCGCTGCTGGAGCTGGCGAACTTCAACGAGACGCCGAACCCCTCCAAGGCGCCGTGGTACTTCCTCGGCCTTCAGGAACTCCTCACGATGTTCCACCCGATGGTCGCGGGTGTGACCATCCCGGGCATCGGCCTCGTCGTGCTGGCCCTGGCGCCGTACATCGACAAAAACCCGTCCAACAAGCCGGAAGACCGCAAGTTCGCGATCTCGCTCATGACGATGCATCTGATGTTCTGGGCGGTACTCGTCCTGATCGGCTCGTTCTTCCGGGGCCCTGGCTTCAACTTCGTCTTCCCGTGGGAAGCCGGACTCTTCTTCGAGCTGTGACCCAAGGAGGCATGTGAATGCTGGTTGCCGCAATCGTCGTCATCGTCCTTCTCGCCGCCGTGGTGGTGCTGGGTGCGCTCAAGAGCCGCCAAGCCGACGCTGCGGTCGGGATGCTGTCGCGTGAAACCAAGAAGCGCGACGCCACGAGCTCGGCTCTCGGCTCCGAGGAGGAGCTGACGGGCAAGCAGGTCGAGAAGGCCGCCGTGCTCGAACGCAAGGCCGCGTCGAAGGAGCTGGTGCTCGCTGCCCGCGACACCGCCCCGCCCGCGCCCTACGTCCCGCCGGACCCCGAAGCGATCGGCGTCTCGCGCCGCCAGTTCTTCAACCGTTCGATCGTGCTGATGATGCAGATCGGCCTGGGCGGGTTCGGACTCGCCTGCATCGCCTTCCTCTGGCCCCAGGTCGGCGGTGGCTTCGGCTCGAAGATCAAGGTCGGCCTGGTCAGCGACATCCTCGCCGAGATCCGCGCCAGCCAGGGCTTCCTCTACAAGGCTGAAGGCCGCATGTGGCTCACCGAGTACCCGAACGGTGCAGTGGAGAAGGCCCGGGCCACCTACTCCTCGGCCGAGCTCAACGGCATGGAGGCCGGCTTCGCGCTGGGTCTCGACGCCGGCGTGATCGCGCTCTACCAGAAGTGCCCGCACCTCGGCTGCCGCGTCCCGAACTGCAATACCTCACAGTGGTTCGAATGCCCCTGCCACGGCTCGACCTACAACCAGGTCGGTGAGAAGAAGGGCGGCCCGGCCCCTCGAGGCATGGACCGCTTCGCCATGTCGGTCGACTCCTCCGGCGCCCTCACCGTCGACACCGGCTCCATCATCCAGGGCCCCCCGATCGGCACCAACACCACTGGTCAGGAAGCCGAAGGCCCCAACTGCATCGGCCAGTCGAGCCACTAGTAACCTCCGTCCGTTCCCGTCCCAACAGTTCCGAGTCACCCCACGCGCATGCTGCTTGCCGCTTCAACTCAACGAACCATCGGATACGTCATCCTGGCGATCGTCTTCCTCGGTGGGCTCGTCTACATCATCTTCAACATCCTCTCGGCCAAGGACGAAGTCGGGTCCGAGATCGAGCTGGCGGCCAACCGCCGGCGCTACCTCGACGACTCCGAACTCGAGGGCAAGAAGCTCGACATGGCGCTCGGTTCGAGCCTGGTCCTGTTGACGATCACCGCCATCACCCTCCCGCTCTACTGGCTGGGTGAACCGGGTCGTCAGGACGGCCGCAACCTCGACACCTGGCGCATCTTCGGCGACCGCGGCGGCGAGCTCTACAGCGAAGGCGCGAATTGTGCGGCCTGTCACGGTCCCGATGGCACCGGTGGTTCGGCGCCGATCGCGATCACGTCGGAGTCCGGCGACTTCGTCGCCCAGGTGAACTGGAAGGCCCCCGCCCTCAACACCCTCCTCTCCCGCCACACCGAGGACGAGGTGATGCACACCCTCAACTTCGGGCGCAACGGCGTCATGCCGGCCTGGGGTGCCCCTGGCGGTGGTCCGCTCACCGAACAGCAGCTCGAGGAGATCGTCTTCTACATCCGCCGGATCCAGATCGACGAGGACACCATCCGCGGAGAGGTCACCGGCGGTCTCATGGATGGCATCGAGGACATGTTGATCGCGGAGTCCGAGGAGGACTGGGCGGCCAATCTGCGCGACGCCCAAGCCGTCAAGGACGACACCGGGTGGGCCGTCACCCTCGCCGCGCGTGAGACCTTCGGGTTCAAGTGCAGCGATGCCGAGTACGAGTCGACCGATGTGTGCGTCGCCGACGCCGAGGCGAGCGAGGCACTGGGTGCCGCCCAGACCGAGGCTGCCGGCCCGCTGGCCGACGCCGCCGACGCCTGGCTCGCCGAAGCGCAAGCGGTCCGCGACGCCGCCTGGGACATGGCACTCGACGCCGACTCCTCGCTGGACAACGAGGGCAACGAGTCGCTCTGGCGAGCGGAGGCGCTCGAACTGCTCTCCACTCCGGGTGCAGTGCCGGGGCAGGAGCAGTACCTCAAATACGGCGAACTGCTGTTCAACAACCAGGCCGCGGCCGGAAGCTACAGCTGCGCCCGCTGCCACACCTTCGGGTGGAGCTACGACGCCGCGTCGGACATGACCATCGAGGTCAACGGCCGCGACGGCGCCCTCCAGGACGGCTACGAGGACGGGGGCGGCTACTTCGGCCCGAACCTCACCGGGGGTTCCACCCTCAGCCAGTTCGAAACGGCAGGGAGTCACGCCGCCTTCATCGAGGACGGCCAGACCATCGGCGCCACCTACGGTCGCGGCGGCTCGGGCGGCAACGGCCAGATGCCCGGCTTCGGCCCGAACATCGACGCCGATCCGGTCGGCCCCGGCATCGGCAACGACACTGAATTCTCGTACCCGGCCCTGCTCACCGAAGAGCAGATCGACGCGATCGTCGCGTTCGAGAGGAACCTCTGATGGAGATGCTCGACATCATCGCCGGTCTCGCATGGGACCCTGAGATCCGCGGCTTTCTCGCCGTGCTCACCGGTGTGGTCGTCCTGCCCGGTTCGGTCTGGTTGCTCGTCAGCACCAACTCCGGCCCCCGTCTCGGCACGCTGATCTCGCTGGCCGGCTTCTTCGGCTGGATGACGATCATGGCCGCGATCTGGTGGATCTACGGCATCGGCTACGCGGGCGACGCACCCACATGGGAGGAGGTGGAGATCGTCGAAGGCACCAGCGAAGAGGGCCACCTCACTTTCGCGGCGCTCGACGATGCCAACCTCCTGCGGAGCGAGGATCTCCCCAGCGCCCACGAGATCGTGGTCGACGCGGCCGACGAACTGGTCGACCGGTTCGGCGAGGACGTGCTCACCACGATGAACACGGGTGGACTTCGCGCCGAGGATCAGCAGCACATCGCCGAGGTCCGCACCGCGTGGCAGGAATACGGCATCGTCACTGTCGACTCCCTCACCCCCGACCAGACCGAGGGATTGAGCGGCGACGAGCGCGCCGCCCTGGCCGACGAGGAGCAGGCGAAGAACGAGGCCACCACACTCTCGGAGCTCGCGGCGGTCGCCCCGGGCCTGATCGACCAGGACTCCAGCACCCTCGGTGGGTGGACGCTCCTGTCGACGGGCGAAGCCGGCGAGGCCCAGGCGTCGGCGATCGCGATGCTCCTCGAGAGCGGCGAGTTCGACTTCGAGAACCAGGGTCAGTTCAAGGTGCTCGACGCTTTCACCATCGGCGGCAAGCGGGGACTCCCCGACGACCCGAACCGCTGGGATCTTCCGGGACAGGCACCGAAGCGTCCGGTCGTCGACTCGGAGGAACCGGTCATTTCCATCGTGATGATCCGGAACCTGGGTAACCTCCGCCTCGTGCCTGCGCTGGTGGCCATCGGCTCGCTGCTGATCTTCCTCGCCTTGTGCTACATGATGCATGAGCGAGACAAGCTCGTGATGGCGAGGCGGGCGGCCTTCGAGGCGGGGTAGCCCGCATGCTCGGCCAGTACCTCCCTCTGCTGGCGCTGTTCGTTCTCGCCGCACTGTTTGCGGCGGGGAGCTTCGTTGCGTCAGGCCTGCTCGCGCCGCGGAACCCGTCGGCTGCGAAGCGGGCGGCCTATGAATGCGGCATCATCCCCGCCCGCGAAACCCCGGAACGGTTCCCGGTCCGGTTCTTCCTGGTGGCGATGATCTTCATCGTCTTCGACATCGAGATCATCTTCTTCTACCCGTACGCGGTGGCCTACGGCGGGCTCGGCATCTTCGGACTGGTGCTGATCATGGTGTTCTCGTTCGCGGTTTTCGAGTCGTTCGTGTACCTGATCGGCAACGGCGCCCTCGAGTGGGGCCCACTGAAGCAGGTCGCCGCACCGTCGGGGGCTCTGTCTCCGGAGCGCACGGCCGAATCGACGATCCGGAGGGTCGGACTCGAGGATCGTGGACCGGCAGATCAGTCGGCCGTGAACGCCGGCAGCGAAGACACAGAGGATGCAGCGTGAGACTCCCTGGCGTCGGTGACACCGGCGAGATCGCCGACCACGGTCTCGGAGGCCTGGAGCACAACTTCGTCACCGGCACGGTCGAGAGCCTCGTGCGGTGGGCCCGGGCCCGGTCCTGCTGGCCGGCCACGTTCGGGCTGGCCTGCTGCGCCATCGAGATGATGGCGTCGGGCACCGCGCACTACGACCTGTCGCGCTACGGCATGGAGGTCTTCCGCGCCTCACCCCGCCAGGCCGATCTGATGATCGTCGCCGGCCGGGTGTCCCAGAAGATGGCTCCGGTCCTGCGTCAGGTCTACGACCAGATGATGGAGCCGAAGTGGGTCATCTCGATGGGCGTCTGTGCATCGAGCGGCGGCATGTTCAACAACTACGCCATCGTCCAGGGCGTGGATCAGGTCGTGCCGGTCGACGTCTACGCGCCGGGTTGTCCTCCCGGTCCCGAGACCCTCATGCACGCGATCTTCACCTTGCACGAGAAGATCCAGACGGGCGAGCTGGTCCGCCGGCGCGAGACCACCGGTGGTGGTGCCGGCATCACGATCGAGCAGCGCGACGGTCAGACCGCCGGCCTCACGATCGGAGGCTGACATGTCGGATGAAAACGACGCCGCCGCGGAATCCGCGCCGGCCCTCCCCACCAGATACGGGGCGATCGAGTCGGAGTCATGCGGCCAGACCGTGCTCCACACAACCGTCGACGGGTATCTCGGCACCGCCACCGCCGCCTTCGAGGACGGCTTCGATCAGCTGATCGATCTCACGGCCGTGGACTACCTCACCTACGGCGGCACACGCGCGCTCCCCGAGGGCATCGAGGCCGAGCGCTTCGAGGTCGTCACGTCGCTCATCAACCACCCGCGTCGTGAGCGGATCCGCATTCGTGTGCAGGTGTCGGCCGACGCCCCCGAAGTGGCGTCGCTCTTCGATCTCTGGCCCGGCAGCGAAAACCTCGAGCGTGAGGTCTTCGACATGTTCGGCATCGCCTTCACCGACCATCCCGACATGAGCCGAGTGCTCATGCCCGAGGACTGGGTCGGCCATCCTCTCCGCAAGGACTACGCCGTGGGTTCGATTCCCGTGCAGTTCAAAGCCCCGAGTTCCTCCCGATGAGCACCACCCGAGTCCACCGGCGAAACGGTTCCGCCGTGCTGCGGATGAGCGAGGCCGAATGCGCGGAGATCGGCAACGATCCCAGCACTGCCGACGACGACGAGCGAGTCCTGCTCAACATGGGTCCTTCGCATCCGTCGACCCACGGCGTGCTCCGGCTCATGCTCGAGATGGAGGGTGAGACCGTCCTGCGTTCGAAGCCGGTCGTGGGCTACCTCCACACCGGAATGGAGAAGCAGGCCGAGCAGCTCACGTATCTGCAGGGGTGCACGAACGTCACCCGTATGGACTACGCGTCGCCGTTGTTCACCGAACTGGCGTTCAGCCTCGCCACCGAGAAGCTCCTCGGGATCGAGGTCCCGGATCGGGCCACCTGGATCCGCATGCTGATGTGCGAGCTGAACCGGATGGCCTCCCACCTGCTCTTCATGGCCACCAACGGCATGGACCTCGGTGCGGTGTCGATGATGATCTACGGCTGGCGTGAGCGCGAAGAGGTTCTCCGCTTCTTCGAGAAGGTCACCGGCCTGCGGATGAACCACAACTACATCCGCCCCGGAGGCGTCGCCGCCGATCTCCCCGACGGCTGGCAGGCCGACATCGAGCGCCTACTCGAGCTCATCCCACCTCGCCTCGAAGAGTACGACGTCCTCATGACCGGCCAGCCGATCTGGCGGGAACGGCTCCAGGGCGTCGGCGTGCTCAACGCTGACGAGGCGCTCGCCCTCTCGGCCACCGGCCCGATCCTGCGATCCACCGGCTATGCCTGGGACCTCCGCCGTGACGAGCCCTATCTCGCCTACCCCGAGGTCGACTTCGACGTGATCGTCGGCACCTACGGCGACTGCTACGACCGCTACGCCATCCGGCTCAACGAGATCCGCGAGTCCATGTGGATCGTCGAGCAGATCCTCGACAGCATGCCGTCGGGCGACTACCGCATCCAGGACAAGAAGGTCACGCCGCCGCCGCGCATCCGAATCGACCAGTCGATGGAGGCGCTCATCCACCACTTCAAGATCTTCACCGAGGGCTACAAAGTGCCCGAGGGGGAGGCCTACGCGGCGGTCGAGTCGCCCCGAGGGGAACTCGGTGTCTACATGGTGAGCGACGGCAGCTCCACCCCGTATCGCATGCACGTCCGCGGGCCCAGCTTCATCAATGTCCAGACCATGCCCCACCTGATGCAGAACGGACTCATCGCCGACGGGGTGGCGATCATCTCGAGCGTCGACCCGATCATGGGGGAGGTCGACCGATGACCGCCGCCAGCTGGTTCACTACCGCCAACCTCGAGACCGCCCACGAGATCATCTCGCGCTACCCGGTCAAGAAATCGGCGATCATCCCGCTCCTCCACCTCGCGCAGGAGCAGGAGGGCTGGGTCACCGACGATGCCATGCGCCAGATCGCGACGCTCACCGACACCACTCCCGCCGAGGTGAAGGGGACCGGCTCGTTCTACGAGATGTTCAAGTTCCACCCGGTCGGCAAGTACATGGTGAACGTCTGCACCAACCTGTCGTGTCAGCTGCTCGGTGGCGAGGAACTGCTCGCTCACGCCGAGGAGGTCCTCGGGGTGAAGGCCGGCGGCACCACCGCCGACGGCATGTTCACCCTCGAGGACGTCGAGTGCATCGCAGCCTGCACCGAAGCGCCGTGCCTGCAGGTGAACTACCGCTACAAGCTGCGGGTCACCGACGGCGACTTCGATGAGCTTGTCGACGACATCCGTGCCGGCAAGGTCGACGACATCCCCGAGCACGGCACCCTCGCCCAGGTCCGCCAGAAGATCCCGGCCGATGCCGGTTCGATGATCGTCCCGGTCGAGGACGCCAACGAGGCTCCGGTCTGGTTGGCCCGCAACGAGGTCCCGGCTGAGGGAGGCGAGAGCTGATGCCCAGCCACGCGTATGTCCCTCACGCGCCGGGCTACGTCGACAACGACGGGCCCAAGATCGTCACCGGCCGCTTCCCGCACGAGGACAGCTACACCCTCGAACGATTCGAGGCAACGAGAGGCTACGACGGCCTGCGCGCCGCGCTCGACCGCACGCCCGCGGACGTCCACACCGAGGTGCGCGAAGCCACCGTCCTCGGTCGCGGCGGCGCGGGGTTCCCCGCCGGCATCAAGTGGGGCTTCCTGCCGCCCGGCAAGTTCCCCTACTACCTGGTCGTCAACGGCGACGAGAGCGAGCCCGGCACCTACAAGGACCGCCTCCTCATGGAGCGCGACCCACATCAGCTCATCGAAGGCTGCATCATCACGTGCTACGCCCTCGGGCTCCAACAGTGCTTCCTCTACGTGCGTGGCGAGATGGCACTCGCGCAGGAGCGCATCGCGGCCGCGCTCAACGAGGCGTACGCCGCCGGCTACCTCGGCAATGACATCCTCGGCACCGACTTCAGCTGCGACATCGTGTTGACCTGGGGCGCGGGCGCCTACATCGTCGGTGAGGAGACGGCCCTCATCGAGAGTCTCGAGGGCAACCGGGGTATGCCTCGCCTGAAGCCGCCGTACTTCCCGGCCGCCATCGGCCTCTACGGGCAGCCGACCATCGTCAACAACGTCGAGACGCTGTCGAACGTGCCGTGGTTGATGCTCAACGGGGCCGAGCAGTACAAGACGTACGGCTCGGAGAAATCGCCGGGCACCCGCATGGTGGCGGTGTCGGGTCATGTGAAGCGGCCGGGCGTGTACGAAGTGGAGCAGGGCGTCACCACGTTCCGCGAGCTCTTCTACGGCGACAACTTCTGCCAGGGCATCCGGGACGACCACGAACTGAAGATGTTCGTGCCCGGCGGCGGTTCTGCACCGTGGTTCTTCCCGGAGAACCTCGACCTGCCACTCGAGGCCGGCCCGGTCGGCGCGGCCGGATCGATGCTCGGATCTGGCGCCATCATGGTGATGGACGACACCACCGACGCGGTGAAGGCCGCGCTCCGGTTGGTGCGGTTCTACGCCCGGGAGTCCTGCGGCAAGTGCACCCCGTGCCGTGAGGGAACCACCTGGGAGGAGCGCATCCTCCAGCGGATCCTCGACGGCGAGGGCCGCCCCTCCGACATCGATCTGCTGCTCGACATCGCGGACAACATCAGCCCCGGCCCGTACCCGGTTGCGGCCGATCCGACCCAGGGGCTCGAGGCCGTTCCGTTCCCACCCAAGCAGACCACCATCTGCCCGCTGGGTCCGTCCTCGGTGGCGCCGATCACCTCGACGATTCGACGGTTCCGTCACGAATACGAGGCCAAGATCACCAGGCGCGACACGATCCCCGTGAGTGCCGCCCCCGTCGAGGAGGTCGGCGCGTGACCGACACCCAGAACGACGTGTCGACCGTGAGTGTCACCGTCAACGGCATCGAGATCCAGGCCAACCCGGGTGAGCTGCTCATCGACGCCTGTGAACGCACCGGCACCTACATCCCCCGATTCTGCTACCACTCGCGGATGAAGCCGGTGGGCATGTGCCGCATGTGCCTGGTCGAGGTGGACGCCGGCCGTGGACCGGCGCTCCAGCCGAGCTGCATGCTTCCGGTGAGCGACGGTATGAGCGTCGACACCGAGAGCGATCTCACCAAGAAGGCCCAGGACGGAGTCCTCGAGTTCCTGCTGGCCAACCATCCGCTCGACTGCCCGGTCTGCGACAAGGGCGGTGAGTGCCCGCTGCAGGACCAGACCGTCGCCTACGGCCCCGGCGAGTCACGCTTCGTCGAAGAGAAGCGCCACTACGAGAAGCCGATCGCCATCAGCGACACCGTCTACCTCGACCGCGAACGCTGCATCCTCTGTGATCGCTGCACCCGCTTCGCCGACGACGTGGCCGGCGACACCCTGATCCACTTCATGGACCGGGGGAACAACACCCAGGTCAACACCTTCCCCGACGAGCCCTTCGCCTCCTACTTCTCGGGCAACACGGTGCAGATCTGCCCGGTGGGTGCGTTGACGGCGAAGCCGTACCGCTTCAAGGCCCGTCCCTGGGATCTCGAGGAGACGATCTCCACGGCGTGGACCGACTCGGTCGGCTCCCGGGTCACGGTGCAGTCATCTCGGAATCAGGTGCTGCGCCTCCTCGGTGTCGACGCCGACCCGGTCAACTGGGGCTGGCTCTCCGACAAGGAGCGGTTCTCGTTCGAGGCCCTGAACAGCGAAGAACGCCTGACGGCCCCTCTCGTGCGCAACGGTGACGAGCTGGAGCCCACCGGATGGGCGGGCGCGTTGGCCGCGGCCGCCGATGCCCTGTCGGGCGGATTCTCGGAGCGAATCGGTGTGATCGGTGGGGCGCGGCTCACCAACGAGGCCCAGTACGCCTGGGCGAAACTCGCCAAGGGTGTGCTGGGAACCGACAACGTCGACGCCCGGCCGGGCGGCACCATCGTCCTCATGGGGCCCGACCCCAAGGAGGAACTCGGCGCGCTGTACCTCCGACTTCGGCACGCCGTCGTCAACGACGGCGCCACCCTCGTCGAACTCACCCCCCGTGCCGGTGGCCTTTCGGGTCTGGCGGCCCACTCGCTGCATCCCCGCCCCGGCGAACTCCCGGCGCTCGCGGCCGCGCTCGTCGCGGCGATCTCCGGACCGGCGGTCGAGGCCGGCGGGGTCTCCGCGGATGCCATCGCGGCTGCCGCCGATTCCCTGAGCGGCCCCGTCACCGTGATCGTGGGTCGTGGATCGCTGGCCGAGTCCGCCGAGAGCGTGGCCGATGCGGCCGCCACCCTCACCGGTCTTCCCGACGTCCGCTTCCTCAGTGCCCTGCGTCGAGGCAACGTACACGGCGCGCTCGATGCCGGACTCGCGCCGGGGCTGCTGCCGGGCCGAACCACGCTCGAAGCCGGTGCCGGCCGCCTTGCGGAAGTGTGGCCCTCGGTGCCTTCCGAGGAGGGCCTCGACACCGCCGGGATCCTCGCGGCAGCGGTGAGCGGCGACATCGACGTCCTCGTCCTGCTCGGCAGTGACCCACTCAACGACCATCCCGACCGCCAGGCCGCCGAAGCCGGGCTCGCTGCGGCAGGCACGGTCATCGCGGTCGACATCGTCCGAAACGACTCGATCGACCTCGCGGCCGACATCGTTCTCGCGGCCGCCGGCCCCACCGAAGGCGCGGGGACGTTCACCAACCTCGAGGGGCGGGTGAGCGTTTGCGAACAGAAGGTCACCCCGCCCGGCACGGCCCGGGCCGATTGGATGATCGCGGCCGAGCTTGCGGCCCGCCTGGACACGGACCTCGGGGTCGACTCGCCCGAGGCGATCCGAGCCGAGCTGGCCCGGGTGTCCGCGGCGCATGCCGATCTCGACGAGGCGGCCCTCGCCGAGGGCCGAATCGACGGAGTGCTGATCAGCGGCAATGGCGACATCGCCGCCCCCGTGGCGGGGTCCTCCGCCCCACCCAGCAATGACGCCTATTCGCTTCGGCTCATCGCCACCCGCACCATGTACGACGACGGTGTGGCCCTCCGGCACAGCCCCTCCAGCCGTGGGCTGGCCCGCTCCTTCGACGTGCGGCTCAACCCGGGAGATTTCGACAAGCTCGGCATCGAGGCGGGCACGATCGTCAAGATCGAGTCCGCCCGGGGCCACCTTCTCGCTCCCGCCCTCGCCGACGGTGGCGTACCGGCCGGCAGTGCCGCCATCCCCTGGCTCGCCCCGGGTTCGCCGGCCAACAGCCTGATCGACGCCTCGGCACCGGTCACCGACGTCCGGGTGGAACGCGCATGATGTTCGCCGCTGACCCTCTCTACACCGGCGACTGGCTGGGTGACCTCGGAATCACCGTGCTGAAGGCCGGGGTGGCATTCGCGTTCCTGCTGGTCGCGGTGATGCTGAACATCTGGTTCCTGCGCAAGGTCATCTCCGACTTCCAGAACCGCATCGGCCCCAACATCGCCGGTCCCTGGGGCATCCTGCAGACCCTCGCCGACGGCATGAAGCTCTTCTTCAAGGAGGATCTCGTCCCCGACAACGCGGATCGCTTCACGTTCAAACTGGCGCCGTATCTCTCGCTCGTTCCGGCCTTCCTCGTCTTCGCCGTGGTACCGATCGGTGGAGACTTCAACGGGCCCGATGGCGACGGGGTGGTCAGCATCTTCGGCCACGACACCTTCCTCCAGGTGGCCGATCCGCCAATGGGCATCCTCTTCTTCCTGGCCATGTCGTCGCTCGCCATCTATGGCGTGATGCTGGCCGGCTGGGGTTCGGGTTCGAAGTATCCGCTGCTCGGTTCGGTGCGGGCATCGGCCCAGATGGTGTCGTACGAAGCGGCGCTCGGACTGGCGATCGCGTCGGTCATCCTCTTCAGCGGCTCGCTCAGCCCCCACGACATGGTGCTCGAGCAGTCGGGCGAGGGCTTCGGTGGAATCTTCCCGAACTGGAACATCATCGTCACCGGTTTCGTCCCGTTCTTCGTCTTCGTGATCGCCGGTACGGCCGAGCTCAACCACCCGCCGTTCGACCTGGTCGAGGCCGAACAGGAGCTGGTGGGCGGTTTCCACACCGAGTATTCGTCGATCCGGTTCGCCCTGTTCTTCCTCGCCGAATTCATGAACCAGATCACGATGGGCGCGATCATCGTCACCCTCTTCCTCGGCGGTCCGGCCGGTCCGGCCCTGTTCCTGCCCGAGGGCTGGTGGATCGGCACGATCTGGTTCTTCTTGAAGCTCTCCTTCTTCCTGTTCGCGTTCGTCTGGATCCGGGCCACGCTGCCCCGGTTCCGGTACGACCAGCTGATGGATCTCGGATGGAAGCTCCTGATCCCGCTCTCGCTCGGCTGGTTCCTGTTGCTCGCCGGGCTTCGGCTCGGCGACGACCGCAATTGGAGCTCTCAGCAGACCTTCGGGTGGATGGCAGGCTGCATCGTCGTCTTCGCCCTCCTCGCCGGCTTGCTGATGGCGGCGATCAACACCGCCCGTGCCGAGCGCATTCGCTCGGAGATGGCGGGAGAGGAGGCCGGCCATGGCTGAGCTCCCCGAGTACTTCCGCGGCTTCGCGGTCACCTTCCGCAAGCTCTTCGAAGAGCGCCTGACGGGCGACTATCGAGGCGGCCGGGCCAAGGAAGGCCAGCCCGACGAGAAGCGGCCGAAGCCGGATCGTCTCCACGGTCGCCACGTACTCAACCGATACGAGGACGGCATGGAGAAGTGCATCGGCTGCGAGCTCTGCGCCGGTGTGTGTCCCGCCAAGTGCATCTACGTCCGCGGTGCCGACAACGACCCGGACGAGCCGACTTCGCCGGGAGAACGGTTCGGCTACGTCTACGAGATCAACTACCTGCGTTGCATCCATTGCGACCTGTGCGTCGAGGCCTGCCCCACCCAGGCGATCACCGAGTCGAAGCTGTTCGAGTTCTCCTTCACCAACCGGAGCGACGCGATCTACACCAAGAACGAGCTGCTGGTGGGCGACGACGGCAAGCCCCAGCAGATGCCGTGGGAGGACTGGCGAGAAGGTGAAGACGAGATGACCTCCGGGTGGATGCGGGCCACCTCACCGGCCGGCGATCACCGCTACGAAGGAATCGTCCACTGGGCCGGCGAACTCGGCTACGGCGTCAGAGAGCCGGAGACCGGCCAGTCGGCTCCTGCCGATGACGGCGAAGCTCGGGCGGAAGCCCTGGGGAGTGAACAATGACCGCGGAAGCGATCGTCTTCGTTTGCGGTGCCGCCCTCTGTGTGATCGGCGCGCTCGGTGTGGTCGGGTCCAAGAACCCGGTCCACTCGGCGCTCTTCCTGATCCAGACCCTGCTCGGCGTGGCCGTGCTGTTCGTGGTGCAGGAAGCCCACTTCCTCGCCGCCGTGCAGGTCGTCGTCTACGCGGGCGCGATCGTCATCTTGTTCCTGTTCGTGATCATGTTGCTCGGGGTCGACAAGGCCGAAGAGCTCGGGGTCGACCCGATCGGCGGTCAGAGGATCCTCGCGGTCGTCGTCGGCGCGGCCCTGCTCGCGGCGAGCATCGTCTTCACGATCGTCGCGGTGGACGGCCCGACCGGCGAGACGTCAGCGATCGACTTCACGACCGGCCAACCGGCCGAGACGGCGCTCGACAACGGTGTCACCGACATCGAGCGGATCGGGCGGGTGCTGTTCAGCGACTACGCACTAGCGTTCGAGATCACCGCCGGCCTGCTCACCATCGCGGTGATCGGCGCTGTGGTCCTCACCCGTCGCGTCGGCCGCGACGACCGGTTGGAGGACCTCGAGCCGGCGTCGTGGGATCTACCCCCGGTGGCTCCGATGGGCGGCAACGACAGCGACGGTCACGGCATCAGCGAGAGCGGAGCGGGCGAATGATGCTGAGTGAGATCGTGCTCACCACCTCGTGGTATCTCGTGCTGTCGGCCGTGATCTTCTCCATCGGAGCAGTCGGCCTGCTGGTCCGGCGCAACCCGCTGGTGATGTTCATGTGCGTCGAGCTGATGCTCAACGCGGTGAACGTGACGTTCGTGGCGTTCGGCGCGGACCTGAACCATGTCGGCGGCCAGATCGCCGTGTTCTTCGTGTTGGTCGTGGCCGCCGTCGAGGTCGTGGTCGGCCTGGCGTTGGTGGTCGCCATCACCCGCCGGCGGGCCGACGCCACCGCCGATGACATCGCGGTGCTGAGGGGCTGAGGATCATGCTGGAAGCTGCGTTTCTGATCCCCGCGTTCCCGCTCGCCGGGTTCCTCCTGATCCTCGTTCTGGGTCGCCGGTTCGGGGAGCCGCTCGCCGGTTGGGTCGCGACGGCTGCCATGGGCGGTTCGTTCGTGTCGGCCCTCGTGGTCTACCTCGGTCTCGTGGCCGAGGACCCCGGCGATCGGCGGTTCGTACAGACCCTCTGGGAGTGGGTGCCGGCCGGTGACCTCTCGGTCGACATCGGCTTCTTCGTGGATCCCCTGTCGGTCACGATGACCCTGTTCATCACCGGTGTCGGGGCCCTCATCCATCTGTACTCGATCGGGTACATGCACGGTGACGAGAACTTCTCGAAGTTCTTCCTCTACCTCAACCTGTTCGCCTTCTCGATGCTGATGCTGGTGTTGGGCGACAACATGCTCCTCACCTTCCTCGGCTGGGAGGGGGTGGGCGCCTGCTCCTACTTCCTGATCTCCTTCTGGTTCACCGACGAGGCCAACGCGAGCGCGGGCAAGAAGGCGTTCGTCACGAACCGGGTCGGCGACTGGGGATTCATGGTCGCCATGTTCTTGACGTTCATGGCGGTCGGTTCGATCAACTATGTCGACGTCTTCGGCAACGCCTCCAGCCTCAGCGAATCCACTGCCACCGCCATCACCGTGCTTCTGCTGGTGGGAGCGGCCGGCAAGTCGGCCCAGATCCCGCTCTACATCTGGTTGCCCGACGCCATGGCGGGCCCGACTCCGGTGTCGGCCCTGATCCACGCGGCCACGATGGTCACGTCCGGCGTCTACCTGCTCACCCGGGTCAACCCGATCATCGCGGAGTCGGCTGCATGGGCTCCCGATCTCATCGCCTGGGTGGGCGTGATCACCGCTTTCGTGGCGGCCACGATCGCCGTTGCCCAGAACGACATCAAGAAGGTGCTGGCGTATTCCACGGTCAGCCAGCTGGGCTACATGTTTCTGGCGGTCGGCACCGGCGGTTACGTGGCGGCGATCTTCCACATGGTCACCCACGCCTTCTTCAAGGCCCTGCTCTTCCTCGGGTCCGGCTCGGTGATCCACAGCATGGACAACGACCAGGACATGCGCCACTACGGCGGCCTGCGCAAGCTCATGCCGATCACATCGGCCACCTTCATCATCGGCTGGCTGGCCATCGCCGGTGTACCTCCGTTCGCCGGCTTCTGGTCGAAGGACGAGATCCTCGCCCACGCCTGGGAGACCTCGAAGGCGATGTGGGTGATCGGCCTGATCACCGCGATCCTCACTGCCTTCTACATGAGCCGCCAGGTCTTCATGACCTTCTTCGGCACGTACCGGTTCGCCGACGTTCGACCCGAGGAGATCGAAGAGATCTGGAGCACCCGTGTCGCCAACGCCGAGGCCGCCTTGGCCAACGCCGAGGCTGGCATCGGAGCCGCGGAGGACGCGGTCACCAAGGCGGCCGAGAAGCTCGAGAAGGCGCAGGAGAAAGTCAGCCAGCGCGAGACCGAGATGGCCGAGGTCGACTCGGCTGACGAGAAGGCGGTCGACAAGGCCACCAAGAATCTCGACAAGGCTCGGGAGGGCGTCGACAAGGCCCAGGTCGCGCTCGACGAGGCCACCGCGGCGGTCGACGCGGCGCGGGTCGAGGTCGGCAACGCGAAGGGCGAGGTCGACTCGGTGGTGGCGGCCGCGAGCGCCGGGGCCGGCGCCGATGTCGACGCGACGGACGCGATCTCCGATGAGGACCTCCCGGACGCGGTGAAGGCCCGCCGCGAGTACCACCCTCACGAATCCCCTTGGCAGATGACGGTGCCGCTGATGGTGCTCGCCGCCGCTGCGATCGTCGGCGGGGTGATGAACCTGCCGTTCACCAAGGACCTCCACTTCCTCGACCACTGGCTCGAACCCTCGATGTTCCACAACGCCACCCACCTGAAGAGTGAGGGCACCACCCTGTGGGCGCTCGCCATCGTCGCGGTGGCGGGTGGCCTGGTCGGCATCGCCGCCGCGGTTGGGATCTACCTCAGGGGCCGGGTGTCGCCCTCGGTGGTCGAGCGGCCGATCCTGGCCCGGGCCTGGCGCTACGACGAGGCGGTCACCGACTTCATGGGTGGTCCGG
>CAYFLT010000025.1:34724-43146 GCA_964344055.1 uncultured Candidatus Nemicrothrix sp.
TTCGACTTCGTCGCCTGGTTCGACGCCAACGTCGTCGACGGCATCGTCAACGGAGTCGGACGGGTCGTGCGCTCCGGTGGTGGTGAGCTGAGAAGGGTTCAGACCGGCCTCGTCCGTTCCTATGCCGCGATGGTGGCGGTCGGCGCGGTGGGCCTCATCGCCTGGTTCCTCGTGAGGTCGTCGTTCTGATGCATGCCCTGATCGCTTCCTCGTCCGGCGCCGTCGACTTCCCGGTTCTCACCGCGCTGGTGGTCATCCCGGTTCTGGGTGCCCTCCTCCTGCTGACGATGCCGAACAGCCGGCCCGAGCACTTCAAGCAGGTCGCCTTCCTCGTCTCCGGCGTTGTCGCGGCGATGAGTGCGTGGGTGATGTTGGAGTTCGACACCCATCACGCGGCCGAGTTCCAGTTCGTCGATCACGCCAACTGGATCGAGAGCCTCGGGATCTCGTGGTCGCTCGGGATCGACGGCATCTCGCTGTGGCTCGTCGTCCTCACCGGTGCCCTGTTCCCGCTCGCCATCGTGGCGATCAACGCCGAACACACACCGAAGGCCTACTTCGCCTGGTTGCTGGTGCTGGAGGCCGGCTGCATGGGCGTGTTCCTCGCCCTCGACCTGTTCGCCTTCTTCGTGTTCTTCGAGATCGTCCTGGTACCGATGTACTTCCTCATCGGTCAGTGGGGCCACGGCGATCGTGCCTACGCGGCCACGAAGTTCTTCATCTACACGATGTTCGGTTCGGCCCTGATGCTCGTCGGCATCATCGCCACCGCCTTCCTCACCGCGGCCGAGACCGGCAACCCGGTCACCTTCGACCTCATCGAGCTGGCGGAGTCCCAGGCGCTGGCCACCACGACGGCTCGCTGGATCTTCCTCTCCTTTGCCTTGGCATTCGCGGTGAAGGTCCCGCTCTTCCCCGTCCACACCTGGCTGCCCGATGCCCACACCAACGCCCCAACGGCCGGTTCGGTGATCCTGGCCGGCGTCATGTTGAAGCTCGGCACCTACGGCTTCCTGCGCTTCGGCATCTACCTGTTCCCCGAGGCCGCGGTCTACTTCGCGCCGCTGCTCCTCACCCTCGGCACGATCGGCATCCTCTATGGCGCCATCGCGGCCACGATGCAACGCGACCTCAAACGGCTCGTCGCCTACTCGTCGGTCGCCCACCTCGGCTTCATCGTGATCGGCACGTTCGCGCTCAACACCGAAGGCCTCGAGGGCGGCATCCTCCAGATGGTCAACCACGGTGTCAGCACCGGTGCGCTCTTCCTGCTGGTCGGGATGCTGTACGACCGGCGCCACACCCGTGAGATCGCCGAGCTCGGCGGCCTGCAGAAGCCGGCCCCGATCTTTGCCGGCGTGTTCATGGTGGTGATGCTCTCGTCGATCGGGCTGCCCGGCCTCAACGGCTTCGTCGGCGAGTTTCTCACCCTGATCGGTGCGTTCGCCGCACACCGGTGGTGGGCAGTGGTGGCCGCCAGCGGCGTGATCATCGCCGCCCTGTACCTGTTGTGGGCCTACCAGCGTGTGTTCCACGGCCCCGCCGAAGGCGACAACGCCACGATGAAGGACCTCACCTTCTCCGAGGGCCTGGTCATGTTGCCCTTCATCGCCGCGATCGTGTTCATGGGCGTCTATCCCAAGCCGGTCATCGAGCGGATGGAGCCGGCCGTCGACGCCCTGATCGCCCACGTTGAACACAATGTCGACGGCTTCACCGAGGCCGAGCCCGACCAACTGCACGAGGTGGATCTGGACGACCTCGAACACCTCGAAGTCCCCAGCGAAGACAGCGAGGATGATCACTGATGTTCGGTCAGATCGACGTGCTCCCGGTCGACACCCCTCAGGTCGTGTGGGCCGGCCTCATCCCACTGATCGTTCTCGGGGCGGGGGCGTTGCTCCTCGTGATGTTCCGGTCGGTGGTCAAGCGCCTGCCCGCCGACGTGGAACAGCAGGCAGTCACCCTCGTCGGCCCGGCCACGGTGCTCGGCATGTGGATCGCCGGCGGCTACGCCGGTGACGACGTTCCCTTCGCCGGGGTCCGTGACGACGTCGGCGAGCCCGTGTTCTACATCGGCCTGATCGTGGTCATGGTCGTAGCGGCACTGCTGGTGCGTTCGATGGAAATCGGCTTCGACGCCGCGGTCACCGCCGGTATCGGGCTCAGCGCCCTGTCGGCGACATGGGTCCTGTGGGACAGCCGCGTCACCGCCGTCGGTGAGTTCGCGAGTACCGGTCCGTTCAACGCTATCGGCGACCAGTTCGGGGTCGACTGCTGCTCGCTCGTGATCACCGGAGTGATCGCGGCATCGGTGGTGCTGGTGGCCTTCCTCCTCGATGACTACCTCCGTGCCGAGGGGCTCGACGGGCCGGAGATGTACGTGCTGATGCTGCTCTCGGCGGCCGGCGGGGTCGTGATGGCGGGGGCCAACGACCTCATCGTGTTGTTCCTCGGTATCGAGACGCTGTCGATCGCGGTCTACGTGATGGCGGCGATGCACGTCCGGCGTAGCGAGTCCCAGGAGGCCGGCCTCAAGTACTTCGTGCTGGGCGCCTTCTCCTCGGCGTTCCTCCTCTACGGCATCGCGATGATCTACGGGGCCACCGGTTCGCTGAACCTGGTCGACATCCGCCTCTTCCTCGACGACCGGCTCCTGGTCACCGATGGGCTGCTGATGGCCGGGTTTGCCCTGCTGTTGGTGGGGCTCGGTTTCAAGGTGGCCGCGGCACCCTTCCACGCCTGGACTCCCGACGTGTACCAGGGGGCGCCGACTCCGGTGGTGGCGTTCATGGCGTCGGCCGTCAAGGCGGCCGGCTTCGCCGCGATGGTGCGGGTGTTCGTGGTGACCTTCGGCGGGTACGCGGATGACTGGCAACCCGCGGTCTACGCGCTCGCCTTGCTGACCCTGGTCGTCGGTGCGGTGCTGGCCGTGGTCCAGCGAGATGCCAAGCGGATGCTCGCCTACTCCTCGATCAGCCACGCCGGCTTCATCCTGGTCGGGATCCAGGCCGCGTCGTCCGAGGGCACTGCGGCGGTGGCGTTCTACGCCGTCGCCTACACCTTCCTCGTGATCGGCAGCTTCGGCGTGCTGACTGTGGTGTCCGGTCCCGGTGACCGGGGTACGTCGCTCGATGATCTCGACGGCCTCGCCGCTCGCCGCCCGGTCCTGGCATTCACGTTCACCGTCTTCCTGCTGGCCCAGGCCGGAGTGCCGCTCACCTCCGGCTTCGTCGCGAAGTTCGAGATCATCGGCGCCGCCGTCGAAGCTCGATCGTTCTGGCTGGCCGTGGCCGCCATGGTCACCGCCGTCGTGTCGGCCTTCCTCTACCTGCGCATCGTGCTCTCGATGTACCTCGGTGAGTCCTCGGCGGATTCGGGCCCGGCCGGTCGGATCCACCCGGCGGCCACCCTGGCCCTCGGCATCGCCCTCGTGGTCACGATCGGGTTTGGGGTCGTGCCGGGCCCGCTCGACGAGCTCGCCCGCGACGCGGTACCGCGGCTCGTCGTCGGCTGATCCATGGCCGATCCGGGCCGCGACGACCACTCGCTCCCGGTCAGCTGGGACGAGGCGCGCGAGCTGCTCGTGGTCGCCCTGCTCGCGGTGACCGTGATGTACCTCCTGAGCCCGGTGGCCGACGTGTTCGACGGGCGGGGCACACCGCTCGGCGACGACCTTCACACCCTCACCCGCAGTGTCGGACCCACCTCGGGGCTGTTCCTGTTGGCCGCCGGCACCCTGATCGCAACGACGCCCCCCGACGATGTCGTCCCGAGGCTCCGCTCGGCGGTGGCCGTATTGGCGACCGTGGTGGTGGCGATGGGTGTGGTGGCGATCACCGTCACCCTCACCCGTCCCTCGGCCGGCGGCGTGTTGACCAGACTCGAAACGGTCTTCGCTCGAAGCGGGCCCGGGCTGACCCTCGCGGCCATGGCCGGATGGCTGGCCCGCCGGGTGATCCCGTTCCCGCCCGGTGAGTGAGGCACCGAGGGGATCGACCCCTTCGACGGCGACGCCCCGCCAAGGTCTCGTCGCCGCCGAAGGAGCACATGGGGTAGAGCCGAGGCCCAAACCCGGAGGGATCCGCCCGCCTGTACCCGAACCATCGAACGAGCGCCGCGGAATCCCTCGCGACATGGTGGATTTCTCGCGATCAAGACCGAATTAGGGTCTGCCGACGGAGGATGGTGCGAACAAGGTCGATCCGGGTGTTGGGAGTCCTGGCGCTCCTTGCCGCGCTCGCCCCCACCGAGGCGGCGATCGCGGCCGACTCGGCGGAGATCGCGGTGGTGGTCGACCCGGCCGACTCACGGGACTACCTCGCGATGTGGGGCAATGCCGTGCTTCCCGGCGTCGGACCGGCCGAAGTCGGTGTGGGCGGTCCGGCTACCACGATCACCGGCAACGACGATGTCGATGCTCGTATCCGGGGCTTGGCCGAAGCCAGGGGCTACCAGCGCCAGCCGACCCCCACTGGCGATCTCGCGGCGGTCGGGCGTTGGGAACTCCAGCCGGCTGCGGCAGAGGCGTGGACCGAGATGCAGGAGGCCGCCCGGGCCGAGGGGGTCTCGATCGCGATCGTGTCCGCCCATCGTGATCTCGACGACCAGCGGCGTCTCTTCCTGGGCCGCCTCGCGGGCCGTCGGTCGGATGCTGCGATCGAGGCGACCCTGACGCTCGCCGCGCCACCCGGCTACTCGAAGCACCACACCGGCTATGCGGTAGACGTGGCCCAGCCCGGCCAGCCACGCGGAGGTTTTGCCCGCACTGCCGCCTTCCGATGGCTATCCGAGAACGATTTCGCCAACGCCCGGGCCCACGGCTGGATCCCGAGCTACCCCGAGGACGGCGAGAACATGGGCCCCAACCCCGAACCATGGGAGTTCGTGTGGGTCGGCACCGGCGAGCTCGCCTGCGCCGGGCCCCTCCCCGTCCCCGGAGCAGGGGCCCGAGCCGATGCACCGTTCTGCGATGTGGTCGGTCCGGTTGTGACCGCCGCGGTGGACTGGCTTCACGACGGGGGAGTGGTGGTGGGCTGTGGCCGTGGGCGGTTCTGCGCCGAGGCGCCGATCACCCGAGGCGAGGCGGCACTGATCCTGTGGCGTCTCCATGGATCGCCGGCCGCCGACCATGGCCCTTTCGCGGACGTGACCGACGAGCAGGCGAGGGCCGCCTCGTGGTTGCACCAGGTCGGCCTCACCGGAGGCACCGGCCCCGGCACGTTCTCGCCCGAGCGGCTCCTCACTCCGCACGAACTCCTCCTCTTCCTCGTCCGGCTTGCCGCCTCCGATCTCGTGCCAGCGCACTCGCTGCTCGGTCCGAGTCCGGGCCAGCCCGCGCTGGACCCTGTTGAGGTCGGTTCGGTCGTCGACCGCGGTGAGTTCGCCGCGGTCCTGTACCGCGAGTTCAGTCGCCGCTCGCGCTGATCGTTCGGGCCCGGCTGGCCAGGGGAGTGGGCAACTCATGGCGGCGCCAAGGCCCACTTCCCGTCGAGCCCGCGTACTACGCGCCAACTTTCCCGGTGGATGAGGCGATGGTGGTGATCTCTTCGGGAGGGGACCGATGCCGGGGATCTCCCCGGTCCCGTCGGCATACGCGACGATGACCGAGCGAATCTCGGCCAGCGTGATGTCGCCGAACTCGGCGTGAAGGATCCCCATCTCCTTGGCCAGCAGCACCGCTCGGCGGTTCCGGCGCTGCCGTTCGAGTCGCTCCTCGTGATCCTCCTGGGCTGCGTTCCGCCGAATGAACGCGGCGACGTCTTTGGCCACGGCATCGGCCGGCTTGGCTCTGGCGAGGTCCAAGAGATCCGACTCGGCGACGTCGTCGACCGTCGTGCGGTCGGCTGCCCGGGCAAGCGAATCCACGTGAGCGCCGGAGATCTCTCCCGCCTGCAGTGCTGCGCCGACCTCGGGGAGTGCGTTGATCAGTCACAGGCGGTCAGGAAGATGGAGGGGAGCCATCCTCGACTCGGGTGACGAGCGTGGCCACCAGCCCGGCCGGGTCGTACCAGGCCTCGCAGCCGTCGGACACCACCTCGCGGGTTCCAGGGTCGAGCGGCTCGACGTCCGCCCAGCTCGGCCGTGCGAAGCCGAACTCGATCTCGAAGCCGGAGGAGAGCCTGACTCGGCGTTCTGTCAGAGCACCCCAGTCGACGGTCCGGACCAGGCCGGCGTCGCCGTCGAAGAGATCTACGATCCAGCTCTCGTCGGCGACGAACCGGGGATCCTCGGTCAGCACCACGACGTCGGCATCGGAGTCCATCCGCGGCTCCCCACGGGCCCACGAACCGACGATCGCCACTGCGATGATCGCCGGCTCGCGCTCCGCCCAGGACACGATCGTGTGACGGAGCTTCTCGAACTCATGGATGCGGGCGGCGGTGACCATCGTCTCTCGAGGGTCAGGCGTCCGCTCGGCACCGAGCCGCGATGAGAAGGAAGGGAGGTCGGTGGAGTTCGATTCGCCACTCCGGAAACTCGGCGATCTGGGTCTCGTCGGGCCCCCATTCGACGAGTTGTTCGAGATCGAATCCGGTCTCGTGGAGGAGGTTCACGTAGGTGGCGATGGTTCGGTGGTACTTCACGACGCCAGGAGTGAGCCAGCTCGTCGTCCGCTCCCCCTCGACCAGGTAATGGTCGACTGGCCACCGGGCGTCTCCTTCTCCACCGGTGGTGAATCCCGGCTCGGTGGGTGCGGTGAAGATCGGGTGCTCGACGGAGAGAACCAGCCGTCCGCCGGGTAGAAGCCCACGGTGGATCTGTGCGACGAGGCGTTCGAGATCCCGCACGTAGTGCAGCGCGAGTGAGCTGTGAGCGAGGTCGAATGCGCGCTCGGGGATCTCGACGGTGTCCAGGTCTTCCCGGCGATACGAGATGCGGGAGTCCTCGGTGTCCGCTCTGGCTCGCGCCAGCATCCGCCTCGAGATGTCGAGGCCGAGCACCGACGCGGCTCCCTCCTGGGCCGCCCATCGGCAGAACGCACCGAATCCGCAGCCGAGGTCGATGATGCGTTGCCCCTCGAGTGGTGGAAGCAACCCGCGAACCATCGGCCATTCGGCCGCGCCGGCCAAACCGTGCTGAGAGCGGCGTAGGCGCGAGTACGCGGCGAAGAACTCCTCGTCGTCGTAGACGTTCTGCGCCATGGCGGGACCATAGCCAGCGCGTTCGAGGCATCGGGTGCTGTTGGCATCCCAGTTACTGTAAGATCAATTACATAATTACGAACTTGCAGAAAGGACCCATCAATGCGAGCCACGAGAACACAACGTCACGAATGGAAGGTTGCTGACATGGCCCCACGGAACCGAGGTGGACGGGGCCGAGGGCGCCGTCATGTCGAACCGCCCGCACTCACAGTCGAAGAGGCCCGCGCCTGGTTCGCGGGCAACCTGCCGGACGACTGGTTCACCGAACCGATCACGGTTCGTCTCGACCGTGAGGAGATCATCGTCACCGGGCGCCTTGCACTCCCCAAGCTCGAGGCCGGGGACGATGCCGACCTCGCGGCTCGAGCCCGCATCGGAGCCTTCCGGGAGCAGACCCGAGAGCAACGAATGGAGATCGCCGATCGAGCCCAGTCAGGATTCCTCCGGCATGTCACCTGGGCGGCCGAGTGCGGCGACGTCTCGAGCGTGTTCACCTCGGCGTCGGTGCCGGTGATGACCCGCCTCGACATGGGCGAGCGAGCCGTACTCGACACCTTGATCGATGCGGGTGTCGCCAGGAGCCGCAGTGAGGCAGTGGCCTGGTGTGTGCAGCTCGTCGCGGAGAACGAAGCCGAATGGATCGGAGCACTGCGCGAAGCGATGGAAGGCATCGCTGCAGTCCGTGACGAAGGGCCGGGAAGCCGGCGCGACTGAAGACTCCGTCAGGCCATGGCGACGAGTACCTGCCGTGGACCCCTGTACGGCTTCCGTCCGTGCATGGCCAGCGTGTTGTCGATCACCATCACGTCGCCGGCCTGCCACGGGAATGCGACCTCGACGGAGTGATTGACCGCCCGAATCGTCTCCAGATCGGCGACCTCGATCTCCCCGCCGTCGCCGAACGTGACGTGGTTCCCCAGCGCCGCCTCACCGGCCATGGCGACGTCGAGTTCGGTGCCGTCGCCGGCTCCGAACGACACCTTCACGCCGGCCAGATCCCGGTGCCACTGGTCGGCCTGGTTCCACCAACACTTCTCTCCGGTGGACGGATCGGACACCACCGCATCGTGGACTGACCGCGTCCGGATGCCGAGCTCGGTCCACTCCCACTCCATGTTCGATTCCTCGAGGTAGCGCTCGGCGGCGGCCGGGTCCGGTGTCTCGAAGGTCTCCTGCCAACTCTTGCCGATTCCCGGCGGGCCGTCGATGTCCCACAGGTGTTGGAGGTAGGCGACGCCGCGCGACTCGAACTCGTCGCGGATGCGAGCGGGCAT
>CAYFLT010000025.1:43156-43518 GCA_964344055.1 uncultured Candidatus Nemicrothrix sp.
GCTGTAGATCTCCCGCCCATCGGCGATCGGCGTCTCTCCGCCCTCGGTGGGAGCGATGAGACAGCCGAAGAAGAGCAGTCGTGGCGACCAGCCCGCGTAGGACAGTTCGTTGTGGAGATACACCTCCAGGCTCGGGTCGTACTCGGTGGATGTGTAGACCTTCTCGGCGACCTCGGTCCGGGGAGAGTCGCCACCGGTGTAGGAACGGAGTCCGGGCTCGATCGCCGCGCACACCGAGCGGAACTCCTCGGCGGCGGAGATGTCGAAGCCCCGGATCAGCAGTACACCCGAGCGGCCGACCACCTCGAGGACCTCTTCGCGAAGGTCGTTGACCCAGTTCACGGCCGACTGAATCGCTAGAT
>CAYFLT010000025.1:43528-52286 GCA_964344055.1 uncultured Candidatus Nemicrothrix sp.
AGCGGCATCGAATGCTCACGGCAGAGTCGGGCCGTCTGCAACACAGTGCCTCCTCGGCGTCCCACGACGATGTGGATTCCTTACCAGAAAACCCACCGCTGATCCGGCCCGCAGTGGTCCAGGAGGGGTAGCCTCGCGGCGCCCGGGAATCCCTGTTCCCCGGCTTTGTTCTGCCCAAAATCCCGTGGATAGGCTCACCCCTCGTGTCGGATTTCCTCCGTAGCTATCTCACCGTCGGAATCTTCGGTCTCGTGGGCGTCGCGCTGGTTGGCGTGTTCCTCGGTCTCGGGCGGATCCTGCGACCCAACACGCCCACGCCCGCCAAGCTCGAGGCGTACGAGTCGGGTGTCGACCCGACCGGCGACATGTGGTCCCAGGCCAACATCCGCTACTACATCTTCGCCCTGCTCTTCGTCATGTTCGACGTCGAAGCGGTGTTCATCTTCCCGTGGGCGGCCCGCCTCGAGGCATATGAAGTGTTCGGCCTGATCGAGATGGCCATCTTCATCTTCATCCTGCTGCTCGGGCTCCTCTACGCGTGGCGCAAGGGAGTGCTCAAGTGGGTCTAGTCGAATCGGGGAAGATGCCCAAGGGCATCTCCACCCTGCTCAACATGAGCAGGAAGTACTCGATGTGGGTGTACCAGTGGGGTCTCGCCTGCTGTGCCATCGAGATGGGCGCCGCCTTCGCGTCGCCCCGCTACGACGTCATGCGCCTGGGCGTCATCCCGCTGCCGGCCAGCCCCCGCCAGGCCGACCTGCTCGTGGTCTCGGGCACGGTCACCGACAAGATGGCCCCGTCGGTCCAGCGGCTGTACGAACAGATGCCGGAACCGAAGTACGTGATCTCGATGGGTTCGTGCGCGAACTGTGGCGGCCCGTATTGGGACTCCTACTCCGTCACCAAGGGCGTCGACCAGATCGTGCCGGTCGACGTCTACGTGCCCGGCTGCCCGCCCCGGCCCGAGGCCCTGCTCGAGGGCATCGTGTTGCTGCAGGAGCGGATCCAGAACGAAGACATGGCCGAGCGTTGGAGGGGTGAGCCGATTGTCATCGACTGACGCCCCCACCACCGCCGACGGGTCGGCGAACGACGGCGAGGTCGAGGCTCCCGAGCCCGACCACGCCCGCAACGACCTCGTCGCCCGGCTCACCGCCCATCTCGGCGATGGCCTCGTCGACACGCACCTCGTCGCCGGCGACGACCTCTGGGTGCGGGTGACGCGCGACGCCTGGGTCGACACCTTCGAGTTCGCGAAGACCGGCCTCGGCTTCGCCTACTTCAACTTCCTGTCGGGCATCGACTGGATGCCGTCGCCGTTCGGCCGAGACATGGACGCCCAGGTCGATTTGATCCTCGAGGAGTCGGGCGACGAAGCGGATGCATCCGGCGACCCCGAAGAGAGTGGCCCTGACGCGGCTCCGGCTACGCCCGGCGAAGACATCGAGACTGGCGTCACCGGCGGGGACACCCGCTTCCAGGTGTTCGCCCGGGTCAACGACGTCGTGAACGGGCTCGGCATCACCGTCAAGGTCGACATCCCCGACGGCGACCTCAGCCTCCCCACCCTCGTCGAGGTCTACCCCGGCGCCAACTGGCACGAGCGGGAGTGCTGGGAGATGTACGGCATCACCTTCACCGGTCACCCGAACCTGTCGCACCTCTACCTGCCCGGCGAGTTCGAGGGGAATCCGCTGCGCAAGGACTACCCCCTGCTGTCGCGACGGATGAAGCCATGGCCCGGCATCGTCGACGTGGAGCAGATGCCCGAAGAGGGTGAAGACCAATGACCGCCATCAGCGATCGCGAGCAGCTCTCCTACATCGCCGCTCAGGCGGCCGATGCCCGGGTGAACGTGGAACTCGAGACCGAGGGCATGACCCTCAACATCGGCCCCCAGCATCCGGCCACCCACGGCACCCTTCGAATCATCGCCAAGCTCGACGGTGAGCAGGTGATCTCGGCCGAGCCGGTGATGGGCTACATGCATCGCGGCTACGAGAAGCTCTCCGAGGTTCGCACCTACCCCCAGGTCACGGCCCTCATCAACCGCATCGACTGGGTGGGAAGCTTCGCCAACGAGGTGCCATTTATCCTGGCGGCCGAGAAGTTGATGGACGTCGAGGCGCCGCCCCGGGCCCAGTGGATCCGCACCGCCCTGTTCGAGATGGCCCGGGTCGCCAACATCTCGCTGTTCCTCGGCGACATGGCCCTCCAGGTGGGTGCCACCACGCCGGCATTCTTCGCCTTCCGTGACCGTGAGCACGTCCTCAACCAGATCGAGGCGGCCACCGGTGGACGCTTCCACCCGAACTTCGACCGCATCGGCGGCCTGAAAGACGACCTCCCCGCCGGTTGGATCACCGAGACCAAGCGGGTCATGCGCAAGATGCGCCAGTTCTGCGACGAGATGGAACAGCTCGTCCTCGGCAATGAGATCTTCGGGGCTCGCACCCGGGGTATCGGCGTGATCCCCGCCGACGTCGGCCTCTCCTACGGCCTGTCCGGTGCGAACATCCGCAGCTCCGGGGTCGACTGGGACGTCCGCCGCGACAGCCCGTGCGGCCTCGTGCACAACGAGCTCGATTGGAAGGTCTGGACCCATCCCGACGGTGACTCGTTCGCCCGCTTCTGGGTGCGGCTCCAGGAGGTGCGCGAGAGCACCAAGATGGTCGACCAGCTGCTCGACGGCCTGCCGTCGGGGCCGATCATGGCGAAGGTGCCCAAGATCATCAAGGTGCCCGCCGGTGAGGCCTACGTCGAGACCGAGAACCCGCTCGGCGTGATGGGCTACTACATCGTTTCGAAGGGCGACCTCGTGCCGTACCGGGTGAAGATCCGCTCGGCGTCGTTCTCCAACATCTCGATCACCCCCTGGTTGCTCCAGGGCGTGTACGTGCCCGACATCATCACGATCCTGGGCAGTCTCTATTTCATCCTGGGAGACATCGACCGATGATGCTCGCCGAACTCGCGTACTGGCAGGAGACCGGCCTCCGCGTCGTTGGTGGCCTCGCCGCCGTCCTCCTCATCGCCGGCACGCTCGTCTACCTACACCTCTTCAAGCTGGTCTCGTTCATGCAGAGCCGGCTCGGCCCCATGGAGGCCGGCCCGTTCGGGTCGCTGCAGCTGCTCGCCGAGGTCGGCAAGTTCCTCCAGAAGGAGGACATCTTCCCCCGCAAGGCCGACAAGTTCGTCTTCGCGGCGGCGCCCTTCGTGGTGCTGATGTCGACCTTCCTCCTGGTGGTCGTCGTGCCGGGCGGCCCCGACGCCTGGTTCATCGATTCCGAGATCGGCATCTACCTCGCCATGGCGGTGTCGTCGGTGTCGGTGATCGGCATCCTCATGGCCGGCTGGGGTTCGGCCTCGAAGTACTCCCTGCTCGGCGGCCTGCGGGCCACCGGCCAGCTCATCGCCTACGAGCTGCCGCTGATCCTCGCGGTCATCGGTGTGGTCATCCAGGCCGGCACCATGAACATGCAGGGCATCGTCTACGCCCAGGCCGAGGGTGAGATCTTCGGTTGGGGAGCGATCGGCAACCCGTTCATCCTCACCCAGTTCGTCGGCTTCGCGATCTTCATGATCGCGATGCAGGCCGAGCTCACCCAGACGCCGTTCGACATGCCGATCGCCGAGTCCGAGCTGGTCACCGGCTACATGACCGAATACTCGGGCATGCGGTTCCTGCTGTTCTTCATCGGTGAGTTCGCCACCGCAGGCGTGTTCTCGGCCATCGCCGCAGTGCTGTTCCTCGGTGGCTGGTACATCCCCGGCATCGACACCGACGAGAACATCCTGAACATCCTCGGACCCATCGTGATGCTCACGAAGATCGTGATCCTCACGTTCCTGGTGTTCTGGTTCCGCTTCACCTTCCCCCGCTTCCGGGAGGATCAGCTCCAGAAGCTGGCCTGGAAGGTCCTCATTCCGCTCGCCCTCGCCAACATCGTGGTGACGGGCATCCTCAAGGTCGCCATCTAGGACTCCGCATGGGACTCGTACCTGGAATCATCAAGGGCCTCGGCGTCACCGGTGGCACCATGCTGCGCACGATCTTCCCCGACGGGGTGAAGAAGCCGGTGCCCAACCCGGTCAAGGGCGCCGAGACCGTGCAGTACCCGCACGAGAAGGAAGCGCCCCCCACCCGGGCCCGCGGCGTCATCGCCCTCCACGAGGAGAACTGCACGGCCTGCATGCTGTGCTCGCGTGAGTGCCCCGACTGGTGCATCTACATCGAGGCCCACAAGGAGAAGGCGCCGCCCCGCCGGGCCGGGGGCAAGCCCCGCCAGGTGAACGCCCTCGACCGCTTCGACATCGACTTCGCCCTCTGCATGTACTGCGGCATCTGTGTAGAGGTGTGCCCGTTCGACGCCCTGTTCTGGAGCCCGGAGTACGAGTTCTCCGAGCCCCGTATCGCCGACCTGCTCCACGACAAGTCCCGCTTGGCGGACTGGATGGAGACGGTGCCGGAGTTCGAGCCCTACGAGGCCGGCTCAGAGGCCAAGGTGAGGAAGGTGCCGGCTACATGAGCACCCTCTTTGCGGCCGCTTCGGCCGACGCCGACATGCTGGTCGCCCAGAACGTCTTCTTCGCGATCATCGCTCTCACCATGATCTGGGCCGCCTTCCGGGTGGTCACCACCAGCAATGTGGTCCACGCCGCCCTCTGGCTCGTCGTGGTGCTGGCGGGAGTGGCCGTCCAGTTCCTCTTCCTCGGCGCCGAGTTCGTGGCCGTCACCCAGGTGCTGGTCTACATCGGTGCGGTGATCGTGCTGTTCCTCTTCGGTGTGATGCTCACCCGGGCCTCCATGGGCGACGACGACTCGGTTGCCAGGGAAAAGCGGGCCATGGCCGCTGTGGTGGGCGTCCTGCTCTTCGCGGTGATGGCCATCGGCCTCATCGACTCCTTCGAGGACGTCCGCCTCGTGATCGACGAACCCCAGTCCACGACCCTGGTGGCGGACTCGATCTTCTCCCAGTACATCGTCCCCTTCGAGGCGGTGTCGGTGCTCCTGCTCGCCGCCCTGATCGGGGCCATCGTCGTGGCCCGGAGGGACTGACATGCTCCTCAACCAGTTCCTCCTCCTCGCCGCGATCCTGTTCTGCCTGGGCGTCTACGGCGTCCTGGCCCGCAAGAACGCGATGCTCGTGTTGATGTCGGTCGAGTTGATCCTCAACGCCGTCAACATCAACCTCGTGGCCTTCGGCGCTCTCACCGACGATGTCGGTGGCGCCGTGTTCGCCCTCTTCACGATCGCGGTGGCCGCCGCCGAAGTCGGCATCGGCCTCGCCATCGTCTTGCTCATGTACCGCAACCGCCGCAGCATCGACCTCTCCGAGGCCGACCTGCTGAAGGGCTGAGGTCGCCGTGTCAGTGTTTGTTCAACCAGTGTCTGCCCTCGCAACGTCATCTCTCGCTGCCGAAGCGGTGTCCGACGGACCGGCGATCGTCCACGACGCCAACTGGTTCCTCGAGAACGCCTGGTTGATCCCGCTCCTGCCGGCGATCTCGTTCGTGCTGATCCTGTTCTTCGGCAAGCGCATGCCGAAGAAGGGCGCCGAGCTCGGCATCGCTGCGGTCGGCATCTCCTTCGTGCTGGCCGTGCTCACGGGTGTGGCCTGGCTCGACCACCGTGACAACTTCGAGGTTCCCGGCGCGGACGATCATGCCTACGTGGTCGATGTCGACGGCGCGTCCGACGAGGTCGCGCTCACCGCCGACGAGGCCGACTCAGCTGCGGAGGGATCCGCCGCGGAAGACGGCGGCGAAGACGCAGCCCACGGCGCGTCCCACGCCTACATCGGCGTCCAGAACTCCACCCAGTGGCTCCAGTCCGGCGGGATCGAGTTCGGCGCGGGCATCCTCGTCGACGGCCTGTCGGTGATGATGCTGTTCGTCGTCACCACGGTGTCGCTGCTGGTGCACATCTACTCGACGGACTACGTGGGTGGCGACCGGCGCTACACCCACTTCTTCGCCTTCCTGTCGCTGTTCACCGCGTCGATGCTCTTCTTCGTCCTCAGCGACAACGTCCTGCAGATGATCGTGGGCTGGGAGCTCGTCGGTGTCTGCTCGTTCGCCCTCATCTCCCATTGGTGGGAAGAGAAGCCGAACTCCGACGCCGGCCTGAAGGCGTTCCTCACCAACCGGGTCGGCGACGTCGGCCTCCTGGTCGGCATGATCACCCTGTTCTTCGCCGCCGGGCACGGCGAGACCTTCTCGGTCGTGGCCATCAACTCCGAGATCGTGGCCGGTCACGTCGGCCACACCGCCCTCGTGGTGTCCGCCGCCTGCCTGATGGCTGCGGTGATGTCGAAGTCGGGCCAGTTCGTGCTCCACACGTGGTTGCCCGACGCCATGGCCGGCCCCACCCCGGTGTCCGCCCTGATCCACGCCGCCACCATGGTCGTGGCCGGCATCTTCATGGTGGCCCGCCTCTACCCGGTCTTCTTCGAGGGCATGCAGATCGGCGGCTCGAGCATCAACCTGCTCGCCACCGTCGGCGCCGTCACCCTCGTCTTCGGTGGCCTGCTCGCCTTCGTCCAGGACGACATCAAGAAGGTGCTCGCCTACTCCACGGTCAGCCAGCTCGGCTACATGGCCATGGCGCTCGGCGTCGGGGCCTGGACCGCGGCGGTCTTCCATCTCTTCACCCACGCCTTCTTCAAGGCCAACCTCTTCCTGGGCTCGGGGTCGGTGGCCCATGCGGTGCACAGCTTCGACATGAAGAAGGACATGGGCGGCATGAAGAAGTTCATGCCGAAGACCTACACCACGTTCATCATCGGCTCCCTCGCCCTTGCCGGCATCTTCCCGCTGGCCGGTTTCTGGTCCAAGGACGAGATCCTCGCCGGCACCGGCGGGTGGGGTGTGTTCGGCGGCAGGGGTGGCAACGGCGCCTACACCTTCCATCTCGTGATGGGCATGGTCGGCGCTGCCCTCACCGCCGCCTACATGACCCGCTGCATCTATCTCACCTTCCACGGTGAGTTCCGCGGCGACACCCATGGTCATGGCGATCCCCACGAGTCCGGCCCGCGCATCCTGGTGCCGCTCTACATCCTGTCGGCCATGTCGATCCTCGCCGGGCTCGTCAACCTGCCGGCCGGATTCCAGCTGGTGCCCGAGTCGTGGCAGGAGCGCTTCGGCCACTTCGTGGAACCGTCGGGTTCGCCGTACTTCCCGTCGATCGCACACGCCACCCCGAGCTGGACCCTCGCCATCGTGTCGAGCCTCATCGCGGTGGGCGGTGCCTTCTTCGCCTTCTACTACTACTTCATCCGGGTCGACCGGCTGAGCAAGCAGATGGGCGAGTCGCTCACCGGCCTGCCGAAGGGGCTCACCACCACCTTCGCCCCGGCCCGCATCGGCCACAAGATCCTCGTCGAGAAGTACTACCTCGACCACCTGTACACCGGCGTCATCGCCGGGTTCACCAAGGGACCGCTCGCCCGGTTCACCAACTGGACCAACCAGCACATCATCGACGGTGTGGTCAACACCGCCGGCACGACCGCGGTCAGCACCGGCAAGGTGGTCTACGACAAGTTCGACCAGGCCGTTATCGACGGAATCCTCGACGGCACCGGCCGGGCGTCGGACGCCTCGGGCGAGCAACTCCGCCACATCAACTCCGGCAAGGTCCAGAACTACGCCGCCATCCTCTTCGCCGGTGCGGCCTTGCTCGCCGGTGCCTTCGTCGTAATCCTCGCTCTCTAACCCTCAGGAAACATCTCTCATGGACATCGATACTTGGGGCCTCACTCTCGTCACGTTCGTGCCGCTCGTCGGCGCCGCCGTGATGATGCTCATCCCGCAAGACCAGGAAGACGCCCACAAGCAGGTCTCGCTGCTGACGTCGCTGGTCACGCTCGCACTCGGGGCGTGGCTGCTCCTCGAGTTCGACTACGACGCTGCCGGCACGTTGCAGTTCGTGACCGACGAGAAGTGGATCGAGGTCATCAACTCCCGCTACATCCTGGGTGTCGACGGCATGTCGCTGCCGTTGGTGGCGCTCACCGTGCTGGTGATGCCGTTGGTGTTCATCTACTCCTGGAACCACATCCCGGAGCCGGGCAACGCGAAGGCGTTCCTGATCCTCATGCTCATCCTCGAGACGGGCATGATCGGCACCTTCCTCGCCCAGGACCTCATCCTCTTCTTCGTCTTCTTCGAGGTCGTCCTGCTCCCGATGTTCTTCATGATCGCGGTGTGGGGCGGTCCGAACCGTCGCTACGCCTCGCTGAAGTTCTTCCTGTTCACCCTGTTCGGGTCCGCCTTGATGCTGCTCGGCTTCCTGGCGCTGTTCTTCCTGTCGAAGGACCCCGAGACCGGTGAGCTGCTGCGCACCTTCGACATGCGGGCCCTCACCGATGTCGCCGGTGGCGGCATCGTTCGGTCCACCCAGCTGCTGATCTTCGGCGGCATGTTCCTCGGGTTCGGCATCAAGGTGCCGCTCTTCCCGTTCCACACCTGGCTCCCCGACGCTCACACCGAGGCGCCCACCCAGGGTTCGGTGATCCTGGCCGCCATCCTCCTGAAGCTCGGCACGTACGGCTTCATCCGGATCTCCATCCCGATGCTGCCCGAGGCAGCCGAGGCGTGGGCCCCGTGGATCGGCCTGTTCGCGGTGATCGGCATCATCTACGGCGCCCTCGGCTGCCTCGCCCAGACGGACATGAAGCGGTTGATCGCCTTCTCGTCGGTGGCCCACATGGGTTTCGTGATGCTCGGCATCGCCACCCTCACCGACTTCGGC
>CAYFLT010000026.1:0-6486 GCA_964344055.1 uncultured Candidatus Nemicrothrix sp.
AGGGTACGTCGCGCCCTCGAAGCGATCGCTCATCCACAACATCTGGTCATAGCTCTCACGAACGGTATCCAGGCTGCTGACGTGACATCAGCGGGCAGTGGTCCCAACGTCATCGAAGTCGTCAACTCCTCCACTGCTGTCGGCTTTGAGAACGACTCCAGCGGGTTCCGGTACTACCGGCTCGACATCAGTGCGACCGGCGTGACGTTTTCAGGAGGGGGCGAGGGACTCCACACGGAACTCTCCGGCTTCGACGGCGACATCACCTACGCTGATGGCGTCGTCTACGGCTCGAACGGGGCCGCCATCGATGCTGCTACTGGTGCCACGGTGGGCATCTACGGATCCGGTGAGAATCAGGCCCGCCCAGCTGTCGACGGCGACTTCGTCTACCTCGCGGAGTGGTCGAGCGACACGGTCCAGGCCTACGACCTCGCCACAGCGAGTCCGGCCGGACCGAGCCTCTATGTGCCGAACACACCGGAGGCGATGGTCTGGACACCATCAGGGCTTCTTCTCTGGGTCAGGGGAGGTTGGTTCATGAAGGCCGTTCCTCCTCCTCCGGCGTCGATCGTGGGCACCGTTCGAAATGTGATGACCAACGGACCGGTTTCGGACACCTGCGTCGAGGCCTACACACCTGATTCGCTCGAGCTGGTGGCATCCACACAGACCTCCAGCGGCTACTTCTGGCTGGACTTCCCTGCCGGGACCTACATCGTGCTGTTTCGAGAGTGCAAGTTCCTCGACTTCTTCGACCAGTGGTACGGAGGACAGCCGCTCCTCGCCTTCTCGGAGGCGACTCGCTTGACGCTGGCGCCAGACGAGCATCATCAGCTCACCATGGAACTGATGCCGCTGTTCGCCGATGTACCACGCGACTCGTACTACTTCGGGAGCACCATCTTCATGTGGGACGCCGGAATCACCGGTGGATGCTCGCTTGCGTTGTACTGCCCGGGCGAGTTCGTGACCCGAGAACAGATGACGGCGTTCATTGCTCGGTTCTGGCGCCGGTTCGGAGGTCTGTGCCCGGAAACGGGATCCCCGTTCGTCGATGTCCCCCCGTCGTCGTTCGCGTACGCCGACATCGCCTGCGTCGCCGGCCTTGGGATCGCTCGAGGCACGTCTGACACGACCTTCTCCCCGGGCGACTTCGTCACTCGGGAGCAGATGGCCGCGTTCCTCGCCCGACTGTGGCGTGAGTTCGGCCTCTGTCCCACCGGGGACGTGCCTTTTGTCGATGTTCCAGCATCATCGTTCGCCCATGCCGACATCGCCTGCATCTACCTACTCGGCATCACGACGGGCACTGGCCCGACCACCTACGAGCCGGGTGACTTGGTGACGAGAGCCCAGATGGCCGCCTTTCTCGCCAGGTTGGCAGACAAGCTGTTTACGCCGAGCGGCAGGACCACGGCGCTGACACTCGCCGGTTCGGAACCGGACCTCACCCGCTAGCCTCTAAGGGCTGTCTTTCCGACAGGGCGCGCCGTCCCGATGGCGGTACGTCACCTCTACAAGCCAACAAAGCAGATATACGTGTCCGATCAGACCATTGCCGACGTCGAATCCCAGTTCGGGACCTTCGATTCCGACGGCAACTACATCCCCCGCCAGATCATCGACGCCGACCTCGGTGGCGTCGACATCGAAGAGGCCTACACCTCCACGATGGTGCTCGTCGAAGACGGCCAGCTCGTCGAAGGCACCGTCGTCCGAGTCGACCAGGACGAGGTCCTGCTCGACATCGGCTACAAGTCCGAAGGCGTGATCCCGAGCCGCGAGCTCTCGATCCGCAACGACGTCGACCCGAGCGAGGTCGTCAGTCTGGGCGAGAAGCTCGAAGCACTCGTCATCACCAAGGAAGACAAGGACGGCCGCCTCGTCCTGTCGAAGAAGCGGGCCCAGTACGAACGGGCCTGGGGCAAGATCGAGGAGCTCAAGGAAGCCGACGGCGTCGTCAAGGGCGCGGTCATCGAGGTCGTCAAGGGCGGCCTGATCGTCGACATCGGCCTGCGTGGCTTCCTGCCTGCCTCCCTCGTGGAACTCCGCCGAGTCCGCGACCTCCAGCCCTACGTGGGCAAGGAGCTCGAGGCCAAGATCATCGAGCTCGACAAGAACCGCAACAACGTCGTGCTCTCCCGCCGAGCCTGGCTGGAGGAGACCCAGAAGGAACAGCGCGGCGCCTTCCTCGACAATCTCAAGCCGGGCGAGCGTCGCAAGGGCGTCGTGTCGAGCGTCGTCAACTTCGGCGCCTTCGTCGACCTGGGTGGCATGGACGGACTCGTCCACGTCTCCGAGCTGTCGTGGAAGCACGTCGACCACCCGTCCTCGGTGGTCAGCGTCGGCGACGAGATCGACGTCGAGGTCCTCGAGGTCGATCTCGACCGCGAGCGCATCAGCCTGTCGCTGAAGGCCACCCAGCAGGATCCGTGGCAGGAGTTCGCCTCCGGTCACCGGGTCGGCGAGCTGGTCTACGGCCGTGTCACCAAGCTCGTGCCCTTCGGTTCGTTCGTCCAGGTGGGCGACGGCATCGAGGGCCTGGTCCACATCTCGGAGATGTCGGCCCACCACGTCGATCTGCCCGAGCAGGTCGTCACCCCGGGCGAGGAGCTCTGGGTCAAGATCATCGATCTCGACCTCCAGCGCCGTCGCATCAGCCTGTCGATCAAGCAGGCTGCCGAGGGTGGCCAGGTGGCCGCCGAGTACCAGGAGCACTTCGGCGACCACGCCTACGACGACGAAGGCAACTACATCGGCGGCGACGAGACCTCCGAGGGCCAGGCGGCCTGGGAGGAGTACTACGCGGAGCACGACGAGGGCGAAGCTCCGGCCGACGGTGAAGAGGTCGAATACGAGTACGTCGAGGTCGAAGAAGAGGTCGAGGTCGAGGTTCACGCCGAGGCCGACGAAGAAGAGTGACCTCGTAGGCCGTTCGGCCTAGAAATTCCAGTCGAAACACGACTCGCACGACCCTGCGGGCACCCCTCCGGGAGGTGCCCGCAGGTCGCGTTTTGCCTGGGATTTCAACAGATTCGCCGTCAAGTGGAGGCGGTTCGGGGCCGACGAGAAGGTGGTCCGCCTCGCGACCCATGCGCGGCGGGGCCGAGGTCCCAGGTCAGAAGCCTCAATAACGGGTGAGCGCTTCCGACAGGGGGACCGCAGAAGGTCCAACCCCGAACATCGAGGTCCTCGTGAGTTCTCGTCGAACGCTCATCCTGATCGCCGCAATCGCGGTCGGCATCTTCGCCGGCATTGCGTTGCTCAACTATGTCCGCGGCATCGAAGACGATGTCTACGCCGACGCCCAGCCCGTCACCGTGTTGATCGCCGCCGAAGACATCCCCGAGGGCACGAGCGCAGCACAGGCGATCTCGCTGATGAAGCAGACGGAGATCCCACTCGAGATCCGTCCGGCGACCTTCATCCCGGCCGACGGAACCGACGCCATCGCGGGCCTGGTGGCGCAGAGCACGATCCCCAAGAACCAGATCATCGTCGCCGGCCTTGTCGTCGATCCGCAGATCATCCAGGCATCGTTCACCGACAACATCCCGACGGGCAACGTTGCGGTGACGCTGGAGATCGACCAGACGGCGGCGGTCGGTGGCTATCTGCAGCCTGGCGATGAGGTCAACCTCATGGTCAAGCACCTGAACTTCGGGTGTGGGAACAGCGGTGAGGAAGAAGAGGGCGCCATCGAGGACGAGGCAGCCGCCCCGAACCCGCTCCAGGTCGAGCCGGTCGAGGAGTACTGCTCGTACCCGAACCCGACCCGCTACATCTTCCAGCGACTCGAGATCCTCGCGATCGGCGCCCGCCAGACCCTGCAGCCGGGCCAGACCGGAGACTCGGTCATCGTCCCCCAGGGCGGCGCCATCACCTTCAGCGTCCCGAACGAGGCAGCCCAGATCCTGACCTCGCTCGAGCCCGAGTCGATCTACCTCACCCTCATTCCCGAGGACTACGAGGCCGAGCCGCTTCCGGCGCTCACTTTCGATCTGATGGAAGGCCCGACTCCGGCGGAGATCCCCGAGTGCCTCACTCCGTGGGGACCCAGCGGATTCATCGCCGGTGACACCGCAGAGACCGTGGGCGACGACGAGAGCCCCACCGGTCACTACAGCTGCGAACAGCTCTGGGAGGAGTGACCCCGATGTCCAGCTTCTTCACCGACGACACCAGTGCCGAAGCCACCGCGCTCGGCGCCATGGGGGGCGAAGCGTCGGTGCCCGCGATGGGGGCGCCAGTGGATCCCCCGCCCGCGGGCATGGGAGGCCACGACGTCAACCTCGTCGTGATCGACCCCGACGATGTCGCTCGCAACCGACTCCTCGGTCAACTCCCGGCCGACGTCTCGAGCTTCGGCCACATCGAAGAGCTCATCCCGTACCTGAACGGCGAACCGGTCGTCCTGGTGCTCGGGCCGAGCTGCGCCGTCGACGGTTCCCTCACCGGAGTCGAACGCGTGCTGGCCGCCCATCGCGAGATCGGCGCCATCCTGGTCGCCGAAGAACTCACCACGAACCTGCTGCAACAGGCGCTGCGGGCCGGGGTCAAGGACGTGCTCGCGGCACCGTCCGACGCCAACCAGCTCAGCGAAGCGATCTCCCGCATCTCGACCGGCCTCGCCACCGCACCCGCGGTCCCGGCCGGCGAGGACCCGATCTTCGAGGGTGACGGAGAACTCGGCCAGGTCATCACCGTCTTCAGCACGAAGGGTGGTGCCGGCAAGTCCGTCATCGCCACCAACCTGGGTGTGACCCTCGCGGAGAGGAGCGAGAAGCCGGTCGTCCTGATCGATGCCGACCTCCAGTTCGGCGACATCGCGGTCATGCTCAAGCTCTCACCTCAGCACACGATCGTGGACGCGGTGAGCTCGTTGGACCGCCTCGACGCGAGCCTCATGCAGAACCTGCTCGTCCAGCACGAGAAGTCCGGCCTGCTCATCTTGCCCGCACCGCTCGAACCGGCGTTCGCCGACCAGATCGGTGCGCCGGAGATGATCCAGATCGTCGAGGTGCTTCGGCGGTTCTGTTCTTACGTCATCGTCGACACACCGGCTTACTTCAACGACGTGGTCCTCGGCATGATCGAGGTCTCCGATGAGGTTCTGCTCGTCGCCGGCATGGACATCCCGAACATCAAGAACGTGAAGATCGGCCTGCAGACGCTACGTCTCCTCAACACTCCCATGGAGAAGCTGCGCCTCATCCTGAATCGAGCCAACTCGAAGGTGAAGCTCGACGTCACGGAGGTGGAGCGCACACTCCAGGTGAGTGCCGATGTGCTGATCCCCAGCGACATCGTCGTTCCGCAGTCGGTCAACCGAGGCGTGCCGGTCGTGCACAGCGCACCGCGATCCGGGGTGGCGAAATCGCTCGAAGAGCTCGCCAACCTGTTCGCCCCGGTGCAGGCGTCCGGTCGCCGCAAGAAGTAATCCGCCCGTCCTTCCCCCCAATCGCACAGAACACCGCCGGCCCCTCCGGGGCGGCTGAGGAGCATCGATGAGCTTGTACAAGCGTCTTCACGAGGTCCAGCAGGGCGCCGAGGGTGCGCCTGCCGAGGCCGCGCCGCAGCCCGCGGCGGGTGGCGCCGCAGGTGGCGCGGGCGGAGGCCTGGCCGCTGCCGCGCAGGCTGCGAAGAGTGGTGGGTCCGGGCTGGCCGGTCGACGCGACCCGGTGCTCGACGAGCTGCGTCAGCGCATCCATCACAGCTTGATCGAAGAACTCGGTCCGATCCTCTACGACAGTCGACTGTCCGAGGAGGATCTGCGCAAGAAGGTCCACGAGCAGCTGCATGCCGCGCTCGCGCTGGAGCGGGCTCCGCTGTCCGCTTCCGACAAAGCGCAGCTCATCCAGGACGTCTCTGACGACATCCTCGGTTACGGCCCGATCGACCCGCTGCTGCGCGACGACGACGTCTCCGAAATCATGTGCAACGGTCCCGACTCGGTGTACGTGGAGCGTGGCGGCAAGCTCACGAAGGATCCGGTCACCTTCGTCGACGAGGCCCACCTCCGGCGCATCATCGACAAGATCGTCGGCCAGGTGGGCCGTCGCATCGACGAGTCGACGCCGATGTGTGACGCCCGCCTTCCCGATGGATCCCGTGTGAACGCGATCATCTCGCCCCTGACCATCGGTGGACCGTTTCTCACCATCCGTAAGTTCAAGGCCGACCCGTTGCAGGTCGACGACCTGATCCGGTTCGGGACTTTCGATGCGAATGCGGCCCGGTTCCTCCAGGCGTGTGTGGTCGGACGCCTGAACATGATCGTTTCGGGTGGTACCGGCACCGGTAAGACGACGACCCTGAACGTGCTGTCGTCGTTCATCCCGACCGACGAGCGCATCGTGACCGTCGAGGACGCGAAGGAGCTCCAGCTCCATCAGGACCACGTGCTCTGCATGGAGACCCGCCCGCCCAACATCGAGGGCCGGGGCGCCGGGACCGGCCGCCGCCTCGCCGTTCGATCCTCGC
>CAYFLT010000026.1:6496-11244 GCA_964344055.1 uncultured Candidatus Nemicrothrix sp.
ATCGAGGGCCGCGGTCAGGTCACCATCCGAGACCTCGTCAAGAACTCGCTCCGTATGCGCCCCGACCGCATCGTGGTGGGGGAGTGTCGTGCCGGTGAGGCGCTGGACATGCTCCAGGCCATGAACACGGGCCACGACGGTTCGCTCACGACGGTTCACGCCAACACACCCCGTGACACCCTGAGCCGTCTCGAGACCCTGACCCTGATGTCCGGTTTCGATCTGCCGGTCCGGGCGATCCGTGAACAGATGGCCTCCGCCATCGACGTGATCATCCAGATCGCCCGCCTCCGTGACGGTTCCCGTCGTGTCACCCACATCACCGAGGTACAGGGCATGGAGGGCGACGTGATCACCCTCCAGGACATCTTCATGTTCGATTTCAGCGCCGGCGTCGACGACAACGGTCGCTACCGCGGCCAGCTCAAGCCGACCGGCATCCGACCGAAGTTCGCCGAGAAGCTGGTGGCGGAGGGCATCCGGCTCGGACCCGAGACCTTCCAGCCCAACGGCGGCGGCATGGTGGCCCAGTGATCGACTCGTTCCACACCCGACGCCGTCGAGGCCGATTCGGCCTCTTCGTCGCGGTCCTGATGTTCGTGGCCGCGCTCGCGGCTCCGGCCGCGTTGGCCCAGGAGTCCGATGCGCCTCCAGCGGCGCCGCCGGAACTCCTGATGGTGGATGCCACCGGCGAGCCCTTCCTGGTGATCCGAACGCCGGCCGAACCTTCCAAGGTCGATGTGGCGATCGATGGCTTCGTGGTCGACGCGTCGAATCCGGTGGCCGTCTCGTCGTCGAGCCTCGACGTCCAGACCGTGCTGGTGATCGACAACAGCGCCGAGTCGGCCGAGTTCCTCGACGCCTTCCTCGCCGCGGCGAGCGACTATGTGCGTCGGGCGCCCGACAGTGAACAGATCGCGGTGTGGACGACCGGTGGTACCGCCGCACTGCGGGTCGGGCTCAACAACGACCACGACCGCACGCAGGACATCGTCGAGAACATCGTCAGCGCGACGGGCTCGAACCACCTCTGGGACGGGGTCCGAGGCGGGACCCTCGATTTCGAGAACCCGGTGGCCGGCGCGGCCAACGTCGTGATCTTCACCGGCAATGTCGACGCCAGCTCGACCACGAGCGCGGCGGAAGCCCGCGGCTCGGTTCTCACCGCGAACGCCTCGGCATTCGTGGTCAACGCGGCGGAGACCGCGTCGGCCGCCGAAGCCCGTTTCGTGGAGGTGACCGCCGGCGGTGCCTACGCCGAGACCGGCGATCTCGACGCGATCGCCGGATACGGCGCCTCGGTCTCGCAGGTCATCGCGTCCACGTGGGCGGTGGCATTCTCCGGTGATGCCGTGGAGAACGGCACGACCATCCAGGTGCAGATCGACAGCTCGGTGATCACCGCGACCTTCTCGGACAACGCGGTCACCGCCGGGCGAGCCCTCGCACCGATCACCCCTCCGGGCGATTCGACCCTTCCGGGTCTGAGCTTCCTCGAGGGCGACACCGGCCGGACCGTCGGCCTGGTCCTCGGTGCGATCGCTGCCGCGCTGGGTGCCTACTCCATCGCGATGCTGTTCCAGAAGGACCCATCGGGGCTCAACGACGTCCTGCAGGCGTATGCCGACCCATACTCGCAAGCCGGCGAGGACCAGGAGAAGAGCAGCTTCACGAAGAACCTCTTCATGAAGCGAGCGGTCGAGATCACCGAGGGGTTGGCCGAACGACGAGGCCTCCTCCAGCGGAGCGAGGCCCTCCTCGAACGGGCGGATCTGCCCCTGCGTGCGGGTGAGGCCCTCACCGCGTATGCCGGCATCCTGCTCGGGTCACTGGCCATCGGTCTGGTGCTCATCGGCGGGCTGCCCGGCCTTCTGATCATGGCTGCGTTGGGCGCGCTGCTCCCGCCGGCCTTCGTCAACTTCCAGGCCACGCGGCGGACCAAGAAGTTCATGAGCCAGCTGCCGGACACCCTGCAGCTGTTGTCGTCGACCCTGAAGGCCGGCTACTCGTTCATGCAGGGCGTCGAGGCCGTTTCCCACGAGGTCGAAGACCCGATGGGAGGCGAGCTCCGTCGCATCGTCACCGAGGCCCAGCTCGGTCGTCCGCTCGAGGAGGCCATGGACGCCTCGGCCGAGCGAATGGACTCCGACGACTTCGCCTGGGCGGTGATGGCCGTGAAGATCCAGCGTGAGGTCGGCGGCAATCTGTCCGAGCTGCTTCTCACCGTCGCCGAGACGATGACCGAACGTGAACGCCTCCGCCGCGACGTGGCGGCCCTCACCGCCGAGGGAAAGATGAGCGCCATCGTGCTCGGTGTGTTGCCGATCCTGCTCGGTATGGCGATGTGGGCACTCAACCCCGAGTACATCAACACCCTCTTCACCGCGACGCTCGGCAAGATCCTGCTCGGCGCGTCCATCACCGCGGCGCTCATCGGCTTCGCGTGGATGAAGAAGATCATCTCCATCGAAATCTGAGGCTTCTGTGTTCGATCTCGATCCCCAAATCGCCGCATTCCTCTTCGGAGGTGGCATCGCGCTCGCCATCTGGGCGATCGGCTCACAGGCGCACGAGAAGTCTGTCGTCCGCGAGTCCTTGCGGGCCCTCGACGACTACGAGGTGGAGAGCGTCCGCGACCAGGAGCTGTTGAACCCTCTCGCCGAGCGAGCCCTGCTCCCGGTGCTCGGTGCCCTCACCAACATCGGACGGCGGCTCACCCCGGTGGGCTATGTCGACGGTGTTCGTCACAAGTTCGTCCTGAGCGGCCGGCCCTCCGCTGCCGCGATCGATCGATTCCTGGCCATCCGAGTCATCACCGTCGTGATGGTGCCGGTCGGCTTGTGGTTCTGGTACATCTGGAACCCGCTCGGGCTGGCCGGACGGACCCAGATGGGTGTCGCCCTGTTGACCGCGATGGTCCTGATCCTGGGGCCCGACGCGAAACTCAACCGGGCGGTCGAGGAACATGCGGGGTCTGCCCGACGTGATCGACCTGCTGGTGATCAGCGTGGAGGCCGGGCTCGGCTTCGAGCAGGCGCTGTCCCGAGTGATCATCTCGGTCGAAGGTCCACTGTCGGACGAGTTCAGCCGCATGCTCGGCGAGGTCCGGGCCGGCTCCACCCGCGCCGAGGCGATGCGGGCGATGGATGCTCGCATCGAAGTCCCCGAGGTCCGCAGCTTCGTTCTGGCGATCCTCCAGGCCGACACCTTCGGCGTGTCGATCGGCCGGGTGCTTCGCTCTCAGGCCGAGGAGATGCGGATCAAGCGTCGCCAGCTCGCGCAGGAGAAGGCCCAGAAGGCGCCGGTGAAGATGCTGATCCCGATGGTCTTCTGCATCTTCCCCGCCCTGTTCACGATCGTGTTGGGTCCTGCGGCCATCCGGATCGCCGAGAACTTCTGAGCGTTCCATGACGGCAACGGTGAGCGCCGAAGCCCCGGATGCCACCGAGGACGAGCCGGGAGCCACGCAGGAGAATCGCCCGCGCGGTGCCTCCCTCGCGACGCTGATCGGCCTCGCGGTCGTCCTCATCGGCGTCGGCATCGGTGCGCAGCGGCTGGCGGACAACAGCTTCCTCACCCATCTCGCGACCGGTCGACAGATGCTCGCCCACGGCATCGTGCGCGAGGACGTCTTCACCTGGACCTCGGCCGGCGAGTCCGTGGTCGTCCAGAGCTGGCTCGCGTCGCTCCTGTACGCGGTGATCGAGGAACTGGCCGGCTTCCACGGCCTGCGCCTGATGCTGGCGGTGTTCGCCGGCCTGCTGGCCGGGCTGACCTGGGCTCTGACCGGTCGGGGCACCTCGCTCGCCACCCGTGTCGCGATCATGGTGCCGACGCTGCTGATCGGCCTCCGTACATGGACCGAACGCCCTCTCCTCTTCGCGTTCGTCCTGCTGGCTGCGACGCTCGTGGTGGCGGAAGGACGCGGGAACGTCCGATGGCTCCTGCCGGTCGGGATGGTCTGGGTCAATGTGCACGGCAGTTGGCCGCTCGGGCTGGTCCTGCTGGCCGCCCGCTGGTTCGGCGCCCGTGTCGATCGTCGGCCGGCCGAGCGGGATCGCATCTCCGCCGGCTGGCTGTTCGCGGGCATGGTGATCGGCGGGGTCGTCAATCCGTACGGCCCCGCGATGCTGCTCTTCCCACTCGATCTGCTCGGCCGCCAGGACACCTTGCGATTCGTGGCGGAGTGGAAGGCGAGTGGATTCGAGACGCTCTGGACCCGGGCGTTCCTCCTCCTGGTCGTCGGGCTCCTCGTCGCCGCCCGCCGCTGCCCTTGGCACCTGATGGTGCCGTCGATGATCTTCGTGGTGGCGGCTCTCATGAGCGCGCGGAACATCCCCGTCGCCGCGATCGTCGTCCTCCCGGCGCTCGCAGCCGGCCTTCCCCAGGTCCGGGGAATCGACCCGAAGTACACCTCCCCGGCCGTCGACCTCGCCACCAAGGCCCTCGCTGCGCTGATAGTGATCGTCCCGTTGGTGGCGGTGAAGGCGCCACACGTCGATGCCGGCCGCTACCCCGTGGCGGCCGTCGACGAGATGGAGGATCTCGGCCTCGCTCCGGACGAGGTGAGAGTGATCCACCCCGATTTCGTCGGGAACTACTTCGACCTCCGCTACGGCGACGCCGGGGCAAGCTGGATCGACGACCGGTTCGAGCTCCACGAACATCAGCTGGTGCTCGACTACGTCGAACTGCTCGACGGTGGACCCGAGTGGCCAATCGTGCTCGACCGCTATCAGCCGACTGCG
>CAYFLT010000026.1:11254-15810 GCA_964344055.1 uncultured Candidatus Nemicrothrix sp.
AGACCTGCTCCCGCGTCTTCGCCTCGTCCCACACGTGGGCCGACGACGACTGGACGGTTCTCTGCTCCGTCGCGGACCCGGTCTGCCGCTGACCCCTCCGGTCCCCATTCCGGCTCGGAAGTCCTCCTGAACCGACGATGACGGCCGATGGGACCTGTGGGTTCAGGAGGTACCGAGTCATCGACACGTTGACCGACATCGAGACGCCGACCGAAGCGGTATCGGCCGACGCCGATCGCGCCGGCGCGCCGCCGAGGCGGTCGAAGTCGTGGCTGCGATCCCTCACGCGCCTCAGCCGGGTCAGCGACGGCTATGACCCGACCGGTCCGGGCATGCTCGACCGGGTCGACCGGGTGGCCACCTTCGCCCCAGCCGTCCTCGCCATCCGATGGGGCATGACGGCGGTGTCGCTCGCCCTGTCGGCGAGCGCGTTCGTCCACAACGACTGGCGGATCGTCCTCTGGTGCATGGCGGTCGTCAGCTACACCGTCATTCGCACGGTCAGCCCTCTGCGCTACATCGGGAATCTGCGCTCCCTGTTCGAGGTGATCGGAGAGATCGCGTTCCACGTCGTTGCGGTTGCCGCCACCGACTACTGGGAATCGCCGTTCGTCTTCTCCCTGATGACTGCGATCGTCGTCGCCGGCTTTGCCCGGGGCTTCGGATTCGGCATCAGGATCGCGGTGGGTGCCGGCGTCGCCATCAGCCTCGCCGACGCCTTCCGTCCCGGCTACGAGACCCAGGACCTGCGGATCTCGCTGCAGTGGTCGGCGGTCCTGCTGCTCGTCGGCGTCGTCGCCGGATACGCCCGTCGCATCAGCGGTGAAGCCGATCGGCAGCACTCGCTGGCCCTCGACCGGCTCGATCGGTTGAGCGACGCGAACGCCCTGCTCTTCTCTCTCCATCGGGTGGCCCAGACGCTGCCGGCCTCCCTGGACCTCGGTGACGTACTCGACACCACCGTCGCCCGACTCCGTGGTCTCGACGACACCGACGCAAGCTGGGCGGTCATCCGCCGAGAGGGTGCGGCCCTCCCGAACCGGCTCGGCCCGACCGAACTGCCGAAGCCGCTGATGGAGGCGATGTCGACCTCCAAGATGGTGGAGGTCCCCGACCTCTCGCAGCCGCGTGGTCCCGGCATCTCCCCCATGTCGTCATCGGGCATCTACACCGTGCTCCCGGCCCGCGGTTCGATCATCGGCCTCCTGGCCGTGGAGTCCCGGCAACCTGGAGCATTCGGCCGCCGAGACATCGAGCTCCTGAACGGGTTCGTCGAGCCGGTCGCGCTGGCCATCGACAACGCCCGCTGGTTCAGCCGGCTCCGCACCGTTGGCGCCGACGAGGAACGCACCCGTATCGCCCGGGACCTACACGACAACATCGGCCAGTCGCTGGCCTACCTCGCATTCGAGCTCGACCGTCTCGTCACCAAAGACCAGCAGGGTGATGTGCTCGGTCCGTCCCTCGATCAGCTCCGTAGCGACCTCCGGGGGGTTATCGGCGAGGTCCGAGACACCCTCTACGACCTCCGCACGGACGTGTCCGAGCAGCTGGAGATCGGCGAGGTCCTCGAGCAGTTCGCGGCTCGCCTGATGGAACGAACCGAGCTCGACATCCGCGTCTACGCCGACAGCGGCCCCCGTCTTCCACTTCTTCAGGAGCGGGAGATGTGGCGGATCGCCCAGGAGGCACTGGTCAACGTCGAGCGCCACGCCGAGGCCCGCGGTGCCGCGGTGCGCTGGCGATGCGACGGTGAGGCAGCCGCGCTCGAGATCGCCGATGACGGCCGCGGGTTCCCGACCGGCAAGGCCGGCCGGATCGACAGCTACGGAATCATGGGTATGCGGGAGCGGGCATCGAGCATCGGCGCCACGCTCGAGATCCACTCCGAGGAAGGCAGGGGCACGGTGATCCGCTGCTTCCTGCCGGCCGATCGCAACGGCGCCCGGAGGGCCTGACGTGATCGGGTCAGCGGCGATGGTGCAGAGGGTGGTGCGTTGTGGCTCCGTTGGCACCTTCCGGCGTGACTTGCGCCAGAAAACCACGGGCCGTGAGGTTCGTGGGTCACGAGTCCTAATGAAGCAGATACCGCGTCCGATGGAGGCGGGAGCCGGAGACGGTTCACCAACCGAAGTGGGGCCGCAAGGCCGCATGAGAGTTCGAGGAAATCACCAGAGATGACCATTCGACTGATGCTCGCTGATGACCACCGGATGCTCCGGGAGGGCCTCAGCCGATCCATGTCAGAGCACGGCTTCGACGTCGTGGGCGAGGCCCGCGATGGTGTCGAGGCCGTCAACATGGCGTACAGCCTGAGCCCCGACGTGATCCTGATGGACGTGTCGATGCCGGAGATGGACGGCGTCGAAGCCTGCCGTCAGGTCCGGGCCGCGGTTCCCGGGACCAAGGTCGTGATGTTGACGATGCACGCCGACCAAGAGGTGCTCGCCAACGCGATCCGTGCGGGTGCCTGCGGCTACCTGGTGAAGGACTGCTCGACCGAAGAGATCGCCGGCGCCGTCCGTATGGCGTCCAACGGCGACACCGCGCTGTCGCCCCAGCTGGCCGCCTCGATGCTCGACGAGGTCCGCAAGCTCGACATGGCGCCCACCCGCGAGGATCGGGTGGTCACCAAGCGTGAGGAAGAGGTGCTGCAGCTCATCGCCGACGGCTGCTCGACCTCCGAGGTCGCCGACCAGATGTACATCAGCCAGAAGACGGTGAAGAACCACCTGGCCTCGATCTACCAGAAGCTCGACGCCCGCGATCGCACGGAGGCAGTGCTGCAGGCTGTGCGGATGGGGATCGTCTCTCTCGAATAGGAGTCGGGGTCGCTCGACCCTTTCCTTCTCCACCCTCTGGCTTCACTCTCTGGGTTTCTTGTCGATTCACCGCCTACGGGGCGGTGAATCGCCGTTTTGGACCGATGGGACCTTTGGCCCACGCGATGGGCCGAACGGTCCATCCAGCTGATCTCCGACCGTGCCGAAGGAATCAGTGAGCCCGTTCGGCCGGGCCCGAGAATCATCAGGGAGTCCACCCGTGAACCGCCACCATGTCGTCATCGACATCGATCACCGCGAGCGCGGCGCCTCGCTGGTCGAGTACGTGCTGTTGTTGTCGCTGATCGTCCTCGTCTGTCTCGCCAGCGTCACCGCCTTCGGTGAAGGCGTGAGCGGCAACGTCGACGACTCCGCCAGCCGCGTCGTCTCCGCCGGCGGCGGCACGTTCCCCTAGTAGGGCAGAGCTGCTGCTGGGGCAGGTGACCCGCTCTTCATCCCGGAACAAAGACCGAGTCAACCGGGGATTCGGGTCTGCTTGGGTTGGCGAGCGCACTCAGGTCGTGGAGGCTCCGGTAACTTCTCTCTGTGATCGAGATTGGCCTCACCGGGGGGATCGGTTCAGGGAAGTCGACGGTGGCCGACGCGCTCGTCGCCCGCGGGGCCGTCCTCATCGACGCCGACCGGATCGTCCGTGACCTCCAGGCCCCGGGCGCACCGGTGTTCGAGAAGATGGTGGCGCGTTGGGGCGAGCAGGTCGTCGCCGAGGACGGCACCCTCGACCGGGCCGCAGTGGCCGGCATCGTGTTCGCCGACGAGGACGAGCTGAAGGCGCTGAACGACATCGTCCATCCGGCCGTCGCCGACGAGATGAAGACCCGCCGCGAGGCACTCGAGGACACCGACGAGATCGTGGTCCTCGACATCCCGCTCCTCGTCCAACCCGACGGCAAGTCGATCGCCGATCGCTACGCGAACCTCGCCGGGATCATCGTCGTCGACATCGATCCGGAGCTGGCCGTCCAGCGCCTGGTCGCCCACCGCGGGTTCGCGGAGGAGGACGCCCGCAACCGGATCGCCAACCAGGCCTCGAGAGAAGACCGACGTGCGGTCGCCGACCAGGTGATCGACAACTCGGGATCCCTCGACGACCTCGAACCCCAGATCGACGAGGTGTGGGAGTGGGTCCAGCGCCTCCGGCGAGAGCGAGCGAATCCCGTCTGACGGTGAGCCGAGGAGACTGTCACAGCCCCTGAGTAGGTTGGGGTGATGCCGCCTGTCACCGTTCCCTCCGCAAAGACGAAGTTCCGGGTGGACTCCGCATTCGAGCCGGCCGGTGATCAGCCGGGCGCCATCGAGGCCCTCTCGGAAGGGGTGGAGCGGGGCGACCGGTTCCAGACGCTCCTGGGCATCACCGGGTCGGGCAAGAGTGCCACGATCGCGTGGACCATCGAGCAGGTGCAGCGCCCCACCCTCGTGCTGGCTCCGAACAAGTCGCTGGCCGCTCAGCTGGCCAACGAGTTGAAGGAGTTCTTCCCGGAGAACCGGGTCGAGTACTTCGTCAGCTACTACGACTACTACCAGCCCGAGGCATACATGCCCTCGAGCGACACCTACATCGAGAAGGACTCCTCGGTGAACGACGAGATCGACCGGCTGCGTCACTCGGCCACGTCGTCTCTGCTCACCCGGCGCGACACGATCGTGGTGGCATCGGTCTCCTGCATCTACGGCCTCGGGTCGCCGGAGGAGTACGAGACCCAGCTTCTCGTTCTC
>CAYFLT010000026.1:15820-18045 GCA_964344055.1 uncultured Candidatus Nemicrothrix sp.
GGCGAGGAGCACGATCAGCGCTCGATCCTGCGCCGTCTGGTCGAGCTTCAGTACGAGCGCAACGACATGAATCTCGTGCGGGGGAAGTTCCGGGTGCGGGGCGACACCATCGAGATCCATCCCGCCTATGACGAGACGGCGGTGCGGGTCGAGCTGTTCGGCGACGACATCGAGCAGATCACGGTGGTCGATCCGTTGACCGGCGAACGAATGAAGACACTCGACGATCTCGTCATCTTTCCGGCCACCCACTACGCCACCACCGAGGAGCGGATGACGGCCGCGATCGAGCGGATCCAGGTCGAGCTCCAGCAGCGCCTGAGCGAGTTCGAGGACGACGGCAAGCTCCTCGAAGCGCAGCGGCTTCGGATGCGCACCGAGTACGACCTCGAGATGATGCAGGAGGTCGGCTTCTGCAACGGCATCGAGAACTACTCGGCCCCGATCGACGGGCGCAGCCCGGGCGAGGCTCCCTACACCCTCCTCGACTACTTCCCCGAGGACTGGCTGATGGTCATCGACGAGTCCCACGTGGCAGTGCCCCAGCTCCACGGTCAGTACGAGGGCGATCGCAGCCGCAAGGAGACCCTCATCGACCACGGCTTCCGGCTCCCGTCGGCGGCCGACAACCGGCCACTCCGCTTCGAAGAGGTGATGGAGCGGCTCAACCAGGTCGTGTTCCTCTCGGCCACTCCGGGCCCCTACGAACTCGAGGTCTCCAGCCAGGTCGTCGAGCAGATCGTGCGTCCCACCGGCCTGATCGACCCCGAGGTCATCGTCAAGCCCACCAAGGGGCAGATCGACGATCTGCACGAGCTCATCAACGACCGGGTGGCCAAGGACGAGCGGGTGCTGGTCACCACGCTCACCAAGAAGATGGCCGAGGACCTCACGGACTACCTCCTCGAGCTCGGCATCCGGGTTCGTTACCTCCACAGCGAGGTCGACACGATCCAGCGCATCGAGATCCTTCGGGATCTGCGGCTGGGCGAGTTCGACGTCCTCGTGGGCATCAACCTGCTCCGGGAGGGACTCGACCTCCCGGAGGTGTCGCTGGTCGCGATCCTCGACGCCGACAAGGAGGGGTTCCTCCGCAGCGAGACGTCGCTGATTCAGATGATCGGCCGCGCGGCGCGAAACGTCGCCGGTCAGGTGGTGATGTACGCCGATCAGATGACCGACTCGATGCAGCGGGCGATCTCCGAGACCATGCGGCGGCGGGGTCTGCAGCAGGCCTACAACGAGGAGCACGGAATCGACCCCACGACCGTACGCAAGGAGATCACCGACATCCTGTCGATGATCCGACCGGCCGAGGAGCGGGCTCCGGTGCCGGAGAAGCTCAGCGATCTCGCCGATCGACGGCGCGCCACCGACGATCTGAGCGATCTCCCCGAAGACGAACTCGAGCGGCTCATCCGAACCCTGGAGGCCGAGATGCGAGATGCCGCGATCGACCTCCGGTTCGAATACGCGGCAAGGCTCCGCGACGAGATCAAGGACCTCAAGCGCGAACTGCGCGAGATGCGCTGAGCGCGCTCCAGATCGGCGTTCAGATGCCGATTGGGCGAGGTGCGAACCATGGCACCGCCCTCCCGCCGCGTGAGTCGTCGCCTCTGGGTGATGGCCTGCCTGGCGCTCGTGGTGCTGGAGCTGGTGGTCATCGGCCTCGGTGACAGTCGGGTCAACTCGGGCAGCGACGGAGGCGGCAAGACCGTCACCGTGGCCAACATCGCGGATCGTGGCCTCGACGGTGCCGACGTCGGCTACTGGGCGGAATCGGTCGATCCGGACGGTGTGCATCACCCGCTGATCAACACCGAGCGCCGCGACGTCGGCTGGATCCAGGTGACCAGCTCGGCCATGCCCGTGGCCAGTTCGGTCGGAGAGCGGCTGCTGGGGTCGATCGGTGCCCTGTGGCTGTCGATACTCGCAGTGCCGGTTGGCGCCCTCGGGGCCGCCCGATTGGCGCGCCGGCTGGGTGCACCCACGGGCTGGCTGGCCTTCACCGTCGTCGGAGCGTTGTCACCGCTGGCCTTCTACGGCGCCGACCAGTGGGAACACGCCCCTGCATTGGCGGCCGGCCTGTGGGCGGTTGCACTCCTCGGCGAAGACCTCACGGCTCGTGGCTTCCTCTGGTTGGGCGTGGCGGCAGGGACAGCGGGCGCGTTGCGGCGCGAGACGGTCCTCGTGCTGTTCGTCCTCGGCTGTGTGGAACTCGTCGA
>CAYFLT010000026.1:18055-37864 GCA_964344055.1 uncultured Candidatus Nemicrothrix sp.
ACGACGAGCGGCGCCGCTGGTGGCTCAGGCGGATCCCCGGCGCGGCCGTCGCGGGCGCGGCGGCAGTCGGAATGCTGGCCCTGGTCGGACGGCTCGACACCTTCGTCCTCGGTCAGTCGCTCAATGCCCGCTCGGCGGATCAGGCCGGCCTCGTCGGCTCTGATCCCGGTCAGCGTCTTCACGACGCGGTCCTCACGACGGTCTCCCAGTACAGCAATCTCGACCCCACCTATTTCGTGATCGGCCTCGGGGCACTGGTGGGTGTCGGGCTCGCCACGGCCGGTTGGGTCCGCGCCGAGGACTCCCTCCTTCGGGCCGGTATCACGCTGGCAGGAGTCAGCATCGCGATGCGCTACCTCGCCGGTGGTCTCGGGTTCGTCCCAGGAGCCTTCGCTGTCCTCCCGGTTGTCGCGGCTGCGCCCCTGCTGGCGCGGCGGAGCGGGAATCGACTGATCGTGGGCGCCGTCGGGGGTGTGGTACTCGTCCTGCTCCTGCAGTGGACCGGTTCCCTCGCTGCCCAGTGGGGTGGGCGCTACCTGCTCCTACCGGCTTCGGTCGTTGCCGTTGTTGCACTGGCCGAGATCGAGCGTCGAGACGTGCGACATCCTGCCTCGGTGCTCGCCATCGTCTCGACCGCGGCGATCGCCCTGCTGGGTCTCGGATGGCACGTGGAGCGCACGAACGAGGTCGCCATGAGTCGCGACGAGATCCTGGCGGTCACCGACGGCGAGGTCGTGATCAGTACCCATTCGCACTTCCCCCGGGAGGTCGCGGTCGACCTCGTCGACCAGCGCTGGTTGCTCGGGCGAACCCCGGAACTGGTGGCCGATGCGTTCTCGGTCGCGGCTGAGGCTGCACCGGGCGAGCGGGTCTGGTTGTTGCACCCGGGCACCCGTTGCGTCGACGATCCCTGCGCCCGGACCTGGGCCGAGCGGGTCGACTCGACCCCATTGGCAGGGTGGCGATCGAGCGGCGTGCACGAGGTGCGATGGCTGGTCGGCGGAACCTACGTTCTCGAGGGTTTCGAACCGGTCTGACGAACACGTGTTCGGCGGCGGATTGCCCGCTAGAGTGCCCGCCGTGGCCGATCGACTCTTCATCCAGGGAGCCCGCGAGCACAACCTCCGCGACGTCGATCTCGACCTCCCGAGAGACAAGCTCATCGTGTTCACGGGCCTCTCCGGGTCCGGGAAATCCTCGCTCGCGTTCGACACCATCTACGCCGAGGGCCAGCGGCGCTATGTCGAGTCGCTGAGCGCCTACGCCCGCCAGTTCCTCGGGCAGATGGACAAGCCCGACGTCGACTTCATCGAGGGTCTCTCGCCGGCGATCTCGATCGACCAGAAGAGCGCGAGCCGGAACCCGAGGTCCACGGTCGGCACGGTCACCGAGGTGTACGACTACCTGCGGTTGCTCTACGCCCGGATCGGCATCCCTCACGATCCCGAGACCGGTGAGGAGCTGGTCCGGCAGACGCCCCAGCAGATCGTCGACAAGATCCTGAAGATGGAGGAAGGGATCCGGTTCCAGATCCTCGCTCCGGTGGTTCGAGGCCGCAAGGGCACCTACGACACCCTCCTGGCCGATCTCGCCACCCAGGGATTCGCGCGGGCGATCGTGGACGGCGAGTTGATCGAGCTGAGCGAGGAGATCCACGCCGAGCTCGAGCGCTACGAAACCCACGACATTCGGGTGGTCGTCGATCGCTTGGTGTTGAGGGAGGGAATCGATCGCCGGCTCACCGACTCGATCGAGACGGCCCTCACCCTGACCGGTGGCATCGCCGAACTCCAGCTGGTTCCCAAGGACGGTGACCCCGAGACCATCGTCTTCAGCCAGCACCTCTCACGTCCCAGCGATGGCAAGTCCTTCGAGGAACTGGCCCCACGCAACTTCTCGTTCAACTCGCCCTATGGGGCGTGCACCCACTGCGACGGTCTCGGCACGGTGTTCGAGGTCGATCCCCAACTGGTGGTCCCGGACCCGGAGGCCACCATCGATGGCGGTGCGATCAGCCCGTGGGCCGGCGGTCGCAGCCGCTACTTCTCACGACTCGTCGAGTCGGTCTGCGACGTCTACGAGATCCCGACCGAGACGCCGTGGCACAAGCTCACCAAGAAGCACCGCGAACTGTTGCTCCACGGCAAGGGTGTGCGGGGCCGCATCCAGGTCCGGTACAAGAACCGCTACGGCCGCACCCGCACGTACCAGGCTCGCTACGAGGGAGTCGTTCCCTATCTGATGCGACGCCACGACGAAGCGGAGAGCGACGCCACCCGTGAACAGATCGAGGGTTACATGCGCCAGGTGGCGTGCCTCGAGTGCGAAGGGTCACGCCTGAACCCGCTGTCGCTCGCGGTCACCATCGACGGTCACACGATCCACGACCTCTGTTCGATGTCGATCGCCGATGCGGCGAAGACGCTCGGCGAACTCCAGCTATCCGAGCGCGACTCCATCATCGCCGAGCAGGTGCTGAAGGAGATCCGCTCCCGGCTGGGTTTCCTGCTCGATGTCGGCCTCGACTACCTCACCATGGCTCGTTCGGCTGCCACGCTGGCGGGAGGTGAGGCCCAACGCATCCGGTTGGCGTCCCAGGTCGGCTCCGGTCTCGTCGGTGTGCTCTACGTGCTGGACGAGCCGTCGATCGGCCTGCACCAGCGCGACAACCAGCGCCTCATCGAGACCCTCCTGCGTATGCGGGATCTCGGCAACACCGTCCTGGTGGTCGAACACGACGAAGACACGATGAAGGTCGCCGATCACATCGTCGACATCGGGCCGGGAGCCGGCGAGCACGGCGGCAAGATCGTCCACTCCGGCACGTTCAAGCAGCTGCTGAAGAACCCCGAATCGGTGACCGGCCAGTACCTCTCGGGAAGAAGGTCCATCCCGGTGCCGGCCATCCGCCGGATCGGCGACGGCACGAAGGTCGTCGTCCGGGGCGCCCGCGAGAACAACTTGAAGGACGTCGACGTCGAGTTCCCACTCGGCCAGTTCGTGTGTGTCACCGGGGTGTCCGGGTCGGGCAAGTCCACGCTGGTGAACGAGATTCTCCTGCGGTCGCTGATGCAGCGGATCTACTCCTCGAAGCTTCCTCCGGGCTTGCACACCCGCATCGAGGGCATCGACAACCTCGACAAGGTCATCGCCATCGATCAGTCGCCGATCGGTCGAACGCCCCGGTCGAATCCGGCCACCTACACGGGTGTGTTCGACCACATCCGGAAACTCTTCGCCCAGACGAACGCAGCCAAGGTCCGGGGCTACCTGCCGAGCCGGTTCTCGTTCAACGTGAAGGGCGGCCGCTGTGAGGCCTGTCAGGGTGACGGCACGATCAAGATCGAGATGCACTTCCTGCCGGACGTGTACGTGCCGTGCGAGGTGTGCAAGGGGGAGCGGTACAACCGCGACACCCTCGAGATCACCTTCAAGAACAAGAACATCTCCGAGATCCTGCAGATGCCGTGCGAGGAGGCTCTGGAGTTCTTCAGCAACCAGCCGCCGATCGCTCGACACATGCAAACCCTGGTCGACGTCGGCCTCGGCTACGTGCGGCTCGGGCAGCCGGCGCCCACCCTGTCCGGCGGCGAGGCCCAGCGGGTGAAGCTGGCCTCGGAGCTGGCGAAGCGCTCGACCGGGCACACCATCTACATCCTCGACGAACCCACCACCGGCCTGCATTTCGAAGACATCCGAAAGCTGCTCGGAGTCCTCGGGCGCCTGGTCGATCAGGGCAACACCGTCCTGGTGATCGAGCACAATCTCGACGTCATCAAGACCGCGGATTGGCTGATCGACCTCGGTCCGGAAGGTGGGTCGGGTGGGGGAGTGGTGGTGGCCACCGGCACTCCCGAAACGGTTGCCGAGGTGCCCGAGAGCTATACCGGGCGATTCCTGGCTCCGCTGCTCGGCTGACCCCATTCGGACGCCTCGGGCGGGCTTGAGACTCTGCGGACGTTGCCGATAGAGCACCATGCAGATCGCCGCGCCCGAGCCGACGCGGATCGCCGGGTTCTACGGACGATCCGTGGGCGTCCGCTGATGCGCCGCGCCTCACTGGCCTTCATGCTGGCTGGGATCGCCACGGCGGTCCTGGGCCTCTCGAAAGTCCATGCGTCGGTGATCGCCGATCCCGCCTACGACTTCACTTCTTCGTTCCGATTCCCGTGGGCGATCGCGTTCGCGGTGGTGCTGGGGGTGGCGGCCTATGCGACCGGCTTGCCGGACCTGCCGCGTCGCCCTCTCCTGATCCTCGCAACGTCGATGCTGGCCAACGGCATCGGACTCCTGGCGATTTCGGTCCTCCAGCTGGCGGTCGGCAGTGCCCTGCTTCCGCGTTTCGTGCTGGGCGGAACGATTGTGGTCCTCGCCCCGTGGCTGGCGTTCTGCGTGATGCTGGCGCACAGCGGCAGGACCAGGGCGTCGAACCGCGACCGGGTGGTCGTGATCGGCGCCCAGGAGGACAGCACCGGGCTCACGTCGGAACTCGATGACAACGCCGAGCGAGATGCCCGGGTGATGGCGATCCTCACCCCGGACGAGGCCCGGTCGGAACTCGGCCGCGCGATGCCGGTGCGCGACGCGGTCGAAGCACACGGCGCCAACGTCGTCGTACTCGATCGGGAGGCGCAGGCGTCCCAGTTGATCGTCGACCAGGTCGCCCAGCTCCATGAGACGGGAGTGCGGGTGCGGACCCTTTCGCTCTTCTACGAGGAGTGGCTCGGGAAGCTGCCGATCGGTGAGCTCGAGCGGGTGTCGCTCATGTTCGACATCGGTGAGATCCACCGTCTCCGGTATGGCCGGGTGAAGCGGCTGCTCGACCTGGCCGTCGGGCTAGCGATGGTGCCGGTACTGGTGGCGGTGATCCCGCTCGTCTGGATCGTGAACCTCGTCGCCAATCGGGGACCGCTGTTCTACTCCCAACCCCGGGTGGGCAAGAACGGGAGCGACTTTCGGATCTACAAGTTCCGCACGATGCGACCGGACGGAGGGGCGGCCGAGTGGACTGGTGTCGACGACGATCGAGTGACGCCGTTCGGTGCAGTCCTACGCTCGACCCATCTCGACGAGCTGCCCCAGGTCCTGAACATCCTTCGGGGCGAGTTGTCGCTGGTGGGTCCGAGGCCGGAACAGCCTCGCTACGTGGAGGAGCTGGAGGCCAAGTTGCCGTACTACCAGCTGCGTCACCTGGTCCGGCCCGGTCTGACCGGCTGGGCTCAGGTGAAGTTCGGGTACGCCCGCAGCGAAGGCGACGCCCTCGAGAAGCTCCAGTACGAGTTCTTCTACTTGCGACGCCAATCGCTGGCGCTCGATCTGCGGATCCTCGCCCGCACCCTTCGCACCGTGCTGCCGTCGAGTCGCAACTAGCGATGGGCAACGCCCGAGGTGGTCAGACGGCGACCGCTTCGGCGATGAGGGTGTCGGTGGCGTCGAGTTCGGCGAGCTTGCGCCCGTAGGCGTCGTCGAGGTCGTCGCTGCGCAACATCGACCAGACCTGATGTCCACCGGGCTTGCCCTCGGCGAGCCATCGGAGGTGGTTGGCCAACGGGTAGCGCTGGAACCCGCGGATCGTGATCTGTCCGAACCCGGCGGTCTCCAGGAATCGGCGCAACGACTGGCGGGTGTGGAGGATCAGGTGCTCGCTCCACAGGGTGAACTGACGGAACGACTCGAGCTGCAGGAACGACAACAGGAAGTCGCCCGCGTGGGGCACTTCGATCACGACCTTGCCGCCTGGAGCGAGCGTTCGCCGGATGACTTCGAGGTCCTCCAGCGGCGACGTGAGGTGTTCGAAGACGTGGAACAGGGTGGCGACGTCGAACGAGCCCGCCGGTGCGTCGCGCACATCCCGATGGACCTCGTAGCCACGCTCCTTGAGGAGGGCGTTGAACTCCCCCTGCGGTTCGACCGCAGTGGTGTGCAGCGCCCGGTCCGCCAAACGGTCGAGGATGGCGCCGGATCCGGTGCCGATGTCGAGCCAACGCTGATTGGTGATCGTGGCACTCCACTGGCCGGCCCGTCGTTCAGTGTCTTCGTCGTGGGCCATCGCGACTCGCTCCCGGTTCTCGAGTCGGGCGAGCTCCTCGTGGACCTTGTCGTCGTAGTAGCGTGTGTCGATGTGGTCGAGGCCGGCGAGCATGATCACGCCGGACTCTCGACAGCGGACGACCTGTACGTCGTCACGGTCACGGACACGCGGGTGGTACGGCTCGATCGACCCGGGGCGGCAGACGCCGAGATCGAGGAGCGTCTGGTGGAGGGAGTGGAGGGCGGTGCCGGTCAGAACCACTGCTCGAGCCTTTCCATCGCGATCCAGAAGCCCTGGCCCTTGTTCTTGTGTCCCTGCCAGATCTCCGGGATGAACGAGATCTCGGGGTAGGGCTCGAGGTCTTCGGCGAGGGTGGCGAAATCGATCTCGCCGTCACCGATCTGGAGGCCCTCTCCGTCGACGCCCGAGGCATCGACGACGTGGAGGTGCGCCGTGTGGGGGGCCACGGTCCGGACGAAGGACCGGAAGTCGGCTCCGAGGTGGTTGCAGGCGAGCTTGGAGTGCGACACGTCGAGACAGACCCGCATGTTCTGCTCGGTGCAGAACCGGGCGATCTCCTCGGCTTCGAGGAAGGCGTTGTGGTACCGCTGCCCGCCCATGTGCCACGGGAAGGGCGGCATGGTCTGCGGGATGAGTTCGACGCCGTCCGCACTGACCTCTCGAAGTGAGTCGACCAGGCGGCCCTGCAGGGCGTCCCGAGCCGAACCGATCAGTGGCTCGTCCATGCTGAACCCACCCACGTTGACGATGATCAGCGGAGGGGTGTCATTGGTGAAGCGCGTACGCAGATCACGCGTGAGGTCGATGACCCGCTGGAGCTCCTTGATCGAGGACCTCCGGTACTCGTCGTCCTCGCTGCAGAGATCGAGGAGATGGTCCCCGGCGAAGAGCTCGGGCGCGTGCACCACGAGGTCGAGTTCGATCGGTTCCGGGAAGTACTCAGCCGGATCGAGATCGAGATCCCGGTAGCTGAGATGGATCTCGATGAGATCGGGATTGGTACGCGGGGCCAGCTGGTCCCAGTCGTGATGACGGACGGGGATTCCCCAGGGTCGGGCGATGTCGTAGTCGCGGGCCCGGACCAGCTGATCCCGGAGATCGGTGTCGTAGAAGAAGTCGCCCGGTTCGATCCGTCGAACGGCGTGGCGGCCCACGAGCTCGCTTCGACGGTTGGGCTGCAGGCCCTTGCCGGGGCTCTTCGCCTCGATCATGTGGTCCTCGATCACCTCACCGACCTCGATGACGGTCGTGGCGACGAGACTCTTCGCCAGCACCTCGCGGTTGAGCACCTCGCCCTGGGTGAGTGACCGTTCGGTCGGCGCGGCGAGGGCTTGTTCGACCTCTCGGATACCGGAGACCATCTGGGCGAACTCGGTCGGAAGGAGCGACACCTTGTGGTCGTTGCCCTCCTGGCGCCGGTCGAAGGTGAGGTGCTTCTCGATCACTTGTGCACCACGGGCCACTGCCGCGATGGCCACCGCGATGCCGCGCTCGTGTCCGGAGTAGCCGACCGGGAAATCGCCGAGGGAGGCGAGATGGTCGAGGTAGCCGAGCTGGACGTCTCGGAACGGTGCGGGGTAGGCGGAGTTGCAGTGGAGCAGCACAAACGGAGCACCGACGGCGTCGAGCAGGGCGCGGGTTTCGAGGATCTCGGCCTCGGTCGACATACCGGTCGACAGGATCAGTGGGCGACCGGTGGCGGCCGCGGCCCGAAGGAGTTCGTGGTTGGTCAGATCGGCGGAGGCGAGCTTGTAGGCATCGAGGCCGTAGGTCTCCAGCCGCTCGAGTGAGGCCAGGTCCCATGGGGTGCACAGGGGGATGCCGCCGAGGCTGCGGCAGTGGTCGAAGACGCGAAACATCTCCTGCTCGTCGAGCTGGAAGCGGGCCAGCAGGTCGAGGGTGTACTGGGTGCCGAGGTCCTCGCGCTCATCGGCGGGGTCTCCGGCATTCACATAGAGCGACGGCATGTCCCGCATCTGGAACTTCACGACGTCGGCCCCGGCCTCGATTGCCGCTTCCGTCAGCTCCAGTGCGGCGTTGACGTCGCCGTTGTGGTTGTTGCCGATCTCGGCGATGACGAGCGTCGGTTCGTCCGCTCCGATGGCCCGGTCGCCGATGCGGATCTGGCGGGCGGTCGGCCAGGCGATCGCCTGGAGCCGCCCGACCGCGTCGAGAAGGGGGACGGATTTGATGCGGGCCGAGAACAGGCCCCGGATGCTGTCCGGCGAGTCGTCGACCCCGGCCGACACGAAGTCGCGGTTGGCGATGCTGAGAGCGGGGATCTCGAGATCGATGTCGGACTGGCCGACGATCCAGCGCCGGAAGTCGCCGTCACTCAGGACACCCTCGAGCACGCCGTGGGGCGACACCAGGTAGATCAGGCCGGCTCGGTTCCGGCTGATCTTGGCGAGGACGTGGACGATCGGGTCCTCGCCGTACGCGACCATGGCCGAGATCTGATGGTCGATGAGCATGGCGGACTCCCTCAGCCGGCCGCAGTGGTCAGCGCGTCATCGCATCCATCGGATGCAGGCGTCTCCGTATGAGTCGTTTGGCCCAGTAGTTCGCCGATTCGAGCCATGTTTCGTCGGGTCCGGTCCCAGACGAGGTTCTGGGCGGCGGCGAGGTCGGCCCTCACCGTCGCGGGGTTCTCTCGGTGCCAGTCGATCAGGTCGCACACGTTGTCCACGAGGCGATCGTCGGTGACCTCCACTCCCCACTCCGGATGATCGATGTCGTCGAGGAACCAGGCCATCTTGTCGTGGCTGACGATCGAGAGGATCGGGACGCGCAGGCCGAACGGGATCATCTGCGCATGGCCTCGCAGGCCCATGGCGAGGTCGCACTCCGAGTAGGCCTCGATGATCTGCTCCGGTTCGGCCCCCGTCAGGTCATCGACCTCGTAGGGCACACCGGCCCCGTCGAGGTAGGGGAGGATCTGGAGGTCGAGATCCTTGTGGCAGGTGACCAGGATCTCCCAGCCGGTGTCCGCGGCGTGGGCGACGCTGCGGGCGAGCCTCCCGAGCACCAGGTCGGGATCAGGGCCGAACCTGTGTTGGGGGCGGTCGAACGCAACGTTGAACCGCAACAGACGAAGGCCCTTCGCGGCATGGCCCTCCACCGCGGCCGGTACCTCGTCGTGGAGCTGCCAGAGAACGCAGGTGGGGCACTGTTGGAGGACCAGCCGGTCGTGAAGCTCTGGTGTCAGATAGCGCCGAACCGCCTCGATGGTGCCTCGATTGCGGAGGCCGACGAAGGTCGCTCGATCCACCATCGCGTTCATGTGCTCGGTGAAGACCGGATCGAAGTCGGCCTGGTCGCGGAATCGGTTGTACCCGATGGCGAAAACGATGAGTGGTACCGAGAACGACTGCATCGCGTCGACCGAGGAGTTCCACTGCCAGCCCGAGAGGCCGATGTCGGCGCCGGCCTGGTCCCGCAACAGCAGGCCTCCGCCACCGACGACGGCATAGTCCACGTCGTCGCGGAGACGCGCGGCGGTCGCCGCGTCGAGTTGGTCCCACAGCTGGCGCCGGGACCAACTCTGCGCGCCCAGTTCGTGATCGAAGAGGTTCCGCACCTCGTCGAAGAGCAGGGTGTCGCCGGCGTTCCGGTTGAGGCTGGCGTGGATGCCGACGTGAAGCCCGCGGTTCATCGGACCATCTCGTCGGAGAGGAGGAGACGGGCGTAGTCGAGATCCGCCGGCTCGTTGATGTCGACCGATGACCGGGCCGGCATCACGTAACCGATCGCTCCGGGCACGTGGAAGGTCCTGGCCGACAGCACCGTCTCGGGCGCAGCCACGTAGATGGATCCGTTGAGGCCGTACAGGGGCGGCTGCTCCTGTCGATTGGCGGTCAACGCCGCTTCGGGAGCCAGGGCCTCGAGTGTCCCGTCGGGGGTCATGGTCCGGAGATGGATCAGCTGCTTGTCCAACTCGGTCACGCTGATCACTGCCGGCGGAACCTCGAGCTGGAAGCGCTCAACGGCTCCCCGGATCTGGCCGGGAGTCCGGAACGGACTCGTCGGGAGCAACATGACGACGAGATCCGGCCGGTAGCCGTCGGCGCCGGCACGTTCCAGGACGTCGATGACCACATGGACCGCGTGCACGTGGTCGTCGGCCAGTGCCTCGGATCGAGCCCACCCCTCGACGCCGTGCCGAGTGGCCGCGTCCCGAATGGCGGGGTCATCGGAGCTCACGATGGTCCGATCGATCACACCCGATTCGCGCGCGGCGTCGAGCGTCCACTCCAGCAGCGGCCGTCCGCCGAGGTCGATGAGGTTCTTGCCCGGGATGCCCTTGGAGCCACCGCGGGCGGGAACCACCGCGAGGATCTCCGTCATGAGGTCGGCTCGTGGGAGATCAGAACCGAACCATGCGACGGATCTCGATGATGCCCCGCCAGACCACGGCAGCGAGCAGGACGAATCGAAGGACGCTCCATACTCCTGAAGTCGGCAGCCACACGCCGAGGATGAGTCCGACACCGGCCAGCCCGAGATCGGGTAGCCAGCGCGGCATCGGGCCCGGGATGGATCGGGCTGCGGCTCGCTCGACCACGAATGCCCAGAGCGCGTAGCTCGCCGTGGTGGCGATCGCCGCGCCCTCCAGCCCGTAGTGGGGGATCAGGAGCAGGTTCGCACCGAGGTTCACGACCGCGGCGAGGGGGGTGGCGAACGCCAGCGGCATCGTCCGCCGATCGGCGACGAGTGTGAGGGCGGCAGCCTGATAGCGGGCGTAGAAGAAGCCCGACGGCGCGATGATCGCCACGGTGGTCACGAGTGCGGCGGCGTCGTACTCGCCGGGTGCAGCCACGAGCAGGGCGAGCGGCGCTCCGACTCCGATCGCACCGGCCACGAGAGCGAGAAGCCGCGCGGACGCAGCCGTCGTCTCGTGCAGGGTCCGTGACCGGTCCTTCGGATCGGCACCGAACACGAGCGGTGCCCAGGCCGCGTTGAACGCCATGACCAATACGACACCTGCAGAACCGACGAGGTACGCCACCTGGTACCGGCCGACGGCGGAGACGCCGAGGAGATGCTCGACCACGAGTCGATCACCGGTGGCGAGGAGGAAGATCCCGACCGAATGTGGCACCGTCGGGAGACCGATACGGAGGGCTCGGCCGAGCTCGTCGGCGTGGAGTCGGCCCGGCCACAGGCGCACGGCGACGGCTCCGGCGATGCCGCCGGCGGCGTAGCCGGCCAGGACGCCACCGAGGTACCAGGCCGGATCCCCGTCGTGGTAGCCGGCGAGAGCAAGGCCGAGCAGCTGGCCCCCGATCGTCGACACCAGCGCGATCGCTACGAACGGGATCGGGCGATCCTCGGCCCGCAGCAGGTTCTGGCTGACGACCACCAACACCATCGGAACGGCGGTGACGACGGCGAGCTGGAGCGCACGGTCGTACGAGAGCTGGTCGAACAACCGAGCCCAGGTCGGTCCGGCGAGATGAACTGCCACGGCAGTGATCGTGACGGCGGCGAGGGCGGCCACGGACAAGGTGCGGCCGAGGCGGGGATCGCTCGCTCCGCCGTCGTGGCCGAAGTATTCGCGGTTGGCCGCACTGTGGAGCCCAAGGGCGCCGACGGCGACGATCAGCATGGACACCACGGCCGCGATGCTGGTGACGCCGAGTGCGCCGGGGGACAGCACCCGCGTGGTGATCGGGAGAACGAGAACCGTGGCGGCCGCACGGACGAGGCTCGCCACCGAGTAGGCCGCGCCTCGACCCAGCAGCCACCGGACCGGCGCCGAAGCTGCCGCCGCCTGCCGCTCACGTACCCGCGGTTTCATCCGATGGAGACCCGACGTCGTCCACCAACCACCACGAGGATCCACTCCATGTCGACCGCAGCTCCGACGGTCTCGGTGATCGTGCCCACCCTCAACGAGCGTGCGTACATCCGGGACCTCCTCGACTCGATCGAACAACAGGACTACGGGAACATTGCCGAGGTTCTGATCGTGGACGGTGGATCCGACGACGGAACCCGGGACATTCTCGAGCGACACACCTCAGTGGCCGAGCTGGTGGACAACCCGAATGTGACGGCGGCCTCTGCCATGAACGTCGGCATCGAGCATGCCAAAGGTGAGGTCATCGTCCGTCTCGACGCACATGCCCGCTATGAGCCGGACTACGTCCGACGCTGTGTCGAGGTCCTCGAGGAGACGGGTGCCGACAACGTGGGCGGCCCGATGCGGCCGGTCGGCCGGTCCGCCTTCGGACGAGCGGTTGCGGCAGTCACCACTTCGCGATTCGGAGTCGGCCCGGGTGCGTTCCATTTCGAGGTGGACCGACGTGACGTGGACACCGTGTTCCTCGGCTGTTGGCCACGCGAGGTGTTGGAGCGCCTTGGTGGGTTCGACACCGAGCAGTTGCAGTGGGCGGCCGAGGATCACGAGCTGAACTACCGGCTCACCGAGTCGGGAGGACGGATCGTCCTCGACCCGTCGATCCGTTCGGTGTACTTCCCACGGGAGACTCCGTGGAGTCTCGCCCGCCAGTATTTCAACTACGGAATCGGGAAGGCGTCGACCCTCGCCAAGCACCGTCGTCTTCCGACCCTGCGCCCTCTCGCGCCGGCAGCCCTCGTGGCGGGTTCCGCCGTCGCGGTCGTCGCCACCCGTGGCGCGGCGCGGTTCGCGCTGCCGATCGTGCACCTCGGCGCCGCCGGCGTTGCCGCCCTCCGCCTCGGCCGCGACAACGGCGTCGCCCCCCACCGTGCTGCGGGGGCGATCCTCGTCTGCCACTGGTCCTACGGCGCGGGCTTCCTGACCGGACTCGGTCGATGGCTCCGCGGACGGGGCTTCGACACTCGACGCCGGCAGGCGAACTGATGCCCCTTCCTCAGAAGGATCGTCTGGCCGAGTACGTCCAGAAGGGAGCTGATCTGGCCGGCCGGTTCGTCGGACAGGCCCCCGAGCAGCGCCAGGCCCGTCGGATCGGGCAGGCCCTGGTGGACCGCCACGACGGCGGCGAGCCCGATGGAAAGCGCATCCTCTTCGTGACGCCGCGGGATTGGGCGTTCCACGTTCAGTTTGAGGCGACCCTGGCCGCGGCCCTGCGGCTTCGGGGCGCGGACGTACGTTTCCTCACCTGTGGTGGCGGACTCGATCTGTGCGATCGGGTCAACACCCACGAGGCACCACCCCTCCCGTGTGGCTCGTGCACCCGCTACGTGGAGGACTCGCTGGACGCGTTCGGTCACCAGCGGGTGTCTCTCCGGTCCCGATGGGAGCCGGCCGATCCCGGTCCGTGGCCCGAGCTGGCGGAACTGGGTTCGAACGAGCTGGCCGAGGTCGAACACGACGGCCTGCCGCTCGGAGAACTTATGGACATCCCGACGAGATGGTTCCTCCTTGCCGCCCGGCTCGAAGCGGATCCGCTCGGCACCGTCACCCAACGCGACTTCCTCACGTCGGCCCGGCGGATGGCGGCGGGCTTCCGTCGCCAGATCGCCCAGTGGCGGCCCGACACCGTGGTGATGCTCAACGGCCTGTTCAGCTTCGAGGCGGTGGCCAGGGCGATCTGTCGCGAGGAAGGGATCGAGGTCGTCACCTACGAACGCACCCACCGACGGGGCGCGCTCGTGTTCAGCCGCGATGAACCGGCCAACCGCTACGACCTGGCCGGAATCTGGGCAACCCGTGGACAGGCGCCGCTGAGCGGGGACCAGGACGTCGCGCTCGACGCCTACCTCGACAGCCGTCGAGAGCAAGGCCATCCGCTCCTCGACATCTGGAAGGACGCGACGGTCGAGCGACCGGATCGCCCCACGAGCGGGCGCCTCGTCACCCTGTTCAGCAATGTCACCTGGGACTCATCCGTGCTCGGGAGAGACGTCGGGTTCTCCTCGATGCATCACTGGCTCGAAACGGTGGTCGACTACTTCATCGACCATCCGGAGCACCGCCTGATCGTGCGGGCCCATCCGGCGGAGGCCAAGCGCAGCGGCAAGTGGACCCGAGAACCGGTGGTGGCGCACCTCCAGGCTCGATTCCACGAACTGCCCGAGAACATCTCGATCATCGGCCCCGAGGACCCGACGAGCTCCTACCCGCTCATGGAGGAGTCGGACCTCGGCCTGGTCTACACGTCGACGGTGGGCATCGAGATGGCCGTGATGGGGAAGCCGGTCATCGTGGCCGGCCGGTCGCACTACCGCGATCACGGGTTCACCAACGATCCGGCCTCGGTCGCGGAGTTCGTGGGGCTCTTGGACGACCTGCTCGACGAGCCCTCGGCCGGCGTCCATTCGGTCGAACTGGCCCGGCGCTACGCCTACGCCTTCTTCTTCGACGCGCCCATTCCGGCGCCGCTCGTGGAGGAGCCCTACCCGGGTCTGGCCAGGCTGACGATCGAGTCACTCGAGCAGCTCGAGCCCGGAGCGGACGCGGAACTCGACCGGATCTGTGACGGTGTGCTCGGCCGGCTCGGATCCGACGTTGCCAACCGCTACTTCCTGGAGCCGGTCGGCTGACCCGCGGGCCGCTCGAGGAGCCGGACCGCCGGCCGATGCCCCTAGTGTCGAAGCAATGATCCAGCGCCCTCCCGCCGGCTCGATTCCCGACAACCCCGGCTCGTACCAGTTCAAGGACGCCGAGGGTCGGGTGATCTATGTCGGTAAGGCCAAGAATCTCCGGGCGCGACTGTCGAACTACTTCCAGAATCCTCGCAACCTCCACACTCGCACCCGCCAGATGGTGGAGACCGCGGAGTCGGTCGAGTGGATCCAGGTCGGCAACGAGGTCGAGGCTCTGATGCTGGAGTACTCGTTGATCCAGCGGCACAAGCCGCGGTTCAACGTGCGCTACACCGACGACAAGTCGTACCCGTTCTTGTGCCTCACCACCATCGACGAGTGGCCTCGGGCGATGGTGATGCGTGGGAAGCGCAAGAAGGGGAACCGCTACTTCGGCCCCTACGGCCACGCCTACGCCATCCGGGAGACCCTCGACCTGCTCCTGCGCACCTTCCCGATCCGCACCTGCACCGACGGCAAGTACCGGCGTCACGAGAAGCTCGGCAAACCCTGCCTGCTGTTCCACATCGAGAAGTGCGCCGGTCCGTGCGTCGGCGAGATCGACGAGCCTGCCTATGCCGAACTCGTCGACGAACTGGTGTCGTTCCTCGAAGGGAACACCGAGGAGATAGTCGGACGGCTCGAGGTGCAGATGCAGGAGGCGTCCGAGGCGCTGGAGTTCGAGTTGGCGGCTCACCTCCGCGACCGCCTCACCGCGGTCCGCAAGGCGGTCGAGAAACAGCAGATGGTGTTCGCCCGTAACGAGGACGTCGACGTGATCGGTCTCTTCGACGACGAGTTGGAGGCTGCGGCGCAGGTCTTCTACGTCCGCAAGGGCCGGGTGATGGGGCGACGGGGGTTCATCGTCGACAAGGCGGAGGACCTCGACCGACCTGAACTGGTGAGCCGAGTTCTCGAGCGCCTCTACTTCGACGACAATCCGGTCGGCTGGCCCAAACAGGTTCTCGTTCCCGAACTGCCTCACGACCCTGCCCTCTACGAGGAGTGGCTCACCGAGCTTCGGGAGTCGAAGGTCAGCATCCGGATCCCACAGCGTGGCGACAAGCGTGCCCTGCACGAGACGGTCACCCAGAACGCCGTGGAGTCCTTCACCCGGCATCGACTCAAGCGCAGCAACGACCACAACAGCAGGGCGAGAGCGCTCAACGAGCTCCAGTCGTACCTCGATCTGCCCATCGCCCCGCTGCGGATCGAGTGCTTCGACATGAGCCACATCCAGGGCAGCGACTACGTCGGGTCGATGGTGGTGATGGAGGACGGGCTCCCGAAGAAGTCCGACTACCGCCGTTTCAAGATCAAGTCGGTGGAGGGAAACGACGACTTCGCCGCCATGGAGGAGGTCCTCGAGCGTCGCTTCACCGCCTATCTGGCCGAACGCGATGTGCCGATCGAGGAACGGGAGGGTCGCTTCTCCTACCCGCCGCAGCTCCTGGTGGTCGACGGTGGCAAGGGCCAGCTGACGAGCGCCGTGCGGGTGCTCGACGAGCTCGGGTTGCGCGACGAGATCCCCGTGGTCTCGTTGGCCAAGCAGTTCGAGGAGGTGTTCGTGCCCGGCGAGGTGGACTCTCGTCGGCTGCCGCGCCAGAGCGAGGCGCTCTACCTCCTCCAGCGGATCCGCGACGAGTCCCACCGATTCGCGATCACGTACCACCGGTCCCTGCGCGACAAGCGAATGACGAAGTCCGCACTCGACGGAATCGAGGGTCTCGGTCCGGCCCGCAAGAAGCGTCTCGCCAAAGAGTTGGGCGGCGTGAACGCGGTGAAGCGTGCCGAACTCGAGACCCTCAAGAACCTGTCCTGGTTGCCCGACGAGGTAGCGGAGAACGTTTTTCGGGCTCTGCACCGCCCAGGTGGGGCAGCCGAGCGTCCCCGGTCCGGCCGGGACGTTGAGTAGGTTTGATCAGACGCGGGACAGAGGAGTCGACCTTGAGCGACACGCCCCCCAGCAACGACGACGGCGTACTGAGGCCGTTCAGCCCGCAGGCGGAGGATCCGCTGCCGCCGGTCGAGCCTTCGTCGGTGGTCGTCCCGCCCCCCCCGTCCGCGGAGCCGCCCGCCCCGCCTGCGGCCACTCCGCCGCCACCGCCGGTCCCGCCGGCGAGTGAGGCCGCCCCTCCCGGGCCGCCCTCAGCGGAGGCCGTGCCGCCTGCTCCGCCGGCCGCCCCCACCGATCAGGCCTGGACTCCGCCGAGTGAGACGACCCCGCCGGCGCCGCCGGTCGCCGCGCCCGACACCGCGGCCACAGCCCCGGTCGACACGCTCGACCAGGAGCTGGCCGTCGCGTTGGGCGAATCAACTCCGCCGGACACCACCGTCGCCGGCACTCTTCCTTCGGCTGAACCCGGCCCGGACACGGTGTCGCGCAACGCCTTTCTCGCCGTGCTCGGCATCGCGGCCGTTGCGATTCTGGCGCTCGGCATCGTGTGGTTCGCCGGGGGCGACGACTCCACTACCGACGCCTCGTCCGACACCACGACGAGTGCTCCCGACTCCGACGACAGTGCTGACGCCGGGACCGACACCGGGGACGATGCGGCCGACTCAGGCGACGCCGAGCGGGTCACCGCACTCGAGGGTGAGGTCGCTGATCTGAACGAAACGGTGGCGACGCTGGAGGCCGAGCTCGCGGTGCAGCCCGTGCCTGCCCTTCCCGGAACGGCCCTGCAGCGGATTGTGGTTGCTGCGGACGCGAAGTTCGTCAGCGTCGGCGCAGATTCCGTCGCGGTGATCGGCCCGTTCGGTGGCTACGCCGCGATCGATCCGGCCACCAACACCATCACCGCCACCGGTCAGGTGGCGAGTGGGGGTACGCGGGTCATGCGCACCGCCTCCGCGGTGTGGATCACCAACTACACGAACGGTGAGGTCGTCCGCGTCGACCCGATTGCCAATCAGGTGCTCTCGACCTTCCCCTTCCCCGGGCCCGACGGGATCGCGAAGGACGGCCCCAGCGTCATCGTGGCCTCGTTCGACGGAGCCTTCGTCGCCCGCCTCGATCCCGGCTCGGGAGAGACGCTTCAGCAGGTCGACGTGCTCGGCAGCCCGACCGCCATCGAGGTCACCGAAGGGCACGGTATCTGGGCCGCCATCTTCGAGACGGGAGAAGTGGTGCAGATCGATCCGGCGACCTTCGAGGTCACCGCTCGGGTGATCGTCGGAGCCGGCCCGGTCGGGCTCACCTCCCACGAGGGGAGCCTGTGGGTTACGAACCACGAGGAAGGCACGGTTGCCGAGGTCGACATGGCCGCTGGTGAGCTCGTGCAGTCGGTGCCCGTCGGTGCCGGACCGACCGAGATCGCCGTCGTCGGACCCCACGTGTGGGTCACTGTCACCGACGCCGGCGAAGTCGTCCAGATCGACCGAGCGTCGGGTGATCTGATCACCCGGACACCGCTCGGCTCGAGCGCTCGCGGCGGCCCGACCGGTTTGTCGGTCGGGAACGGGTCGGTCTGGGTGGCGGTCCAGGGCGAACGTTCTGTCGTGCGGATCACCCCTCCGGAGGGCTGAGCGGGCATCCTGAGCCCATGACCGAACCACAATGGGACGAGCACGCCGAATGGTGGCAACGCGAGTTCACCGACGGCGTCGATCCCGAGTACGTGGAACAGATCATCCCGCTCGCCCTCGAGCATTTGGACGGGTGCAACCGGGTGCTCGACATCGGAACCGGCGAGGGTCAGATCGCGCGCGCTGCGGCCGGGGTGCTCGGAGCCGAAGTGGTGGGTCTCGACCCCACGCCGGCCCAGGTCGCGCTTGCTCGTGAGCGGGCCGGCGGGCCGTCCTATGGCCTGGCGACGAGCGATGCCCTGCCGATCGCCGACGCATCGATCGACGGCGCGGTCGTCTGTCTCGTGTTCGAGCACATCGACGACCTCGATTCGTCCCTGCGAGAGGTGGCGAGGGTGCTGCGGCCGGGAGGTCGCTTCCTGTTGTTCCTCAACCATCCGCTCCTGCAAACGCCGGACAGCGGGATGATCATCGATCACATGATCGAGCCGCCAGAGACCTATTGGCGGATCGGGCCGTATCTCCCCGAAGCGGTCACCGTGGAAGAGGTTCAGAAGGGGGTGAAGGTCCGCTTCGTGCATCGGCCGATGGGGCGCTACGTGAACGGCCTGCTCGACGCCGGCCTGACCCTGTGCCGGATGTTCGAGCCGGCACCGCCGCCAGGGTTCTTGGCGAAGGCCGACGAATACGAACACGACGTCGTGCGCACCACACCGCGCCTGCTTCTGCTCGTCGCGGAGCGACCGTCGGCCGGAGACGGCATGGCTACGATCGGTCCGGCATGAGTGAACTCGTGGTGATCGCGGGAATGTCGGGGGCCGGTCGCAGCGTCGCCGCCGACAATCTGGAAGACCTGGGCTGGTTCGTCATGGACAACCTCCCCCCCTCGCTGATCCCCAAGGTCGCCGAGTTGGCCGACGGGTCGGGCAAGGCGGGCGATCGGTTGGCGCTGGTCGTCGGCTCGGGCCGTCTCCACGAGGAGGTCATCCCGTTGATCGGTGACCTCCGCAGTCAGGTGGAGCGTCTCCAGCTCGTGTTCCTCGACGCTTCCACCGAGGTTCTCGTCCGCCGGTACGAACAGACGCGGCGGCGCCACCCGTTCGTCGAGGCCGAGGGCGCCGTCGGCACGCTCGCGGAATTGATCGAGGCGGAACGGGCGGCGCTCGAGCCGCTTCGAGCCGAGGCCGATCTTCGCATCGACACTTCCGAGCTGAACGTGCACCAGCTGCGGGATCGGATGGTCGAGGCCTTCGCCGGGGTGAGCGCCGAGCAGCACATGCGGACCACGGTCACCTCGTTCGGTTACAAGCACGGGCTTCCGCTCGACGTCGACCTCGTCCTCGACTGCCGGTTCCTGCCCAACCCGCACTGGGTGGAGGAGCTCCGACCACTCACCGGACTCGATCAGGCGGTGGCCGAGTACGTGCTCGAACAACCGGTGACCGGGGCGTTCCTGACCCGGTTGGAGCGACTGTTGGCGCTGATCCTGCCGTACTACGTGCAGGAGGGGAAGTCGTATCTCACGCTCGCGTTCGGCTGCACTGGCGGCCGGCATCGCTCCGTGGCGATCGCCGAGAAGATGGCGGAGACCCTCGACCGATTGGGTCATGCGCCCGCCGTCGTCCACCGGGACATCGACAAGTGAGCCGCACGGCGCGGCCGGTAGGCCGCCAGAAGGCGAAGGTCGGACAGTGAGC
>CAYFLT010000026.1:37964-45900 GCA_964344055.1 uncultured Candidatus Nemicrothrix sp.
TGAGCCGCACGGCGCGGCCGGTAGGCCGCCAGAAGGCGAAGGTCGGACAGTGAGCAGGCCCCACGTCGTCGCGATCGGGGGCGGGCACGGGCTCGCCACCGTTCTGCAGGGGCTCGTCGAGCAGGTCGGGCAATTGACCGCGGTGGTGTCGGTGGCCGACGACGGTGGCTCGAGCGGCCGGCTCCGTCGGGAGCTCGGCATCATCGCGCCGGGTGACATGCGGCGATGCCTCGCGGCGTTGACGCCGGCGGGTCTGGTCCGCGACGCCCTCGAGCACCGCTTCGATTCGGGCGTGCTCGCCGGTCACCCGGCCGGAAACGTGCTCCTGGCGTCGATGTTGGAGCTGGCGGAAGACCCCGTTCTGGTGATGGACACACTCGTCCGCATGACGGGTGCACGCGGCCGCATCCTTCCGGCCACGATCGGCAAGGTGGATCTCATCGCCACCGCGGCGCGGGGCACGGTTCGCGGGCAGGTGGCGGTGAGCGAGAGCGCGGCGATCGAGAGGCTCCGTTTCAACCCGGAGGATCCGGCGGTCCCGGCGGAGGTCACCGCTGCCATCGGCGCGGCCGACTCGGTGGTGATCGGCCCCGGTTCGCTGTACACGAGCGTGCTGGCCGCCGCGGTACCGGGTGTTCGACGGGCGATCGAGGCCAGCTCGGCCCAGGTCGTCTACATCGCGAACCTCGCGGCCGAGACGGGCGAGACCACCGGCTACGGGCTTGCGGAACACGTTGCCGCGGTGCGTCGCCATGGGGTCGAACCCGACGTGGTGGTGGCCGGGTCCGATGCCGCCGTCCCTTCGGACATGCGGGCGTTGGTGCGCTGTTTCGACCTGGCCGGCGCGTCGGGTGACGTGCATGACCCGGCCAAATTGTCGCAAGCGCTCGCCGACTTGGTGGCCGGCGTTCCAACCTGATCGGCTGTCGGTAGGGTCGTGGTCGACCCGCGTCGCGGTCTCACGTCGAAAGCGTTGGATCGCCTCGCCGAATGTGCTCGAATCATCGAGAGAGACAACCAGGGAGACCCCCAACATGACCGTACGCGTCGGCATCAACGGCTTCGGCCGGATCGGCCGCAACTTCTTCCGGGCCGCGAAGGCTTCGGGCGCCGACATCGACTTCGTCGCCGTCAACGACCTCGCCTCGATCGAGACGATGGCGCATCTGCTCAAGAACGACTCGGTGCACGGCCGCCTCGACGGAAGGATCAAGGCCGTTCGTGGTGGCATCAACGTCGACGGCGACACCCTGAAGGTGCTGTCCGAGCGCGATCCCGAGCAGTTGCCGTGGGGCGACATGGGCGTCGACGTCGTGATCGAGTCCACCGGCATCTTCACGAGCAAGGAGGCGGCCGGCAAGCACCGCAAGGCCGGTGCCCCGAAGGTGATCATCTCGGCCCCTTCGGGTGACGCCGACGCCACCTTCGTGGTCGGCGTGAACGACGACTCCTACAACCCGGATCGTCACCACGTCATCTCCAACGCGTCGTGCACCACCAACTGCTTCGTGCCGATGATCAAGGTGCTCGACGACGCCTTCGGGGTCGAGCAGGGCCTCATGACCACCGTCCACGCCTACACCGGCGACCAGGCGCTGGTCGATGGCCCGCACTCCGATCTGCGTCGGGCCCGCGCCGCCGCAGTCAACATCGTGCCGACCTCCACCGGTGCAGCTCGGGCCACTGGGCTGGTGATGAAGAAGATGCAGGGTCGCCTCGACGGCACCTCGATGCGAGTGCCGATTCCTGACGGATCGATCACCGACTTCACCGGCATGCTGAAGAAGGAGGCGTCGGTCGAGCAGATCAACGCCGCCTTCAAGAAGGCGGCAAGCAGTGGACCACTGCGCAAGGTCCTCGACTACTCCGACGAGCCACTCGTGTCCGCCGACATCGTCGGTTCGGCCGCCTCGTGCACCTTCGACTCCGGCCTCACCATGGCCCAGGGCAAGATGGTGAAGATCTTCGGCTGGTACGACAACGAGATGGGCTACTCGAACCGCCTCGTCGACCTGACGATGATCGTCGGCAAGAAGAAGCCGAAGCGCAAGCCCGCCAAGAAGGCCGCCCGCAAGCGTCCCACGGCCGCCAAGAAGAAGTGAGAACCTGGCAGGGTTTTGGTACCAGGTACCAAAACCCTGCCAGGTTGCCATCCGCGAAAGGCACTGACGTGAGCAGCGTTCCCGCCCTGGAGGACCTGGGCGACCTCGACGGGAAGTCGGTCCTCCTCCGGGCGGACTTCAACGTCCCCATCGCCGACGGGGAGATCACCGACGATCTCCGCATCCGCGCCGCGCTGCCCACCATGCGGTGGCTCATCGGCGCGGGGGCGAAGGTCACCGCGTGTACCCACCTCGGCCGGCCCAAGGGCGCACCGGACCCCGCCTATTCGGTGGAGCCGGTGCGGGACCGGTTGGCCGAGCTCGTGCCGGAGGTCGAGCTTCTCGACAACCTGCGCTTCGATCCCGGCGAGACCAGCAACGACGCGGCGTTCGTGCAGAAGCTGATCGAGGGCCAGGACGCGTACGTCAACGACGCGTTCGGGGCGTCGCACCGGGCCCACGCGTCGATCGTCGGCCCGCCGAAGTTCCTGCCCTCTGCGGCCGGTCGCCTCCTCCACAAGGAGGTCGAGGTCCTCAACGGCATGCGGGAGAACCCGCGGCGGCCCTTTGTCGCAGTCATGGGTGGGTCGAAGGTCAGCGACAAGCTGGCGGTGATCGAAGCCCTGCTGGAATCGGTCGACTCATTGATCGTGGGCGGTGGCATGTGCTTCACGTTCCTGAAGGCGCAGGGTCACTCGATCGGGTCTTCGCTGTGCGAGGACGAGATGGTCGACACCTGCAAGGAACTGCTGGACGGACCGAAGACCATCCACCTGCCGTATGACATCACCGCACTCGGCCCGGGTGGGAAGCTGTTCGACCCCGACGCGCCCGGCGAGGTGCGTCAGATGGGTGTCAACCTGCCCGACGGCTGGATGGGCGTCGACATCGGCCCGGGGTCGGCAGCCCAGTTCGGCGATGTGATCCACGAGGCCGGAACGGTTCTGTGGAACGGCCCGATGGGCGTATTCGAAGACCCTCGCTTCGGTGGGGGAACCGGGGCCGTCGCGCATGCGATGGCCGAGACCCGGGCGTTCACGATCGTGGGTGGCGGCGACAGCGCCGCCGCGGCGAAGGTGTTCGGAGTCGACAAGGACATGGACCATGTCTCCACCGGCGGTGGGGCGTCGCTCGAGCTGATCGAGAAGGGCGACCTCCCCGGCTTGGAGGCCTTGAGAGGAGCTCCCGATGGCGAGTGATCGCAAACCGCTGATCAGCGGCAACTGGAAGATGAACCACAACCATTTCGAGGCGATCCAGACGGTGCAGAAGCTCGCCTACGCCCTCGAGAAGGACGACTACGAGGCGGTCGACGTGTCGGTCCATCCGCCGTTCACCGACATCCGCTCGGTGCAGACGGTGTTGCAGGCCGACGAGATTCCGGTCGCGCTCGGCGCTCAGAACTGCCATGCCGCCGAGAGCGGGGCGTACACCGGCGAGGTGTCGTGTTCGATGCTGGCGAAGCTCGACGTGTCGTACGTGATCGTCGGCCATTCGGAGCGTCGTGAGCTGTTCGGGGAGACCGACGAGGTGGTCAACGCGAAGGCGAACGCGGTGCTCGCGGCCGGGATGACACCGATCGTGTGTGTGGGCGAAACCCTGGACGAGCGGTCGGCCGGTGACGCCGAGTCGAAGGTGGCAGGCCAGGTGGCCGGGAGCCTCGCAGGACTGTCGGCCGACACCGTGTCGAAGATCGTGATCGCCTACGAGCCGATCTGGGCTATCGGCACCGGCGAGACGGCGACTCCGGACGACGCACAGCAGATGTGTGGGCACATCCGCACGTTGGTGGAGGACCAGTGGGGCGCGGCCGCCGCGGCCGGGGTGCGTATCCAGTACGGCGGGTCGGTGAAGCCCGGCAACGCCCCCGATCTGATGTCGCAGCCCGACATCGACGGCGCCCTCGTCGGCGGTGCCTCCCTCGACGCCGACGACTTCGCCCGCATCGTCAGGTACCGCCTTTACCAGTAGGTCAAACGGGTGCCTGTCCCCTGTACCCTTTCTCCCGTGATCTGGATCGTGGCTCCCCTGCATGTCATCTCGGCGCTGATGTTGATCTTCCTCGTGCTCCTGCACAGCGGGAAGGGCGGCGGCCTGTCCGACATGTTCGGTGGAGGTGCCGGAGCGGCCGCAGCAGGGTCCACCGTGGTCGAGCGCAACCTCGATCGCATCACGGTCATCGCGGCGCTGGTGTTCGGCTTCACGTCGATCGCCTACGGCCTGATCTTCTAGCCGCGAACCCCTCCAGACCCCGCGGTATGCCGCCGATGGAGGCGGGTGCGTCGCGTCTCGGAGTTCGCTGGTCGACTGCTGACCCTTCTGGTCCTCGCCGTCGCCGCGTCTGCGTGTGCGGGAGAGCGTCCGAGTCTCGATGAGAGCAGTGCGGCTCGTGAGGTGGATCCGACCGTCGATCTCGAGGCCGAGCCGGATACTGATCCGGCGATGTCATCTCCGGAGGAAGCCCCCGAGCCGGTCACCCTTCGCCTGGGTGTCGGCGCGGACTGGAGTGGCGATCCGGCCGATGCCGGCCCCGCTTCCCTCGTGTCCCGAGTCCTCGCCGACCTTCTTCACGAAGGCCTGACCGCCTTCGGCAGCGATGGTCAGGTCACCCCCGGCCTGGCCGAGCGTTGGTTCGTGACCGAGGACCGCCTGACGTGGACATTCGTCTTTCCTGTCGACCTGACCGACGGCCTCGGCGAGCCGCTTACCGCTCGCGACATCATGCACTCGCTCGAAGCAGTTGCTGCCCGAGGCTCCACCGATCAGGCGGCGACATCGCTCACGATGATCACAGGATGGTCCGCCCACATGGACGGCCAATCCGGCGGGGTGGCCGGCATCTCGGCGCCCGACGATCACACACTCGTCATCCAGCTGGATCGTCCCTACGAGATGCTGCTGGAGGTTCTCGCCATGCCGGCATTCGGCGTCACCGGAACCGACGGCTCGGGCGCCACCCGTACCACCGGTGCGTACACCTACACCGATGATCCTGATCTCCTCGTCGCAATCGATCCGGACGCGATCGTGGCCGAGATCGAACTGGTGCGATTCGATTCGGCTGGCGCTGAACTCCTCGCTGATGACCGGGTCGACTGGGTCGTCCTCGAGCCCGGTGAGGGCGGCGACAGCCTGCCCGGTGACATCATCCGCCAGCCGCTCGAGGTCCGGGTGGGCGTGGTCGTCCGCTTGCCCGACCCCGAGACTCGCACCGCCATCCTGAGCAGCATCGACCCTCTCGCATTGACCGATCCGGTCGATCTCCTCAACCCACTGATCAACCCAATCGCGGCGATCGAACCGATCGGCCTCCCCGAGTTGGCCGCCGTCGACCATCCGACCGGTCTCCTCGCCCCGATCGGGGAGGGCCTCGCGGCCCAGCTCGAGGCTCTGGGGGTGGCCGTCTTCCCCATCGCGTCGGAGCCGGCCGAGTTCGCCGCTCGGATCGCATCGGGGGAGGCGACGATCTTCCCGGTGGTGATGGCCGGTAGTGGCCCGGCGGGCGACGCGCTCCTGCGTATCGCTGCTCCCGGCGGTGTCGACGACGTGTTCGGGGCCGACTCCGAGATCAGGGCCGAAATGGTTGCGGAGATCGAAGCCGAAGCCGACCACGACCGTCGCCAGGTGCTTCTCGACGCGCTCACAACCAACCTGTTGGACGAGGGCCTCCTGCTTCCGATCGGCCAGTTCGAGGTCCGGGTTGGCATCGGCCCGACGATGGACGGGCTGCGCCACCGCTCCGACGGCACGCTGGACCTGTCCCAGGTCGACTGACCACCACGCGCCGCGACGGGCTCGCCTGCGGCGGTCGAGTCTGAAAGTCTGACCTTCTCGTACCGCGACAATGCACGGGAGGGTCGTGATGAAGTGCCGCGCCGCCATCGTCCACGGAGTGGGTCAGGACTGGTCGATCGAGGAGATCGATGTCGACGAGCCGAAGGTGGGTGAGGTCTTGGTGAACTGGACCCACGCGGGTCTGTGTCACTCCGACGAACACCTGCTGACCGGTGATTTCGACCCGCCGGCCGAGCAGAAGGCGGCGATGGGGATCGACACGATCTTCCCGATGATCGGCGGCCACGAGGGTTCCGGTGTAGTGGCGGCGGTCGGCCCCGGTGTGACCTCGGTGGCGCCCGGCGATCACGTGTCGGCCTCGTTCGTGCCGTCGTGTGGCACCTGCCGCTACTGCGCGACCGGACGCCAGAACCTGTGTGACCAGGGGGGCGGCGCGTTCCTGCCCGGCATGATCACCGACGGCACCAGCCGGCACCGACTGGGCGACCAGGACCTGCTCCTCATGGCCAAGCTGGGCACCTTTGCCGAGTACTCGTGCGTGGCGGAGTCCCAGGTGATCAAGGTGGACGACGACCTTCCCCTCGATTGTGTTGCGCTGGTCTCATGCGGTGTGGCGACCGGCTGGGGGTCGGCCACCACCCGCGGCGACGTCCGGCCGGGGGAGACGGTCGTGGTGGTGGGTATCGGTGGCATCGGCATCAACGCCGTTCAAGGGGCGGCGATGGCCGGGGCCAAGCGTGTCGTCGCGGTCGACCCGCTCGAGTTCAAGCGGGAGAAGGCCATGGAGTTCGGTGCCACCCACACGTTCGCCTCGATGGAGGAGGCGATGCCTGAGGTGATCGACCTCACCTATGGCCAGATGGCCGACACGGTGATCATGACGCCAGGTGTGATGTACGGCGATCTCATGGAGCTCGGAACCAAGCTCGCCGGCAAGGGCGGCAAGATCGTGGTGACGTCGGTGGCCCCACTCGACCAGACGGTGGCGTCGATCAACTTGTCGGAGATCACGCTCTGGAACAAGGACATCCGAGGCACGATCTTCGGTTCGTTGAACCCCCGGGCGGACATCCCGAACCTGCTGTCGATGTATCAGGCCGGCACCCTCAAGCTCGACGAGCTGATCACCCAGACCTACCCGCTGGAGGACATCAACGTCGGCTACCAGGCGATGCGTGACGGCGTGAACATCCGGGGCGTCGTGGTGCACACCTAGAAGGGGTTGTGGTGCACAGCTGGACGAGCCGTCGGCCTGAAACCAGGGCTACTCCTCACCGGGAGGCGACTCCACTTCGATCTCGATGGCGATCGGCGTCTCGCCGTAGCCCTCCACGAAGGTTGCGGCAATGAACCAGCAGGTCGGGTCGCAGATGTCCTCGATCTGCCACGTCGGCTGGAAGGAGTCGATTCCGGGCAGTGGGATCGCGATGGCGAAGGTGCCGTCGTCGTAGAGCGGGGCACCGTTGGTGCGAATGTTGGCGCATCGCCGCTCGTTGAAGTCGGTGCTGGGCGTGTTGCAGAGGTTGATCTCAACCCACGGTGGCCGGTCGGGATCGACGATGTGGAAGCCCCGGCCATGAAGGGTGACCGTCGATCCACGGACGAACGGGCCCTCCTCCTCGAGTGCGAGCTGAGGTTCGGGTCCGGTCGGAGCCGTCGGGTCGAAGCTGACCGGCACCACGCCGACTCGCCTGCCGTCCTGCACCCGGACCTCACAGTCCTCGATGCCGCAGTCGACGCTGACCGGTCCCTGCACCGAATGAACCGCGAAGTGGCGTGGCACCGAGAAGTGAGCAGCGCCCGCACCGCCGGGTGTGACCACGCCACCCAGGAACAGGCAGAGAGCCGAGCGCACCTTGCAGAGCATCGCGGCCGGCTGGATCTCTTCGGCGCCGTTGACTCCGATCTCGATGATGGTGCCGTCGGACAGGTTGGTGACGGGTCGCACGACCACGTTCGGACCGGCCGGTGGGTCCACCGACGGATCGAACTCGAGTGGCACGGGTTCGACGTACTCGTTCGTCCACGTGACCACGCGG
>CAYFLT010000026.1:45980-47956 GCA_964344055.1 uncultured Candidatus Nemicrothrix sp.
TCAGGAATTCGCAGCCGAGTTCGAGGTCGACGGCAGACTGCAGGAGGTCGTAGTCGGTCAGGTCGTCGGTGACGATGCTGACTTCGGCCTCGAGGTCGAAGGGTCCGGTCGGTGTGAGTCCGACTTCGAGGGCTGCCCGTGGCGCGGAGTCCGGGTCGAACTCGAGTGGCGTGACCGCGGGTTCACCCTGGAAGCTGGTGAGCCCCCAGACCCGGAGCTCGCACGGGGCCATGGTCACGCAGTCGTGGAGGTCGCCGGACCAGGTCAGGAATCGGCGGGGTACGTCGAAGCTGGCTCGGACATCGTCGCTGTCGAAGTGGATGGTGATCGGAGTCACCCCGGTACAGGCCGAGTGGGACTCGCGTGCGCACACCTCGGCGCCGAGCCCGAGGGTGCCGTCGGTGGGCACGTCGGCGGCGAGTTCGACGGACTGTCCGTCGAGAAGCCCGGTGCCCGGCGTGATGGTGATCTCGGGCGCCGGCTCGAAGGCGATCGGCTCTTCCAAGGCGACGGCGTCTTCGGTTGCGACCGCTGGTGCGACGGGCGGTGTCGTGGCGGGCGGGATCGTCCCTGTGCCTTCGCCGATCGGTGCGACGTCGGGCGCGAAGTCACCATTGCCGGAGCTCGAGGTGCCTCCGCTCCGTGATCCCGATCCAGATCCCTGGTCGGCGCCCTGGATGACCCAGCGAACTGCCAGCACCACGGCGACGAGGAGGACAATCGTCCCGGCGAACTTCAGCAGCCTTGCGAGGAATCCCCGAAGCGCCGCGACCGGGAGTTGGACCGCACGAAGGCGTTCGATCGGTGACCGGGAGCGTCGCTGATCGATTGGGAGGAGCTCCAGTCGCTCTCGTGGCCCTCGCTGCCCCGTCACCATCGTCACAGCTTCCCACGCCAGCGGTGAAGGGCAACATCGCTGGTCATCGAGCCGACACTGGCCGGATCCCGGTCAAGGCAGCGGTCACCGAGCGGCCGGGTGGTGATCAGCCGGCTGTCGCCTGGAGGCTGAGGGGGAGTGGTTCGACGTATCGAGCGTTCGAGGTGATGAACCTCAGCTCGCATGCTTCGGGGGCCTCACACCACTGGAGTCCTTCCGCGGTGTCGATCGCCAGTTCCAGGGTGAGGTCGGTTCGAAGGGCTCCGGTCGCCGTTCGCACCGCCGCGACCGGAGCGCCACAGGCCTTCGCTACACCTCGCACACATTGCAGGACACGGCCCTCGCCTCCGCCGTCGAAGGTCACGGTCACGGTGTCGCCCGCCGCGTAGGGACCGTCGGGCTCGGCGATGGCGAAGGTCGGGTCCGCGGGCGGTCCGACCGGGATGAACGACAAGGGGACACCGGTCTCCTGGCTCTCGTTGGTGCCGGTCCACAGCCGCAGTTCGCATGGATGCACGTCGATGCAGTCGTGAATGGCGCCGTCCCACGTGACGAACTTCCGAGGAACTCTGATCTCGACGGTGACGGTCGAGTCCGCGACGTCGGTGATCTCGTGAGGGAGACGAGTGCAGGCCTGGGTGTCGTCCTGTCGGCACAATGCGACTCCAGGAGTTCCGAACCGATCCGACGGTGTTGGGACCTCCACCGTCACCGACTGACCGTCCATGAGCGCAGAGAACCGTGGCCGATTCACAGCGCGCGAATCGGAACGAGTTGGGTTGGCGACTGTGGTCGTGGTCGTCGCGGCGGCATGGTCCTCGGCACCGCCGGGGGAGTCGCTCAGGCGGGCGGCGATCGAGGCCCCCGCCACTACGGCGAGCACCACCGCGACAACGGCGAGGATGCTGCTCGCCGAGTCCTCGGACTGCCTTCTGGTCACGTCGAGAGTGTCGCACGACCAGGGCCGGGATTCGCCGACAACTGTGTGGCGCAACGGGGGAGTGCCGCTACGATTGCGCTTCGCATCCGGCCCGTCCGGATGGCCACGTCGGAGTGGCGGAATTGGCAGACGCGCTAGCTTGAGGGGCTAGTGCCCGAT
>CAYFLT010000026.1:47980-52281 GCA_964344055.1 uncultured Candidatus Nemicrothrix sp.
GGGGGTTCAAGTCCCCCCTCCGACACCACCACTAACCCTCGGTGCGACCGAGAGCTGGGCACGCTGGTTCTCGTGGTCGTACAGCACTTCGAGCTGAGCGGCCTCGTAGACACGGCGGCGGTCTTCAGGGGAAGCGGCTGATAGCAGCGAGATCGCGTCTGCGAGGCTTCCGGCAGCGGCTCGGATTTCGGCCTCGGTGAGGCCGGTGCCTGTGGTTGCTTGGCGGAGTCGTAGTTCAGCGGTCTTGCGTTCGGCGCGGGCTCGCTCGATCCGTCGAGTGAATCCGGCGAGGGAGTCCGGGTCCTCGCTCAGGCCGAGAGCGGTCTCGAAGTTGGCAATCCGCTTGTCGATCTCTCGGATCTCTCGTCGGGCGGCAAGCTCCTCGGTCGGCCCGGCATCGTTGAGGTCTACTGCGGCGAGGGACTCGATCGTCTGGTCGATGTGGTCTGCGTCGAAGAGTTGGGCGAGCCACTCGTCGATTGCGGGTAGGAGTTGGTCCTCACGAATCGACAGCGACTTCGGGTGATTGAGACCGGGGTACTCGTCCTTCATGCGACAGCGATACTGGAGGTGCCCTCGCACGGTGTTGGCGACGAGCTTCCGTCCGCACGAGTTGCAGGTGATCATGCCCTTGAGCAGATACGTGTGGCTCCGTTGCCTGCGGGGAGACGATCGACGTGTCCCGGCGGCGAAGACGGTCTGGACTGCTTGCCATTGCTCTAATGGGATGATCGCTTCGTGGGCCGGTTCGTTCGACCACTGCCAGTCGTCCTCGGCGTTCCAGCGCTGCTTGGTGACGTGGCCGGCGGCGACGTCGTCCACGTCGAGGAGGACTTCGTCTTTCCGCTGACGAGCCCACACTTGGAACCCGGTGTAGCGAGGGTTCTTCAGAATGGTTCGTACGGCGCTCTGCCCCCAGGCCCCGCGGCTTGCGGAGCGGTGTCTATTCCGTTCAGGATCCGATGCACTCGGCGAGAGGACGCCGTCGGCGGTGAGCGCCGAGGCGATGGCCTTGATGCCTGCGCCTGCGAGGAACTCGGCGTGCCCCGGTCTACCACGGCCCGTGATCTGCCAAGGCGCTACGGGTGGCCCGATCGGTCAACACCTTGGCCGCGGCGGCCAAGACCCGTCGAGGGGGTCTTCCGTACCGTCGAAGACATCAGCCACCTCGAAGGGGGAACCATGCGAAACCAACCCACCCACGCCGGAAAGAAGCGGCTCGCTCGCCGCACCGGCCTCGCCTACCTCGGCATCATCGCCACCGGGATCTTCGCCGAGTTCGCCGTGAGGGGATCGCTCGTCGCCGACGACGACCCCATCACCACCGCCACCAACATCGCCGACTCGCCGGGCCTGTTCGGCGTCGGCGTCGGCGCCGACGTCGTGATGATCACCCTTGACGTTGTCGTCGCCTTCGGCCTGTTCGGCCTGGTCCGCCACGTGGACCGGCGCCTCGCCTTGACTGCGACCGTCCTGCGGCTCCTACAGGGTGCGGTGATCGCCGTCAACCTCGTCAACCTCGCCCAGGCACTCGGGTTCGCCCGAGATGCCGTCGGCGCCGACGGGACCGTCCTGGCGGGTCCCGCACGCGACGCACTCGACGCCGTGGAACGTCACGCGCTGGGCTATGACGCCGGTCTGATCGCTTTCGGTCTCAGCTGCCTTGTGCTGGGCCGGATCCTCGCGACGTCGAAGCTCGTGTCCCGACCGCTTGCGCTCGGGATGTCCGCAACCGGTGTCGTCTACCTCGTCGGATCCTTGGCCGCCCTGTTCGCCCCCAGCATGAGCGACGTGATCGACCCGTTCTACGCAATCCCCCTCGTCGTCGAGCTCACCTTCGCCATCCGCCTCGTCACCCGGGGCCTGCAAACCGACATCGCCGAGCCGGCGCAGCCGACACCGGTCGCCGCCTGAACCGACTCGCTCGAAACGAAAGGACTCCTCCGATGACCGCTTCACCCAGTACCCGCACTGCCTCGACCACACCCGAGCGAAAGCCGAGCATGTACGCCATCGTGCAGGACCGCTACGGGTCCGCCGACGTTCTCGATGCCCGCGAGGTCGACCGACCGACTCCTGGCGAGGGCGAGGTGGTCGTCCGCGTCGCCGCCGCCGGCGTCGACCGAGGCGTCTGGCACCTCATGACGGGGCTGCCGTATCTGACCCGGATCGCATTCGGGTTGCGCCGCCCCCGCAACCCGGTCCCCGGCATGGACCTCGCCGGCATCGTCGAGACCGTCGGCGACGGTGTCACTCGTTTCGCCGAAGGCGACCGGGTCTTCGGGATCGGACGCGGCACGTTCGCCGAGTACGCCCGAGCGTCACAGGACAAGCTCGCCGCCGCCCCACACAACATCGACCTGACGGCCGCCGCAGCGCTCGCGGTGTCGGGCTCCACCGCCCTCCAGGCCGTCGAGGACCACGGCCAGGTTCGCCAGGGCCAGACGGTGCTGGTGCTCGGCACGTCCGGCGGTGTCGGTAGCTACGCCGTCCAGATCGCCGTCGCCCTGGGAGCAGAGGTCACCGGAGTGGCGAGCGGCGACAAGCTCGACCTCGTCCGGTCGCTCGGTGCCCGCCACGCGACCGACTATCGCAGCGGCGATCCGCTCGACGGAGCCACACGCTACGACGTCATCATCGACACCGGCGGCAACCGCAAGATCCGCGATCTCCGCCGTGCCCTCACCCCGAAAGGCACCCTGGTCATCGTCGGCGGCGAGAACGGCGGACGCTGGTTGGGTGGCATCGACCGTCAACTTCGAGCCAAGCTCACCTCGGCCTTCACCCGCCAGCGCCTCACCACCTTCGTCGCCGCCGAGGACGCCTCCCACCTCGAACGACTCACCGATCTCGTCGAGAACGGACACGTGAACCCGGTGATCGACCGACGCTTCCCGCTGGCTGAGGCCGCCGACGCGATCCGTCACCTCGAGTCCGGACAAGCCCGAGGAAAGATCGTGATCCAGGTCGATGACAGGAGCAAATGATGGAATCCACCAATCACCCCGAGATGCAGCGGACCGCCGACAACGGGCGGCCCTTGGTCAACCAACTCCGCCTCGTCATCGAGGTCGACGACCTCGACCGGGCCATCGCCTTCTACCGCGACCAGCTCGGCTTGCCCGAGGAGTTCTTCGTCGACAGCGGCAACGACGCACGAGTCGTCGCCCTCCAAGCTGGCAGAGCGACCCTCGAACTCGTCACCGCTGCACAGCGACGCCTCATCGACGAACTCGAAGTCGGCCACGACGTCAGCCCTCCCATCCGGGTGGCTCTTGAGGTCACCGATGTGGAGGCCGCGACGACACGCGTGATCGCTGCTGGGGCCGAAGCGATCGCCCCACCGACCGAGACACCGTGGCGCTCACGCAACGCCCGATTCAACGGGCCTGGACCGATCCACCTCACGCTCTTCCAGGAGCTCGAATGACGGCGCCGAGGCACCTGCAACACGAGCCTGGCAGGCCGCTCCGAACGGGCGTCTGACGCTCCCCGTCGTCGCAGAGGCATGCCTACCGGGGTGCGTGGCGCTTCCAGTTCGAGGGGAGGAGGGCGATGGCGACGAGAAGCTGGTTCGACGACATGGAATACAAGTGGCCTCCGTATGGGGGTGGCGGGACCACTAGTGTTCCGGCTATGGACTCTCGAGGGATTCGCCGCTCGGTAGTTTCGGCGCTGTTCGTCGCCATGGTCTTGCTTGCCGGCTGCGGCAACGACAGCGCATCGGAATCGCCCGACGCGATCGACGACGGTTCCGGAGCGGACGACGGCGACGATGCCAGCGGGGAGTCAGGCGATACCAACGGATCAGCTGCAGAGGGCGGTGGCGAGAGCGACAACACCGCCGTGGCCAGTGACGAGGACTTCCCGATTCCGATCCCCGATGGTGTCCTGCTCGACGCCCACGCAGACGTCGGACTCGCAATCGACAATCAACGCTCGCTCTTCTACTCGGCCGACGACGCTGACCGGCTCGTGGGCTTCTTCGACGACTGGACCTCGCAAAGCGATGGCACGTGGGCCCGGACGGAGCTCGAGGACACTGTGTCGTTCACGCGCACCGACGGCGAGTTCGGGTCGATCGTGATCACACCCGACCACGACCCCGGTGCCCAGGCAGACGGGCCCGTGACGCTGCTGGCGCTCGCAGTCGGCTAGCTCATACGGGACGCGGTGTCTGAGCGCACACAACCGGAATCTGTGTGCTCTGATCAGGCAAGACCCTCAAGCAGCGACCAGCTCGACGCGAGCAATTGTCAAATGTTGTGGATGAGGTCGGGCCGTCAGGCTGCGACGGACTC
>CAYFLT010000027.1:0-11854 GCA_964344055.1 uncultured Candidatus Nemicrothrix sp.
CGGTCACCCACCCATCAGCAGATGTGACCAACCTGACTGCTAAGTACACCTAGCCCTTGGGTAGTCCCGGGAAGCCGCTCTCCTCGAGATCCTCGAGCCCGGGCAGGCTGAGCGGACTCTTCGGTACCTTCGCCGGACCCTTCGCGGTGACCCGGCCGCCGCCTTGTCGCCGGCCGCCCTTCTTGCCCTTCTTGCCCTTGCCGCCCTTGCGGTTCTTCGGGTTCATCTTCTTGGTACCGAACCCGGCGAACTGCTTCATCATCTTGCGCATCTGCCCGAACTGGTCGAGCAGCGCCTTCACCTCGCTCGCGGACTGTCCGCAGCCGGTGGCGATGCGCTGGCGACGCGAACCGTCGATGATGTCGGGGTTGGTCCGTTCCTCGGGCGTCATCGAGTGGATGATTCCCTCGATGCGGTTGATCTGGCGGTCGTCGATCTCGACGTCGCGAGCTTCCTTGGGGATGCCGGGCATCATCCCCATCAGGTTCCCGATGGGACCCATCTTCTTGATCTGCTGCATCTGCTCGAGGAAGTCCTCGAGCGTGAAGGTGCCCTCGAGCAGGCGGGCGGCGGCCTCCTCGGCCTCCTCTTGCTCGAACGCCTCTTCGGCCTTCTCGATGAGCGTCTCCATGTCGCCCATGCCGAGGATGCGGCTGGCGAGGCGATCCGGGTGGAAGGTCTCGAACTCGTCGAGCTTCTCGCCGACCGAGGCGAAGGCGATCGGCTTGCCGACCACCTCCTTCACCGAGAGTGCGGCACCACCGCGGGCATCGCCGTCGAGCTTGGTGAGGATGACGCCGTCGAGCTCCAGGGTCTCGTTGAACGCGTGGGCGGTGGTGACCGCGTCCTGACCCGTCATCGCATCGATGACGAGGAACGTGTAGTCGGGGTCGACGGCGTCGGAGATGCGACGGACCTGGTCCATCATCTCCTCGTCGATTGCCAGGCGACCCGCGGTGTCGACGATCACGACGTCCTTGCCGGTTCGGGCAGCCTCGGCGACGGCCTTGCCGGCGACGTCGACCGGGTCGGTCGGCTCGGAGAAGACCGGCACGCCGACCTGACCGCCGAGCGTTCGAAGCTGTTCGACAGCGGCCGGACGCTGGAGGTCGGCGCCCACGAGCAGGGGGTTGCGCCCCTGCTTCTTGAACCACTGGGCGAGCTTGCCGGCGTTGGTGGTCTTACCGGCGCCCTGCAGGCCGGCCATGAGGATCACCGTGGGCGGCTTGCTCGCATACGTGATCTTCATCGACTCGCCACCGAGGCTGGCGGTGAGTTCTTCGAGGACGATCTTGACGACCTGCTGGGCCGGGTTGAGCGCTCCGCTCAGCTCCTCGCCGATCGACCGCTCCCGGATCCGGCCCACGATGCTCTTGGTGACGTCGAGGTTGACATCGGCCTCGAGCAGGGCGAGACGGATCTCCCGGAGGGTCTCGTCGACGTCCTCCTGGGAGAGCTTGCCCTTGCCTCGGATGCGGCTGAAGATGCCGTCGAATCGGTCGCTCAGTGTCTCGAACATGCCCGAGCAAGGCTAGCGGGACCGGCGCCGATGCCGGGAGGCGCGCCCGTCCCGGCGCCGGCTCCCGTTAGCGTCGGGGCCATGAACCTGACGGTGCGGCAGTGGACGATCGTCTCGGTCCTGGCAGCCGGTTTCATCGTGGCGGCGTGGCTCGTGTCGAGTGGTGGCGGAGGCGGCGGCATCGTCGAGTCCGAGGACTTCGACGAGGTCGCGTGGTGCCAGACCGCCAACGCCCTGAGCACCTGGGGTGGGATCCTCGACGGCTCCGCCGACGGAGACGATGCCGGCGAACTCCCGAACCTCCGGCGGGCCCTCGACGACGCCCGGACGGTCGGTCCGCTCGCCCTGCGGGTCGACTTCGCGCGCATCGCCGACCTCGCCCTGTTGACCGACAACGCCCTGGCCGACGGGCTCTCCCTCGCGGACGCCCTCGCGCAGGCGCAGGGTCAGACCGACGGCGACCGGGTCGCCGAGGCGCTCGGGCGGGTGGACGAGGCGATCGTCGACTGTGGCCACGAGCCAGTCGGCTGAGCGATCGCGGCCCGGTGTGATCTCGATCACCGCCGGTCGGGACTGGAATCCTGCCCGGATCGTCTGCTGACCTTCTACTCGAAGAGGGCGTCGACGAACTCCTGCTCGTCGAACTCGACGAGATCGTTGATCCCCTCGCCGAGGCCGACCAGCTTCACCGGCACGCCGAGCTCGGAGTGGATGGCAACGACGATGCCGCCCTTGGCCGAACCGTCGAGCTTGGTGAGCACCACACCGGTGACGTCGACCGCGTCGGCGAACTGCTTTGCCTGGCTCATGCCGTTCTGGCCGGTGGTGGCGTCGATCACGAGGAGGGTCTCGGTGACCGTGCCGGCGCCCTTTTCGGCGACCCGGCGGACCTTGCTCAGCTCTTCCATCAGGTTGGTCTTGGTCTGGAGCCGGCCAGCAGTGTCGGCCATCACGAGATCTGCATCACGGGCAGCAGCCGACTCGACGGCGTCGAACACCACCGAGGAAGGATCCGCGCCCTCCGCGCCTCGGACGATGTGGACGTCGCTTCGTTCGGCCCACATGGTGAGCTGTTCGGCCGCAGCGGCCCTGAACGTGTCGCCGGCCGCAAGCACCAGCTTGTGACCGGCTTCGCGCTCGCGGGAGGCGAGCTTGCCGATCGTGGTGGTCTTGCCGACGCCGTTCACCCCTACGAAGAGCCAGACCGCGGGACCCGGCTCACCACCGGCGGCTGCCACATCGGTGGAGAGCGAGCGATCGAATCCGCTGAGGCGCCCGACCAACTCACCCTTCACGATGTCGACCAGTTCGGCGGAATCCTCCGTGCCGGCCTCTGCGGCCTTGGCCTTGACGGCCTCCATGATCTCGGTGGACGTGGCAACGCCCACATCCGCGCGGATCAGAGCTTCCTCGAGATCGTCCCAGGTCTCGGCGCCGATGCCGCCGGAGAACACTCCGCCGAGCAAGCCGGCGAGTGAGCTGCGGGCGGTCGACAGGCGATCGCGAAACGTGGGCCTTGGGGCCGGTTCGACCGGTGCTTCCTCGACCTCGACCTCGGCGGGCGCCGCTTCGGCACTCGGAGCGACGTCGGCGATGTCGACCACGTCGTCGGAGTCGATGACGAGGCCGGCGTCGGAGCGGCTCCGGTCCTTGCGGAGCACCACGAACGACGCGGTGATGATGACCAGTGCGGCGATGGCGATGATTACGGCGAACATCATGGGAGCTGCAGCCTACCGGCGCGCCCTTCTGGTCCCCGAGAAGCAACAGGGGTCAGACACCGAATGCAGCGGCTCGGGTCAGGGGGCCGTGGTGGCGTCGACTGGCCGGCTGGCGCTCGGGTGTCGGGCGCGAGATGTGCCAATTGGTGGACGGGCGACCGGACGGCCGCCGCCTCAGCCGTCGTTGACTCCGACGGTGATCGGGAGCGTCAGGCGATTGCCGTCGCGGAGGACCTCGATCTCGACGTCTTCACCGGGGCGGAAGAACTTGAAGTCGGCCGAGAGCTCCTCCATGGTGGCCACGACACTGTCGTCCAGGCCGACGATGAGGTCGCCGACCTCGAGCCCGCCGACGTCCGCGGGCGAACCCTCGACGACCCGGCTGATCAGGGCACCGAGCGTGCCATCGGTGAGCGATGCCCCCTCGATGCCGAGGAAGCCGAGTTCGAGCGACTCACCGTCGACGATTCGTTGGGCGATCAAGACGATGGTGTCGGACGGCACCGCGAAACCGACGCCGGCGTTGTCGCTGGAGCCGTCGGTGCGGATCGACGTGTTCATCCCGACCACCCGACCTTCGCGATCGGCGAGCGCACCGCCGGAGTTCCCGGGGTTGATCGGTGCATCGGTCTGGATCATCGCCACCGGAACCGGATTCCCGGGGTCGGAGCCGCCGAACTCGTTGATGCGATTGACCGCACTGACGATCCCAGCCGTGACCGATTGGTCCAGCCCGAACGGACTGCCGATCGCCACCGCGAGCTGACCGACATCGACGGTCTCGCCGGGAGCGAAGACGGCTTGAACGAGATCCAGCCCTTCGGGCTCGATCTGGATGACCGCAACGTCGCGGGCGGAGTCTCCCCCGACCACGATCCCGGAGACCTCGATCCCGTTGTGCAGGGTCACCATGACCGCAGTTGCGTTCCCGGCGACATGGTCGTTGGTGACGATGTAGCCGTTCTCGGCATCCCAGACGATCCCGGAGCCCTGGCCCTGTCCCGTCTCGATGAGCACGACCGACGGCGCGACCGCGCGAGCGACGGCCGTAGCCGGCTCGACCTCACCGAGGTCGGCACCCGACAGCGGGCCGGGCTGAACCGGGATGGTGGCCGGGGCGACGCCGGCAGACGGGATGCTGACCGCGGGGACATCGTCGACCTGGCCGGCCGGCGCGGTGACCGTGGCCGGCTCGTCTTCGAGCATCAGGCCGATCGCGACGCCGCCCCCGACGAGCACGGCGCTGAAGGCCATACCGCCGAGGGCACCTGCCGCCACCCTCCAGCGACCTCGGCCCGAACCGAGAGGCTGTGGCCCGATCGAGGCCGCTGGGGGTGACGTCGTGGGTGGTCCGGCCGGGTAGCCGGGGGGAGGCCCGGCCGGACTCGGAGGGTTGCTCGACACGGGAGGGGTGGCCCACGGAGCGGTCGGTGGGGTCGGTCCGGGTGCGGACCAGTCCGTTGCCGCCGCCGACGCCGTGGAGGGGGGCGGCGGAGGCGGCGGCAAGAATTCAGGGCCCGCCGGTCGGTCCGTCACAGCGTCCGGTGGGGGAACCGGACCCGGTGCCCGAGGGGGAGAAAGGGCACCGGTGCTGTCTGCTGTGACGGACCGATCTTCGGCGGGCCAGACCGATGATGCGGGGGACTCATCATCGGACGAAGCGTCGATCGGAGGTCGATCCATGGCGAGACAGTACGGGGAGGAAGCGAAAGGAACGGTAAGAGGAACAGAAAATCGGGTGAAAGATCGAACCGTCCGGAGGGGACGCCTATTCCCGGTACCTCGAACCCACCATCGGCAGCCGTTCAGAAGCGATTGATGCTTCGCGGGAACCAGAGCACGAACGTGGAGCCGCCCCCCGCCTCCGAGGAGAGGTCGACCCGACCCCCGTGCGCTTCTGCGATCTGGCGCACGATGGTGAGGCCGAGCCCGCTACGGCCCTCCTGACGGGCTCGGTCCCGATCACCTCGCCAGAACCGCTGGAAGACCCGGACGTGATTCTCGGGGGCGATCCCGGGACCCTGATCGGCGACCGAGATCGAGTGCCACCCGTCGTGGCTCCCGGCGGCGACGGTGACCCTGCTGTCGGGCGGCGCCAGGCGAACCGCATTGGCAAGGAGGTTCGCCACTGCCCGGCGGACCGCAGGAGCATCACCGCAGACGAAGAGTTCGTCCCCCGGAACGTCGACCACCAACTCGAGCTCGCACGCCTCCGCGGGGGCGGCGAACTCCTCGGCGAGATGGTGCGCGAGCTCGGCGAGATCGAAGTCCTCCTCACGGGTGGTGCGGGTGCCGTGGCGGGCGTACACCAACAGGTCGTCCACCAGCGTCGACATCCGCTCCGCGGACCGGCCGACCACCTCACCCGCGGCGCGGAGGTCCTCGACGGTGGCATCGGGGTCGCCGAGCGCCACGTCGACGTTGGTCCGGATCACCGCCAGCGGGTTCCTGAGCTCATGGCTCGCTTCGTGGATGAACTGGCGTTGTGACTCGAACGCCTCGTCGAGACGGCCGAGCATCTCGTCGAATGTGTCGGCGAGATGCTTGAGTTCGTCGTCGGGCCCGTCGAGCCGGATCCGCCGTGACAGGTCGGTGTGTTGGATGTCGCTCGCCACCGAGGTGATGCGATCGACCGGGCGCAACACCAGACCCGCCACGAACCATCCGACGCCGAGGCTGCCCACGAACAGCAGTCCGAGCGCCCCGAAGGCGTAGGTGCGGAGCTGGTCGAGTGCCTGCTCGTTCACCTCACGCTCGAACACGGCCAGCGGGTCGGTGACCTCGAACTCGATCGTGCCGATCATGTCCTGGCCCTCGCGACTTCGGAACAGCACATTCGCCATCTCGGTGCGAGACACGTCCTGGTCCTCGAGGCTACGGGCGAGGCCCGCGTAGATGCCGCCGACGACGATGGTGGCGAGTCCGAACAAGAGGACCGAATACAGGACCATGAGCCGGAACCGGATCGAACCGGCCCAACCCGGCATACGCGCCGCCACCGCCACGGTGCGCTGCACTGGCCCGGCCGACGCCGTCACGACTCCCCGTCCCCTTCAACCTCACCGGCGCCGCCGTCGGTGAGCAGCCGGTAGCCGCTGCCGATCACGGTTTCGATGGCCTGGGGCTCGTCGGCCTCGGAGAGCTTGCGGCGCAGGGTGCCGACGGTGACCCGGACGGTGTTGGTGAACGGGTCGGCGTGCTCGTCCCACACGTGTTCGAGCAGGTGCTCCTGAGACAGGACTTCGTCCGGGTGGGACATGAAGTACCGGAGCAGGGCGAACTCCTTGGCGGTCAGGTCGAGTTCTCGATCCCCGCGCCGGGCCCGATGCCTGGCGTCGTCGAGCTCGATGTCGGCGACGAGGTAGGTCGACGTGGACCGGGCGGCCTCCCGCCGCAGCAGGGAGCGGACCCGGGCCGTCAACTCGCCGAATGCGAACGGCTTGACGAGGTAGTCATCGGCGCCGTGGTCGAGTCCCGCGATGCGGTCGTCGATTCCGTCGCGGGCCGTCAGCATGAGGACGCGGGGCGGGACACCCTCGGGAGGGTCCTCACGAAGCCGGCGACACACCTCGAGCCCGTCGATTCCCGGCATCGTCACGTCGAGACAGACGAGGTCGTAGGGCGTCAAGGAGGCCTTGTCGAGCGCTTCCTCGCCGTCGTGGGCGAGGTCGACGGCATAGCCCTCTCGCCGGAGCCCACGACCGACCGCCTCCGCCAGCTCGACTTCGTCGTCCACGACCAGGATCCGCATCGACCCGACGCTACCCGTCGGGATCGAGCCGATCGCGGTGCTGTGTGTCGGCGGCTTTCGCTCGCGCTTATGGTGCGGCTCGTTGACTGCCATCGACCACAGCGCACCACTTCGCGCCGAAAGTCCATGTCAAGCCCGGACAGGAGTGCCCGAATGACCGAGAGTGACCAGCCGGCGAGTCTCGAACGAGCGCTGGTGGAGCTGCGACGCGTGATCGTCGGCCAGGAGCGGATGGTCGAGCGACTCCTCGTCGCGCTGGTGGCCCGTGGGCACTGCCTGTTGGAAGGTCCTCCGGGACTGGCGAAGACCCTCGCGGTCCGCACACTGGCCGAAACCACTGGTGGGACGTTCACCCGGATCCAGTTCACCCCCGACCTGCTCCCGGCCGACATCACCGGCACGCGCATCTACCGCGGCTCGAGCGAGCAGTTCGACGTGGAGCTCGGCCCGGTATTCGCCAACTTCGTCCTCGCCGACGAGATCAACCGTGCACCGGCGAAGGTCCAGTCGGCGCTCCTGGAGGTGATGGGTGAGCACCAGGTGACCATCGGCGGGGAGACCCACGCCGTGCCCGAACCGTTCCTCGTGCTCGCCACCCAGAACCCGATCGAATCCGAAGGGGTCTACGCCCTGCCGGAGGCCCAACGCGACCGGTTCCTGATGAAGGTGGTCGTCGACTACCCGGCGCCCAACGAGGAGCTCGAGATCGTCCGCCGGATGGGGGTGGCGCCACCAGGCCCAGGCCGACGAGGTCATCGTGAGTCCCGGAGTCCAGGACTACGCCGTCAACCTGGTGCTCGCCACCCGCAATCCGAAGGAATACGAGCTGCCCGAGCTCGACGGCATGATCGACTACGGGGCGAGCCCGAGGGCGTCCCTCGGGCTCGTGGCTGCCGGTCGCGCTCTGGCCCTCCTCCGGGGCCGTGACTATGTGGTGCCTCAGGACGTGTTCGACGTCGCTCCGGACGTCTTGCGGCACCGGCTGGTGCTCTCCTATGAAGCGCTGGCGGCCGACCTCGACGTCGAGCAGGTCCTCATCAAGGTCCTCTCGACGGTCCCCGCACCGGTCGTGTCTCCCACCACCCAGGATCCCGCCCGCCTCACCCAGCCCGCCGACACCGAGTCGCCCACCTCGACATGACCTCGACCGTCGCGGACGAGCGCACCCGTGCCATGCTGCGCCGGCTCGAGCTCGACGTGACGCGCCGCCTCGATGGCCTCTTGCAGGGTGACTACCGGGGCCTCGTCTCGGGCCTCGGATCCGAGCCCGGCGAAGCCCGCGAGTACACACCCGGCGACGACGTCCGGCGGATGGACTGGAACGTCACCGCCCGCATGAACGATCCCCACGTCCGCGATTCGATCGCCGATCGAGAGCTGGAGACGTCGATCCTCGTCGATCTCTCACCCAGTCTCGACTTCGGGACAGCCACCCGCACGAAGGCTGAGCTCGCGCTCGCCGCGGTGGCCGCGATCGGTCTCCTCACCGACCGGGCCGGCAATCGCCTCGGTGCTGTCGTCAGCGATGGCGTCGCCCTCACCGAGCATCGCCCCGGATCGGGACGTCGCCACCTGATGGCTCTATTGCATCGGCTTGCCACACTCGAACCGACGTCAACGATCGACGGGCAAGCCCGGCTCGGTCTCCGGGACGGGCTGCGCCGCCTCGCCGGGCCGGGCCACCGAGGCGGGCTGGCCGTCGTCATCTCGGATCTGCTCACCGAGGGGTGGGAGGACCCGCTGAGGGCGCTCACGCTCAAACACGAGACGCTGGTGATGGAAATCGTCGACCCTCGCGAGCTGGAGCTCCCGGATGTGGGCGTCATCGAATTGGTGGACCGCGAGACGGGCGCGGTCCGGGAAGTCGACACGCGAAGCCGCCGCCTGCGGGAGCGCTACGCGGAGGCCGGCCGACGCCGTCTCGCCGAGCACTCCGAGGCGGTCCGGTCAGCCCGGGCCGACCACCTCGTCCTGCGCACCGATCGGGACTGGGTGCTGGACCTGGCTCGATTCGTCGACCTCCGGCGCCGGGCCGGCCGGACCAACCGGAGGGTGCGGACGTGAACGTCTCCGAGATCTCGTTCGCCGATCCGGAGCGTCTCTGGTTGCTTCTCGGCATCGTCCTCGTGCTGCTGGCGTACGTGCTCGTGCAACGACGGCGGGGCACGTACGCACTCCGATTCTCCGACACGTCGCTGATCGACGCCGTGGCGCCGAAGCGACCGGGTTGGCGGCGGCACGTAGTCGCGGTCACCTTTCTCGGTGTCGCGGCATTGATGGTGGTGTCGCTGGCCGGCCCATTCGACGAGATCGAAGTTCCGCGGGAGCGCGCCATCGTCATGTTGACCATCGACACCTCGCTCTCGGTGGGCGCCGAGGCCTTCAACCCCAATCGGATCGAGGCCGCCAAGCAGGCCGCGTTGGAGTTCCTGAGCGGGGCTCCGCCCGCCGTCGAGGTCGGATTGGTGTCGTTCAACGAGGCACCGATCGTTCGGGTTCCGCCGACCACCGATCGCGCCGCGGTGGCTGCGGAGGTCGAGGCGTTGGCGCTCGGCCAGTACACCAACACCGGCGATGCCATTTCGGTCTCGGTCGCGAGCCTCGCCGCCGCCACCGAGGGCCTCGAGCTCGACGAGGGCGAACCGCTACCGGCGGTGGTGGTCCTGTTGAGCGACGGGGAGCCGACCACCGGGCGACCGATCCGCACCGCCACCGCGGAGGCGCTCCGAGCCCGGGTGCCGGTGTCGACGGTGGCGTTCGGGACCGCCGACGGCGAGGTCACCATCGAGGATCCCGAAGCTCCGGGAACTTTCGTCACCGTGGAGGTGCCGGTCGACGAGGAGACCCTCGCGGGGATCGCCGAGGACACCGGCGGGAGCTTCTTCGCCGCCGACTCGAGCGAGGAGCTGGCCGCGGTCTACCGCGACATCGGTACGGCGATCGGATTCGAGACCGCCGAGCAAGACATCAGCGACCGCTTCGTCGGCGCCGCGCTCGTCCTCGCCGCGCTCACGTCGGCGTTGAGCCTGGCCTGGTTCCAGCGCCTCCCCTGACCGACCTCGAACCCCTGATCAGGTCTGGGCGTCCGGGTCGTCGAGTTCCTTCTCGCGTCGTTGGAGTTCGGCCTCCCACTCCTGGAGACGCCGCTCACGGGCCGCCGCGTTCTCGCCCCGGTCGCCCGCGTTCGTCGACGGGCCCCTCCAGTCCGCTCTGTCCTCGGGTCCCCGTGGTGGGGCCGGGCGGTCGTAGCCGCGTTCCTGTTGCCACGAACGGTTGGGGTTCGTGCGAGTGGCCCCGGGCGTGAGGCCGGCGCCAACCGGACGACCCAACGCGAACCAGGCCAGCGGGCCGACCAGCGGGATGAAGATCACCACGAACAGCCATGCCAACTTCGATGGCAGATTTCGGATGAGCATCTCGTCGGTGGCGATCACGTCGAAGACCGCGAAGGCCCACACGCAGAAGAAGATGAGTCCGCCGATGCCCGGCGCGAAGAGTCGGAGCATGGCGATCAGTTTGGCAGACGGCGCATCCGGACCTCGTCCTTGCACGGATCAGACGGGAGCGGCTGGTGATCGCCGGTGATCTCGAACCCGCACCGCTCGTAGAGGCGGATCGCCGGATCATTGCCCCGGGTGACCCACAACTCCACCGTGTCACCCTCGGCCCAGCGCATCACGGCCTCCACGAGGGCCGAGCCGACACCGGCGCCTCGGGCAACCGGCGACGCCCACATGGACACCAGTTCGACGACGTCGTCGCCGTTGCGTCGGTGCCCGCCGACGAGACCCACGACCGCGTCATCGAGTTCGGCGAAGAAGGTGGCGCCCTCGGGGCCCGCAGCCCAACCGTCGGCCCGCTGTTGCCACTCGGCATCGGGGAACAGCGACTCCTCTTCGTGGGTTCGAGCGAACGCATACGGCGCATCGGCCAACGCGGCGAGCCGCACCCGACGAAGCGCTTCCCACTCCCCCACCCGAATCCGCCGAACCGTCAACTCGTCCGTCATCCGACGAGTGTCCCAGGTTTTCTGGACGTCAGCGCGCGCATATCGCGCGCTGACGTCCAGAAAAACTACTTGTCGGCGCCGACCACCCACATGGCGTAGTACTGGGCGCCGCCTCCGTAGGCGTGGCCCACCGCGGTGCGGGCGCCGTCGACCTGGTGCTCGCCGGCCTCGCCCATCACCTGGAGGGCCGCCTCGGCGAAACGGATCATTCCTGAGGCACCGATCGGATTGGTGGAGAGCACTCCACCGGAACAATTGACGGGGAGATCGCCACCGTCGAGCGCGGTGGCCCCGGACTCGACCATCCGCCACCCCTCGCCCTTCTCGGCGAACCCGAGACTCTCGAGCCACATCGGTTCGTACCACGAGAACGGCACATACATCTCGACCGCGTCGACCTCCCGACGCCGGTCGTGGATCCCAGCCTGGGCGAAGACGTCGTTGGCGCACTCCTCCGACGCGGCGGGAGACACCATGTTCCGCCCACCGTAGGACAGGGACTCCGACCGCATCGCCGTGCCGCGGACCCACGCCACCAGGCCGTCGTGGGCGTCGCCGCCGGCCTCGTCGGTGAGCACCATGGCACAGGCGCCGTCCGAGGAGGGACACGTCTCGCTGTAGCGGATCGGGTCCCACAACATGGGAGAGTCGACCACCTCGTCGAACGTCAGGTCCGGCTGGTGCAGATGGGCGTACGGGTTCTTCAGCGCCTGCTGACGGTCCTTGAACGCCACCATGCAGCCGATCAACTCGGGCGCGTCGGTCATCATCATGGACGAGCCGACGGCAGCGCTGTCGGGGGCGGATGCCGACCTGCTGCACGCCGTCGTGCGCCAGCTCGCGGCATCCGGCCA
>CAYFLT010000027.1:11864-24909 GCA_964344055.1 uncultured Candidatus Nemicrothrix sp.
GGTCATCATCATGTAGCGGCGGATGATCGGCGAGAAGTACCCACCAGCACCGGCGTTGACCGAGGTGGCGAACGGGGCAGGGATCGACAGCGCCCACATGGCGTTGGACTCGGACTGCTTCTCCCATCCGATCGTCAGCACCGTCTTGTGGACCCGGCCCTGTACCAGAGAAGCTGCGACGCACGCGGTCGAACCGCCGACGGAGCCGGCCGTGTGGACCCGCAGGATCGGCTTGCCCACCGCTCCCAGGGCCTCGGCGAGATACACCTCGGGCATCATCAGGCCCTCGAAGAAGTCGGGCGCCTTGCCCATCACCACCGCGTCGATGTCGGCCCAGGTCTTGTTCGCCATCTCCAGCGCCCGGCCGGCGGCCTCCCGCAGAAGGCCGGCCATCGACACGTCACCGCGAGTCGCCGAGTATTGGGTCTGTCCGACGCCGATGACCGCGGTTCGTTCCTTGCCGCCCATGTCAGTCCCCCTCCAACACGCACACGAGGTTCTGTTGCAGACACGGCCCGGACGCCGCTGTCGCCACGGCGCGATCGGCCTCTCCCCGACTGATCCGGCTCGCGGCCTCGCCGATGCGGATCAGGCCCGACGCCATCATGGTGTGCGCGGCCAGAGCACCGCCGGACGGGTTGATCACCACATCCTCCCCGAGACCGAGCGCGGCGGTCAGCAACGCCTCCGACGTCGTGAACGGAGCATGGAGTTCGGCGAGGTCGACCTTGTCGTCGCCGACCCCGGCCTTCGCCGCGGCCAGTTCGGCCGACATCGACCGGGTGAGGTCACGGACACCCAGGGTGTGGGCGTCGCTGCGGTGATCGATGCCACGGATCCAGGCCGGCCGGTCACACAGCTCGCGGGCCACGTCGCCGGCGGCGAGGATCACGACTCCGCCGCCGTCGGCCGAAGCCGGAAGGTCCGACGGTCGCAACGGATCCATCACGTAGTCCTCGGCCAGGATCTCTGCCGCCGACTTCGCGTCCCGCCGGACCGAGTGGGGGTTCGACGCCGCGTGGTCACGGCTCCGGCTCGCGATCTCGGCCAGCTGGGCGTCGCTCACCGTGCCCGACTCGAGCATCTGGCGGGCGGCGAGGGCCTCGACGGCGAATGCATCGGGCCACAGCGGTCCCACGTAGTAGGGGTCCATCTGGACCGCGAGCACGTCGCGCAGCGAACCACCCGACGACTTGCCGTAGGAGTAGACGAACGCGGTGTCGATGTCGCCGCACTGGAGCTTCACCCACGCCTCGTACAGCGCCCACGCGCCATCCTGTTCGACGTGGCTCTCGCTGATCGGCGGCACCGGCCCGGTCGCGTCGATCGTCTGCACGAAGGAGAACGCCTGCCCGGCCAGGAAGTCCGACGAGCCCGAGCAGGTGAACCCGATCTCGCGTTGGGTGAGCCCGACCTCCTCCTTGGCGGCCTGCATGAGCGGCACCATGAACTCGGCCTCCGATTCTCCCAGGATCTGCGCCTCTTGGCGCTGGGTGAAGGCCACGACGGCGACGTCTCTGAATCCCGAATCGTTCATGACCGGCCGTCCACCGCGGTCTCGTCGATCCGCCCGATGCGGGCGTAGTCCTCGACCGGCTCGTCGGGTTCACCGGTGGGTTCCCACCCGAGCACGTTGGTGGCCGACATCTCGAGCTCGTCGTCGGGCTTCCAGACCGCCTTCACCCGCATGCCGATCCGGACGTCTTCGGGAGCGATGTTGATCACCAGCCCCATGAACCCGACCGACGCACCGTCGAGCACGATCCACGCACTGCAGTAGGGCGGGCTCAGATCGGGGCGGGTCTTGATCGGGACGCGGGTGATGTTGAACGAGTCGACGTAGCCGGTGTCGGGGAGTTCGACCAGCTCGGCCGTCGGTTTGCCGCTGAGCGGGCTCACGCCCTTCGGCGGCACGAACACCTGGCCGGAGTCGGAGCAGCGGTCACCGACGATGCGCTTCTCGGCCATCGCCCGCAGGTAGTGGCTGAGCGAGCGGCCCGGCGTGTACGTGTAGTCCAGCCGGATCGGAGTGCGGACGCTCTGCACGGGCTCGGCCGATTCCGTCGGCGGCGACGGGTTGCCCGGACCGGTGCCCTCCGGCACGAAGCCTGCGATGTCCGCGATGTGGCCGGTCCGCTCTTCGCGCCAGAGGACCTCCACCCGCATGCCGGTTCGCATCTGGTCGGGTCCATCCACCAGGACACCGTGGAGCATCGGTGTGTCGGCTCCATCGAGCCGGATCATCGCCCAGCCGAATGGCCGGTCGAAGGGCTGGCGGTCCCGGGGTGGTCCGTTCCACGTCCAGGTCGTCACCTCACCCGCGGTTCCGACCTCCACCATCTCCGAGAGCGATGTCGAATCGAGTGGGTCGTACTCCAGCGGCGGACAGATCACCGAGCCGTCCGCACGGCGCACTCCGAGCACGATGCCGTCCCGCAGACCGGTGAGGAAGGCTCCGATCACCGGGCCGGTCGTCCGGGTGAACGGGTACTCGAGTGCAGGCGGAGCGGTGAGGACGTCTGCGGCCATCGATTCCTCCTCGGGACGATGGCCGGAAGCTAGCCCCGCCCGCGGCCGGCGACGAATCGACGCGAGCAGGGGCGGAGGCGGTCAGTCCCGGCCTGCGAGCAGCATTCGGGCCGCGTCCTCGAGCTCGGATGTGGCCTGGGAGTAGGGCATCCACCGGTTCTTCCACGCGATCAACACCGAGAACCACACGTGCTCGAGCGATCGGACGATGAGGTCCCGGTCCTCAGCCGGGAAGTCGTCGTGGAACGCAGTGCTGACCATCTCGGAGAACAGACCGTGCAACGACTCCTGACACGCGGCGATCTGCTCACCTTCGGCCACGACCGCCGCGAGCAGTGCGGCACTCACCGACTCGTTCTGGCCCATCGCCGAAGTCGATTGCCCGAGGATGTCGAGCACCCGGTCCAGGGTCGAGCCGGCGGTGGGCGGGTTGCGCAACACGGAACGGCGCAACCCGTCGATCCACTCGATCATCGACTCGGCGAGAAGGTGGTCCTTCGAGGAGAAGTAGTGGTAGACGGTGCCGAGCGCGACGTCGGCCCGGTCGGCCACATCTCGCATGAGCACGCCGTCGTAGCCGCCCTCTGCCGCCAATTCGAGCGCGGCCCGCAGGACTCGTTGCCGCCGGGCAGCCTGTCGCTCAGTGAGTGGGCGCTCGGTGGGCACCTGGCGATGCTAACCCGGACGTCACCCGGGCCAGCGCTGCCAGTTGCTCGCCGTGTTCGTTCATCCGCCGGAGATCCCGCCTCGACGCTTCAGCGTTTCGAGAGATCCACCGCATACCCACAGAATCGGCCGTGCGTGAGCAGGTATTAGTCCATCGGGGCAAGTTGTTGGGCCGTTGGGCCCAGAGACCCAGACCGAAGATGACCTTTGTCACATGACGGCGCTAGGTTGCGCGCCATGCGGATCGATGTGGGGTTGAGCACCGACCTGACCGAGGCGGCGGACCGTGCGCGGCAGCTCGAGGCCACCGGGGTGGACGGCATCTTCACGTTCGAGGGAAGCCGCGATGTGTTCTTCCCGCTCGTCCACGCGGCCGCCACGGACCTCGACATCTACTCCAACGTGGCCATCGCGTTCCCACGGTCACCGATGCACCTGGCATCCCAGGCGTGGGATCTGCACGCGGCGAGCGGCGGCCGGTTCGCGCTCGGGCTGGGCACCCAGATCAAGCCCCACATCGAACGACGGTTCTCCGCCGAGTGGGGACGCCCGGTGGCGCGGATGGTGGAGCTCATGGCTGCGGTACGCGCCATCTGGGCGAACTGGTCCGACGGCACACCACTCGAACACCGCGGCGACTTCTACCGGGTCGACCTGATGACCCCGTTGTTCGTCCCGCCCCCGCTCGATGGTCCCCCACCTCCGATCTGGGTCGGGGCACTCGGTCCACGGATGACCGAGGCGATGGCCGAGCACGCCGATGGCATCATCATCCATCCCTTCAACACGGCCGCCTTCGTCCGCGAGGAGACGATGCCGCTGGTGCGTGGCGGACTCGAGAACGGCCGCCGCGCCCGCGAGGACCTCAGCCTGATCGTCGGTTGCATTGCGGTGCCGTGCATCACCGATGAGGAATACGAGCTGGCCACCGCCTCCATCCGGCGCAACCTGGCGTTCTACGCCTCGACCCCGGCCTACAAGGTGGTTCTCGACCATCACGGGCTCGGAGAACTACAGCCCCGGCTCCGGGACATGACCAAACGGGGCGACTGGGCCGGCATGGCCGAGCTGATCGACGACGACGTGGTCGACCTCCTCGCCGCCCGCGGCACTCCCGCTCAGGTGGCTCGTCGTCTCCTCGAGGACTACGGGTCGATCGCCGAGCGGGTGGCCCTCACCATCCACTCCGCCAGCGACGAGGCGCTCGCTGCGATGTGTGCCGAGGCCGACCTCATGAGCGGGCCGGCAGGGCCCTTGAGGGGGTAGACGCAGGGGCGGGACCTCGGGCCCTGGCTCGGGGAGCGCTCCGGGCGCACGCTGAAACCACGGAAGCCTGCGCAACCAGGAGGCCCGAGATGGAACGTCCCGTCGTCCCGGCCGCCCGCCGCACACGGTTCCCGGTGTGGCCGAGATCGAAGCTCTCCGATGAGACGAGGGAGATCGGCCGCGAGGGCGTGTCTCACGCGCGTGAGGAGCTCGCCCGCCATGCGCCGTTCCGGCCCGAGCGAGGGGCCGCTCAGAGGGAGGACCAGAAGCTCACGAGCGCGTCGGCGGCCTGATCGGGCTGTTCGGCCATCCACCAGTGGCCCGCGCCGGTGAGCACACCCGTGGGAGCCGCGAGCCGTTCGGCCACCGCGGTACACAGCGAAGCCGCGACGTAGGGATCCTCGGTCGGGACGATGCACATCAGCGGGCGTCGGTCGGCCGCGGCGAGTCGGTCGCCGAGGCCGGCGCCGAAGGGCGGCACGGCGGCTCGGTACAGCGTGAGGATGCAACGGCCCATCTCGGCATCCATACCCACGGCCATGTCGGCCGCGACGTCGCTCGGCAGCCCGAGCCCCTCGACCGTCGCTGTCTTCTCCGCCGTCGTCTGACCGACCATCATCTCGATGACCTGCTCACCCACCTCGGGCGTCTGCCATGCCTGGGCCATGTCGTGCCAGACGTATTCGGGATGGACCAGGCCGGCACAATCGGCGGCACAGCTCCGGAGGAGGTCAGGCCGGTCGGCCGCCACCGCGAGGCTGTGGGCGGCACCCCAGTCGTGGCCCACGAGGTCGATGGGGCCGTCGATCGACTCGAGCTCCGCCACCAGCCAGTCGCGGTACCCGACTGGTGTTGCATCGAAACCCGACGGGACGGGTGCGCCGAAACCGGGAGGTGAAAGCAGTACGACATCGGTGACGCCCCGCGCCGCGAGCGCGGTCACCAGAGGTCTCCAGACCGCCGCGACTTCAGGGACGCCGTGTACGAGAACCGCCGTCATCGTGGTGCTCAGCCGAGGAGGGCGGCGAGTCGGTCCTTGGCCTTCTCGTCACCGAGCGGGCGGCCGATGATGGCCTTGTCGTCGGTGACGATCACCGGTCGCTGCATCAACTTCGGGTGCTCGAGCAGGATGGCGACGACCGCGTCGGCGTTGTCGACGTAGTCCGCTTCGTCGAGCTCGAGCTTCTTGAAGTGGGCGTCCTTGCGTACGAGGTTCTCGACCGGGTCCTCGAGGATGGCGATCATCGCCCGGAGCGTGTCCTCGTCGGGCGGTGTCTTCAGATAGCGGACCTCGGTGAAGTCGACGTTCATCTCCGTGGCGACCGCCACGGCGTTGCTCGACGAGTTTCAATTGGGGTTGTGGTAGATGGTGACCGTCACGATCGCTCCTCCCCGGGCTCTCCCGGGCTCATCGCGGTAGGACCTGGAGTCTTACTCCAAAAGTCACCGTCGATGCACTGCGGCGTGCGGGTTCGTCAGGCGCCGAGGTGTTGGCCGGCCGGGTAACGGTCGATGACGAGTTGGGGCACGACCTGACTCATCTGGTCGGCCAGTCTCGCCAGCCCCGGCAGGAGCTCGGGTTCCACCTGGACGGTGTGCAGCAGCAGATAGCGGCCGAAGAACTCGAAGGAGATCCGCCCCTCGGTGTTGACCATCAGGTCGATCATGCGGGCGTCGAGGAGCGCTTGGGCGAACCGTCGATCGTCGCTGATGACGTGGTAGCTGCGATTGAACAGACCGGACTCGACGTCGAGATCGAGCCGCGTCGCCGCGGCGAAGAGCTTTGACGCGAGATTCTCGCGGGCGATCAGGGTCTGGGGCGCGTTGATCGGGAGCCGAGCGACCGCTCCGGACGAGGTCCGGCCGCTGTGGCGACGGATGGTTCGGGCCGACACCGACCGGCTGTCGCGGCGACGACGCAGCTGACGTTCGCCGTTGGGATTCTCGATGACGTCGAACTCGGTCCAGGATCGGGCGTCGAAGGCGTGGACGTGACCGTTCGTGCCGCTGTAGGTGACGAGGTTGCTCGCCGACCACCCCTGGCCGTCACCGCCGAGGAAGTGGCGGAACCGGATGCGACCCAGTCCCGGGCCGTCCTGGTCCTGAAACCGCATCCCGGATGCCTCGGCCGCCCTGGCGATCTGACGATCACGTCCCCGGTGGAGGGTGAGCGACCGGATCATCCACAGACCCATCACCATCGACACGATCAGGATCGCCCACGGCGTCCACCATTGTTCGCTGAGCCACACCCACGCGTCCTCTTCCGCGGTGGGCTCGTACGCGGCGAAGGGGTCGTCGGCCTGGGCGAGCGCGAACGGTCTCAGGCGGAGAAGCTCCACCCTCTACTCATCGGCCGGAGGCAGGGCCGCGTTGAGAGGGTCAGACCGCGTCGGCTCCCCGCTCACCGGTGCGGATCCGGGACAGGACCTCGACCGGCGTGACCCACACCTTGCCGTCACCGATCTTCTCGGTGCGGGCGGAGGCTTCGATCGCGTCGACGACGGCGTCGACCGATCCGTCGTCGACGACGACCTCGATCCGGGTCTTCGGAGTGAACGTCACGCGGTACTCGGTCCCACGGTATGTCTCGGAGTGACCGCCCTGGCGACCGAAGCCCTGGACCTCCGAGACGGTCATTCCCTGTACGCCGACCTCTGCCAAGGCGCCCTTCACCTCTTCGAGTTTGAAGGGCTTGATGACGGCGGTGACCAGCTTCATTGACGCCTCCTGGCAGGTGTGGATGTCGGAACGGTACCCCAGCCTTCCGGCGGGAGACAGCATGGGACACCTCTGGCGTCAGAGTGCCGAAAGGTGGCCGAAACGCACCCACCGGAACGGGCCGGTCCAGTTCGTCGGGAGACGCGCCAGGGCCCGCCGACGAATCGGCGGGCCCTGGGCTTACCCCTGGAGGGAGGTCGTTCGTGGCTCTTTGACCCGACTGCCGCGCGGTGGGTTACATCCCGACCCGCCGCCGCTCACCGTGGGGTCAGGCCTGCGCTCCATGCACTGGAGCCGGTGTCGGCGCGCCCGAGATCGACTGGTGGGCGAGCTCCCCGGCTTCGGCGACGGTCATCATCCGTTCGCCCACCGTCTCGACCGGTCCGGGCTGCCATCCGTCGCAGACGTTGAGCTGACCGCCGGTGCATTCGAATACCCGGCCGGTCACGTCGCAGCTGCCGCTCCCGAGCCAGACGACGAGTGGCGACACGTTCTCCGGACCTTTCGGGTCCCATCCTTCCGGCGCGTCGGATTCGTAGAAGATCCCCGCGGTCATCCGGGTCCGCGCGTCGGGGGCCACCGCGTTGGCCAGCACCCCGTAGCGGCCCCATTCCGCGGCCTCCTGCACCGTCAGGAGGGCGATCGCCGCCTTCGCCGCCGCGTAGTTTCCTTGACCGATCGAGCCGTTGAGGCCGGCGCCCGAGGAGGTGTTGACGACCCGGGCGTCGACCGACTCTCCGGCCTTCGCCTGATCCCGCCAGTGGGCGATCGCATGACGGGCCGGGACGAAGTGGCCCTTGAGGTGCACTCTGGTCACCGAGTCCCACTCTTCTTCGGACATGCCCGCGAGCATGCGGTCCCGGAGGAAGCCGGCGTTGAGGACCAGGGTGTCGAGGCGGCCGAACGCATCGATCGCCTGCTGGATCATGGCGCCGGCCTGGTCCCAGTCCGCCACGTCCGCACCGTTGGCGACGGCCTCTCCGCCCCCGGCGCGGATCTCCGCCACGACCTCTTCGGCCGCCTCGCTGGAGCCGCCCGAGCCGTCTCGTTCGACTCCGAGGTCGTTGACGATCACCCGCGCTCCCTCGGCGGCGAAGGCCAGCGCGTGGGCGCGTCCGAGACCGCGTGCGGCTCCGGTGATCACGACGACCCGCCCCTCACATGCACCCATTGCTCACTCCCTGGTGGTCTGCGCCGACTCCGGACGTCCTCGCGGTCCGGTCAGTCGGGATCCGGTGGCGACACGGTAGGCGGATCGGGCGGCGGGACCGAATCGGACCGGTCCTGCGCCCTCAGCGGCGTGTTCTCAGGGTCGCCGCCTGCTGATTGATCTCGTCGGCCGCGAGGTCCACCACCCCGACGCGCGCTTCGGCCGGCCACTCGAAGAACACCGAGAGGGTGCCATCGCTTGGCAGCGGCCACACCCACCATTCGCTCGTCTCCGCCCGTCGGGCGGTGACGCGACGATCGTTTCGCTCGTCGACGATCGAGCGGGAGCCGAGGCGAACCAGGGTTCCCGGCTCCGGTGCGTCCGACCGCCAGCGCGGGCCCGGGTCCCGGTTCGAGATGACCCGGTCGTCGCTGTAGCGCAGGTCGATGGTGACCACGTCGGGAGACGCCCGATGCACGGCTCCGAAGCCGGGGACGAGGTCCTCTTCTGGTTCCCAGCGCGGCGGCAACATCCAGTCGTCACAGGAGGTGATGGTGATCGTGAGCCCGAAGCCGTCCGGGCCGGTCACCAGCCCATCCAGGGTGGCGACCGCGGTTTCACTGCGGCCGATCAGCACGGGCCGCGAGTTGGGCAGCGCCACACGCGCGACCGGCGCGTCGCTGCCGGGTCCCCACCAGGGGTTGTGGTCGGTCGTGCGACGGTCGAGGGCAGCGATGAGGCTCTCGACTTCGTGCTGCTCCAACCGGGCGGCCCCGAGCTCCGCGAGGCGGCGGATCTCGCCGATCCGGACCCCGAGATTGCGCAGCGCCGTGGCAGCGCCCGAACGGGGATCGGCGAGGATCGCGACCAGGAGGTCGAAGGTCGAGAGGCGCTCGCCGGACAGAGGCTGGCTGTAGAGCGCGATTTCGGCCCGGGTCGACAGCGGCGGATCCTCGGGATTCTCCGACTCGACCGCACATCGATGGCTGCGCAGCGTCCGCACCCCCCGTTCGACCCGCAGTGTGTTGAGCGCGAAGAGCTCAGTGAGCTCCGCCATCTCCTCGGCCGCGGTGGCGACCAGTCCGAAGAGGAGATACTCCGTCCCACATTGTTCGTCGCCCATGGCACCGGCAGTCCCCAACGCCACATCAAGGGCCAACCGCGCACCGGCGTCCAGCTGGAAGCCGCTCATGAGCCGAACTGTAGGACTGTTGATCTTCCGTTGGCTTGAGCCGTTTGGCTCAAACTCAGGCGACGGTGAACACCACGGGCGTGGCTCCGGTGACCGAGAGCAGGTCGTGATGGCGGATCGGGAAGCACGAATCCGGCGTCCCCGAAGCGGCATAGACGGTGTCGAACTCGCCGAGGTCGGGGTCCACGAACGTGACGATCGGCTGTGGATGCCCGAACGGAGGAGTCCCGCCGATGGCGTAGCCGGTTGCCGCGCGCGCCTCCTCGGCGTCGGCCATCCGAACCGGACCACCGACCACTTCACCCAGCCGGTCGAGGTCGACCCGATTGTGGCCGGCGGTCAGCGCCAGCACCGGACCCGCAGGCCCGACACACACCAGGGACTTCACGATCTGGGCGAGCTCGCATCCGATGGCCGCAGCGGCTTCGGCTGCGGTCCGGGTGCCTTCCGGGTAACGGACCGGGTCGACATCGATCCCGGCTTCGGCCGCGGCCCGGCTGAAGCGGGTGAACGCGTTCTCCTTGGCCATGGCGGGAGACTACCGCCGGCCCCGGATCAGGCGGCCGGGGCGGGCGCCGGTGTCGACGCCGTCTCGTCGGGTGATCTGGCCGGCCACGATCGTGGCCACATAGCCCTCCGCCCGCTGGACAAGGCGGCGACCTCCGGCGGGGAGATCCCGGACCAGCTCGGGGGTGCGCAGTTGCAGTCGTGGGTAGTCGATCACGTTGAGATCGGCCCGTTTTCCGATCTCGATGGTGCCCCGGTCGGTCAATCCGAACAGTTCGGCCGTGTCGCGGGTCTGCTTCTTCACCGCCCACTCGAGCGGCAGGGTCTCGCCCCGCGCACGATCGCGGGTCCAGTGCGAGAGCATGGTGGTGGGCAGGGAGGCGTCGCAGATCAGTCCACAGTGTGCGCCGCCGTCGGAGAGACCCGAGATCGACGTCGGATGCAGGAGCTGTTCACGAATGGCGTCGTGGCTGCCGTCGACGTAGTTGAACAGCGGCAGCATCAGCAGGGCGCGGCCGTCCTCGGCACAGAAGGCGTCGTAGGCCGCCTCGTTCGGGTCGGCGCCGGCGGCGTCCGCGAGGCCCTGGATCGAGCGGTCGGCGGTCGGTTCGTAGTCCGGCGGGTCACCGAGGACGTAGATGCGGTCGAGCATGGTGGCGGAGAGCAGCGACAGGCCTTCGTGGAGCGTGCCGTGGTTCTCGCCGTCGGGTTCCGAGAGGATCGCGGCCCGCACGTCGGGCTTGCGGAGCTCGACGATGCGTTCCTCGATCGGAAGGTCGGCGAGGGCCCGGAACGTCGGCCGGAGAAGGAACGGGTGGCAGGTCTCCCAACCGATCAACACGCCGAAGGGGCGACCGGCGACCTGGGGATGAAGGCGAGCTCCTTCGGCGGACGCCGCACTCGCTGCCGCGAGAAGATCCCGCCACAACTCCGGCGCCGGGCCGACCTGCAACATGGCGAAAGTGACGGGTTGATCGATCTCGAGGGCCAGGCGGCGCATCCATTCGACCTCCACCATCGGGTCACCGGCGTCCAGCCCGGCCACGCCGGAAGGTGCCACCTCGAAGACGCCGCCGCCTCCGTCACGCAGCGCCCGGCCCATCGCGAACAGTTCGTCTTCGCCGGCGAAGGTGCCGGGCACCGGTTCACCGTCAGCGGCGCGGTGAGCGAGCGTGCGAGACGTGGAGACGCCGAGAGCGCCGGCACCGACCGCTTCTCGGATGATCGAGGCCATCTCGTCGATCTCCGCGGGGCTGGCGTCCTCGTTACGGGCACCCCGCTCCCCCATGACATAGGCGCGCACCGCACCGTGGGCGACCTGAGTGCCGACGTCGACAGACCAGCGACACCCCTCGAGCGCATCGAGATACTCAGGGAACGACTCCCATGCCCATGCGATCCCCTCGCTCAACGCGGTGCCGGGGATGTCTTCCACGCCTTCCATGAGCTGGATCAGCCACTCCTCGGTGCCGGGTCGCACCGGCGCGAACCCGACACCGCAGTTCCCGGTGACGATCGTGGTGACGCCGTGCAGGGAGGACGGTTCGAGCACCTCGTCCCACGTCACCTGACCGTCGTAGTGGGTGTGGACGTCGACGAAACCGGGCGTGACCAGCAGGCCGTCGGCATCGATCACCTCCTGCGCATCTCCACCGACGTCGGGTCCGACGTCGGTGATCACACCTCCCCGCACCGCGATGTTCGCGGGGCGACGATCGGCCCCGGTGCCGTCGACGACGGTCCCGTTGATGATCAACAAATCGTGCATACGTTCCTCATTGACTGCAGATGATCTTCTCCGGCGGGACCCTCACTCGGGCATGATCTCGATGCCGGGCGCCCGATCGTCGAACGTGGCGTTGCACTCGGCCGGGTTACCGGTGTCCATACCGAGGGTCAGCCACGCCTCCCTCTGCGCCGCCGACCCGTGGTTCCACTTGTGGGGATCCACCTGGGCGCCGGCGGTCTCCTGAATCCGATCGTCGCCCACCGCCTGGGCCGCCGCCACCCCGGCCGCGAGATCACCACGTTCCAGGTAGAGCAGGTTGTCCTCGTCCTCGAACGTCCTCGGATACTGCGATGCCTCGAATGCCCAGACACCGGCCAGGCAATCGGCTTGGAGCTCGAGCCGGATCGACAGGTCGTTGACCTCCCCTTGACCCGCGCCCTGCTGGCGCTGCCGAACCTCGGCCGACACCCCGGTGACGCTCTGGACGTGATGGGCCACCTCGTGGGCGATGACGTACGCGATCGCGAAATCACCCGGCGCACCGAAGCGGGACGCGGGCTCGTCGCCGTCCACGTCCCCACCGAGCAGCCCGTCGTCGGGGTCGAAGTAGGCCGTCTCGTCCGCCGGGCAATAGAACGGTCCGGCCGCGGCCGGGACCCTCCCGCAGCCGTTCGTGTCCACCACGTCGCTGAAGACGACGAGCTGCACTTCGCGGTACGGCTCGCCCGCCGCGGAGAACACGTCGATCCAGGTGTTCTGCACGTCGTCGAAGACCGCATCGAAGAGGGCGTCGTGTCCCGGCGCCGCAGAGGATCCCGTCCCGATCGAACCGCCGGCACTCGCGTCGAGGCCGAGCTCGCCGAGATCGATACCGCCGCCACCGCCGAGGAACGACAGGACGAGAACGAGCACGAGACCGATCACCCCGGCGCCACCGGCACCGGCACCGATCTTGCCGCCGCGGCTCTGAGGAATCGGAAGCCCTCGGGTGCCGCCTGCGCTCCCTCGGTATTCGACGTTCTTGCTTCGGTACCCCCGGCGGACCTTCACCATGGCTCTCGACCCTCTCGATGAGAAGCGGTCCCCGACCGCATCGTCTGTCCGCCGGCGCACCTTCCGGCACGCCACCACCGCACCGCAACCTAACCGGCCCGAGGGTTGGTGGGGAGATCGTCGGCGGACGGGCCCACGACCGGTGGGCTCTCCTAGAGTCTGCGACGCCACCGCCGACGGTCGACGGTGCCTGTAGGAGGGACATCGCATGCCGGGGCCACTCGAAGGAGTG
>CAYFLT010000027.1:24919-32274 GCA_964344055.1 uncultured Candidatus Nemicrothrix sp.
GCTCGGGGTCTGGGTGGCCGGGCCGGCCGCGGGCGGGATCCTCGCGGACTGGGGTGCCGAGGTCATCAAGATCGAGCCTCTCGGTGGAGACCCGGGACGAAGCTTCCGCTACATGCTCGGTGGGGACATGCCCACCAATCCGATCTTCGAGATGGACAACCGCAACAAGCGCGGTATCGCGCTCGACCTCACGACCGACGAGGGGCGCGCCATCGCGGAAGAACTGATCGCCGACGCCGACGTGTTCGTCACGAACGTCCGCGTGGGTGGGCTCGAGCGTCTCGGGCTGGACGCGGAGAGCGTGACCGAGCGACACCCCCGTCTCGTCTACGCCGCCATCACCGGCTACGGGCTGGAAGGCGACGACGCCGATCGGGCGGCCTACGACGTGGCTGCCTTCTGGGCTCGCTCGGGCATCGCCCATCTACTCACGCCACCCGGCCAGGATCCGCCCTTCCAACGAGGTGGCATGGGCGACCACAACACGGGGCTCGCGGCAGCCGGGATGGTGTGCGCCGCGCTCTACTCCCGGGAGCGGACAGGGAAGGGCCAGGTGGTCTCGACCTCGCTGTTCCGGGAGGGCGTCTACACGATCAGCTTCGATCTGTCGGTGCTGCTCGGCTGGGGGCTGACCCTGGAGATCGGTCGACGAGGAAGCATGCGCAACCCGTGCATCAACAACTACATCGCCGGCGACGGTCGTCGGTTCTGGGTCGTGGGGCTCGAGGGCGAGCGCCACTGGCCCCCGTTGGCGAGGGTCGTCGGCCATCCCGAATGGTTGGAGGACGATCGCTACTCCGATCCCCGTAGCCGAGCCGCCAACTCGGTCGGACTGATCGAGGAACTCGACCGGGTGTTTGCCACCAAGTCGCTCGACGAATGGGCCGAGGTGTTCTCCACCGAGCCCGACTTCTTCTGGTCGCCGTCCAGTCGCCCGAAGACCTCCTCGCCGACCCCCAGTTCCACGCGAGCGGCGCCCTCATCGAAGTCCCCGACGGGGGCACCACCACGACGATGATCGCCACACCGGCCGACTTCCACGGCACACCGTCGACACCGCGTTCCATGGCGCCCGACGTCGGTCAGCACTCGGCTGAGATCCTGGCGGAGCTCGGCCGCGGGGATCAGCTCGACTCACTCGTGGCGAACGCTGTCGTCGGAGTTCCTGCGGCAGACTGACGCCGTGACGATCCCCCAGGTTCTTCGACCGACGGCCCGCGTGCGCCCGCCACTTCGCGCTCGCCGGTGTCCGGTCTTCGCGGTGGTATGACGATCTGGGGCCGGCTCCGTGGCCTGGTCGCGTTCGCGGCCGTCGTCGGAGCGATCGTCTATGCCTGGACCACGATCGAGAACCGGGCTGCCGACGACGTGAGTGCCGCCACCACCACGACCACGTCGTCGACCACCACGACGAGCTTGGCCCCGGTCACGACGACCACGACTCCCCAGCAGGCGATCGTCGCGATGTGCGAACGCTCGGAGGTCTTCGTCGCCGAGTCGAACCTGATCCCCGAGGATTCGGGCCCTGGCCCGCTGGCCAACCTGGCCCTGGACTTCTGGAGCGACATCGCCGACGTCGCCACCCCCGACGTTGCGACCGAGGTCGTGGCCATCATCGACTACTACGAGTCGTACCTCGAGACGGCCGAACCATTCGAGTTCGACACCGTGAAGATCCTGCTCGAGGGCGACAAGGAGAAGTTCGAGCAGCTCGTCACCCGGCCGGCGCCCGGTCTGGAGGCGATCCGAGGCATGATCACCCTGCTGTGTGAGGTCGAGGTGCCCGACCAGCCGCGGATCAGCGCGCGGGGTCTCGACGACCTCGAGGATCGCCTGTTCGATCCGCCCGACACCTGACGGGCGAAGCCGCCCCGGCTGCTCAGTTCGGCAGTGCGATGGTGTCGGGTAGGTCCAGGATCGGGCCGGCGACTCCGAAGGCGTCGGGCGGCACCGGAGCCTGGAAGAGGAAGCCCTGCATGAGGTCGATGCCGAGGTCGGTCACGACCCGACGCTGGGCATCGGTCTCGACTCCTTCGGCGATGACGTCGACACCCAGGGCGTCCGCCATCCTGGTGGTCGCCTCGACCACCGCGAGCGACACGGCATCGCGGCCGAGACCTCCCACGATCGAGCGGTCGATCTTCACGACACTCACGATGTCGAGATCCCGGATGCGGGAGAAGGCACCGTGAGAGTTCCCGAAGTCGTCGATCACGATCCGGCAGCCGAGCTCTGCGAGCCGCTCCAACACGCGGCTGCTGTCGTTGGCCCGGCGAAGGAGGAGTTCCTCGCGGATCTCGAGATCCAGCTGGGATGGACTGATCCCGCCCCAGTGGATGATCTCGGCGACCCGGTCGGGGAACGAGGGATCCACGAGCTGCCGTTCGGCGAGGTTGACCGCGACCTGGAGCGTCTCTGACGATCCGTAGAGGTGGTTCCACACCGAGGTCTGGGCCGCGACCTCGCGCAGGACCACTTCACCGAGCCGAGCGACCAGGCCGGCTTCCTCGGCGACTGCGAGGAATCGCTCGGGTCCGATGACGCCGTGATCGGGGTGACGCCAGCGGATCAGACCCTCGAGCGCCACGGTTCGACCCTCGGACTCGGAGACGATCGGCTGATAGTGCACGTGGAACTGCCCGTCCGCGAGCGCGGGCACGATGGCCCGTTCGACCGCGAGACGATCGAGTTGCTCCCGGCGCTGGGTGTCGTCGAAGACCTGGATGCCGAGCCGCTCCCGCTTGGCGCGGTACATGGCCTGGTCCGAGCGGGCGATCAACTCGTCGGCCTGTGCCGGATTCGAACGAGTGGCGCTCGCGATCCCGATGCTCGGGGTCATCAGCACGCTGCCGCTCGGGATTCCGATCGGCCGGCTGAACGCCTGTCGGATGTTCTCGGCCACCTCGCGGAGGGCCGAGTCCCGGTCGAGATCGGTACAGACGACGACGAATTCGTCTCCGCCGAACCGTCCCACGATGTCGTCGGCTCGCACCGATCCGCGGAGGCGATGCGCGAACGCCTTCAGGAGCGCATCCCCGGCCTCGTGCCCCATGCTGTCGTTGATGGCCTTGAAGCCGTCGAGGTCCAAGAAGAGCACCCCCACGATCCCGTCGTGGCGGTAGGCGCTCCGCAGGGAGGCCTCCAGGCGGCTGCGGATCTCGTCGCGACCCGGCAGCCCCGTGAGCGCGTCGTGGCGGGCTCGCCGTTCCATGTCGCGCAGGTATTGGTGGGTGGTGCGGCCGAATCGTTTCTGGAGGTCGATCACCGCGGTGACCACCACGGTCACGGCGAGCCCGGCGCCCAGCACGATCTGGCTCGGGTTCGCGCCGGCGAGAACCAGCTGATCGGTGATCCAGACGAGCGCACCGGTGACGAGTACGCCCGCGGAGATCGGTAGCACCAGCGACAGGACGATGCCGTCGCGCACCTGTCCTCGCCTGGTGCGGTTCCAGGCGAACCGAACCTCGTTCGACTCCATGACACGTGTCTTCGGCCCGTCTCGAGCCCGGGGTGAAGCTCCCCGTCAAGTTCGGTTCGTATGACCCAACCGGGACTGGTGGAAATGGGGCCGAGAGGCCCAGTCGGGGCTCAGATCTTCATCCGGCGCAGACGATCGGTGAGGATCGTCAACCCGAGCGGGATGCCCGGCGACACGAAGAATCCGGTGACCCCCAACAAGGGATGCAACGTGAACGCGTAGATCACGAACGCCACCGCCGCCACGACACCCAACGCGGCAATGGCCCGCAGGCTGAACAGGCCGCGTTCGGCCCGGTGTTCGGGCGGGTTCACCACCCGAACCCTGTCGGCCTGCCGACGGGCGATCTCAAGGGGGCGCGTCATACGAGCGAACTCGCGCTCGAGATCGTCGCTTCCTCGCTTGGCCATGCGCACATCCAACCCTCAGTGCCGCGGCCCCAAGGCTACCGCCGAAGCGGATCCTGATCGAGGGGGAACCTTCAAGGGGTCGGCGGGTGCCAACATGGCGGGATGCGCGCACGCCGGTTCGCCCTCTTCGTCGCGATGACCGGCCTGCTGTCGACCTCGTGTGGCGACACCGAGCCACCGGCCGGGGACGGCTCACTCGGCGACCCGTCGATCCCAACCCTCACCACCGCGACGACGTCGAACGACACTGCCACCTCGGCCGTCGACGGAACATCCGACCCGTGGCCGGTCGCTCCCTCCACGCTCGACCATGCCGATCCGGCGAGATGGACAATCGAGATCGTGCGCGTGATTCCCCATGACCCTGCGGCCTTCACCCAGGGGCTCGAGATCCTCGACGGAGTCCTCTACGAGAGCACCGGGCGATACGGAGAGTCCACGCTCCGCGCCGTCGATCCCGGCGACGGAGAAGTACTCCGCACCATCGCCATCGACGAGGCCCTCTTCGCCGAGGGCATCACGATCTTCGACGACACGCTGATCCAACTCACCTGGAAGGCGGGAACTGCGTTGCGCTGGTCGCTGCCCGACCTCACGCCGCTCGATCCGTTCCACTACGAGGGTGAGGGGTGGGGGGTGTGCCGCGACGGCGACTCGCTGATCACCTCCGACGGAACCGCGACACTCACCCGCCGAGCGGCTGATGACTTCTCGGTCGTGGCCACGGTCACCGTCACACTCCAGCCCGGCGGCGAGGTCACCCTGTTGAACGAGCTGGAGTGCATGGACGGCCTGGTGCTGGCGAACGTCTGGAAGTGGGACTCGATCGTGCTCATCGACCCGGCCGACGGATCCGTGCTCGCGATCGTGGACGCCTCGCCGCTGGCCGAGGGGATCGACCGTCCCCACGACGACCAGGCGGTCCTCAACGGCATCGCGGACCTCGGCGACGGCACCCTCCTGCTCGGCGGGAAGCTCTGGCCGCATCAGGCCGTCGTACGGCTCGTCACCTCCTGACCCAGGACGATTCTGAGCCCCCGCGGAGTGCTCGGTAGGGTCGCGCCATGAGCGACTTCCACGTGACCGAGGCCGACGGGGTTGCCACCCTCACGATCGATCGCCCCCACGTTCGCAATGCGGTACCGGCCGGCGGCTGGGCCGAGCTCGAGGAGATCTTCACCGACCTCGGGGACCGGGCCGAGGTCCGTTGTGTCGTCTTGACCGGAGCGGGCGAGGACTTCTGTTCCGGTGCCGACGTGAGCGGGATGGGCGGAGGCGACGCGTCCGAGCCCGCCGTGGCCAACGGTCTCCAGGCGATGCGAAAGGTCGGGGATTGCTGCAAGGCCCTGTTCGAGATGCCGAAGCCGACGATCGCCCGGGTGGACGGGGTTGCCGCCGGGGCCGGGCTGAACATGGCGCTCGCATGCGACTTCATCCTCGCGTCGGACCGGTCGCGGTTCAGCGAGATCTTCGCCAAGCGCGGACTGAACGTCGACTTCGGCGGATCCTTCCTCCTCCCTCGCATCGTCGGGATGCAGCGGGCGAAGGAACTCGTACTCCTCGCCGAGGTCATCGATGCTGCCGAGGCGGCCGCGATCGGACTCGTCAACCGGGTGGTGCCGCGCGACGAGCTCGACGAACTCGTCGCCGACTGGAGTACAAGGGCCGCCGCCTTGCCTCCACTCGCCGTCGCCGTCAGCAAGAGCCTGCTGAACAACTCCTTCACGAGCACGCTCCACGAAGCACTCGAGGCCGAGGGACTCGGCCAGAACTTCCAGTTCAGCACCGAGGACATGGTGGAGGCGGTGAGCTCGTTCCTCGAGAAGCGTGAGCCCGACTTCAAGGGCCGCTGAAACCGACGCGGCCCCGGCCGCTGTCACACCGGCCACATAAGGTCGACCCATCGAACCTGACCCTCTCGCTCTCTACGGCTTCGACATCGAGACCGACACCTCGGTGGACGGGCTGGACCCCGACGTGTCCCCGGTCGTCGCGGTGGCCATCACGGGCGCGAACTTCGAATGGGTCTTCGACGGCGCCGAGCGCGACATCCTCGAGCGCACCGATGCCGCCTTCGCCGACCTCCCACCCGGGGTGATCGTCACGTGGAACGGTTCCGGATTCGACCTTCCGTTCATGGCCGACCGCGCCCGTCAGCTCGGCGTCGAGCTCGGCCTCCACCTGTCGCTCGACCCGTGCATTGCCGGCCGGCGCGAACCGCTTCCGGGACACACAGGCTCCTACCGGGGCGGGTGGTTCTCCCACCGCCACCTCGACGGCTACCAGCTGTTCCGCGCCGATGTCGGAGTGGTTCTGGGCGTCTCCTGTGGCCTGAAGCCGCTGGCCCGGCTCGCCGGCCTTCCCGTCGTCGAGGTGGACCGGGAGCGGATCCACGAACTCAGCGTCGAGGAGCGGCGGGCCTACGTGGCGAGCGACGCCCATCTCGCCCGAGCACTGGTGGCGCGCCGCCCGGCGGCCCTCCGGGCAGTGGATCAGCTCCCGGCGTCGATCGGCTCGTAGCCGGCCACCTCGTGGTGTGGGGTGTCCAGGTAGACCTTGGCCTCGGGTGCACCGGCGAACTTGCCGTGGCTCCAGCGCACCTCCACGTGGCCCTCCACCACCCGCTTGGCACCGTTGACCCGATCGGTGACGTCGGCCCGCCATCGCACGGTCGGCTGACCGGCATGCTCGCCCCAGGAATCGAAGGACCGGAGCTTGAACCGGGTGCGGAAGTCCCACGGGGTGGTGACCCGATAGCGAAGGGGCTCATCGCGGAGGTCGGTGCCGAGCACGTAGTACGGCGCCGCCTGGAGGCGGAGCAGACGCCACAAGAACTCCTCGCGTGCAGCGGGAGTGCTCGCCCGCTCCCGCAGCCGAGTGGCACTGGCTCGGGCGATCTCGAAGGCCACGATCTCCCAGTCACCACGGAGCTCGGCGGGCCATCGCCCCCGTAGCCGCGAGCGGAGGGCCTTTCGCTGGTTCGTGTCGAGATCCGTCACGCGCACCGGGAGACCCTTCATGTCGAGATGGGCGACTGAGGCGGCATAGAGCTCCTGGTACGACTGGGGCGCGACCTCCGCGAACCAGTCACCGGTGCGTTTGGTTCGTTCGGCGAGCCCGAGATCGAACACGTGCCAGGGTGACGCGTTGTGCAAGATGTTGGACCCGTACTTGCAGCTGATGAGATAGACGTGGTCGACGCGGAGATCGGCGGGGATCTGTTCGTAGGCCGGCGGGCGGTGTGGCCCCTTCCACTCGACCAGCCACGGCGGGCGGCCTCGCAGGCCGTCGTCGGCGCGACTGAAGACGCAGCCGTTGTCCCATGCAGTACGAAAGACAGCCTCGTGCCCACCTTCCGCGTAGGCCGCGTCGAGGCGGTCGTACACGGCGTCGTCGACGTTGACGATGTATCGTGGCCTCGCGGCCAGCGCCCGGTCGAGAGCGCGGAATCCGAAGAGGCCGAGACC
>CAYFLT010000027.1:32284-43616 GCA_964344055.1 uncultured Candidatus Nemicrothrix sp.
GACACCGGTGTCCTTCACGCCAACCCAGGGCAGCATCGGGTCCAGGTAGTCGCATCGGTTCATGAAGAAGGTCCCGGTCTCGATGCGCGGACCGATGGCCAGCGCCCGGTCGAGATCGCGGAATCCGAAGAGGCCGAGACCGGTGACGATCTCGCTGATCTCGGTCCGGATGTCGGCCACTAGGGGGTCTCGATGGGTTGTCGCGGGCCCGGCGTGAAGAGCCGGGTGAACTGCAGTTGAGCACCGATGATGTCAGCGGGGAGGTCGTCGTCGGTGTAGACGGACTTGCCGTCATAGACGTCGATGCCCGTCCCGGTGGCACGGATCCACTCGACCGTGGCATCGCCCCAACGCTCCTCCAGGAGGGCATCGCGGATGGCGTCGGCCCGTCCGCTCAGCAGGCCGGGGTCGGTGCGGGCGACAACCTCGAGAGCCAGCACCCGGTGGAGTACGTCGATGTCGTCGGCCAGAAAGATCGAGGCGGGCTCGGTGTGGACGACGGCGTAGGCGACGCTGGCCATCAGCTCGGGCGGTGAGTGCCGAGATCCTCGAACCGCTCGATGTCGGCCTCGCGCCAGAAGCCGGGGAGCATCACACCCTGCCCGGCGGCGTACTCACGGAGTCGGGCCACGCCGGCGGCGTCGAACATCTCGACCGCGTCGAAGACCTGGTCGGGGCCGACCGCCCGCAGGGCCTTGTCGCCCTCGCTGTTGGACTTCGGCAGGTTGGACGTGAGCACCAGGACGCGGCTCGGGTTCTGGGGTTCGTCGGTGGCGCGCAGGACGTGGATACGGCCGAGCGTCTTCCACAGGGTGTCGGTGCGCATCAGGCCCGGGCGGACCGTGGTGAACGCACCCGACACGTCGACGTACCATTGACCCCCGTCGGTGTCCTCGACGAGGAAGTTGAACTGCACACCGACCTTGGGGATCTTGACCGGCGTCTTGACGATCGTGAACCCGGCCTCCTCGAGAACCTTGGCTGCGATGTCGTGCGCCTTCTTGCCCTCGCTCGTCGCCCGGGCCTGGAAGAACTCCTGACGATCCTCGTCGTCGGAGGGTGCCTCGAAGAGCGGATCGGTGCCGATGACCTCGACGGCTCGGAGCCGCGGCCGGGACTTCTCGGCGTCGAGTCGGGCTTGGGCGATTTCGCAGTACTCCGGGTCGAAGTCGAAGCCGAAGCCACGGCGGCCGGTGCGCTCCGCGGCCACGAGCGTGGAGCCCGAGCCGAGGAACGGGTCGAGCACGACGTCGCCTTCGTAGGTGTAGAGATCGATCAGCCGGCGGGGCAACTCCACTGGGAACGGCGCCGGGTGCTGGACCCGGCGGGCCGACTCCGGGCTGATCTTCCACACGTCGAGAGTGGCTTCCATGAAGTCGTCGGCCGACAACGAACTCGAGTAGGGCAGGCCCCGCTCCTCGCGGCCCTTCGGCAGGGCCCGGTCGAAACGGCCCTTGCTGGCCACGATGACCCGCTCGGTGAGGTCGCGCAGCACGGGGTTGGTCGCCTTGCGGTACGACCCCCACGCGACCGAACCGGTGGCCCCTTCGGCCTTCTGCCAGATGATCTCGCCGCGCAACAGCAGGCCGAGGTCGTCCTGGAGGATGGAGATGACGTCGGCCGACAGGCTCCGGTATGGCTTGCGCCCGAGGTTGGCGACGTTGACCGCGATGCGCCCACCCGGCTCCAGTACGTCGACGCACGCGGCGAAGACGTCGTGGAGCATCTCGAGGTAGTCGAGATAGGACGTGGGCACGCTCGGCACCGAGCCCCGGGTGTCGGGGTCACCGGTGACCGCCAATTCGTACTCCTTGCCCACGAAGTAGGGAGGGGAGGTGACCACCAGCGCCACGCTGTCGGCGGGGAAGACTTCGGCGATCTCGCGGCTGTCGCGCTGATGGATCGGCGCGAGGTCGGCAGGCACGGCATTGACGGTGTCGTCGGCGGAGATCTCCGGAGCGGTGAAGCGCGCGTAGAACCCCGACGCGTCATGGCTCTCACGCCGACCCACGCCGAATGCCGTGGTGGCCGTTGACTTCCTGCGTTCACTCACTGGGGCTCTCCGTGCTCGGTTGGCGATCCTAGGCGGGTGGCGCCGGGTCACCGGCCACCTGGAAGCATCCTGCCGAAGGGGTGTGACACTCGGTGTCGAACGACGGGGTCGGGATCAGGGCGCCGGGATCGGGCCCACCCGGTAGGTGTACTCGTGGACCCGGACGAAGCCGATCCGTTCGTAGAGCGCAATCGCCGCGGCGTTGTCGGGTTCGACCTGTAGCCAGCCTCGGCCGGCGCCCCGCTCCCGGGCCGCGTCCACGATTCCGCCGAGCACCAGCCGGGCCACACCGCTGCGCCGAGCGTGGGGAAGGGTCTTCATTGCGAACACGCCCACCCAGTCCTGATCCACCATTCCGAGCCCGCCCCCGAGCAGCTCGTGGCCGCCGCTTACGGTGACGAAGCATCGCTCGAGCGCCGCGTCGGTCATCTCGTCGAGCCGGTCGCGATCTCCGACCAGGTCGTCGAAGCCACCGTCGGCGCCAGTCGACAGCCGGACGTCGCGCCCCGATGGCGGGGCGGGCCGGTCGACCGCTTCGAGTTCGGCGACCATGATCAGCGAGCCGATTCGGTTCCCGTAGCCCCGCCGATCGAGCTCGGCGACCACGGCTGGATCGACCCCTTCGTAGAGCTGGAAGGTGGGGACCAGACCCTGGGCCCGGTACCACGCCTCCGCCTCGTCGACGGCCCGCTCGACCGGTGTGCCGGGCTCGCCCCGAACCCAGACACTGTTCGCCCGGCCCGTGGCTCCCCGACTCGCGCGGAGTACCCACTCCCCGATCGTCTCGCGGGCGACGCCCGGCATCGAACGATCACTCAGGCTTTCGAGGTGGGCGGCCGGCTCCATTCGCCGAGTCTCTCATCCCCCGACCCTGCCGGCCTCCCTCGGTGTCACACCCTCCGGGCACACTGGAAATCCCTTGCGATCCGGGCGGATCGCCACCCACCCCTCCCACCGGGGAGTTCTCCGTTGTCTCGATCCGCCCTGTCTCTCGATGCTCTCGCCCGCGCCGCGGTCCACCGCGACCGGCCCGTCGTCCTCGTCGGCGGCGAGCCCGTCGCACTCGGTCCGAGGCCGCCCATACCTCACTGGACCGACGTCCACGGGATTCGCTGCGGGACGTCAGTCGACGCGATCGGCTTCCCGTTCGGCTGGTCCGAGCGTTCCGCACGACCCTTCGCCGTGGCGATCGATCGGCGTGATCGGCCGTTGCTGCTCGATCCGGATCGTCCCCGGCCCCTCCGAATCGACGACCCCGAGTCGCTCGTGCTCGATGCGGCGCGCCGCACCCTCGGGCTCCCCACACCCGAACCGAGCGCCAGCACGCTCGACCTCAGCGATGCGGTGTGGCTCGATCGTCTCCTGGCGGCCACGCTCGACTTCCCGCTGGGGGAGCCGCCCACCTGGCCGATCCTCGCCTCACTTCATCCTCTGGCCGACGGTTCCACCACGGCGGAAGGGCTCCGCCACCGGCGTCACCAACTCTGCGGCGACTGGAGTCGATTCCACGAGGCAGCAACGGAATCCGGCGTGGGCTGGGCCGGTGTGAGCACCTCACTGGCCGCCTGGTTCGATGCGGGCTCTCTCTCCCGCTGGCTCTTCGCCGCACTCGCCGACCCACGCGAGATGCTGACGGAGCTCGGCGAACTGCTCCGGCCCGAGGATTTCGCCCAGGTCGAGCATTGCGTGGCGTTGAGCGAGCCATGACGGGAGCCGTCATGGCCGCCGGGCGGGTCACTCCGCGGCGAAGAGACCGGCGAGTTCCCGCCTCACTTCAGGCTCGAGAGTGTTCCAGTCGTAGAGCGATCCTCCGATCGAGTCGGTGTCGGCGAGCGCAATCGCGAATCGACGGATCTCCTCGAGGGTGGCCACGGGCTCGGGCGGGTCCGGGTCGTCGTCCACGCCGTCGACGCCGCCGATCCCTCCGATGCCGTGAACCAACGCGTCGGGATCACCGATGTTCGCTCGGAGCCGGCGCACCGTCTCTTCGTGGTATGCGTAGCCATCGCCGTAGCCCGACGCATCCGTGCGCAGGGACCAATAGCTCATCGGCAGCCACACTTCGTAGTGGTCCGCGATCTCCGCCCACGGGAACTCGGGCCAGAACTGGTCGTTCACCACCTCCAGGTGCACCGGGGTGAGCACGATCGCACCGAGCGGATCCTCACCGAGGGCCGCGTCGGCATCCTCACTGAGCCGCACCAGGCGCTCGTTGCGAACCGGGTACTCGATGCCGTCACCCACCCATTCGATGTCGAGGGCCACCCCGTCGAACCGATGGCCGAGCACCTCGAAGTCGGCCATGGCCGTGATGCGGTCCAGGTCGGCGCCGCCGGCACCGAAGCGGGGCAGATACCACGCCACCACGTCGATTCCCAGATCGTGGGCGGTGTGGATGATCTCCGCGAGCACCCACGGGTCCTGGAGTCCACCGGGGCTCCGGTCGTCGAGGCGCGCCGCCTGGAGGTAGAGGGTGCCCACCCCGAGGTCCTGCATCTCCTGGAGGGCGTCCACCGTCACCGGGGCGGGGTCGGCCCCCGCGTAGGTGGGCACGTAGTCGAATACGTCGACCCAGGTGCCGTAGCCCCGGTACGGCTCAATGTCCCTCGGCGCCGGCTCGTCCACCTGCATTGAGCCCGTCGAGATGGGCGGTTCGCCGGCCATGATCTCGACCACCACAGGCTCTGGATCCTCCACGCTGGTGACCGCCACATAGGCTGCTCCGCCACCCGCGAACGCAACCACGGCCGCACCCGCAAGCACCCAATCCCAGCGCACGTCGTGATGGTAGGTCCCGGGTCTCATGGCCCGACTGTCGCGTCCGCGTTTGCGAACCTGTCCACAGGTGGCATCCTGGGTGGGCGGTAAGTGCGAGCTTCGAGGACGGACCTTACGTGACCTACAAGCCAGGTGATCGCGTCGTGTACCCCCATCACGGTGCAGCGGTGATCGAGAAGAAGGAAAAGCGCGAGGCGTTCGGCGAAGAGACCGAGTACCTCGTTTTGCGTATGGCCCATGGCGACATGACCCTCGCGGTTCCCGTCGACAAGGCCGACGACGTCGGCATGCGATGGCCGATCTCGCACGAGGACGTCGAGGACCTCTTCGAGGTGCTCGCCAAGCGCGACGTCCGCGAGCCCGCGAACTGGTCTCGCCGGTTCAAGAACCACCAGGAGAAGCTCAAGTCGGGCGACGTATACCAGGTGGCCGAGGTCGTCCGGAACCTCGCCCTGCGCGACCAGGCCAAGGGCCTGTCGGCCGGCGAGAAGTCGCTCTACACCAAGGCCCGCAACGTGCTCGTCTCCGAGCTCGCCTTCGCGCTCGACGTCGAAGAGGACGACGCCATGTCGCGCGTCGACGGCGCTCTGGTCTGACCCGAACCGGCTCGAACACGAGCCGATCGGCACCACCACTTCAGCGAGCAGTCTTCAGCTGCTTGGCGATGCCTTTTTCGACGTTTTCGCCAATGCCGTCGTAGGCCACCTGCAGTCCGCGATCGAGGAGGCGGGCGAGTCCACCCATCGTGAGGGTGGCGTCGTAGCCGACCACGGTCGTGCCGTCGCGCTCGGCGACGGTGATCTCGGTCCGTCCTCTGGCCTTGCCGTTGATGGTGTAGGCCAGCCGGCGAGGGGCGTCGAACTCGACGATCTCATAGGTCGCATCCAGCGCCTTGCCGTAGAACCCGACGGTGACGTCGTAGCGGGCACCGAGCGCCGGTCCGTCGCCCTCCACCAGGGACGCCCGACGGACGCTGGAATCCCAGTCCGAGAGATTGGCGAGGTCCGAGAGGTAGGAGAACGCCGCGTCGGGGGATGCCTTGACGGTGATCTCTGCGTGGTATCGAGCCATTTGTGTGCCTTATCGATTGCGTCGGCGCCGACCTTCGAGCGCCGCGAAGAACCAGATCGTGCAGAACACGAGGACGGGACCCCAGAACTCCCACGACCACCGGTCGTCGAGTTCGTGGGCCATGCCCCGACCGAGGGCCGGGGCGAGAACGAGCGTGGTGATGAGCTGTCGATGGGACGAGTAGCGCCAGACGCCCGCCTGCTCGAACACGAAGTCGAGGGTGGCAGGCACACACAGCAGCCAGATGAACCAGAGGTCGAGCGATGCCGGCCAGAACGCCACGCCGGCAACTCCGGCCACGGCGACCGCGATGGACGTCGGGTACAGGGCGAGACAGCGCCGGCAGACAGGTCGACCTGCCACGCGGACGCAACGGTCGTATTCCTCGGGCCAGTGGTGGGCGTGCCACATGGCGCGACTCGCCGAGCGTTCTGCCTCACGGGCCTCGATTGCGGCCAGCGCCGCGTCGAAACGGCCCTCGAAGGCCGGATCGATCAGCGCGGTGGGGTCAGCTCCCTCGTGCTCCACCCTCTCCAATCGGCACGATCGACCGCTCCCTGAGCGACTTCGTCACGGGCCGGGCAGATCGAGTGGTCGATTCAGAGGCGCTCGATGATGGTGACGTTGGCCTGACCGCCGCCCTCGCACATGGTCTGGAGGCCGTATCGGCCGCCGGTGCGCTCGAGCTCGTGGAGCAGGGTGGTCATCAACTTCGCACCGGTGGCACCGAGTGGGTGCCCGAGGGCGATCGCCCCGCCATTCACGTTCACCTTCTCGTGGGGGATGTGGTGCTCGGTCATCCAGGCCAGGGGCACGCATGCGAACGCCTCGTTGCACTCGAAGAGGTCGATGTCGTCGATCGACATCCCCGTCTTGTCGAGGGCGTGGGCGGTGGCGGGGATCGGCCCGGTCAGCATGTAGATCGGGTCGTCGCCTCGCACACTCATGTGATGGATGCGGGCACGGGGCTCGAGGCCGTGGTCCTTCACCGCCTGTTCGGAGGCGATCAACAGGGAGGCCGATGCGTCGGAGATCTGGCTGGCCACCGCCGCGGTGAGACGGCCGCCCTCGATGAGCACGGGAAGTTGCTGCATCTTCTCGATGGAACCGCCGCGCCGAGGGCCCTCGTCCATCGTGAACTCACCGACGGGCGCGATCTCTGCGTCGAAGCGACCTTCGTCGATGGCGCGGACCGCGCGCTCGTGGCTCTCGAAGGCGAAGGCCTCCATGTCGTCACGGGAGATGTCCCACTTCTCGGCGATGAGCTCGGCACCACGGAACTGTGAGACCTCCTGGGTGCCGTAGCGCTCGACCCAACCCTCAGAGCCGGTGAAGGGGTCCTCGAATCCGAGCTCGGTCGCGAGGGTCATCGCAGAACTGATCGGGATCTGCGACATCTGCTGGACGCCGCCGGCAACGACGAGGTCCTGCACACCGGCCATCACGCCCATCGCGGCGAACGAGACGGCCTGCTGGCCCGAGCCACACTGGCGATCGACGGTCACGCCGGGCACGTGTTCGGGGAGACCGGCGGCGAGCCAGCAGCTTCGTGCGATGTCGCCGGCCTGGCCGCCGACGCTGTCCACGTTGCCGAAGATCACGTCGTCGACAGCGCCGGGATCGACCCCCGTGCGCTCGATGAGGGCCTGCAGACTGGCGGCGCCCAGGTCGGCGGGATGGGTGGTGGACAGCGATCCACCACGCTTTCCGGTGGGGGTGCGGACAGCGTCGACGATGTATGCCTCGGTCATGCGACCCATCTTGCCCGGTTCATCACATGGACCCCAATCGTGAGGCGTTGGACCCACTTCGAGATGACCATCCGCAATTCTCGCTGAGGGTGCTCGCACCGCCACTGACGGAGATCTACAGTGGTTCGTGCGATGTGATGTGTTAGCGGGCAACACGGAGGCCAACGATGAATCCGGCATCACCGGTAGAAGAAGAGGCGTTGCGGAATACGTCGCCTCGAGGTGACAAGACGCGGCGCCGCCGCGACGTCCTCGAGGCCGCTGCAGCGATTCTGGACGAGAAGGGCTGGGACGGCCTCTCGATTCGGGGGGTGGCCGGCCGTGCCGGCGTGAGTGCCGGCGCGGTCTACCAGTGGTTCTCCGGAAAGGACGAGATCTTCGCCGAGCTCTACACGGCCAAGATCATCGAGGGCATCGGCCGACTCGAGGAGCTCGGCACCGATGTGACCCTTGACGACTTGCTGATGGGGATGGTCGAGTACGTGCTCGGGCTCTGGAGCGAGCTCGGGCGTTACCACCTCGAGTTCTTCGAGCTCAGCAGCGGACGGGAGGGCCGCACGGCCGTCACCACGCTGGTCGACCGCAACGAGGAACTCAGCCAGCGGGCCAACACCGTCCTCGAACAGATCGCCGCACGAGACGGCGTCGCCCTCCGCAGCTCTCGGCATCGCATCACGTGGCTGTGGGCCGCGTGCATCGGCGTGTCGGAGCGGGTGATCGCGATGCGACTCGATCGTGATGCCGACGAGCGCGCGGCCTTCCTCCAGTACTCGCGGGATTCGATCCGCCAGAGTCTCGTCGCGGCCTGACGGATCGTCAGGTTCTGCGATCGCGTCACTACGATGACGCCCGATCGCGCCCACCCCTGAACGGGGCGGGAAGGAAGGACCCTGACGATGACCGCCGCCGACAGCCGCGAAGCCCCGGACATCGACGCCTACCGGACCACAGTCCGCGAGTGGTACGACGCGAACGCCACCCCCAGGCAGTCGGACGACCCCTGGGCCGTCAGCGTTCACACCGACCAGGACGAAGCCAGGGGTCACTTCGACGCCAGCCGGTCCTGGCAGCGGCAGCTCTTCGACGCGGGCTACATGGGAATCGCCTGGCCGGCCGAGTACGGCGGCCAGGGAGGCACCTCGGCGATGGCTCGAGTCGAGCAGGAGATCGCCCGGGAGTACGAGGAGACCACCGGCTTCATCGCGGCCGGAACCGCCATGCTCGGCCCGGCCCTGCTCCGCCATGGGAGCGAGGATCAAAAGCGTGAGTACATCCCCAAGCTGCTCTCGGCCGAGCTGACCTTCTGCCAGCTGTTCAGCGAGCCCGGGGCCGGCTCGGACCTCGCCTCACTCGCCGCCCGGGGAGTGATCGACGGCGATGAGCTCGTGGTCAACGGCCAGAAGGTCTGGAACAGCGGCGCCCAGTACTGTGATTGGGGATTCCTGCTGGTTCGGACCGATCCCGATGCCCCGAAGCACCGCGGAATCACCTTCGTGCTCGTCGACATGACGTCGCCAGGCGTGGAGGTCCGCCCGCTGGTTCAGATCAACCGATCCGCCCACTTCAACGAGGTGTTCCTCTCCGACGTTCGCATCCCGCTCACCAATGTGATCGGCGACGTGAACGAGGGATGGGCCATCGCCCGCACGGTGATGGCGAACGAGTCGGCCTTCATCGGACGGTCCAAAACGGTGACGAGCGACAACCTCCTCGAACTCGCCGAGCGTCACGGCCGACTCGACGACCCGGTGGTCCGTCAGGACCTCGTGCGGTTCATCACCCGAGAGCGGGTGGCGGGGTGGATGGGCGAGCAGGTCCAGCAGGCGATCCGCCGGGGCGAGATGCCGCCGATGGACCCCGGGTTGATCAAGTTGATCGCCACATCCAACCGGGTCCTGTCGGGAGATCTCGCCATGGGGCTGATGGGTGCCGAGGGATTGGCGGGCGACAGTGCGCCCACCTGGTGGAGCCAGAACGAGCTGATGATGCGGTTCGCCGTGTCGATCGGCGGCGGCACCAACGAGGTGCTGCGCAACAACATCGGCGAGCGGGCGCTGAGTCTCCCCCGCGAGCCCGGCTATGACAAGAACCAGCCCTGGCGCGACATCCCCCGCTAGCGAGCCGATTTCTGACACATCTGGACGCCCACAGCGTCCCCACATGTCAGAGATCCCCAACCCCGCCGATTTCTGACACATCTGGACGCCCACAGCGTCCCGATGTGTCAGAAATGCGGGAAAGCTCAGCTGCAGCAGGCCCCGCCGTTGGAAGCGCTGACGTCGACCAGCTCGCTCTTGAAGGGGGCGGTCTCGTTGGTGCCGAAGTCGTCGGAGTCGCTCGTCTTGACGTACCACTCCCAGCGCTCTTCGTCGGGTCCGGTGACCCAAGTCTCGACCTTGCCGGCGTAGCAGCACACGGTCTCGTTGACGCCGGTGGTGTCCATGCCGGTGTCGTCCAAGCGAGCCTCCGCGGCGGCGACCTCCTCGGCAGTCTCGGTCTCGACACCGAGATGGTTGATGCCGAAGCCGGCGTCGACGTTCTCGAAGAGGACGAGCTTGAGCGGCGGGTTCTCGATGGCGAAGTTCGCGTAGCCCGGCTTGCGTTTGTAGGGCTCGGTGGCGAAGAGCTTCGAATAGAACTCGACGGCTTCGTCGATGTTGCTGACATCGAGGGCGAGTTGCAGACGCATTGACGGTCTCCTTGGTTTCGTTGCAGGATAGCGAATGATATTGACCAGCGTCGATGCATCGACGCTGATCGATACTGTATCCACATATCGATTGATGTCAATATGAATCGGGAGGATTTCTCCCCTCCAGGTTTCCTGACGGACCGTCAGGAGCCATCATGCAGGGCATGTTCACGCGGCTCACCGAGGACGAAGAAGCGGTACGCGGGGTGTTCGCCGGCTTCTTCGCCAACGAATCTCCCCCCGAGGCGGTCCGCGCTGCGCAAGCGCTCGGCCACGCCCCCGACCTCTGGAAGAAGCTGAGCGAGATGGGTGCGCCGGGTATGGCGCTCCCGGCCGAGGCCGGCGGAGGCGAGGCAACCCTGCGCGACCTCGCCGTGGTCGTCGAACAGTGGGGCGGCCACATCGCCCCGGTGCCGCTGGTGGAACACACCGTGGCGACGCGCCTTCTCCATTCGATGGGGGCCGACGCCGACCTCGTCAGCCGCCTCGCCGCCGGTGACCAGATCGCCACGATCGCCCTGCGCCCTCCGGTCGATGGTGTCGCCCGCCTGGTGCCGGCCGGCGCCGTGGCCGACCTCGTCGTCGCAGCAGTCGACGGCCAGGTCGTGGTGGCCAAGTCTGCTCCGCCACACGAGGCGTTGCCCAACACCGGAGACCTGCCAATCGCTCATCGCGACCTCGCCGCCGCGACGGTGCTCGGTCCCGCCGGCGCCGGATGGCACCGTGCCGTCGACGAGTGGCGGGCGCTGATGGCGATGGCCTACGTCGGCCTGGCCCGCGAATCCATCCGCATCGGAGTCGAGTACGTGAAGGAACGCCATCAGTTCGGGGTGCCGGTGGGGTCGTTCCAGGGCGTGCAGCACGGTTTCGCCGACGCGGCCACCCGTATGGAGGGTGCATCACTGCTGGCCAACCGAGCGGTGTGGGCACTCGACACCGACCAAGCCGAGGCGTCGCGCCTGGCCGGAATGGCGCTCGTCTTCTGCG
>CAYFLT010000027.1:43626-46164 GCA_964344055.1 uncultured Candidatus Nemicrothrix sp.
AGGAGTACGACATCCAGCTGTACCACCGACGGGCCTCGGCATGGATGCTGCAGCTCGGTGATCCGGGAGTCGAGATCGCCCGCCTCGCCGACGCCGAGTTCGGCCCGAGGAGCGCCGCCTGATGGACTTCTCCTTCCCACCCGAAGCCGAGGCGTTCCGCGACGAGGTGAAGGCCTTCCTAGCCGAACACCTCACCGAGGACATCATCTCTGCCACCCACGACGGCACCATCCACTCGGACCAGCTCCATCGGGCGATGGCTCAGCGGGGGTGGGTGAGTGGCCCGGTGCCCGCCGAGATCGGTGGCGGCGGCATGGATCCGGTCCAGAACGTCGTCCTGCTCGAGGAGCTCCAACTCGCTCGCGCGCCGATCGACGCGCTCGGCACCACGATCATCGTTGCCGCCATGCTGCTCGAGCACGGCAACGACCATCTCCGCACCCAGGTGGTCCCCCGCCTGATGTCGGGGGACGCGCTCGGCTGCTTCGGGTACAGCGAACCCGAGTCCGGATCCGACGTCGCCGCAGCCCAGACCCGCGCCACTCGCGACGGCGACGAGTGGCTCATCAACGGCTCGAAGATGTGGACCACGATGGCCCACATCGCGGACTACGTGATCCTGCTCACCCGCACCAACCTGGACGTGCCCAAGCACAAGGGACTCACGTTCTTCCTCGTCCCCCTCGACACTCCGGGGATCGAGATCCACCGCGTGCCCACCATGGGGACCGAGGTCTCCAACGCCACCTTCTACGACGACGTGCGCCTGTCCGACGACTGGCGGGTCGGCGATGTCGACGGTGGCTGGGCCGTCATGAAGACCGCTCTCAAGTACGAGCGTGGCATTGCCGGCGGACAGTTCCCATCGCCGCCGGTGATCGACGCCGCGGTCGACTGGGCCCGCACCAACGAGCGAGCCGACGGCAGCCGCCTCATCGACGACCCGTCCGTTCGAGACAAGCTGGTGCGGGCGATGATCGACGTCGAGGTGTGCCGTGGGTTCGCCTACCACACCGCGTCGTTGGCCTCGGAGGGCGTGATGTTCGGCCTCGAGGGGTCGATGACCAAGCTGTTCTCGTCGGAGAGCTACAAGCGACATTGCCGCGAGTTCGCCGACATGATGGGCGCCGAGGGTCTCCTCACCCACGAGAGCGACGAGGCCCACCTCGGAGGCCTCATCGAGGAAAACCTCCGCCACTCCCCCGTCACCACCATCTACGGCGGCACCAGCGAGATCAATCGCAACATGGTGGCCGAGGGACATCTCGGTCTGCCCCGGGCCCGCTGAGCGATAGCCTCGTCACCCGAACGGGACGTGGCGCAGCTCGGTAGCGCACCTGCTTTGGGAGCAGGGGGTCGTGGGTTCAAATCCCGCCGTCCCGACCATAAAACCCCAGGTCAGAGCGCTGGACATTTGTCCAGCGACTGACAGCATTGCCAAAAGGTAGCTCAAAAGGTAGCTTTTGTCCGCGGAAGCTACCTCGAGAGTTGGCTTGGATGGCGCGGAATCCCTCGGTGCGGTGGAACGAGAAGGCGGGCCGGTGGATGGCCTGGGTCACCTTCCCTGATGGTTCGCGGCGCAAGGTGTCGCGGGTGACCAAAGAGGATGCCCGCACGGATCTGGCCCGGCTCCTCAAAGAACGGGATCGGGGCGACCAACCCGATTCGGCCCAGCCCCGCTCGACATCGTTCGCCGAGGTCATCGATGCGTGGTTCGCCGACGGCTGCCCCAATGTCGCGCCGACCCGTGCATCTCGCCACGCCCGCAAGAAGTCGCCCAACACGATCGCGAATGCCCGTCAGTTGCTCGGCAACAGTGTGATCCCCGCGCTCGGGAAGCTGAAGGTCGATCAGACCCCGACCGCTCGTCTCGAGGAACTGTTCAACGACATGGCCGAAAGTGGTTACGCGACCTCGACCATCGACCGCAACTGGGGCTATCTGCACCAGGCGCTCCAGCACGGCCTCAAGCACCGACGCATCACCACCAACCCGGCCGCCGACGTCCTACTCCCCGAGGTCCGTCCCTCCAAGCCTCGCAAGAGCCTCACCATCGACCAGGCCCGACACCTCCTGACCGAGGCGATCCCGGACGACCCACGGCCCGCGATGTGGATGACCGGACTGATGTGTGGCCTACGGCCCGGCGAGCTCGCGGGCCTGCGCTGGTGCTATGTCGACATCGATGGTGACCAGCCCAGCATCGAGATCGCGGAGCGAGCCCACGAGGTCGGGGCGAAGTACGTCGGCCAGGCGGCACCGAAGACCGAGCGGGGCAAGCGCACCATCGGCCTGCATCCCCTACTGGTCCGAGCCCTCCATCGTCACCGCGAGGAACAGCGCCTGCTCGGACTCCACGACCGCGAAGGCTTCGTGTTCTGCACTTCCAACGGCACACCCATGACCCGCCGCAACCTCCGCCACGCCTTCCAGCGCCTCTGCAAGAACGCTGGTCTGGGCGAGAACTGGACGACATACGAGATGCGGCATTCCTTCGTGTCGTTGGTGTCGGACCAGATCGATGACCTCACCAAAGTC
>CAYFLT010000027.1:46174-51496 GCA_964344055.1 uncultured Candidatus Nemicrothrix sp.
GTCGCCGACCTTGCCGGCCACGTCGACACCCGCACCACCCAGGGCTACCGACACGCGGTTCGCCCCTCACTCCCCCACGCCATCGGCGCCTGGGACCAGCTCCTCGAACCCGACCCGCGCTCGACACAACCGACCGCCACCCCTGACCCGACCGACGTCGAGTCCGAACCAACCACACCGGCGACGTCAACACCTCCGGCAGCAGAGGTTGCGAGCCCGTCAACGCTCGGCGAAGACACCAGGCGCCTCGTCTACACCCTGGCCGAAACCGCTGAGATGCTCGGCATCAGCCGCACCTCCGCCCACAACATGGCGACCAGCGGAGAACTCGAGACCATCACCCTCGGTAAGACCCGCTTCGTCACCAGACCCACCATCGAAACCCTCCTCGGCATCTCACTCCCACCCTCCTAATGCCCGACCACTGTCCGGATGGGCGTCCACGCAGGTCCCCACGGTTCCCGTATCGAGGTTCCCGAGCCGAACCGATCCGACCGGTTCGGCCCCACCCCCGAAGGGACAGCCATGGCGCAGCCAAACAAGCACCGACTCGTCTACACCGTGACCGAAACAGGCACCATGCTCGGCCTCAGCCGGTCAACCGCCTACGACCTTGTCTCCCGAGGCGAGATCGCCTCCATCCGACTGGGGGGGCGCCGCTACGTCACCCGCCGCACCATCGAAGACATCCTCGGCTTCCAGCCGCCGACCCCCGCCGAGCTCCACAGCTGACGGCAACGCTCAACCTCCACTTGAACCTCATGTCGGCGTGATCGCACTCCTGGAGTGTGGGCGCGATACCGAGCGTCTCGGGCGATGGCGTCCTCCTTCCAGAGGCGCTCGCGATTGCCGGCTATCGGGCGGTCGGGCGATTGTCTTGGCGCCGCGGCTATCGATCGCCGGACGTTCGGCTCGCCGAGCTTCCGTGGGGGTTCACGTCCCGCCCCGGGTACCAATGTCCTGACGCATCACAGGCGACGGGCGGTTATGACCCAGCCCCGACTACCGAGACCGGGGATGTGGTCGCCGAGCTCGGCCTGAGGTGGGGTGAAGCGGCCGTCGGCGGTCATGTTGTCGAGCGCCTCCTTGACCGGGCCCGCCGGGTAGGCGAGTTCGTTGACCCCGATTGCGAGCAGTCCGCCCGGAACGAGCAGGTCGACAAGGCCGTAGAGCGCCTCGCCACCTACGTGGCCGTGCCCGAGCACGCCCACGAGGGTGATGGCCCCGAACGGGGCGGCCGGGATGTCCGGGAATGGGCGCGCGTTGAGATCGACCCGCTGGAGCGACTGATAGACCCCGGTGGCGGCGGCCACCGTGAGCATCTCGTCCGAGAAGTCGCCGCCGTGGATGTTGTGATAGCCACGAGCAGCGAGTGCCCGGCCTGAGAGTCCAGTCCCACACCCTGCGTCGAGGACGGCAGCGTCAACCGAGACCTCGGCCTCCACGAGGGCAGTGGCCACGCGGTCCGGTTGGGCATAGCCGTGCCCGACGAGTTCGTCGTCGTAGGAGTCTGCGAACCGGTCGTAGTGATCGCGGGCCGTGCTGTTGTCGTCGATGTCATAGAGCCGATCGAAGAACCGTTCGGTCATGTCGTCTCCGGGGACCGTTGTCGGGGGCTGGCGTTGTCACAGGTCGGCGAACCGGCCGATGGCGATGATGATTCCGACGGCGCCGATCATGGCGTTGCCGATGATCATCTGCAATTCCCCGCGGCGGCGATGGGTCAGCGCAGCTCCGGTCATGATCGCGGCGACGCCGAGGCCGGCGAGGGGCGTGAGCGCTGGTGCGATGTCGAGCGCCCAGGGGAGTATGAGGCCGGCTGCGGCGGCGACCTCCAGGGCCCCGATCGTGCGGACCGTCGAGTCGGAGAAGTCCCCGACCCATCCCATCTTGGGGTCGGCGAGGAGCTTGTCTTTGCCTTGGGTCGCCTTCATGGCTCCGGCCATCAACATGACGGCGGCGAGAAGGCCCTGCAGCATCCACAACAGGGTGTTCATCAGACTCTCGTTTCAGCTCACGCGGTCTCGGCCCTCTGGGCCTTCCACAGGTACACCCCGACGACGATCAGCCAGATGCTGAGGAAGCTCGAGACCACGACGAAGAGCTGACTGGTGACCAGGGTGGAGAGACCGTCGATGGCCTGCACGGTGCCGAGGACCAGGCTGACCACCGCAAGGACAAGGGCCATGGGACCGGTCCAGCTGGGAAGGCTCGGCGTGTGCCGGGCGGCTTGGCCGTAGAGCAGGAACATGACGCCGAAGAAAACGATGATGAAGACGCTGAACAGGCCCACATCGATCTCTTCCATCATCTCCGAGACCCGCAGCGCCACCGATGCCTCCTCGGCCGGGGCTTCGTCGTACGCGTCGTGAACGAACTTCGATGTGATGCCGTCGAGGGCCCACAGCGTCGAGCCGAGACCACCGGCCATGAGAGCGGCGGCGTTGCCGAGTCGTCCCCAGAAGGCGGCGACGCCGGTCAGGGTGGCGGCCCAGGCGATCAGCCCGATGATGATCATCAGGTTCGAGCCGAGCAGGACCAGGTGGTTCACGATCCACAGGTCGCTGTTGGCGACCGTAGTGATCTGCTCCTCGTAGACCTCGATATCGGGGGACCTCGGGTGAAGGGTATTGGCCACCATGAAGATGATCGCACCCGCGACGAGCAGTACGGATGCCGTCTTGCGGGCGGTTGGCAACGTGAGTTCGGTCGCGTCCTGGGTGGTTTCCATGTGTGCCTCCGGGCGGTGCCAGAAATGGTCTGGGCTGGGTTGGGACGACGCTCGGGCATGCCGAGGTGCGTTCTGCTCGAGGCACGCTATCAATCATTCGCTGCGTAGACAATTACTGTGTGTGCAGCGATCTATGCGAGCGGGGTTGGAGGGTTCAGGTCAACTGGGAGATCTCGAACAGATGACCGTCCGGATCGCGGAAGAAGGCTCGGATCTCTCCCCCTCGATCCAGTGGCGGGGAGAGGAACTCGGCGCCCCGGCCGGCGAGGAGTTCGTAGGTCTGGTGACAGTCGGCGACCCGGAAGATGATCTGACCGCTGACCTGGTCGGGGTCCGCGGGCGCGGCGAGCGTGATCGTCGGCTTGTCGGGCCCGGGGCCACCGCCGGTCACCAGGAGCAGCCAGTTGCCGAGCAACTCCAGGACGACGGAGGTTCCGCCGTACTCGCCATACACCGCGGCGTCCAAGACCCGGACGTACCAATCTCGACTCAGCGCTGCGTCGTCGACGACCAGCATGTGCGTGAGAGCTTCAGCGTGAAATCTGTCCATGGCTCCTCCTTGAGAGACACCAGCCGCGCGCGAGTCGAGCGGCGTGCGGCGTCCCCGCTCGGCAATACTGGCAGGTCAGGCGTTGCTGTCGCGGACCTTGGCCATGAGTTCGCCGAGCTGCTGAAGCTCGCGATCACTCAACGAGGACCAGAAGTGGGCACGAAGACTGGCGAAGTGGTCGGGAAGTACCGACTCGAGCCATCGACGTCCACGCACCGTGAGCACGACCACGAGACCGCGCCGGTCGCCGTCGTGAGCCTGTCGCTCGACGAGGCGCTGTTCTTCCAGGCGGTCGAGCAAGCGCGTGCATCCACTCGTCGACATGACGCAACGGTCCGCCAAGTCCCGTGGGCGCAGGCCCCCATCGGGCTCTTGTCCGAGGTGGATCAACACCTCGAGCTCAGACAGCGTCATGCCCGAGTCAGCTTTGAGATCCGCCTCAATCGCAGCGAACAGCCGCTGCGCCCCCTCGAGCAAGAAGCCGAACGCGCGAACACTGTCGTGCGACAGCGCCGCCACCGGCTCCGGATTGCCCTCAGGTGAGCGAGCCTCCATCCCACCATCGTAGCGGACCGATGGATCACGCCGAGCAAGATCGCTGCATAGTCGATCATTGACTGTGCAACGTCTTGGTGGGTAGGTTCCAAGTCGACCGCGAGACAACGGGAGATGACACATTGAGCGACCAATCGGCACGAGTGAAGGTCCCGCCCGACGGGCCCTACGTGGTCTCTGGCGGCGTGCCGCTGCGGGTGAAGGAGCCAGTCGTTTCCGAACACGGCGAGCCGCTCACCTGGCGGACCCATGAAGTCACCGATCAGGGAGCCGCATACGCACTGTGCCGCTGCGGTGGGTCGGCCAACAAGCCCTACTGCGACGGAACCCATGCGTCGAACGACTTCGACGGCACCGAAGCCGCTCCCGCCGATGCCTACACCGACCGACGCACCGCCTACCCCGGCACCGGGATCGACGTCTACGACGACCGCGGCATCTGCGTCCACGCCGGCTTCTGCGGCAACCAGGTCTCCAACGTGTGGAAGATGACCAACAAGACCGACGACACCGTCACCCGGGCCCAGGTCATCGCGATGATCGAACGCTGCCCCTCGGGCGCGCTCACCTACGAGATCGAAGGCACCACCGTCGAGCCCGACCTCCCCACCGAGATCGCCGTCATCCCCGACGGCCCCCTCTGGGTCAGCGGCAACATCCCCGTCGAGAGGGCCGACGAACAGCCCCTTGAAACGCGCAACCGCACCACCCTCTGCCGGTGCGGCGCGTCGGCAACCAAACCCCTCTGCGACGGCAGCCACAAGGACGCCGGCTTCACCGGCTGAAACCGACCCACCGACAACGGGGGGCGCTGGACACCTACCAGTGCGCCCAGCGACGCCGAAACCTCGCTCTTCGTCCCGCGACAACTCGGGATCCCGGTGATTGAACACGTGTTCGATCCCACCTTCAACCGAGCGAACCCGCCCGTACCGGCACCTCGGGGCGGCCGAGAGATCAGTTGCGGATGTAAGTCCCGTCGTCGGCAAACTCCTGAGCGTCGCGGTGCGACCGGACCCGCCGCCATCGCCCATCACTGCGGTGCAGCACGCCGCTCTGCCTCACTCGGATCCGCTCCGGCTCCATACCCGTGTGGCAGAAGTCCTCAGTGAAGAACCCGAACACGACCGCAACGTCACCATCGATCATGCACTGCGTCTCGACATCTTCGATCCGATACCAGTCCACAGACGCGAAGAATGCTCTCAGACCCTCGCGGGCCTGTTCGGGGGATGCGTCGACTCGGGCATCGCGTACCCGGAACCCGAAACCGAACATCCCGCCATCGCCATAGGCCTCATCGAAGATCCGGTCGGCATCGTGATCGTTCCAGGCATCCAGCGAAGACTCCATCTCTGCGATGAGTTCGTCCTCTTCTGACATGTCAACTCCTCGGTTTCGCCACCTGCCAACCTAATCCAGCCAGTGACACGGGACCGTTGCAGGGAGTGTGTAAGTGGGGTGGTCCGATCTGGTCCGCGGCGTG
>CAYFLT010000028.1:0-17637 GCA_964344055.1 uncultured Candidatus Nemicrothrix sp.
GGGAGTTCGAGTCCGGGATCGGTGCAGGTCCGGTGCTCGGCGGGGCAGCCGATCTCGACGACTTCCAGGTCGCCGGAACTCTCCATCACTCGATGTCGGATCCGGGGTGGCTGGAGCACGCAGTCACCCGCCTCCATCACGAACGGCTCGCCCTGGTCCTCATAGACGACGCGCACCCAACCACGTCGAACGAAGATCAGCTGGAACCGGATGTGGTGGTAGTGGACATAGTCCGGCACCGGTCCGGCATCGGGGATGTGAATGTGTGATGCGATGAACCGTCCGCCGGCGCGGTCGGGGATGAGGTCGCGGTAGCGCATCCCGGCCCTGCCGACCTGCCAGCCGGCGGCGCCGGTGTCGTCGGCTCGTGAGTGGACGAGCGCCTGCGTCCCCGCGGGGACGTCGACACTCGGCTCCGCGGGCTCGAACCGGATCGTGGTGCCGTTCGGAGCGAGTAGCTCCGGCGTGTCGATCGGCCCGTCCTCGACCATCAGCACGAGTTCGCTGCTGTCCGGACCGGCGCCACCATCGAGTCGCAACCGCATGCCGTGACCGTGCACGATCGCCACCCGGGGACTGTCGGCCGGCCAGATCTCCTCGAGCGAGAACTCCAGTTCGTTGGTGAAGAAGTGGAGTGTCTCGGCGAGTGGCTCAGCGGCGAGAACGACCTGACCCGATGCGATGCCCATGACCTGGACCGTAGTCTCGGCGCCAGCGATCACCGATGCCCGGGGAGGGCGGATGCCACGGATACTCGACTACAACGGCAACGACGCCGACCGCACGGTGACGGTGGCCGACATCGTCGCGCTGAAGGGTCAGGACACCCGGCTCGCGCAGGTGACGGCAGGCTCGGCCGACGAGGCGGCCGCGGCCGAGGCAGCCGGTATCGAGATGCTGGTGTGCATGGCCGACTTCGTGCCGGACCTGCGCGAGGGTTCGCCGCGTCTCTTCGTCACTGCGGCCATCGATTTCGGTGGAGCGGTCACCGAGGACGACCTCCTGGGTGCGGCCTACGAGGCCCTCTCGGCTGGTGCGGATGCGGTGATCACCGCCCGAGGAATGCGGTCGGTCGAGCGTCTGGCCCACGAAGACCTTCCGGTCATGGGCCACCTCGGCTTCGTGCCCAAGAAGTCCACCCTGTTCGGCGGTGTCCGCGGCGTCGGCAAGACGGCGGCCGAGGCGGCCGATCTCTGCCGCCGTTTCCGGCAACTCGAGGACGCCGGTGCCTTCGCGGTCGAGTGTGAGCTCATCCCGGCAAAGGTGATGCAAGAGATCGATCAGCGCACCGGTCTGGCCACGATCTCGCTCGGTTCGGGACCCCACGCCGACGTGATGTTCCTCTTCACCAGCGACATCTGTGGTGAAGGACCGCGCCGGCCACGCCACGCTCGGGTCTACGGAGATCTGTCCTCACTCCACGAACAGATCCGCGTCGAACGCGAGCGGGCGCTCACCGCGTTCCGGTCCGATGTGGCCGGCCGCACGTTCCCCAACGACTCCGAGGTCGTCGAGATCGACGACGGGGAGTTCGACGAGTTCGTTCGCCGGCTCGAGTCCTAGCGGCGGCGTCCTGAGGGCGCATCGCTCAGGGCGGCGCCGAGCTTCTTGGGCTCGTCGGTTCCGATACGGAACTTCTTGCCGTTGGTCAGGTCCAACTCGACTGCGTCGAGGCCCCACACGTTCCACAGCCGCCCGCCCTTGAACCACCGAATGCCGAAGCCGAGGAGCCAGCTGTTCCGCACTGGTCGGTGATCGACGATGTCGGGTCGCGAAATGCGCTTGCGTGGCCAGCCGGCCCCGAATGCCACCTTCACCTCTTCGCCGTCGACGGTGACGGTCAAGCGGGAGAAGATCCCGATGACGATCACGACCACGACCGCGCCGACCAGCGCGGTCACGAAGCCGATCAACGCGAAGTCGTCGACGGTGGCGGCCACGACCGTGATCACCAGGACGACCACTGCGTAGACGACGCCGAAGAGCCAGAGCTTCCCGACCTGGGTGTGGCGATAGGTGGATCTGGTCATCGGTCCACACGCGATCCTAGTTCCGCCAGACGATCGTGCAGCCGCAGGTCACCGGTTCGCGACATCGTCCGGGAGACGGATCGCCAGAATGAACGACGTGGCGGCCACCGCGGCGGCGATCAGCCAAACCGCATCGAATCGGTCGGTCGACTCGACGCCGGTGGCTCCGCCGACCATCCCGATCACGAGCGCGGGGCCGAGCGCCGTTCCGACCGAGCGAAAGGCGCTGTTCGCCGCGCCGGCCACCGCGAACCTGGCTGCAGGCACGTCGGAAACGGCGATGCTCGACAGGTTGGCGAACACCATGCCGACGCCGCTGCCGAAGCAGAGCGCGGCGGGGAACCAGCGAGACCAGTAGGTCGGCTCGGTGCCGATCCCGAAGGTGAGGAAGAGCAGGCCGGCAGTCACCATCGCGATCCCGGGAAGGATCATCGTGCGAGCCCCGAATCGGTCGGCCAGGCGGCCCGAGACGTTCGCGGTGACGGCCGCGCTCAGCGGGCTCGGGGTGATGGCGAATCCGGCACCCGTCGCGGTGTAGTCCCAGACCCGGATCAGGAACAGGACGTTGTTGAGCACCATTGCGGAGAAGGCCGCGTTGAAGATGACCGTCACGATGTTGCTGAGGCTGAACGAGCGGAGCCGGAACAGGTCGAGGTCGATGACCGGCACCGGGTGGTGGGCGGATCGCACTGCGAGCCATGTAGCGAGAACCGGTCCCGAAACGAGGGCCGCGATCGTCCGCGGATCCGACCAGCCCCATTCACCGCTCTGGGTGAGCCCGAGAGCGAGCAGGCCGATTGCGGCTGCGCTCACCGCGATCCCGACCGGGTCCGGTGAGCCTTCGGCGTCCTCGGCCACGTGCTCGTCGAGCCATGCGACCGCGGCGACCATCGCGAGCACACAGAGCGGGATGTTCAGCCAGAACACCCACCGCCAACCCAGTTCGTCGACGACGAAACCGCCCAGTGCGGGCCCTCCGGCGGCGGCCACCGCTCCCACCGACCCCCAGATGCCGATCACTGTCGACCGCATCCGGGCCGGGAACACTCCGAGTAGGAGGGCCAGCGTCGTGGGGGTGACCAGCGCCGCTCCTGCGCCCTGGCCGAGCCGCCCGATGATCACCGCAGCAGGTGACCAACCGAGTCCGCCGATGACCGAGCCGAGCATGTAGATGGCGAGTCCGAGTTGGAAGATCCGCCGCCGCCCGAAGCTGTCGGCGAACCGTCCCGCCGGTATGAGCAGGGCGGCGGTGATGGTGGTGTACCCGGTGATGACCCACCCGAGGGTTGCCTCCGATGTGCCGGTGAACTCGTCGGCCAGCGCGTCGAACGCGACGTTCATCACGCTCAAGCTGATGGACACGATGCCGAACGCGCCGGCCAGGACGGTCAGCGCCAACCAAGCCCGGCGGGAAACCTCCGGTTCGTCGGTCAGCTCCTCCACCGTGTCCTCTCCTCCACCGTGCCTTCGTAGTCGCGGTGGGGGCGGGTGCCCTAGTTGGGGTCTTGGTCGATGGTGAGGGTGCCGACGTGGGAGGCGTCGTTGAAGGACCGCACGATCCAACGCTCGGGTGTGACGACGAGGTGGGAGAACGCGGCGTTGCGTGAACCGCCGAATACCCACAAGGGTTGGCCGGTGGCATGACCGAGAAGGGCGCCGATCACCCCGCCATGACAGACGACCACCACGAACTGGTCGGGATGGGAGTCGGAGACACGCTCGATGACCGAGACCGTTCGCTGCCGCAGCTGTTCGTTGGACTCCGCCCCCGGGATCGTGCCGTAGTCGCCCGTGCGCCGCATCTCGAGTGCGATCGGATGGTCCTCGGCCGAGTGTTTCCGGAGCATGCCGCCCTCCCACTCACCGAGGTACACCTCTCGGAGGTCACGCTCCACGCGAGGTTCGAGTCCGTGGTGGGCGGCGATCGGCGCCGCCGTCTGGTGGGTGCGGGTGAGCGAGCTGACATAGATGGCGTCGATGGATTCGTCCGCGAGCCGGTTGCCGACTCGTTCGGCCTGCCATCGGCCGCGCGGGGAGAGGTGCGGGTCGCCGTGTCCGTCGACCAGGTCGAACGGTTGGCCATCGACGAAAGCCTCGGACTGGCCATGGCGCACGAGCAGGATCTGGCAGGCGCCGGGGGGTGGGACGAACGAAGGCTGGGGGTAGGTGCTCACGGCGCCGGACCTTACACGCCAGGGGGGTGCTCAGCGCCAGACGACGACCTGATCACGACCCGAGGGGCGCTCGTCTCCAGCAGTAGGTAGTACGTAAGTTTGCGGTAGTATTCTAGGGTTATCTCTGAGAAAGGAGGAACCGGTGGGGGAGAAGGTCGCCGTCCGGGAGGCGGCGCGGGTGGCCGGAGTCGATGGCGACACGATCCGGCGGTGGTGCGACAGCGGACGCCTCGTCCACACCCGTACGGCTGGGAACCAGAGACGCATCGATCTCGATGACCTCGAGGCCCTCGTCCGGCCTGGGGAGCCGAGAACTGCAGCCGCCGACCCGTTGAATCACCTCGGCACTTGGGCGGCGATGGCGGCTCAATGGACGAGTTGGACTCCTGGCGCAACGGCGAGTGAGGAGCGTCTTCGCCGGGTCGAAGCCGAGCTTCGCGCCCTGATCCGAAACCTCAACGCGCTCCTCACCGAGGTCGAGGACGAGATCGACCGCCGATAGTGCGCCCCTGGTCAGGAGAGGTCGACGGTGAGGAGGTCGAGCAGCTCGCCGGCCACCCACCAGTGAGCTGGGCGGCCGGAGCGGCCGCCCGTCGGGAGGTCGACCGGACGAAGGATGCCGCGGCCGGCGAGGGTCTCCAGGGCCGCCCGAGCGGTTGGCGGGCTGACCTCCAGCAGCTCGACGACGGCGGCCACGTTGGGGGTGAGGACTCGGGGGAGGTGAGGGACGAGGAGGCGGGCGGTGGCGTCCGCGCGGACCCCGTCGAGCCGATCAGGCCATGTCGAGACCTGGTCGGCGACCGCGGTGAGGATCCCGGTCGCGGTGGTGGCAGCCCGTTCCAACGCAAGGGCGAACCACTGGACCCAGGAATCGGGGCCGGCGCTGTTGTACTCGGCGAGGCCGGACAGGTAGCCGCCGAGGTCGTGGAGGACGGTGCGGGAGATCGGGGGTGGGACGGCGAGGTCGAGATGGCGGCGCAGCATCCGTGCGATGAGAAGCCGCCCGACCCGACCGTTGCCATCCGCAAAAGGGCGGATCGCCTCGAACTGGGCGTGGACCAGGGCGGTGGCGGTGATCGGATCGTGTCGAGGTTCGTTGACGTAGTCGACGAGGTCGTCGATGAGGGCGGGAATGTGATCGTGGGGCGCGGCGACGTGGCTGGCGCGATCCGGAGACGAGCCACCCACCCAGCCCGGTCCATTGCGCCAACGGCCCTTCAACTCGTCATCGAGATCAGTGGCGGCCATGAGGACGCGATGCCAGTACCTCAGCTCATACGGGGTGAGGGCCCCGTCGTACTCCAGTGCCCTTTCGAGGGCACGGAGGTTGTCGGCGACTTCGACGGCGTGATCGGGGACCGATCGATCGAGGTCGGCCACGGCGGCGAGATCGACTGGGGCGCTCACCGCGGCAACCCGGCTCGACGCCGTGCTCTCGGTCCGAAGCAGCAACGGGGCCACTCCGTCGAGGTGGTCGAAGAGGGGAACGGCGCCGGTCAGGGCCCCTTCAGCCCGTGCGGCGTGGACGGTCGCCGCGGCGTCCAGCGGGGGAAGCGCCGAGAGCGGGCCCGGCACGAACGCGTCCAACTGCCGGCCTTGCCACTCGATGGCGACCAGTTCATGCGCCACGACGAAACCTTCCAATCTCCGAGATTGAAAAAGGATAATCGAGAGATACTTGTGTTACTCGAGAGAGGACACTCGAGACGAGTTTAGAAAGGTTGAGGAGCTGATCCTTGGATTTATGTGAGGTGGGGGGCGGGATTCATCGCACGTCGAGCACCGCGGTCCGGAGGTCGGTCATGTCGTGGAGCGTGTACTTCCCGCCGATACGTCCCCAGCCGGTCCGGGTCCCGCCGGCTCCCCCGAATGGAGGATGCTGTTCCCAGAAGTTGGTGGACTCGTTGACGAGGACGGTCCCCGTTCGGAGCTGGTCGATGTAGCGGTGGGCGCGGCTCAGTGACCCGGTGAAGACCGCCGCCTGGAGTCCGAGGTCGGAGTCGTTGGCCAGGGCGATCGCCTCGGCATCGTCGGAGAACGTCGTGATGGGCAGGATCGGGCCGAACGTCTCCTCTCGGAAGGCCGCCATGTCAGGAGTGACTCCGTCGAGGACGGTGAGGGGCCAGAAGAGTTCCGTCGCGAAATCCCGGCTCCGGCTGCCACCGAGGTGGAGGGTGGCGCCGCGGTCGAGCGCGTCGGCGACATGGGCGTCCATCCGTGCGGCCACAGTCTCGTTGTTCACCGGGCCGAAGCTGGTGGCGTCGTCCATCGGGTCACCGAGTGTCGGCTCAGAAGCCGCGGCGAGCACCAGGGACAGGAACTCGTCATGAATCGTCTCCTCGACCAGGAGCCGTTCGGTGGCGACACAGCACTGCCCGGCGACGAATGTGGCGCCGTAGACGGCGGCCTCCGCGGCCCGTTCGAGGTCACCGTCCGCACACACGATCTGGGGACCATTGCCGGAGGCCTCGATGAGCGTCCGCTTCAGTCCGGCGGTACGGACGATCGCCTCGGCCGTCTGGTTCGAACCGACGAAACCGACTCCGTCGACCGCCGGATGCCCGACCAGCCGGGCCCCGACGCCTCCGCCTCCGTGCACCACATTGACCGCTCCGGAAGGGAATCCGGCATCGACGATCGCGGCGGCCATCGCCGCGCCGGACAGGGGGGCGTGTTCGCTGGGCTTCAGGATCACCGGATTCCCTCCACCGAGCGCCGCGGCCGCGAGCTCCGCAGGGATGTTCATCGGGAAGTTGAACGGAGTGAGGAGGGCATAGACGCCGACCGGTCTGCGATGGGTGAAGACGAGCTTGGTCGACTCGATGCTCGGCATCACCGACGTCTCGATGCGCTTGGTCTCCTCGGCCGCAAGTCGGAAGATCTCTGCGACCTCCTCGAGTTCGTCCCGGGTCTCGGCGGCCAACGGCTTGCCGGACTCGGCGGTCATCTGGACCGCGAGCTCCTCGGCTCGACCGTCGAGGATGTCGGCGACCGCGTGGAGGAGTTCGGCGCGTTCGAACTCGGTGAGCTCGGCCAGGGCCGGGGCCGCGGCTCGAGCAGCAGCCGCAGCGGAGTCGACGTCCTCCGCTGACGCCACTCCCACATCGGCCACCGTCTCACCCGTCGCGGGGTTGGTGACCGTGAATGCGTCGTCGGATGTTGCCGGTCGCCAACTACCGGCGATCAGGAGGTCGGTCGGAGTGCTCATCGGCTCATCTTCGCGCCACTGCCGATCGGAGTTTCTCCGAGTTGTGAGCACTGGTACGCAGAACGACTCTCCGCAACGGCGCACGATAGGCAACGTGATCGCCAGGGCGGGTTTGGCGTGATCGGTCCCCGGTTCTGTGCACAGAGCCGGGGACCCTCTCGTTTCGGCCTGCTACGGAACGGTTCGCTTCGGATGGGTCGGGCGGCTTGGGACCACGGGCCTCGGGATGAATAGGGTTGTTCCATGGCGAGCGACTTGCCGTCCGGCTACGACGCCGTGGTGATCGGCGCAGGAGTATCCGGGCTCTATCAGCTCCACCGTCTGCGCGAGATCGGTATGACGGCCGTCGTGCTCGAGGCCGGTTCCGATGTCGGCGGAACGTGGTACTGGAACCGATACCCGGGTGCCCGCTTCGACAGCGAGAGCTACTCCTACACCTATTCCTTCTCCGATGAGCTGCTCGACGAGTGGAACTGGTCCGAGCACTTCGCGGCCCAGCCCGAGACCCTGCGCTATCTCCAGTTCGTGGCCGACAAGTTCGATCTGCGCCGCGACATCCGATTCGGCACCCGCGTGACCGCTGCGGCGTGGGATGAGACGGCCGGTGGGTGGAGCGTGGACTGCGACGACGGCTTCACTGTGACGGCGACGTACCTGTTCGCTGCGGTCGGTCCGCTCTCTGCCCCGGTCATGCCCTCGATCGACGGGGTGGAGGACTTTCGGGGCGAGGCGTACCACACGGGACTGTGGCCTCACGAGCCCGTGTCGTTCGAGGGCAAGCGGGTCGGTGTGATCGGCACCGGAGCGACCGGTGTGCAGGTGATCCAGGAGGTGGCCAAGACGGCGGGCCATCTCACCGTGTTCCAGCGACGGCCAAATTGGTGCGCCCCGCTCCACAACCGACCGATCACCGACGAGGAACAGGTGGAGATCCGGCGCACCCAGCACGAGATCTTCGACCACTGCAACCAGACCCACAGCGGATTCGTCCACGGTGCCGTCGACGCCTACGCACTGATGACTTCCGATGAGGAGCGGCTCGCCTTCTGGGAGCAGCGGTACGCCGAGCCTGGGTTCGGGATCTGGGTGGGCAACTACAAGGACGTGCTCGTCCTCGAGAAGGCCAACGATCTGCTGAGCGAATTCGTCGCCGCCAAGATCCGGGAGCGCGTAGATGATCCGGAGGTGGTCGAGAAGCTGATCCCGACAGACCACGGGTTCGGCACTCGCCGGGTCCCCATGGAGACGGGGTACTACGAGGCGTACAACCAGGACAATGTCGAACTGGTCGACGTGATGGAGGACCCGATCCAGCGGATCACTCCGACCGGGCTGGAGACGACCGCCGGCCATCACGAGCTCGACCTCCTCATCTACGCGACCGGTTTCGACGCCGTGACGGGCGCATTCGAACGGATCCGCTTCGAAGGGGTCGATGGCCACACGTTGAAGGAGGCCTGGGCGGGTGGCCCTCACACCCTCTACGGCATGGCGACGCCGGGATTCCCGAACCTGTTCACGCTGGTGGGCCCGCTCAGCGTCGCCACGTTCTGCAACATGCCCCGCTGCATCGAACAGAACGTCGACTTTCTGACGGACCTGATCGCCGGTGCTACCGAGGACGGACCGGCCCGGATCGAGGCGAATGCGTTCGCGGCGGACGCTTGGACCGACCACTCCCAGGAGACCGTCGATCGTCTCCTCTTGTCGAAGACCGATTCGTGGTTCAACGGGATCAACCGCAACCTCGACAACCCGCCGCGACTCCTTCTCTATGGCGGCGGCCTTCCCCTCTACCGCGAGCGCTGTGAAGAAGAAGCCGCCGCCGGCTACCCCAGCTTCTCCATCACCAGGTCAAACGCTGGGGGACAGGCACCCGTTTGACCTCAGGCCTCGAGGATGTCCTTCATCCGGTGAAGCGTGCGCTCGATTGCCGTCACCATGCCCTTGTCGCGTCGAGCCAAGGTGACGTAGAGGAACTTCTGGAGTCCGACGTACTGGGGATAGCTGAACGACTCGGTGACAGCGGTCGAGCCGTCCTTCTCCCGGAACTCATAGCGCCAGGTCGTGTGGCCCTCGGTCGAGAACTCGAAGACCTCGTCCGGCTCGAACTCGGTGACCTCCGACGTGGTCGTCCACTTCTTAAGAGAGATCGGCCCGAGCTTGGCCTCGTTGTCACCCTCGAACTTCGCGCCCACCGCCGGGCCGTCGGCCGGAGCGACCCAACGCCCGGACAAGCACTCCGGGCTCCACTCGCCCATGCGGGTGATGTCGCTCACAGCTGCGAACACTTCCGCGACCGGACGATCGATGACGACACTTGCGGATCCTTCGACCATGCCACCGTTTCTAGATCACCCCGTCTGGGTCGTCGACCTGAGGCTTCCTTCGTGTCCGCCGGCGAGCTCCTGGAGGTGCAGGAATCTGTGGTTGATGCCGGGGCGCTGCGATTCGCCCTCTCGACTAGTAGGGCAGCTCGGTCGGGTCGTTCACGTCGCGGAAGTCTGGTGGGGGAAGGTCGATGAACCGGCGTGCCTGGATGGAGTCGTGCCCGTCGAGGATCGATCGGGCGATGCGGTGCATCCCGTCCATCACGCGTCCGTCGGGGCCGAGGATGATCGGATGTGTCAGGTCCACTTCGGCGATGAGTCGGCAGTGCTCGATCACCGCTCGAACCGTGGCCGGGTAGGTCGTGCCGTCGAACCAGTAGACGGAGTCGACCTCGCCGATCTCGTCGAGTCGAACCGTTTCGACTGGTAGGTCAGCGGAGAGTGCGATGAGCCGCTGGACGTCCCACGCGTCCTTGCCGCGGGTGCCGGGCCAGAAGTGGTACTGGGTTCGCACCCTGCCAGTCTGGTCCACGTCCGTGACCCAAAGGTCAAACGGGTGCCTGTCCCCCCGTTTGACCTTGGTGTCTGTGGCGTCGTGGCGAGAGGATGGGGGTGGATGGTCGTCGTCTTTCTCTTGGTCATGGCGGTGGGGTTCGCCGTCATGGTGGTGGCCAGCCAGCGCGCGGTCGCGTCCGCGTCTGCACTTGCGGCCGGGAGCAACCTGCCGCCGTTCTTCATCGGCATCACTCTCCTGGCGCTCGGTACCGACCTCCCCGAGATCGCCAACTCGATCGTGGCATCGCTGACCGACCACGGCGACGTCATGGTCGGCAACGCCGTCGGATCGGCCGCGACCCAGATGACGCTCGTGCTCGGCCTTCTCCCGATCATCGCGGGTGCGATGGTGGTGCCCCGGAAGGGGATCGTGGCCGCCGGGCTCTGGACCGTCGCCTCGATGGCGGTAGTGCTCGCGTTCGTGGGTGACGGTCACATCGGCCGCCTCGACGCGGCCGTGCTCATCGGTATCTGGGTGATCGGATCGAAGACCGTCTACGACCGCGCCGCCCAGGATCAGCAGCTCACGATCGCCGAACCTTCCTCCGGGCGACTCGGCCATGCGGCGAGGGCGTTGGCGGCGCTTGGCGTCGTCGGTGGTGCCGCCATCGTGGCCCTGTGGGCGATCGTCGAGTTCGCCGAAGAGATCGATGCCCCCGAATTCCTCGTCAGCTTCTTCCTGGCCTCCTTCGGCACGTCGCTTCCCGAGCTCGTGTTCGACATCACCGCCGTTCGGCGCGGCGCGGTGGCGCTCGCGATCGGCGATGTGGTCGGTTCGTCGTTCGTCGACTCAGCGCTGTCGGTGGGGATCGGCCCGCTCATCGCACCGACCGACATCACCGTCGACGAGGTGCGTCCCGCCGTCATCGCCTCCCTCGTGGCTGTAGCGATCGTCGTCCTGATCCTGGCCCGCATCAAGGAACACGACTGGCGAACCGGCACCATCCTCGTTGGCCTCTACCTCGGGTTCTTCGCGGTGTTGCTCTGACTCGCCGCGAGTTCGCGACCCTCGGTGTCGCTCATGCGCAGCTTCACGTGGAATCCGAGCCCGGTGTGCTCGAGGGTGCGCCGGAGACACGGCGGAGGAGTTTGCGGAGCTCGCTGACCCACAGGACGGCGCTGGCGAGGACAGTGGCCCAGATCCAGTCGCCCAGGGAGAGCGGCGCGGTGCCGAAGGCCTCCTGAAGGGCAGGCAGGTAGACGACCACCAGCTGGAGGCCGAACGAGCCCGCCACCGCGACGAGCAGCCAGCGGTTGGCAGCCCACTGATGGAAGGCGCTGCTCAGGTCCGATCGGGCATTGAAGCAGTTGAACAGCTGCGCCAGCACCAGGACGGTGAACGCTGCCGTGCGCGCCGTTTCGAGATCGCTCGACCCCTCGATCAGGCCGCCTGGCAGCTTGGCGTCGAGCATTGCCAACGTGACCACTGCCATCGTGGCCCCCGTCAACGCGATGCCCCGCTGCATGGTGGCGTCGATCACGCGGCTGTCGACGCGTCGGGGCGGCCGGGTCATCAGCTCGTCCTCGCCGGGATCGACGCCGAGCGCCAGCGCGGGACCCGTGTCGGTCAGGAGATTGATCCAGAGGATCTGGGTGGCGGTGAGCGGCGCCACGATCGCAGGGTCGAGGCCGAGCACACCGGCGAGCACGACGCCGAAGAACATCGTGAACACCTCGCCGATGTTCGACGACAGCAGGTAGCGCAGGAAGCTCCGGATGTTGTGGAAGATCGCCCGCCCCTCGGCCACGGCAGCGGTGATGGTGGCGAAGTTGTCGTCGGTCAGCACCATGTCGGCGGCTTCGCGGGCGACGTCGGTACCGGCCACCCCCATGGCAGTACCGATGTCGGCGGCCTTCAGGGCCGGTGCGTCGTTGACCCCGTCACCGGTCATCGCCACCACGTGGCCCTGGTCCTGGAGAGCGTCGACGAGCCGCAGCTTGTGGGCTGGCGCCACGCGGGCGAACACGTTGGTGTCGCGTGCCATCGTGGCGAGTTCGTCGTCGTCGGCGGCCCCGATCGCGGTTCCGGTGACCACCCCGCCCGGTCCGGCGTCGATCCCGACCTCCATTCCGATCTGGGCGGCGGTGCGCGGGTGGTCGCCGGTGATCATGACGACCCGGATCCCAGCGGCGCGCGACGCCGCCACCGCGGGCCCGGCCTCCCGGCGCGGCGGGTCGATGATCCCGACCACCCCCAGCAGCTCGAGATCGTTCTCGTCGGCTTCGGTGAGGTCGTCGCCGTCGAAACCGTCACGGGCGACGGCCAGCGTTCGCATCGCCTGGTCGGCCAGCCCGTCGATCTGTTCGGACCACCAACGCCGCCGCGTCGCGCTGAGCGGTTCGCGTCCGGCCGACGTGTGCTCGGAGTCGCACCGGTCGAGGATGACGTCCGGCGCACCCTTGATGAGGTGCTCGCGGTGGCCGTCGCCCGACATGATGGCGACGCTCATCCGCTTGCGGTCGCTGCTGAACGGAACCTCACCGACCCGCTCGACCGATCGGAAGTCACCCTCTGACAACCCCACCCGGTGAGCGGCAGCGATGATGGCCGCTTCGGTCGGATCCCCGACCGCGGACCAGTACCCGTCCTCTTCGACGATCCGGGCGTTTGATGCGGTGGCTCCGGCGCGCAGCATCGCCCGCACGGCATCCTCGGCCGCGGGATCGGGCCCACCTCGGAAGGTCAACTCGCCCACCGGCGCATAGCCGATCCCGGAGACCTCGCCGATGCCGTCTGCGGTCACGACGGTGCGCACACTCATCTCGCTGCGGGTCAGCGTGCCCGTCTTGTCGGTGCAGATGACCGATGCCGACCCGAGCGTCTCGGCCGATGCGAGTCGCTTCACCAGAGCGTGTCGGCTGGCCATCCGCTGGACGCCGATCGCCAGCACGATCGACAAGACCGCTGGCAATCCTTCAGGCACCGCGGCCACCGCCAGCGACACACCGATGAGGAGCACCTCGACCAGATCACTGGCTGACTCGATGTCGGAAGCCAACACCGTGACGATGACGACGACGACCGCGATCGCGATGACCGCCACTCCGAGCACCTTGCCGACCCGGGCAATCTCGCGCTCGAGTGGTGTGGGCAGGCGCTCGGTCTCCCCGAGCAGGGTGGCGATGTGGCCCACCTCGGTGTCCATCCCGGTGGCCGTGACCACGACTCGAGCATGGCCAGACACCGCTGCAGTCCCGGAGAACACCATCGAGTGGCGATCGGCGAGCGCCGCATCCACCCCCACGGGTTCGGCGTGCTTGGGGACAGCCTCGCTCTCACCGGTGAGGGAGGCCTCCGACACCCGGAGGGTGCTCTCCTCGATGACCCGCGCGTCGGCCGGGATCGCATCGCCTTCCTCGATGACGACGGTGTCGCCGACGACGACCTGGCGGGTCGGGATCCGAACGATCCGGCCGCCGCGGACCACGGTGGCCTGGGCCGCGGCCATCTCCGCGAGCGCCGCGACGGCCCGCTCGGCCCGTTCCTCCTGGACGGCCCCGATGGCGGCGTTGAGGACGACGATCACCGCAATCGCCACCGCGTCGAACGGCACACCGCCCTCGTCCTCGAGTACCCAGGCGATGAGCGAGATGACGATCGCGGCGAGCAACAACAGGACGAGGGGATCGCGGAACTGCACCGCGATCCGGCGGAACCAGCCGGGCGACTCCTCCTGGCTGAGCTCGTTTGGACCGTCCACGGCCAGTCTCCGGGCCGCCTCCTCGTCGGTCAGACCGTTGGCCGGATCGGCTCGGAGTTCGGCGACGACGTCGGCAGTGCTCGAGGCGTACGGCGTGGGGAGCGGCGACATCAGTCGAGCAGCACCCGCTCCATCGGCCACGGCACCACTGCGGGCCATCCGAGTCGATCGGTGATCATGTCGCGCATGGCGGCACTCGCATCCTCTGAGCCGTGCACCACATACGTTAGGTCCGGCGCCGACGGCGTGGAGGCCAGCCAATCCTCGAGCTCGTCCACTCCGGCGTGGACCGAGAAGCTCTCGAGCTGCTCGACCTGGGCCCGCACCGGCACGTAGCGGCCGAACATCTTCACCGCCTGCTCGCCATCGGCAAGGCGTCGACCACGCGTGCCTTCGGCCTGGAAACCGCTCAGCACCACCGCGTTCTTCGGATCGGGCAGGAGTCGCTTGAGATGGTGGAGCACTCGTCCACCGGTCGCCATGCCCGAGGCCGAGATGATGATCGACGGGTAGGCGAGGCCGGCGAGCTTCATCGAGTCCTCGACCGTGCGGCACTCGGCGACCCGACTGAGGTCGAAGACGTCGGACGCGGCGACGCCGGGTCGGATTCCGAAGTGCTCAGAACGAAGCGCGCGTCGGTAGAGGCCCAGCACGTCGAGGGCCATCGGGCTGTCGACGAAGATGGGCAGCCGAGGGATTCGTTCCTGGGCTTCGAGCCGGTGCAGTGCCTCGAGTACGACCTCTGTGCGGTCGACTGCAAACGCCGGGATGAGCACCATTCCACCCCGTTCCGCGGTGTCGCTGACGATCTCGGCGAGGCGTTCGAGGTCCGCGTCCGGGTCGGGATGGAAACGGTCTCCGTAGGTCGACTCCACCAGGAACGTGTCGGCGGCCGGGGGAGGGGTCGGAGGCACGAGGATCGGATGGGTTGGGCGGCCGACGTCACCCGAGACGAACACCCGGTGGTCTCCGGAGGGGGAGGCCAGGGTCACCAGGACCGAGGCACTCCAGAGGATGTGGCCGGCCCACCGCAACTCCACCGAGATGCCCGGTACGACTTCCACTGTCGTGTCGAATGCTTGTGGCGTGAACAGGGTCAGGGCCTCGGCCGCGTCGTCCTTCGTGTACAGGGGAAGCGCGGGTGAATGCTTGCTGTAGCCGACCTTGTTCGCGTAGCGGGCCTCTTCCTCCTGCAGATGGGCCGAGTCGGTGAGGAGGATCCGGCACAGATCACTCGTGTCGGGAGTGGTGATCACCGGACCGCGGAATCCATCGCGAACCAGGGCCGGGAGGTAGCCGCTGTGATCGATGTGGGCGTGGGTCAACACGACGGCGTCGATCTCGGACGGAGGGACCGGGAACGCCGCCCAGTTCCGCTGACGATGCTCCTTCAGCCCCTGAAACAGCCCCGAGTCGACGAGGACGCGATGACCATCGGACTCGATCAGGAAGCGGCTGCCGGTGACGGTGCGGGTGGCCCCGAGGAACCGGAGCGACGGGTGCGCTCGGTCGCTCATCATGTTCAGCATGCCTGCCGGGACAGGCCATGGGGTGGGGTCGAAGGTCCGCAGGGTGGACCACTAGATTCGCGCGGCGATGAGTTGGACCGTCACGCGGATTACACCGACGCTCGGCGCGCGGGTCGAAGGGGTCGACCTCTCCGCCACGGACCCCGCCGAACTCGACGCGCTCGGCGACCTGCTGGCCGAACACCACGTGCTCGCCCTTCCGGGTCAGTCACTCACGCCGGACCGTCACATCGAGCTCGGTACCCACTACGGCGAGCCCCTCATCCATCCCTTCCTCGACGCGATCCCCGAGCACCCGGCGATTCTCGAGGTCCTGAAGGAGCCGGATGACCGAGTGACGTTCGGCGGCGAGTACTGGCACGCCGACATCAGCTTCCTGGATCCGCCGTCCTCGGTGTCGCTGCTCTACAGCCACGAAGTGCCCGACGTCGGTGGCGACACCCTCTTTGCCGACCAGTTCGCGGCCTACGACGCACTCAGTGAGCCGATGCGCCGGTTCCTCGACGGCCTCACCGCTCGTCACGTCTATCCGGACATGGAGGACACGCCGGCCACCGGCGCCACTCACCCTGTGGTTCGGTTTCATCCGAGAACGGGGCGCCGGTCGTTGTTCGTGAATCCGGCGTTCGTGGTCCGCATCGAGGAGCTCGACCCGGCGGAGAGCAGCGCAGTTCTCTCCTTCCTCTACTCCCACCAGATCCGCCCCGAGTTCCAGGCTCGGATCTCGTGGACACCGGGCCAGCTCGTGATGTGGGACAACCGGTCGGTCCAGCACTACGCGATGAACGACTACCCGGGTGTTCGTCGCCGCCTCCAACGGGTGACGGTGATGGAGCGGGATCGCTACTGAACCGCGGCCGGCGCCTCGGCGTGCTCGGCCTGCTCGTGGCGGAGGATCCGGATGGCCAGCAGGGTGATGACGACGAACATGGAGAGGCCGGAGACCACGAACACACCCCGGATCCCGAGCGGACCGGCAAGAGCGAACCCGACCAGCGCACCGACCGGGAAGGTCCCGAACTGGGCGAGGGTGAACAGCCCCATGATCCGGCCCATGATCCGATCGGGGGTGCGCTGCTGGAGTGTGGTCCGCTGCAGGGTCATGACGATTCCGCCGCCCATGCCCCAGCCGAAGGTGGTGAGCAGCGCCACCGTGTAGACCGGCGACAGGCCGATCGCCATCAAGCCGGGCCCGGCGATGGTGGCGAAGACGATCGCCATGAGCCGGATCGGCCGCCGGAGGTGGACCCGGGAGGCCAGAAAGCCGGCGGTGATGATGAGGCCCAATGACATGCTGGCGTTGAGAAGGCCGGCCGCGAAGGCGGTTGCGTCGAGTTCGTCGCGGGCCAGTTCGGGAAGGAAGAGGAACGCGGTCGAGCTGCCGAGGCCGAGGCAGGTCCCCATCAACAGGATCGTGCCGACGATGGGATCGCGGCGGGCGTGGGCGAGCCCCTCTTTCAGGTCGACGGCGTCGGGTTCCCCGGCGGCGGCTGCCTCTTCGTTGCCGATCCGGCCCGCGACTGCCGGCAGGCTGAGGATCTGGAGGGCGGCCAGGACACTGATCGCCGCCATGATGAGAAACGCTGCTTCGGTACCCGCAATGGTGATGGCAGCACCGCCGACAAAGGCGCCGACGACCATCGACCCCATCATCGAGAGATTCTGGAGCGCCACGGCGTTCATGAGGTGTTCGCGTTCGGCGAGGTTGGGCACCATTGCCTGCATTGCCGGTTGCACCCCGGCCAGGGGGATGGACAGGAGGAAGGCCGCGACGCCGAGGCTCACCGGGTTCAACGAATCGGTGGCCAGGAGCACGCCGACGACCAAGCACGACAGCGACACGGCCAGTGTGGACATTCCCGCCACCCGGCGTCGGTCGTGACGATCGGCGAGGTTGCCGAACGGGGCCGAGAAGAGCAGGGCCGGTACCCCCAGGCTGACTCCCAGGAGGCCGAGTGCCGGCTCCCAGTCCGTGAGATCGCCCATCGCCCACACGAACGTGAAGCGGGTGGTTCCGAAGGCGAGCGAGGTGAAGGTGGACGCGGCCATGAATCGACGGAACGGCGCGTCGGTGAGAAGGGTGCGGGCCGGGGAGCGCTCGGTCGGCACC
>CAYFLT010000028.1:17647-23718 GCA_964344055.1 uncultured Candidatus Nemicrothrix sp.
CCGGCCGCCGCTGGACCGGGGACGAGGTCACGCGGATCCGAACAACTGCCCAGAGTGACACACCGGTCCGGCTTGCAAACTGCGTGCGCGGTGACCCAAGCTGTCGCCCGCGCACCAGGGGACGGGTGGCGCCTAAGATCGTTCAGACATTGGATCATCAAAGCCTTGACGACCTGAGGTGCTGTCCCTAGGGTGCACGAGCCTGACCGCGCAGGATCCTGGGGGAGAACAACAGGTATGGCCACCACGCTGGAGAAGCCGCCCGCCGCGCGCATCGGCGCAACCACGGTCGCATCCCGTGCCAAGCACTGGGCCGACACCGCGCCGCAGCAGATCGCAATGCGCGAGAAGGACTTCGGGATCTGGCACGAATACTCCTGGGAACGGACCTGGGATCTGATCGAGACCGCCGCCCATGGACTCCTCGCCCTCGGCGTCGATGTCGGTGACCGCGTCACCATCCACTCCGAGGACCGCCCCGAGTGGGTGATTCTCGATCTCGCCACCGTTGCGGTCCGTGGCGTCACCGTCGGGCTCTACCCGACCAACCCGACGGCGGAAGTCGAGTACTTGGTGGGCGACTGCACCCCCAAGGTCTTCTTCGCCGAGGACCAGGAGCAGGCCGACAAGGTGCTCGAGGTGGACCCCCAGACCGCCTCCTGCATCGAGAAGATCCTCTATGTCGAGCCCCGTGGCTTCGGCGACTACACCGACCCCCGCCTCATGTACTGGGACGATTTCCTCGAGTTGGGTCGGACCCACCGAGCGGAGAATGCGGGGGCCGTGGCGCAGCGGATGGCCGACGCCCAATCCGACGACATCATGACGCTGGTGTACACCTCCGGCACCACCGGTCCGCCCAAGGGCGCCATGCTGGCGAATTCCAACGTCGACTTCGCCATCGACAAGATCATCAACGAGACCTCGCGGGTGCCCGACGGCAAGGGTCCCAACCCCAAGGATCTCATCGTCACGTACCTCCCGCTCTGCCACGTGGCCGAGCGCATCTTCTCCACCTGGACGCTCGTGGGGGCCGGGCCGTCGCTCAACTTCGCCGAGTCGATCGACACCGTCACCCTCAACCTGCGGGAGATCCAGCCCACCATCTTCTTCGCGGTCCCCCGCATCTGGGAGCGGCTCCATGCTGCGGTGTTCATCCGGGGCAAGGACGCCACCTGGTTCAAGAGCCAGTTCTTCAAGCTCGGCCTGAAGCTGGCGAACGTCATCGGCAAGGAGAAGGTGGCCAACGGCGGCAACGACACCCTCAAGAGTCGAGTGCTGTACGCCATCGGCAACCCGCTGGTGTTCCGGGCCATGAAGGAACGCCTCGGTCTGCGTCGCTGCCGCTACGCCGCCTCTGGTGCTGCAGCCATCGCTCCTGAGGTGCTCGAGTTCTTCATGGGTATCGGGGTGCCGGTGTTCGAGCTCTACGGCATGACCGAGAACTCCGCGGTCGCCACGTGCAACTTCGCCGGTCGGGTGAAGATCGGCACGGTGGGCGAACCCTATGCCGACATCGGCCTGAGGCTCGATCCCGAGACCAACGAGATCCAGACCAAGCACCCCGGCAACTTCGTGGGCTACTGGAACAAGCCCGACAAGACCGCGGAAACGTTCACCGAGGACGGCTGGCTGATGACCGGCGATGTCGGGGAATGGGTCGATGACACCCACGTCAAGATCGTCGACCGCATCAAGCACATCATCATCACCTCGGGCGGCAAGAACATCTCGCCGTCGGAGATCGAGAACAGCCTCAAGACCTCGCTGTTCGTGAAGGAAGCGATGGTCATCGGAGACAGTCGCAAGTTCCTGAGCGCATTGATCAGCATCGAACTCGAGACGGTGGGGGACTGGGCTCTGCGCCAGAACATCCCCTACACCACCTACCGGGATCTCTCGGAGAAGCCCGAGGTGATCGAACTGATCCAGGGTGTGGTCAACGAGACCAACGAGAAGTTCGCCCGGGTGGAGAACGTTCGGAAGTTCCGCCTCATCCCGAAGGAGCTCGACCACGAGGATGGTGAGTTGACCGCAACCCAGAAGCTCAAGCGAAGCTCGATGATGGACATGTTCGGCGATCTCGTGGAGTCGATGTACGAATGATGAACGCCGTCCTACAACTCGCCCAGATCGGCGCGGGCGAGACCTTCATCCAGACCGTCGTCAAGTCATTGGCGCTCGGATCGGTCTACGTCCTCATCGCGCTCGGGTTCGTCATCATCTTCAAGGCCACCCAGGTCCTGAACTTCGCTGCCGGCGCCCTCTCGATGGCCGGCGCCATGTTCCTGACCATCCTGATTGCCGATGGTGGATTCCCCTTCCTGCCCTTCGACAATCCGCTCGCCCCGGAAACCGGTGAGAACCCGAGTGTGATCATGTGGTTCGTCCACGTGCTCATCGCCCTGGCCTTCGCCGCCCTGCTCGGCCTCCTGATCGAGCGCATCACCATCCGACCGATGGTCGGGCAACCGCTCTTCGCCATGGCGGTGATCACGCTCGGCATCGAGATCGCCATTCGCCCGTTCAACCTCGACGCCACGGCGCTCGAGGGCCGCAGCCTTCGGGTCCCGTGGGGTGCGAATCAATGGATGTGGGGCGACGCGGTGATCCCGAAGTCCTACGTCGTGGCGATGCTCATCGCCGCGGTCGCCGGTGCGGCAGTGCTGTTCTTCTTCCGCACCAAGCTCGGCGTCGCCATGCGGGCCGTTGCCTTCGACCAGGAGGCTGCGATGGCTCAGGGCATCAACGTGGGCCGGGTCTTCGCCATCGCCTGGGCGATGGGCGCTGCCCTTGCCGCCCTCGGTGCCATCGTGTACGGCATGGCCCCGTTCCCGCCCGGTGGTGCGGTGAGCCAGGAGATCCATCCGCTGCTGGCCCTTCGGGTGTTGCCGGTCATCGTGCTCGGCGGCCTCGATTCGGTGGCCGGTGCCATCTACGGCGGCATGATCATCGCCTCCGCCGAGGTCTTCGCCGGCCAGTACTTCTCCCAGTGGAACTCCACACTCGGGTCGGGCTACTCGACGATCGTGCCCTATCTCGTGATGCTGTTCATCCTGTTGGTGAAGCCCTACGGCTTGTTCGGTACGCCCGAGATCCGGAGGGTGTGACGTGGCATTCAACCGGCCGCTGCTGCGGACCTCCTACGAACAGGACGCCGCGATCTTCCCGTCCTACTCCCAGAAGGGGATGATGACGCTCTTCGGCATCTTCCTTCTGCTGATGGGTCTCGGGGCGCCCTACATCTCGGGGATTCCGGAATGGTTCCTCGGTCCGACCTGGATCAACCCGGTCACCAACATGTTGCCGCTGGCCATCGCGGCGCTCGGCTTCAACATCCTCGTCGGCGTCACCGGCCAGGTGTCCCTCGGCCACGCCTTCTTCATGGGCGTCGGCGCCTACACGGCGGTGTCGCTCGGAGGCAACGGCGACGAGCCGCTCGCCTGCATCCCGTTCCACGAGGAGCTCGGCATCCTCGAGGAACGCGACCAGTGTGGGCTCGGCCTTCCCATGTGGATCTGGCTGCCGATCTCGGGCATCGTGGCCGCCGCGGTCGGCATCTTCGTGTCGCCGGCCGCCATGAAGGTGCGTGGCCTCTACCTCGCCATCGTCACCGTCGGCCTCGTGTTCATCGGCCTCCACCTGGGCCGCATGTTCCCCGAGTACGCCGGCGACTTCGAGTCGGGCCGCAAGTGGCCCAAGCTCGACATCAAGTTCTGGAAGGAGGAGGAACCGCTCATCGCCCTCACCGAGGACGGCCAGTGGTTCGGCCTCATCCATCTCAGCGAGGAACAGAAGCAGTTCTTCTTCCTGTTGACCCTGCTCGGCGTGGCGATCGTGCTGGCCAAGAACCTCGTCCGCACCCGCACCGGTCGAGCGTTGCAGGCCATCCGCGACCGCGACATCGCCGCAGAGGTCATGGGTGTTCCCGAGTTCCAGTACAAGCGCCTCGGCTTCGCCATCAGCTCGTTCTACGCAGGCATCGCGGGCGCCCTGTTCGCGTCGTACAACGGCCGAATGTCGCCGGTGAACTGGTCGCTGTTCCTTTCGGTCGACTTCGTCGCCATCATCCTCATCGGTGGTGCCGGTACCATCGCCGGCACCCTGCTCGGCGCTGTGTTCGTAGAGCTCACACCAGAGGTGGTCAAGACGTTCACCGAATGGTTGAGCGAGCAGACGGCATCGAACGGCCCGATCGCATGGCTCGCCAACATCCTCCTCACCACTGGTGAGACCGGCGACTTCGGCCCGATCAACACCGGCACGGTTGCTCCCGGCTGGCCGATGAGCGTGTTCTTCTGGAACTTCGTGATCTACGGCGTTCTGATCATCGTGTTCTTGATCTTCGAGCCCCTCGGGCTCTATGGAATCTGGATCAAGATCCGCAACTATTGGAAGCGATGGCCGTTCAGTTACTGACGGCTCGCGAAGGTCTGGTGGCGCGATCCACGCGACACTGGTAGGGCCCGCCTGCTTCGGCAGGCCGGGCACGGCACACAAACCTATGGAGGGATCCACAGTGCGACGATTGAAACTACTGCTCGCTCTGCTCCTGGCATTCTCGATGCTGGCAGCGGCGTGCGGTGATGACGGAGGAAGCGACGCCGGTGACGGCGACGACTCCAGTGACGACAGCGGTGATTCCGGCGACGACGGTGATTCCGGCGACGACGGTGATTCCGGCGACGACGGTGATTCTGGCGACGACGGTGACGACGGCGATGCCGGTGGCGAGGTAGCCACCGACTACGGCGTCGACGTCGACAACAAGGTCATCAAGGTCGGTCTGAACGCCGACCTCTCCGGCCCGTTCGCCTCGCTGGTGGCCGAGATCGTCGCCTCGCAGGAGGTCTACTGGGAGGTCTTCAACGAGAACGGTGGTTACCAGGGCTGGACCGTGGAAACCGTCGTCCTCGACTCGGGCTACGCCACCGACGTGGGCATCCAGAACTACGAAGAGCTCGCTCAGGAGAGCAGCGACGGCGTTCTGATGATCACCGAGAACACCGGCTCCCCGATCACCGCGGCGATCGCCGAGCAGGCGGCCGAGGACAACATCCTCGTCATCCCGCTGAGCTGGGCTTCGCTGTGGCCGGATCCGGAGTTCGGCTCCGCGATCCTCGAGAAGGGCACCACGTACTGCGCCGAGTCGATGAACGGCGTCGAGTGGCTCAAGGGCATGGTCGAGTCGCAGGGCCAGGAACCGGCTCTCGCGATCGTCGGTCGTCCCGGTGAGTACGGCGAGGACGGCTCCGTTGGCGCCGCCCTGGCTGCTGATGCACTCGGCATCCCGATCGTGTACGACGGCACCGGCGCCGTGGCCGGCGACGACCGCACCGCGGTCGTGGCCGAGCTGGTCGGTTCGGGTGCGAACATGGTGTGGACCACGCTCACCCCGGGTGAGACGCTCGACATCTTCGGCAACGCCGTCAGCCAGGGCTTCCGGGCCTACTGGTCCGGCAACGGCCCGTCCTTCAACTACCTCTTCCACCTGACCTCGGACTTCGCCGAGCAGTTCGACGAGTTCTACTTCCAGTCGGGCTACTACGCCCCGTGGGGTGCCGAAGGCATTCCGTTCATGGAAGACATCGTCGCTGAGATGTCGGCCCGTCGTCCGGAGCTGAACATCTCCGACGTGTACACCGTCGGCTGGATGGAAGGCATCATGGCCGAGACGCTGATCCGTGCCGCCATCGATCAGGGCGACCTGACCCGTGGCAACATGGTGGCGAACTCGCATGATCCGTCCTTCGTGGTCGACTTCGGTGGTCTGTCCCCGACCCAGTCGTGGCCGCAGGTCTACGACGACGCCGTGGTCCGCGAGAGCTGGATCTACGACGTCTCGCTGCCGGACTTCAACGTCATCTCGACGGGCGAGTCCACCGCGGACAACCTGGGCTCCACCGGCATGATCCCGACCGCCGACAGCCCGTTCACCGGCACCGTGGCCGGTGGCTACGAGTTCGGTGGCCCGTGCATCGAGCCGTCCGGCTGATCACCTGAACTGAGCCTTGGCGGGTCGGGGCACTGCCCCGGCCCGCCGTGTGCTCCTGACGAGTACCTGGGCTTCC
>CAYFLT010000028.1:23728-50727 GCA_964344055.1 uncultured Candidatus Nemicrothrix sp.
ACCCAATCCCATTCGTGGAGGTCGAGCATTGCTCGAAGTAGCAAACCTGGAAGTGGTCTACAACGAGGTCATCCTCGTGCTGCGTGGCCTTTCGATCGAAGTGCCCGACGGCCAGATCGTCGCGCTGCTCGGTTCGAACGGCGCGGGCAAGACCACAACCGCGCGTGCCATCACGGGCCTGCTCGACGTCCACGAGGGGAAGGCCACCAAGGGCCATGTCACCTTCAACGGTGGCGAGATCACCCACAACGATCCTTCCCAGATCGTGCAGGGTGGCATCTCCCAGGTGATGGAGGGGCGGCGTATCTTCGCCGAGCTCACCGTCGACGAGAACCTCTCGTGCGGCGCCTTCACCAACCGGGAGAACATGTCCGCGAACTACGACCGCGTGATGGAGCTGTTCCCGCGGCTCGCGGAGCGCAGCAAACAGGTCGCCGGCTATCTGTCCGGCGGCGAGCAGCAGATGCTGGCAATCGGCCGTGCGCTCATGGCCGATCCGAAGCTGCTCATCCTCGACGAACCGTCGCTCGGTCTCGCACCGATGCTGATCGAACAGATCCGCGACATCATCGTCGACATCAACAAGCAGGGCGTGAGCGTCCTGCTCATCGAACAGAACGCAATGATGGCGCTGTCGATCGCCGACTTCGGCTACGTGATGGAGTCGGGCAAGGTCGTGATGGACGGTCCTGCCCAGAAGCTCCTCAACGACGAAGACGTCCAGGAGTTCTACCTCGGCCTGCATGGCGACGGCGGAGAGCGGAAGTCGTTCAAGGACGTGAAGCACTACAAGCGCCGCAAGCGGTGGCTGTCCTAGGAGGCTCTGACGTGACCGACAATCTTCTCGACGTCCAGAACATCACCCTTCGATTCGGCGGCGTCACCGCCATCCACGACGTGAGCTTCCACGTCAACGAGGGCGAACTCTTCTCGATCATCGGCCCGAACGGCGCCGGCAAGACCTCGATCTTCAACACCATCTCGCAGGTGTACCGACCCCAGGAGGGCGACATCCGCTGGAAGGGTGCGTCGATCATGGATCACCGTCCCGACTATGTCGCAGAGCTCGGGATCGCTCGCACGTTCCAGAACATCGAGCTCTTCCCCCAGATGACGGTGATCGACAACCTCCTTCTGGGTCGACACGTCCGGATGAAGAACTCCTGGTTCGCAGGCATGCTCTGGGTCGGCCGGGCCAAGAAGGAGGAGATGGAGCATCGGGCCAAGGTCGAAGACATCATCGACTTCCTCGAGATCCCGGAGTGGCGCAACCACCCGGTGGCCTTGCTGCCCTACGGCATCCAGAAGCTGGTTGAGCTCGGTCGAGCCCTCGCGATGGACCCCGAACTGCTCCTGCTCGATGAGCCCGTGGCCGGCATGAACCTCGAGGAGACCGAGGACATGGCGCGCTTCATCCTCGACATCCGCCGCGAACTCGGCATCTCGATGGTGATGGTCGAACACGACATGGGACTCGTCATGGACATCGCCGATCGCATCATGGTGCTGGACTTCGGTGAGAAGATCTCCGAGGGAACGCCCGAAGAGGTCCAGAACGACCCGAACGTGATCGCGGCCTACCTCGGCAGCAGCGAACTCCACGTCGGCAGCGACTAGGCGCACAATGGACGCACCGACGCCGTGTCTGGTCGACGCGGCGTCGAAAAGTGATACGCGACTCACTCTGATGGGTGGAGATTCGTATCACCTCACCCCTTCGCGGATCGGAGGCCACCAATGACCACGACCACCACCCGGGCCGTCGAGAGCTACGTACTCGGCGGATGGCATCGAGGCGACGGTGGCAGCACGGTGCACCACGCCGTCACCGGCGACGAGCTCGTCACCGTGTCCTCGGCGGGGATCGACTTCGGTGCGGTCGCTCGCTACGGCCGCGACGTGGGAGGGCCCGCCCTGCGGGACATGACCTTCCACGATCGGGCGGCGATGTTGCGCGCGGTGGGCAAGCACCTGCTCGCCAACACCGAGCACCTCTACGAGCTGTCCACGGCCACCGGCGCCACCCGGGCGGACTCGTGGATCGACATCGAAGGCGGCGCCGGTGTCCTCATGGCCTACTCGGGCAAGGGTCGGCGGGAGCTGCCCAACGCCAAGGTCTGGGTCGACGGCGAGGCAGAGTCGCTCAGCCGCGACGGTTCCTTCCTCGGCACCCACATCATCACCCCTCGGCGCGGCGTGGCCGTCCACATCAACGCGTTCAACTTCCCCTGCTGGGGCATGCTCGAAAAGCTGGCCCCGACCCTCCTGGCGGGCATGCCGGCGATCGTGAAGCCGGCGAGCCAGACGGCTTTCCTCACCGAGGCGATGGTGCGCGACATCATCGAGTCCGGCCTCCTTCCCGAGGGTGCCCTGCAGCTGATCTCCGGAAGCGCGGGTGACCTGCTCGACCACCTCGGCGGTCAGGACGGCGTGGCGTTCACGGGTTCGGCCGACACCGCTCGCATGTTGCGGGCCCACCCGTCGGTCGTGGCCAACGCCGTGCGGTTCAATGCTGAAGCCGACTCGCTGAACGCCGCCATCCTCGGCGAGGCCGCCGGCCCCGGCACCGCGGAGTTCGACCTCTTCGTCAAGACCGTCGTCTCCGAGATGTCGGTGAAGGCCGGTCAGAAGTGCACGTCGATTCGTCGGGTACTGGTGCCGTCCGCGCACGCTGTCGCCGTCGAGGAGGCCCTGGTCGACGCCATCCGGGCGATTCGAGTCGGCGATCCCGCGGATGAATCCACCGGGATGGGTCCACTCGCCAGCGCGGCCCAGCGCGAAGAGGTTCGCAAGGCGGTGGCATCGATCCGCTCGATCGGCGACGTGTTGATCGACACGTGCGACTTCCACGACGTCGACGCCGACAAGGGCGCATTCGTCGCCCCGACCTTGATGCGCGCCGCCGACCGTCGCGCCGATGCCGCGCACAGCGTCGAGGCGTTCGGGCCGGTGGCAACGGTCATCCCGTACGACGGCTCCGCGGAGGCCGTCGATCTCGCCGCCCTCGGTGCCGGCAGCCTGGTCGCGTCAGTGGTGACGCCTGACGCTGCGGAGGCAGCTGAACTGACGCTCGGCATCGCCGCGCATCACGGCCGGGTCCATGTCCTCGACGAGGCCTGTGGCCGCACCACCACTGGCCACGGTTCACCCATGCCCCAGCTCGTCCACGGCGGCCCCGGGCGGGCCGGTGGCGGCGAGGAACTCGGCGGGATCCGCAGCGTGATGCACTACATGCAGCGCACTGCAGTGCAGGGCTCGCCCGACATGCTCACCGCCATCACCGGCCGATGGGTCAACGGCTCCACCCGCACCGACAACGGGCATCCGTTCAAGCTGCACTTCGAGGACCTGCAGGTCGGGGACTCGATCGAGACCGAATCCCGCACCGTAACCATCGAAGACATCGAGGCCTTCGCCGACCTCACCGGCGATCACTTCTATGCCCACATGGACGAGGAGGCCGCGAAGGCGAGCCCGATCTTCAACGGGCGGGTCGCCCACGGCTACTTCGTCCTTTCGGCGGCAGCCGGCCTGTTCGTTTGGGCGCCACCCGGACCGGTGCTCGCCAACTACGGCCTCGACAACCTCCGCTTCGCCACACCGACCTATCCCGGGGATGAGCTCACGGTCCATCTCACGTGCAAAGAGAAATCCTTGCGAGCAGGAGCCGGCTACGGCGAGGTTCGTTGGGATGCCCAGGTGGTGAATCAGGCCGGCGAGACTGCCGCCACCTACGACTTGTTGACGATGGTGGCCTGCAAGGAGAACTCGTGAGAAGCAACGGGGACCCAAAGTGCAGCACTTGGGAGACACGATGATTCGCGATGAGGAGCAGTTCGACGCGGTCATCGCGGCCGACGAGCGGATCGAGGCCGAGGACTGGATGCCCGAGGACTACCGCAAGACCCTCATCCGTCAGATCGCGCAGCACGCGCACTCCGAGATCATCGGCATGCAGCCGGAGGGCGAGTGGATCACACGGGCGCCCAGCCTGCGTCGCAAGGCGATCCTCACCGCGAAGGTGCAGGACGAAGCCGGCCACGGCCTCTACCTCTACGGCGCCACAGAGACGCTCGGTGTCGACCGCGAAGAGATGCTCGACCTGCTCCACACGAAGAAGCAGAAGTACTCCAGCATCTTCAACTACCCGACCCTCAGCTGGGCCGACGTGGGTGCGATCGGCTGGCTCGTCGACGGCGCCGCCATCACCAACCAGGTCCCGCTCTGCCGGTGTTCGTACGGCCCGTACGGCCGGGCCATGGTGCGCATCTGCAAGGAGGAGAGCTTCCATCAACGGCAGGGCTTCCAGATCATGCTCACCCTGGCGCAGGGCACCCCCGAGCAGAAGGCGATGGCCCAGGACGCTCTCAACCGCTGGTGGTGGCCCAGCATCATGATGTTCGGACCGCGTGACACCGAGTCCGTTCACAACGCCCGCAACATGGCATGGGGGATCAAGCGGTACACCAACGACGAGCTGCGCCAGAACTTCGTCGATATGACCGTGCCGCAGGCCGAGGTACTGGGCCTGGAGATCCCCGACCCCGATCTCACATGGAACGAGGCGCGCGGCCACTACGACTACGGCGAGCCCGACTGGGACGAATTCATGCAGATGGTCCGTGGCGAGGGTGAGATACCCGAGCTGCGGATCCAGGTCCGCCGCGGTGCCCACGAGGAAGGCGCCTGGGTCCGTGAAGCGGCCGAGGCGTACGCACGAAAGCAGGAGGCCGAGGCGGCGTGAGTGGCAACTGGCCATTGTGGGAAGTCTTCGTTCGGGCCCGCCGGGGCGTCGATCATGTCCATTTCGGGTCGGTCCATGCGGCAGACGGCGAGACCGCCCTCCAGGCAGCCCGCGACCTCTACACCCGCCGCCAGGAGGGCGTGAGCATCTGGGTCGTCAGGTCGTCCGACGTGGTCGCTTCTGACCCCGACGACGAGGGTGAACTGTTCGATCCAGCTGAAGGCAAGGACTACCGGTTCCCCACCCACTACGAGCTTCCGGCCGAAGTGGACCACATGTAGGCCATGAGCGAACCGTCTTCCCCTCTCCTCACCCACGTGCTCCGGCACGGCGACCGGGCGCTGGTGCTCGCCCAACGGCTGGGCCAGATGATCACCCATGCCCCCGAGCTCGAAGAGGAGATGGCGATCGCCAACGTGAGCCTCGACCTCATCGGACAGGCGCGAGCCCTGTACACCTACGCGGGCGAGATCGAGGGCGAGGGCCACGACGAGGACCACTTCGCCTACTGGCGCGGCCCGGATGGATTCCTGAACCCCCTGCTGGTCGAGCAACCCAACGGCGACTTCGCGGTGTGCATCGCCCGCCAGTTCTTCCATGACGCCTATGCCGTGGCCCACTGGGCGGCCATGGAGGCCAGTATCGATGCGACGCTCGCCGCGCTTGCGGTGCGGGCCCACAAGGAGACGGCGTTCCACCTCCGTCACTCACGCAGCTGGATCGTCCGCCTCGGTGACGGAACCGAGGAGAGCCATCGTCGAGTCCAAGCTGCGATCGATCAGCTGTGGCCGTTCACCGCCGAACTCGGCCCGATCGAGGACGAAGAGTCGCTCCGCGCCGACGGGGTCGTCCCGGACGCGGGTGTTCGGGCCGGATGGCAAGCCACCGTCGATTCCGCGCTGGCCGAGGCGACACTCACCGTGCCCGCAGGAGCCGAGTCCCACACCGGCGGGTGGAGCGGCGCCCACTCAGTACACCTCGCTCCGCTGCTCGAAGAACTCCAAGGCCTCACCCGGGCCCACCCGGGGGCAACGTGGTGACCCTCGAACCCGTCGACATCGTTCACTCGATCGAGGACCCTGAACTCCCCCACGTCACGATCGGTGACCTCGGGATGGTTCGCGAAGTCGATGTTCACGGTGCCTCCGTGAATGTCACGCTGACACCGACCTACACGGGGTGTCCGGCCACCGAGCAGATCCGCGATGACGTCACCGATGCTTTGCGGAATGCAGGCTTCGAGCCCGAGGTGCGCTTCGCCATGAGCCCGGCATGGACGACGGACTGGATCACCGAGGAGGGTCGTCGCAAGCTCGGAGCTGCAGGAATCGCCCCTCCGGCACCGGCCGGCGGCCCGGTCGCCATCGACGCGCCGGTGCCCTGCCCACGGTGCAGTTCCCGCCGGACCCGCCGCCATTCCGACTTCGGGGCAACCGCCTGCAAGGCGCCCTACACCTGTGAGGCCTGTCGGGAGCCCTTCGAAGCCTTCAAGCCGTTCTGACCCATGACCACCGCGCCCACGTCCGCTCCCACATTCGTTGCCCTCCCCGTCACCGACGTTCGTCGAGACACCGAGACATCGGTGGTCCTCACCCTCGACCCGGCGGGCGACCCGCGTTTTCGCTTCGCCCACGGTCAGCATCTCACCTTCCGCCGTGAGTTCGACGGGGTCGAGGTCCGCCGGAGCTACTCGATCTGCTCGCCGGCACCCGACGGCGAACTGAAGGTGGCGATCAAGCTCGTGGACGGCGGCGTCTTCTCGACGTGGGCGAACCGGGAGTTGGTGACCGGCGAGATCCTCGACGTTATGACCCCGACCGGTCACTTCACCTGCGATCTGGAGCCGACGGGGGGACGGAACTTCGCACTCGTCGCGGCCGGAAGTGGGATCACGCCCATCGTGTCGATCGCCGCCACGGTGCTTGCCGGCGAGCCCGAGTCGACCGTCACCCTGCTCACCGTGAACCGGACCACCTCATCGATCATGCTGCTCGACGAGGTCGAGGCCCTGCGCAACCGGTACCTCGGCCGGTTCAGGATCTGGAATGTGCTCACCCAAGAGCCCACTGCCGCCCCGCTCCTCACCGGACGTCCCGATCGGGCGCGGATCGATGAGTTCATCGGCCACGGCATCCTGCCTGACGAGCCCGACGAGGTGTTCGTCTGCGGGCCCGAGGATCTGGTCGCCACCGTGCATGCGGCCTATGCAGCCCGGGGCATCGATGAGCGGCACCTCCACGACGAGCTCTTCACCACTGCCCAGGTCGGGCGAGTGGTCTCGGCCGGCCCTCGCGAGGTCGACGAATCGACTGTGCCCGTCGGAGCGGGAGTGGCGGTGCTGCACGGCCGCGAGACGGCTTTCGACCTCTTCGAGGACGACACGGTCCTCGATGCCGCCCAGCGGGCCCGGCCCGACATGCCCTTCTCTTGTCGAGCTGGGGTGTGTTCGACGTGTCGGGCCCATCTCGTCGAGGGCGAGGTGACGATGGCGCTCACGCACGGGCTCGTCCCGGGCGAGGAGGAAGCGGGGTACATCCTCACTTGCCAGGCGGTGCCGACGACTGACACTGTCCGAGTGGACTTCGACCGCTGATCGGAGGAACAGCCATGGGATATGAACCGATCGAGACCGCATCGGTCGATGAGCTGCGGGCCGTGCAGGCCGAGCGCCTCGTCGCGACCGTGCGCAACTCATATGAGAACATCGACCACTACCGCCAGGTGTTCGACGCGGCAGGGGTCCACCCCGACGACGTGACCGGGCTCGATGATCTCGCCAAGCTGCCGTTCCTCACCAAGAGCCACCTGCGCGACGCCTACCCCTTCAAGATGTTCGCGGTGCCCCGCACCGACCTGGTCCGCGTCCATGCCTCTTCGGGCACCACCGGAAAGCCGACGGTGGTCGGCTACACGCGCAACGACATCGACACGTGGGCCACCGTCGTGGCCCGCTCGATCTACGCCGGCGGCGGGCGCCCCGGCGACATCATCCACGTCGCCTACGGGTACGGCCTGTTCACCGGAGGGCTCGGTGCCCACTACGGCGGTGAGAAGCTCGGATGCACGGTCGTGCCGATGGGTGGTGGCCAGACCGAGAAGCAGGTTCAACTGATCACGGACTTCGAGCCTTCGATCATCATGGTCACGCCGTCGTACTTCCTGAACATCATCGACGAGATGGAGCGACTCGGACAGGATCCGGCGAACTGCTCACTGAAGGTCGGCATCTTCGGGGCCGAGCCGTGGACCGAGGGTATGCGGGAGACGATCGAGGCGAAGATGGGCATCGACGCGGTCGACATCTACGGATTGTCGGAGGTCATCGGTCCCGGTGTCGCCCAGGAGTGCGTCGAAACCAAGGACGGGCTCACCATCTGGGAGGACCACTTCTATCCGGAGATCATCGACCCGGAGACCGGCGAGGTCCTTCCCGACGGGGAGGAGGGTGAGCTGGTGATCACTTCGCTCACCAAGGAAGCGCTGCCGGTCATCCGATACCGGACCCGGGACATCACCACCCTCCTGCCGGGTTCAGCTCGTACGATGCGGCGCCTTGCGAGGATCACCGGCCGCAGCGACGACATGCTGATCATCCGTGGCGTGAACGTGTATCCGTCACAGATCGAGCACGAGCTGATGAAGATCGACGGCCTCTCGGCCCACTACCAGCTGCACAAGACCACCGACGGCAACATGGCCGGGCTGGTCGTGAAGGTGGAGTCCGATCGCAAGATCGACGAAGACACCGCCGCCCGTCTCGCCGCCGAGGCCCGGTCCCAGATCAAGGGAATGGTCGGCGTGACCGCCGACGTTCAGGTGGTCGAGCCCTTCGAAGTACCCCGAAGCCAGGGGAAGGCTCAACGAGTCGTCTGAGCCGGCGGGAACCGGTCGGCCGTCCGGTCCGACTCGATGCTCAGTTCTCCGGCGCCGGTTTCGACCACGCGCTGCAGGTAGGCGTCACTCGCGGGCAGGAGACCGTGGTAGAGGGCTCGGACGAGGTCGTAGGCCTCGTCGCCGACCCATGGCATCGGAAGCAGGATCCGGGGAAGATCCGGGTCGGTGAGCACGATCCTGCGGTAGTCGCTCAACATGAGCGTGCGGACCAGGAACGCGCTCTGGCCGTCGGGGTCGGCTCCGTCGGCCAGCGCCGCGAGGCTCGGGCCGTAGCGGTCGATGACGGCGCGGTATTCGGCAGCCAGTCGTTCCACCGGTGCGACTCTCGCCGCCAGCTCGCGATCGGTGATCGACGTACCGATTGCGGTCACTTCCGCCCGGGTGATGAGCGCGCCCTTGCCGGCTTCGGAGGCGGCAAGGGCATCGCTGATCGCCTCCGGCGGCACTGATGGTGATGCCAGCGCGTTGGGGCTCATGGCCCCCAACCCCAGCCAGGTGAGTTCGCGTCGGAGCCGGATCCGGGCTTGGGACGTGCCAGATGACGGGTCGAGTACGACGAGGGTCCAGTGTTCGTCCCAGTCGTCCTCGCTGCGGCGATAGATCCGTCCGTCGGCGCGTTCGAAGATCGTGCGGGCACCTGCAGCGACGGAGTAGAAGCTGCGGCGGCCGACGGCCTGGTTGATGAGGAGCCCCTCGTCGACGAGCCGGCGAAGCGAGGTACGGACCAGCCGATCGCTGATCTCGAGCGGGGCCAGCAGTCGGCTGAGACTGCCGAGCCACACCGAGTCCGCGTGGGGCCGCACTACATCGCCAAACACCGTCGAGAGGAGTACCCGGGCACTCGGATTCGGGTCCCGGATGTAGGAGGTGAGGAGTCTGGAGGCCGGCTGATCGAAGCCGGTCTCAGGAGGAGGCACCGGAGTCGCCCGTTCGGGCGCTGCTGCTCAACCGCCGCATGAGCGTGGTCATGACCGTGAGCTCTTCGTCGGTGAGGCTCGAGAACAGGGTGCTCTCCAGCTCGTTTTGAGCCGTGTAGGCCTCGGCCACCTCTCGTCGGCCGTGGGCGGTGAGGCTGACCGTGACGAGTCGCCGGTCGGCGGACTCGCGTCGGCGTTCGACGAAGCCGTCGCGCTCGAGGGTGTTGAGCGCACTGGAGATCGCGGCGCGACTCAGGCCGGCCAACCGGGCGATGTCGCGTGGTTCGAGGTCGCCCGCCACCCAGAGGATGAACATGACGCGGAAGCCGGCCAGGCTCCAGCCCGCCGGCTTGTGGACCTGCGACTCGAGCCGGTTGAACATCAGCCCGGACAGGCGGAAGATCTGGAACATGGCCTGGAACGTCTCGACGTCGAGCCCCTCACGCTCGACGAGTCCGGCTGCGGCGTCTTCGAACTCCCGGTAGCTCATGACCGGCTCGGTCATGGCGCGTCGGTCCCGTCGTCATGGTGAGCGAGACGTCGGCAGCGCCCCTTGAAGAGGGCCACCACGTCGTCGCCGTCCCACACCGTGATGTCGTAGTAGCTGTTGCGACCGCTGACGATCGTCTCGGATGCCCGTGCTTCGAGCCGGTCGCCGACGCGTGCTGCAGCCACGAACTCGATGGATGCGCCATGGGCAACGACAACCCCGCCGTAGCTGTTCGACGCATAGGCGAGTGCGGTGTCCGCGAGCGAGAAGATGACCCCACCGTGGCAAATCGAGTGACCGTTGACCATCTCAGGTTTGACGACCATGGACACGCAAGCGCGGCCGGGCCCCACCGAATCCACGACCATGCCCATCGCGTGCACGTGTTGATCGTCGGCATACATCGCCGCGGCCGCCGATTCGGCGAGTTCCTGCTCGTTCACAGCGACGCGACACTACTCGACATGCCCCCTGGGGGCGAAGTGTCGAGGGTCAGCGGATGCACTCGCACGCCACCTTGTCCTCGAGCGCCTGCCACTTGTAGGGCTTCGGCTCCGAGGTGGCGCCACAGCCCGTGCAGCGAAGCGCCCACTCCTTGCCGACGGGCTGGAGTGCCACCGGATGCTCGCCGGTGGACAGTCGCGGCTTCTCCTTGACCACTTTCGGCTGGGAGATCTCGGGGAGGCGAGGACTGCGCAGCTCGATGTAGGGCTGCGGGGTCTCCGCCCATCTGGCGACCGGAATCTCCGGAAGATCCGGTGGAACGAACTCGGCCACGGTGTCGGGCAGGATCAGGGTGTCCGGGCCCGTGTAGTCGAGGAACTCCGCCAGTTGATCGAACTCGCTGGGTCGGAAGATCCGTGAGGACTCGGCGATCTCCTCGATCTCCTCGAGGAAGCCGTCCCGATCCTCGGAGAAACGTGGGTCCTCGAGCGTGTCTGCAGCGAAGATGATCACGAAACGGGCGCCGCTGCCGAGCGGTTTCCTCCTCAGGATTCGACCCATTCGCTGGATCATCTGACGCCGCGTGCGGCTGGCGCTGACCACGAGTCCGAGATTGGCGTTGGGGACGTCGACGCCCTCATCGAGCACTCGCGGCGCAGCCACGGCATCGAGGGCGCCGTCGCGGAGGTCGTCGAGGATCGAGCCGCGATCGCGGCGGGCCGTGTCGCCGGTGATGATCTCGATCGCGATGTGCGGGTCGAGCCGGACGATCGCGTGGTTGGCGGCCCGGACGGTCTCGGTGAACAGCAGGGCCCCGTCTGCGGCCTTGATGGCCGGGGCGAAGCGGCCCAGCGCCTCGTACTTGGCCGAGCTGGTGGCCACGATCTCCCGGCGCGTCGAGAAGGCGTTGAGGTATTCGTTGGCCACCCGGCCGTCGGGTCCCGCGTCGTTCGCCGCGAGGTGGTGGACCGCGGCCAGAAAGTCTCCGAAGGGATCGTGGGGGATCCCCTTGATCTGCTTCAGGGCCCGGCGAGCCGCCACGATCTTGGCTTCGGTCGAGTCGTATTCGCTGCGTTCTTCCTCGGTGAGCGGCACCGCCATGAAGCCGACCCGGGGCTGGGCGCAGACGCCGTCGGAGATGGCCGCAGCGAAGTCGTATCGGTAGCAGATGCCGCCGAAGTAGGGCAGAAGGATCGTCTCGACCGCGTCGTCGGAGCGTTCGAGTGTGGCGGTCAGGCCGAGTCGTTCCTGGTACTCCGGCAGCAACGACTTCCGGAGGACGGCCCCGCCGAACCCGTGGCACTCGTCGGCCACGAGAATCCCGCCGCTGTCGCTGGTGGGCAGAGGCACCCGGGACGCGGCCGAATGTCGGGTGGTGATCAGGACGTCGCAGTCCTTGGGGCGATCCCGGTAGCCGTCGCCGAGCCGGCCGATGGTGTGCGCTGGCATCCAGCGGGTGAGTCGTTCGTGCCACTGTTCCATCAACACACGGCTCGGCACGATGACCAGGCCGAACAGGCCTCGGCCGACGGCGTCCTCGATGGCGGTGAGAGCCACATCGGTCTTGCCCGAGCCGGTGACCGCTTCGATGACCCCCCGGCGTCCGCAGTGGTGCCAGGCCATGAGCGCGTCGTGTTGCCATCGATAGAGCGAATGCACAGCCGAACCAGGCTATTGGCGACCACGCCAGTTGCACCCCGGTTGAGTGCAGGGCTGGATCAGTCGACGACGCCGCGGGTGCGGAGGGCCGTGATGTCGTCGGGGGAGTGGCCGAGCTCGGTGAGCACCTCGTCGGTGTGCTCGCCGGCCGAGCCGATCTGGGGTCGGAAGCCGCCTGGAGTCCTACTGAACCGCACCGCGGGACGGGGTTGGCGCAGCACCCCGGCAATCGGGTGCTCCCACTCCACGATGATGTCGTTGTGCTGCACCTGGGGATCCTCGAAGACCGCGGTTCGATCGAGGACCGGCCCGCAGGGGATCCCTTCCTCGGCGAATCGTTCGACGATCTCCGCCGTGCTGAACCTGGCGATGCCCTCCCGAATGGCGAGGCCCGCCTCGATCCCACGGTCTGGGTTCGTGGTCAGCCCCAGCATGGTCGAGAGCTCGGGAAACTCGAGCAGGTCCTCTCGTCCGAGGACCCGCCACATGCCCTGCAGTTGACGGTCGGTTGCGAAGTAGTAGACGACCTGTCCATCGGTGGTGGGCACCAGCTGGTAACTGTCCGGCGCTCGTCGGGGCGCGATCGTCGGATCAGGATGCGTGAGATCGGACATCCCGTCGGGCCAGTACCAGGCGAGAGTGGCATCGAGCATCGGCACCTCGACGTGCTGGCCGCCGTGACCATTCGCCTTCGCCACGAGGGCTGCGGTGATGGCCTGGGCCGCGGTGTACGCCGTGGTCTTGTCGGCCACCAGGGTGCGCACGAGGTCGGGGAACGGGAGGTCGTCGCTCGCTTGGCCCGCCACCATCCCGGTGATCGCCTGGATGACGGGATCCAGCACCGCTCGCTCGGCGTAGGGCCCGGTGGAGCCGAAGCCGTAGATCGAGCAGTAGACGATGTCGGGAGCGACCGCACGGACCGCGTCGTAGCCGAGGCCGAGCCGCTCGGCGACGCCGGGGCGGAAGTTCTCGATGAACACGTCGCAGGTGGCGACCAGCTCGAGGGCGACGTCGAGTCCGCCGTCGACCGACAGGTCGATCCCCAGACACCGCTTGCCTCGGTTGCAGTTGGCGTAGAGCGAGATGACGTGATCCCGACCGCGGAACCGGACCAGTTCGCCTCCGGGCGGCTCGACCTTGATCACGTCGGCGCCCTGTTCCGCGAGGAGCTGGGTGGCGAGCGGGCCGGCCACCACCTGGGACAGGTCGAACACTCGGATGCCGGTCAACGGTCCTTCCATGAATGGGCAACCTACGGCGTCCGGCCGGTGCGTGCAGGCGGTAGGTTTCCCCCGTGACTGAACAAGACTTCGAGCGCACGCCGGGGGGCGCGGTGCTCATGGACGGAAACCGGCTCCGTGACGAGATCATCGCGGACTTGAACCGGCGGATCGGAGATCTCGGCAACCCCGCCGTGTGCCTGGCGACAGTGCTCGTCGGCGACGACAAGCCGAGTCAGATCTACATCCGCAGCAAGCAGCGGAAGGCCGACGAGGCCGGCCTCGTCTCACGCCATCTCGATCTGCCGGCGGACATCTCTCAGGCCGATCTCGAGGCGGCCGTTTCGGGGCTCGCGAATGATCCGGACGTACACGGCATCCTCGTGCAGCTGCCGCTGCCTGATGGGCTCGACGCCGAACGGGTCCTCGATCTCCTCCCTCCGGAGAAGGACGTGGACGGCCTGACCGAGCGCTCGATGGGCCGACTCGTCCGCGGACGTGTCGGCCATGTGCCGTGCACTCCGCTCGGGGTGATGAAGCTGATGGAGCGCTACGGCGTCGAGACGAGCGGCAAGCGAGCCGTCGTGATCGGCCGCAGCACCCTGGTGGGGCTCCCACAGATCCTGTTGCTCGGACGCAAGGGCGTCGACGCCACCGCCACGCTGGCACACAGCCGCACCGGCGATCTCGCCGCCGTTTGTCGGGAGGCCGACATCGTCGTGGCCGCTGCGGGCATGGCCGGTCTCGTCACGGCGGAGTTCGTGAAGCCGGGGGCCGCTGTCCTCGACGTCGGCATCTCTCGCACCGCCGAAGGCATCCAGGGCGACGTGGACTTCGACAGTGTGCAGGAGGTCGCGGGTGCTATCACGCCCATGCCGGGCGGTACTGGACCGATGACCATCGGTTGCCTGATGTCGAACACCTTCGAGGCAGCCCGTATGCAGGGCGCCATCCCCACCACGGCGTGAGCCCGGAGCCGGCACCTGAGGGCGCCGAGCCCCGTCTGTCGGGAATCCACCACCTGGTCATCACCACTCGGGATCTCCGGGCGCAGATCGAGTTCTTCACCGACGTGCTCGGAGGAGAGCTCGTCGGCCTGTACGAGATGCCGACGGTGCCCGGGGCGATGCGAGCGTTCATTCGGCTCGGTGACGGCTGCCTGCTGTCGTTCGTCGATTTCCCCCGACCGATCGAGGGTGAGACCCGTACCGGTGTCACCCACGCCGGCAACCCGACCCAGCCGACGGCGGCGGGCACGATGCAGCACCTGGCGCTCTCGGTGGACTCGTTCGACGACCTGATCGCGATGCGGGACCGGATCCGCGCCAAGCGGGTCCCGGTCTTCGGTCACGTCGACCACGGCTTCTGCCAGTCGATCAGCTTCGCCGGCCCCGAGGGGCTCGTCCTCGAGATCGCCACCTCTCCCGAACCGGTGGACCCTGATCGCTGGATCGATCCCGCGGTCGTGGCCCGGCTGGAGATCGAGGACGTGGATCTCGAGCGCTACCGCTCACCCGAGTCGGTGCCCGAACGGGGTGGGGCGGTTCCTCAACCGGGTCTCGATCCTTCGGTCCCGAACCTCCACTACCCGCCGGTGATCTACGCGCGCATGCTGCTCACCCCCGACGAGAGATACACCGCCACCAAGTCCAATCCCGACCCCCCGGTGGATCGCCCATGAGGTTTCTCTGGACGTGAGCGCGCGGCTGACGCGCGCTGGCGTCCAGAAAAACGAGGGGGAAGGTCAGCTGGGGGCGAGGTGGGCAGTGGCGCCGAGGCCGAGGACCCGCAGGAAGATGCCCGAGCGGGGCTTGGGGGCCACGTAGGACGACTTCGGCGGCATGAGCTCGCCGGCGTCGGCAACGGCCATGAGGTCGTCGACCGAGGTCGGGTAGACGACGAAGCCGACCGAATGATCCGCATCGCAGCGCCGCACCAACTCGTCGACACCGGTGGGGGCCGGCACGTAATCGATGCCACTGTTCTCGGCGAGCTCGTCCACGCCGAGTACGTGGCCGATGACGTCGCGGCGGAGCCGTTCGACGTCGAGCTGGGCCACCGCGCCGGGGCGCTCGATGGGGTCGAGGACGAGCTGGAACCAGCGTCGATCGGCGTAGACCCCGACCTGACCCTTGCAGGCGGGAGCGGCCGCAGCCTGGTCGGCCACCTCTTCGATCGTCCCGACCGTTCCGAGTGCGAGGAGGAGATCGTCGATGCCTCGCTGATCACGATCCGGGCTGCGTCGGTGAAACGCCTCGATGCGGAGTGAATCGTCGGGGAACAGCACGGCCAGGGTGCGCTGGAAGGCGCGGTCCTCGGGGCGGGCCATCCAGCCCGCCAGAGCCGCGGCCGACCGGTGGTGGCCGTCGGTGACGTAGACGACGGCGTCGGCCAGCCGCTCGGCCACCTTGTCGGAGTCCTCCTCGCCGAGCGTCCACACCTGATGATGGACACCCTCGACGATGTGGTCGACGTCGGCCGGCCCGGTGGTGGCGGCGTCGAGGACCGCCTGGACCTCGGGATCGGCCCGATGGGTGAGCGCAATCGGTGATGAGGTCGCCCCGACGACCTGGAGGTGCTTGCTGAGGAGTTCAGCCCGGTCGGGTCGAACATTCTCGTGAGTGAGCACCCGGCCATCGCTGAAACCATCGATGTGCAGGGCGCCGACGACGCCGGTCTGGATGTGGTCGCCGAAGCTCAGCCGATAGGCATACAGCGCGGGACGGCCGGTGGGTACGAAGGCGTCGGCGTCGAGGATACGAGTGAGCGTGTTGGCTCCACGGTGGAGCAGTTCGTTGTCGCTCGCGTGATCGCCCTCGACGAGATCTTCCCGGCTTCGGGTGACGCCGAGGTACGAGTACGGGTTCGACTCCACGATCGAGCGTCGTTCCGTGGGTGTCTTCGCGTCATAGGCGCCGGCGATGACGAGGTCCGCCCAACCCTGCTCGACCAGCCAGCCGGCGAACGGCGCGAACAGCGGGAGGGTCGTCATGGACGGGTGACCGTCACGTGCAACACGTCGTCGAGCGCCTGGATGCCCTCGATCACCGAATCGGGTGGTTCATGGCCGACGTCGATGGTCGCGACTGCCGCCTTGTGTCCGGCGAACACCCGGTTCTGCATGGTGGCGATGTTGAGTTGGGCGCTGCGGAGAACCGCGAGTACCGCAGCCAGCACACCCACACGATCATGGTGGCGGATGGTGAGGGTGGCGGCTCGAGCGGGCACCGGCTCGAGGTTCACGCAGTCGATCGGCGCGCCGGCGCGGTAGGCATCGATCGCGTCGACGGTTCCATCGGCGATTGCGTTCTGGGCCTGCTCGGTCGATGCACCGATGTGGTGGGTGGCCACCACGTTCGGATGGCGGGCCAGGGCGCTGTCGAACTCGCCGGTGCCGCTGCCCGGCTCGTCGGCGAAGACGTCGAGGCCGGCGCGAAGTCCGCGGGAGTCCATTTCCGCGATGAGCGCAGTTTCGTCGACGACATCGCCTCGCGAGGTGTTCAGCAGGATGGCGCCGTCCTTCATCTGGGCGAGGAAGGCGGCGTCGACGAGGCCCTTGGTGTCCGGGGCACCCGGCACGTGGAGCGAGACGATGTCGGACGTCGACAGCAGGGTGGCCAGATCTTCCACGAACGTCACGCCCGCTCGTTCCGCTCGGGCCACGGCGTCGGCGGAGCGCCCGGGTTTCTCGACTGCGACGACGTCGATGCCGAAACCGGTGGCCCGTTCGGCCGCCGCGAGCCCGATGTCGCCGAGGCCGATGACGCCCATTCGCCGGCCGTAGAGCCCTCCAGCCTTCGAGTAGGCCTTCTTGTTCCACACGCCGTTGCGGAGATCAGCTGTGGCGTCGGCGATGTGACGGTCGACGGCCACGAGAAGACCGAGGGTGAGCTCGGCCACCGCCAGCGCATTGCGGCCCGGGACGTTGCAGACGAAGATCCCGACTTCCGCGGCCCGTTCGCAGTCGATCGTGTTGGTGCCGGCTCCGGCTCGCACGATCAGCCCGAGCCGATCGGCGGCGTCGATCGCATCGGAGTTCACCTTCGTGCTGCGCACCACGAGGGCCTCGAACCCGGCGATCTCGCCGGCGAGATCCTCGGCGGTGAGGTCCGGCTTCGACACCACGAGGTCTCCGGCGATCTCGAGCCGTTCGACTGCGGCCGCGGGAAGCGAATCCGCGAGCAGTACCTTCATCTTCATCCTCCTGGGTCTGGCCTCACGGCCGCCCTCACACCCGGGGCGTTCTGCAATACGGAACAGTTCCGTATTCCGGAACCCCTCCAGCGTACTCGTCTTGGGAGGGCGGCACCATCCGTCACACGCCGGGAATCTCGTCCGATGTCACCGACTGGCTGCTGGCGCAGTCCCGCGCCGACGCGCCCCGCGGGACGGCTGCCCTCGAGGCTTCCCGCCGTCTCTTCTCCCGGCTCGGTGACCCTCAGGATCGGGCTCGCGCGGTCCACATCGTCGGCACCGCGGGCAAGGGGAGTGTGGCCGCAGTCCTCACGAGTGGACTCGTTGCGGCCGGGCACCGGGTGGTCACCCATCTCTCCCCCCACGTCGACGACATTCGGGAGCGTTTCGTGATCGATGGGGCGCTGGCCGAGTGGCCGGTTGTCGCAGAGGCGGTCGCCGAGGTCCGCGCTGCGGTGGAGCGGACCGACGGGTCGCCCCGACCGACGTTCTTCGCGGTCACCGCCGCGACCGCCGCCGTCCTCGGCCGACTCGTCGGAGCCGACTGGTTGGTGGTCGAAGCGGGAATCGGTGGTCGGGTCGACGCCACCAACGTCTTCACCCGACCGGACGTCCTCACCGTCATCACCCCTATCGGTCTCGACCACACCGACGTCCTCGGCTCCACGCCGGCTGCCGTCGCCTCGGAGAAGGCCGCCGTCGTGGCCGGCCGGGCCGACGTGGTACTCGCTCCTCAACCACATCCGGAGGCGGCCGAGGCGGTGCAGATCGCGGCCGCAACCCATGGCGTCGCCGTCCACGCCGTCACGGGCGACCCGCGCGACTGGGTCGAGGTGGCAGTCGCCACTGCTCGGCGGGCGCTGCAGGTCCTCGGGATCGATCAGACGGCGGTCGACGGTCCATCGCCCAACCTCCCCGGGCGGTTCGAACAGCTCGAGGTTGCGGGCCGGCACGTCATCCTCGACGGAGCCCACAACCCGATGAAGCTCGCCGCCCTTGGTGATCTCCTCCGGCGTTCGGGTCGGGCGCCGGTCGAGGTCGTGGCCGCGGTCGGAGCGGGCAAGGACCTCGACGGCTGCGCTCGGGAGCTCAAAGGCATCGCCCCCCGGGTCGTCGCGACCACGTTCGAACAGCCGGCCGGCGTCGTCGGACCTCGTGGTTGGCCATCGGCGAAGCTGGCGGCAGCGCTACGTGGCGTCGGGGCGGCGGAGGTCGACACGTACGACTCCCTCGCCGCCGCGGTCACCGACGCCGTAACGAAGAACGAGCCGGGCGACGTGATCGTCGTCACCGGCTCGTTCCTCCACCTCGCGGCGGCACGCGAGGTGCTGCAGGGTCTTGCAGCTCAGGGTCAGGCCCGCTGAGCCTCCCGCCACTCGTTGGTGGACTCGACCTGGTTGAACGTGAACACGTGGAGACCCTCGACGCCGAGGTCGAGCATGTCCTGGCTGAGCGGGATCAGGAGGTCGTTGGGGTCGTAGTGCGCGGTGGTCATCATCGACGTGATGGCCCGGCGATTCTTGCGGAGATACGACAGCGACTGGCCGATCCCGAGTCGGGCCCCCATGGTGAGGAGCTTCGCCCGGTCGACCACGCCGCTCAGACCGAGGTGCACCGGCAGCGCCAGTCCCGCGGCCCGTTCGGCACGGAGCCAGCTCGAGATCCGGTTGGGGTCGAAACACATCTGCGTGGAGCAGTAGCCCTGAACCCCCGCGTCGGCCAGCAGTGCCTGCTTGGTGTGCAGTGCGGTGTGGAGCGCCTCGTCGTCGATCAGCGCATGGCTGTCGGGGTAGGCGGTGACCCCGATCGTGGTGAGGCCATGGTCGGTGGCGAGCAGGTCGGCGAGGAAGGCGGGTGCGTCGAAGTACTCGCCCGGCTCCTCGGCATCACCGCCGACGAGGAAGATGGTCTGCACTCCCGTATCGCGGAACCACTTCGCCAGCTCCTTGGTGTGGACCTGGTCGCGGACGAGGCGGGCGGAGATGTGGGGGATCGCCTGGAAGCCGTCGGCGAGCAGCCGCTCGGTGATCTCCTGGGTGGCTTCGATGCCCTTCGCCGGTGAGCAGGTGACCGACACCGGCGCTCCCGGGGGCAGCGCCTCCTCGGCCGCGAGCAGGCTCTTGAGCGGGATGACCTCGAAGGTGAGGTCGTCGATCAGGTCGAGCCGATGGGCGCGGGCCGCATCGGTCTCGGTGATCTCCGGGCTACCGAAGAGCCGGTTGATGAGCGGAATGCGTGCGAGCAATTCAGATTCCTCGGTTCTCTGAGGTTGACTACGGAAAGGGGTGGAGGCTCTCCGCTAGGAGAGGTTGACGATGTCGCCATTGGCGTCGATGTCGATGGCGAGTGCGGCCGGCGTCTTGCCGAGACCGGGCATGGTGCGCATGTCGCCACAGATCGGATAGACGAATCCGGCGCCGACCGAGGCGCGTACCTCGCGCACGGGGAGGGTCCAGCCGGTGGGGGCGCCCTTGAGGCTCGGGTCCGAGCTGATCGACAGGTGGGTCTTGGCGATGCAGACCGGGAGGTTGCCGAACCCGGCTGACGTGTAGGTCGAGAGCTGCTTCTCCGCCTGGGCGGAGTAGTCGACCCCGTCGGCGCCGTACACCTTGGTGGCAACGGTCTCGATCTTGCCCTTGAGCGACATGTCGTCGGTGTAGAGCACCTCGAAGTTCGACTCTTCCTCGGCGGCCTCGGCCACGGCGCTCGCCAGTTCCGCGGCTCCGGCACCGCCGTCGGCGAAGTGGGTGGACACCGCGGCCCGCGCGCCGTATTCGTCGGCGATCTCGTGGATGGCCCGGATGTCGGCCTCGTGGTCGCCGGGGAAGACGTTGATCGCGACGACGGGGGTCACGCCGTGGACCTTCATGTTCTCGAGCTGCTTGCGGAGGTTGTCGCCGCCCTGGTGGACCTCGTCCGGGTTCGGGTCGAGCAGTGCGGGCGGGAGTTCCTTGCCGGCCACGATCTTGTGGTTGCCCGAGTGGGCCTTGAGCCCTCGGACCGTGGCGACCAGGACGGCCGCGTCGGGGGCGATGCCGGAGTAGCGGCACTTGATGTTGAAGAAGCGCTCCGCGCCCATGTCGGCGCCGAATCCCGCCTCGGTGAGCAGGAAGTCGCCGGTGTGGATGCCGATGCGATCGGCGACGATCGAGCTGTTCCCGGTGGCGATGTTGCCGAAGGGGCCGGTGTGCACGAGCGCCGGGGTGTTCTCCAGGGTCTGCATGAGGTTGGGCTTGATGGCCTCACGCAGGATGACCGTCATCGACCCGGCGGCGCCGATGTCTTCGGCGGTGATGGGCTCACCCGCCTTGGTGTAGCCGAGCACGATGCGGCCCATGCGGGCCCGGAGAGGCACAGCGCGGCCATGACCTCGGAGGCGGCGGTGATGTCGAATCCGGTCTCGCGGGGGATGCCGTCGAGGCGGCCACCGAGGCCGATGGTGACATTGCGCAGGGCCCGGTCGTTGACATCGAGCACGCGGCGCCAGGTGATGTTGTGGATGTCGAACCCGGCGTCGTTGCCGTGGTACAGGTGGGCGTCGACCATCGCGGAGCAGAGGTTGTGGGCCGCGGTGACGGCGTGCATGTCGCCGGTGAGATGGAGGTTGAACAGCTCCATCGGGACGACCTGGCTGTAGCCGCCGCCGGCGGCGCCACCCTTGATGCCGAAGGTCGGGCCCATCGACGGCTGCCGGATGGCGATGGTGGCGGACTTGCCGATGTGCTGGAACGCCTGGCCCAGGCCGACGGTGGTGGTGGTCTTGCCCTCACCGAGCGGCGTCGGCGTGATGGCCGAGACCACCACGTACTTCGCCCGCGGTCGGTCGGCCATCTTCTCGATGGCGTCGAGCGTGATCTTCGCCGAGCCCGAGCCGTACGGCTCCAGGCACTCCGCCGGGATCCCCGCGTTGGCGGCGATCTCGGTCAGCGGCTTCAGGCTCGCTTGACTGGCGATCTCGAGATCGGAAGGAAACGACATTGGAAAGGCCCCCCAATGGGTCTGTGTGAGCGTGCCGGTCGCGCCCCTGCGCGGTCGTCTGCGGCACCGAGTTCTCAGCGTAACAAACCGTTCCACATTATGGAAGCGTTCCGCATCGTGGAATTTGCCGCGGGCTAACCACGGGCGCGGCAGGCTACGTCCTCGGGATCAACCATCTGCCGCCACCCGTTATCGACGGAGGACTGCCGTCAGGCCACGTCGGCAGGTTCGATCCGTCGCCCCAGCCGGTTGCGCCACGCATCGATGACCGCCGGGGCGGTCAGGCGGAGATTGGCCCAGGCGGTCCGTGGCCGGATCACGAGATTCAGCACCGGCTTGCCCAACCCCGCGGTCACGGTGACGAAAAGGGCGTCGGCGGTTCGACCGTCCCGGCGAAGGACGGTCACGAGGTTGCGGACGCTGTAGTACCGGCGCCACGTCGGTGCCGTGACCGACACAGCGGCCCGGGACGGCTCCATCATCTCCGCCCAGCCGTGCTCGCGGGCCAGGCCCGACGACCACAGCCGCCAGCCGGCCCGGCCGAGGGATCGACCGAGATCGAGTTCCTCGAAGCCGAAGAAGAGCCCGGGATCGGGACCCCCGCTCTCCCGAATGGCGGCGACGGTGTAGTGAGGGCACGCACCTCCCGCGATGTAGTCGACGACTTCGGGGCTCGTGGACCTCGCCATTCGTAGCCGACCGCGTCGGCCGAGGCTCGCCCCCCAACTGCCGACCCCTCCGACGTCGGGGTGGGATTCGCGAAGGTGCTCGAGCACCTCGACAGTGTCCGCAAAGACGGTGTCGACGCGGGGCGGGTCGTTGTCGTCGAGCAGCACGACCAGGTCGTCATCGGCGACCTCCCCGGTCAGGACCTCGGCGATGCCGAGGGTGAAGCCTCCCGCCGGGCCCGGGTTCCCGGGGGCGGGGAGATAGCGGGTGGCACCGAACGCGGCGGCGTCGCCGACGCTGCTCTCCACGAGGGCCTTCACCTCTGGATCAGCGTCGTTGTCGACGACGGTGAGCGTGGAGAGCCGTCGGGTCTGGGTGGAGAGCCGAGCGAGATGTCTGGCCAAGGTCGCCGGTCGCTGGTAGGTGACGAGCACGCCGTGGGTCGCACGCGAATCGGTCATCGAGCCGACAGCACCCTCTCGAGTTCGCTCCGAGCATCGCCACCGGAAGGGACGAGGCGACCGTCACGGATGTGGATCACCGTCGATGCGGCCTCGACCGTGGAGAGCCGGTGGGCGATCGCCACGATCGTGGTGCTCCCGCGGATCTCCTCGAGCGAATCCCCGATGAGACGTTCCGACGTCGGGTCGAGCGCACTGGTCGGCTCATCGAGGAGCAGGAGGGTGGGACGACCGGCGAGGGCACGGGCCAGGGCGACCCGCTGCCGCTGGCCGCCCGAGAGTTGATCGCCGAGCGGACCGACTTGGGTCTCGTAGCCGTCGGGCCACAGCTCGATCTCCTCGGCGATGTGGGCGAGCCGGGCCGCGCGGCGAATCTCGTCATGGCTGATGTCGCGGCCGAACCGGATCGCTTCGGCGATGGTCCCCGACGGGAGCTTCGACACCTGGGGGACGTAGGCGACACGACGATGCCACCAGTCGCCGTCGATCCGATGGAGGTCGAGATCGTCGAGCCGGGCCCTCCCCGCTGTCGGCCGGCGCAACCGCAACAACAACGACATCAGGGTGGACTTGCCAGAGCCGGACGGGCCGACGACCGCGACGAACTCGCCGGGATGAATCGTCAGGGTCACGTCCTCGAGAACCGGCCCGTCCCCCGTCGGGTAGGTGAAGCCGACCGCCTCGAAGTGGATCGCGCCGAATCGGGTCGGTACGACCGGGTCCGTGGGCGCCTGCGCACTGCGGAGCAGGCGTGCTTCCTCGGCAGCGAGCTGCTGGACCGCGGGAAGAAGCTCGTTGATCTGCTGGTAGGCAGCCTGGGCCCCCTGGCCGTAGCTGAGCGACCGCAACAGCATCAGGAGTGCGCCGGTCAGCGCCGCGAAATCCGAGGTGCCGATGGCGGTGATCGTGCCGAGCATCGCCAGCACCAGCGCCATCGCTCCCACCCGATAGGCGACCGAGCTCATCCGGTTCACGAACCGGAGGCGGCGAAGGCGGTGCGCAACCTGCTCGACTCGATCGAGCACGGATGCGGTCGCCTGATCGTCGACCCCGTAGGACTTGATCTCCAGGGTGGTCTCGAGCCGTTCCATGACGGCGGCGCTCAGACGTCGGGCCGATCGAATGTGGTCGTCTCCGGATCGCCGGCCGATCTGGAGGATGGGTCGCAGAATCGCCAGCATCACCAGGAGCCCTCCCACGACCGTCACGGTCGCGAGCGGGCTGAGTACGAACGCGGACACCGTCAGCGTGACGAAGTTGGCGATCGAGACGAGTCCGTTGCCGAGTTGGGCCGAGACCAGGGACGCCTCCGAGGTGAGGCCGTTGAGGATGTGGGACTGATCTCCGCGAGCCAGCGTGCTCTGGGCGTCGTATCCCGCCAGTGCGAACGTCTCGTGCATGTGAATCCGGACGTGCTGTTGGGCCCGGGCCTGCACGGTCGCCTGACCCCAGGACACGGCGAGCTCCACGGCCACGAGCGCGGCGACCAGAGCGGCGCCGATCCACAGGAGTTCGCCGGTCGACAGTTCGAGCTCACCGAAGGGGCCGAGGGGGCCGTTGATCAGGTCGGTGTCCGACGTGAGGCCGGCCGCGGCTCGGGCGATGACGATCAGCAGCCCGGCCTGAATCAGGCCAGCGAGGACCGACAGCGCCGACACGACCGCGAGGAGACGGCCGTCGAAGCCGATCAGGCGTCGGTTCGAGAGCGCGGTCCGTAGCGCCGCACTGGACGGTCGCAACGATCGGGAACGGGGCATGGCTGATCCTGGGTCGACGCCGACAGGTCCAACGCGCCCATCGTGCGATCCCTCTTCACATCGGCCGATTCCGGTCGATGATGAGCCGGACATGGGCCGAATGGCCTACGCGGTCAGGGATACCAGACGCGAGCGCCGAGGCTGCCCTGGAGGCGCCCGACCCGACGACCGAGTTGCTGGGCATACGCCAGGCGCTTTCCCGGGTTCACCAGCGACGGGATGCGGGCGAGATAGGCGGCCCAGACGCGGAGGAGCAGGCCGAGACGGTCAGGTCGCTGACCGCGGCCCCGTCCGTGTCGCACGTAGACATCGACTGACGCCTTGCCGAACTGGCGGCCCCGATCGAACGCGGCCCGGGCATCGGTTCGAAGACGGGTGTGGTAGGTCGCCTCGGGTACGAAGGTCGGGACCACGCCGTGTTCGGCCGCCCGGAGCGAGAAGTCGATGTCCTCCCCGTAGCGAAGCGCTTCGTCCATGCCGCCGAGCTCGTGCCACAGACCGCGGTGGCAGCCGAAACCACCGCCGGTCGCCACTGGTGTTTCGCCGACCTCCGAGAGGCAGTGGACGTTGGCGTCTTCCGACGCCGCGACCTCGCGGGGATTGAGCCGTTCGAAGTCGTGCCGGGAGGCGACGAACGGGTGGGAGTCGAGCGCGCGCCCCATTGCCGCGACCCAGCCCGGGCCGAGGAGGTCGTCGTCGTCGACGAACGCGAGGTGTTCTGCGGTCGCGTGGCCGGCGCCGGTGTTGCGGGCATAGGCGGGGCCGCGACCGTCGGTGGCCTGAACGACCTGCATCGGCACCGGCATCCGGTCCGCCCACTGACCGAGGACCGCGGGAGTGTGGTCGGTGGATGCGTTGTCGACCACGAGCACGTCCCACGAGCTCTCGTCCCAAGACTGCTCGGAGATGGACGCGAGCATCTGGTCGAGGAGATCGGCGCGGTCGTGGGTGATCACCACGAGGGTCAACTCCGGCGAGCTCACGGGAACCACCGGCGCTCGCGGAACGAGCCTCGCAACCGACCGATCCTCCGGCCGAGCTGCTCGATCCAGTGGGCCCGTCCGTACCGGGTGCGGAGCTTCGGGAGATGGAGTCCGAGGCGGAGCCAGCGGGCGAGTGCGATCGGTAGCCGATCCGGTGAGACGCCGAATGCCTCACCGTGCCGGACGAAGAGTTGGACTTCTGAGACTCCTCGCCGGACCCCCCTGCTCCATGCGGTGCCGGCATCGCTTCGAAGTCGCACGTGGCAGACAGCATCCGCACAGAAGTGGGGTTTGGTCCGGCCGAGCCGGGCGAGACGGAGCGACAGGTCGGCGTCCTCTGCGAAGCCGAGGCTCTCGTCGTTGCCGCCGAGATCGTTCCACAGCTCGCGACGCATTCCGGAACCGGCACCGTCCACGACCGGTTCTCCGAAGTGCAGGCCGATGCGCTCGGTCTGGAACGTGTGCAGAACGGCGACCTCGGGTTCGTTGAGCTCGAAGTACTCACAGCGCGACGCGACGAATTCGTGCTCCCGGAGCGCGGCGCCCATCGCGGCCACCCATCCGGTGGCCAGGAGGTCGTCATCGTCGACGAAAGCGAAGCTCCTCGACTCGGCGCGGGCCACGCCTGCATTGCGGGCGTGTGCGCAGCTGTGACCCTCGGTTGCGCTCACGACCCGTGTTGCCACGGGCATCTTGTCGGCCCATCGTTCGAGGATCTCGGGGGTGGCGTCGGTGGAGTCGTTGTCGACGAGAAGGATGTCCCAGTCGCCGTCCCACTCCTGCTCGGCGAGCGACGCCAACGTGTCCTCCACCAGATCCGCCCGGTTGTGGGCGGTGAGGATCACCGTCAGTTCGGGCGCGCTCACGGATACCACGTCCGCTCGGTGATGCTGCCCTTGATGCGGCCGACTCTCCGGCCGAGCTGCCACATCCACACGGCCCGGGTCTCGGAGCGCCGCAGCATCGGGAGGCGCCGGACGAGGCCTGCCCACCCACGCATGACGCGGCCGAGCGGGTCGGCGTGGATTCCGAGCTCGGCGCGGTGACGCTTGACGAGCAGCACATGGGCGACGGCGAAGATCACGCCCTGTCGGTAGGCCGACCGCACGGTGGTCCGGTGGCGTACGTGATAGGGCGCATCGTCGACGAACACCGTGTCGATTCCATCGAGGTAGACGGCGATCGAAAGCCCCGCGTCCTCGGCGCCGTAGCCGAGGTCCTCGTCGTTGCCGCCGAGTCGAAGCCACACGTCGCGCCGGCATCCACAGCCACCACCCGGGACGATCGGGACACCGAAGAGGTCATTGCGCTCCTCCATGCCTTCGCCGCCGCGGTAGCTGGCCTCATCGGCACTGTTCAGCGCCGCGAGGTCACGACTCGCACCGATGAACTCGTGCTCGCGGAGCGCGGTGCCCATGGCGGCGACGAAGCCCTGGCCGACCACGTCGTCGTCGTCGATGAACACGATGCTGGTGGCGTCGGTTGCCTCCACTGCGGTGTTTCGGACATAGCAGATGCTCGGTCGCTCGTCGGCGTGCAGGATGCGGGTGGGCGCCGGCATCTTGTCGGCCCATCGTTCGAGGATCTCG
>CAYFLT010000029.1:0-6149 GCA_964344055.1 uncultured Candidatus Nemicrothrix sp.
AAGCAGCATGAGAATCTGACAACCACCCCTGTCTCACGAAGCGGGGGAACTCCACTGTGACGCGTCGGTACTCTTTCGTCGAATGCAGATCGCCCCCGGCCCGGCATGAGCGACAGGGTCTCGTTCACGCGTATGAGTGAGGCCACGCAGGCCGACCACGACCTGCTGGCCGAGCGGCTCGAGCCGTACCTGGCCGAGGCTCCGGATCGCTTTCTCGCCGCGCTCGCCGCTCAGCGGTCCGAACGCGAGTCGGGGTATCAAATCGACCGGTGTGAGCATGGGCTGCAGGCGGCGACGAGGGCCCGGCGGGACGGAGCCGATTCCGACTGGGTGGTGGCGGCGCTGCTTCACGACATCGGCGATGGCCTGGCGCCGATGAATCACGACCGCATGGCCGCAGAGATCCTTCGGCCCTACGTACGTGAAGAGGTGACCTGGGTGGTCGCCCATCACGGCGCCTTCCAGCAGTACTACACCGGGCGGTTCAATGGTGGAGACCCTGCTGCTCGGGAGCAGTTCCGGGACAGTCCCTACTTCGCTGCCTGTGTCGACTTCTGCGAGCGATGGGACCAGTGCAGCTTCGATCCTGCCTATGAGAGCGACTCCCTCGAGAGCTTCCGGGCCGACCTGGAGACGATCTTCTCCCGGTCGCCGTTCGATCCCGCAAACCTCCGCCCCGGCGAGAGTCACGGGTTGCCGCAGTGAACGGCGTTGCGCTCACCGATGCCGAGGTGGCGGCGATCGACCAGCCGGCGGCGACTGCTGCCGCGCTCCCCAACCGGGCCTACACCAGCGAGGAGTTCTTCGCCCTCGAGCGTGAACAGCTCTTCGCCGAGACGTGGGTGTGTATCGGAACCGGCGCCTCCATTCCCGATCGCGGAGACGTCCAACCCGTCAGCTGGCTCGGTGCACCGCTGGTCATGGGCCGTGACCACGAGGACCAGATCGTCGTCTTCCACAACGTCTGTCGTCATCGCGGGAACGAACTGGTGTGGGAAGCCGGCAATGCCGGAGGTGCGATCCGGTGCCCGTACCACGCCTGGACCTACGGCTTCGATGGCGAGCTGAGGGCGACGCCCCACGTCGGAGGAGTGGGCGTGCACGAGCTGGAGTCGATCGACAAGTCGAGCTGTGGGCTCGTCCCAGCCCGCACCGCCATCTGGCTCGACCAGGTGTTCGTCAACATCTCCGAGACGGCACCGCCATTCGACGAGTTCATCGCACCGTTGCAGTCGCGGGTCGAACGGCTGGCCGGCGCCGCCGACCTGGCTCGACTGAAGCCCGACACCGAGCTCGGCGCGTTCGTGATGCCGTTCAACGCGAACTGGAAGCTCTGCCTCGAGAACAACCTCGAGGCGTACCACTTGCCATGGGTGCATCCCGACCTGTGTGCCCAGTCGCCGCTGGAGAACCACCACCAGTTCTTCGGTGACGGTTTCGCCGGGCAGATCACGACCGACTACGACCACACGTCCATCACCAAAGAGGCCTTCTCGGTCATCACCACGTGGCCAGGACGGTCAGCGGAGTACCCGACGCTGTATCCGAACCTCTTCCTCGGTCTCCAGTGCGATCACTTCTGGACTCGAATCATCGAGCCCGTAGGGGTGGCGGAGACCGTCGACCGGCTCCAGATCTACTATTTCGACGACGACGTCAGCGACCCCTCGCTGACCGAGACACGCGCCCAACGAACGGCAGCCTGGAAGCAGGTGTTCGTGGAGGATCTCGCCGTCGTCGAGGGGATGCAACGGGGAAGGCATTCTCCCGCATTCGATGGCGGAACCTTCTCCGAGGTGATGGACGCACCGTCCCACCACTTCGCCCGGTGGGCCGCCCGCCGTCTCGGCAGTCGGTGACCGCTGCAGCGGTCGGTGAGAGCGCGTCGCCCGTCCGCTCGCCCAATCCGGTGTGGCATCCCGCCTGTGATCACTACGATCGCCCATCGTGTCCCCGTACCCACCGCTGAACGTCCGGATCGCCACTCCGCTCCTGGAGCTTCACGGCGCAACCGACGAGCTCCTCGAACGCCTCGCTCCCGCCGTTCGGGCCGGCAAGGCGATGGACGATCCACCGCCATACGACGATCCGTTCTGGGCATACGAACCGGATCCCGACCTGCGGGTCAACGCCTGGCTCCGAGGTGTGTGGCGCGGACGGGGCACGGTCGACCCGGATCGATGGCGCCTGCACTTCGTGGTGATGGTCGGCGGGGAACCGGTCGGCATGCAGGATCTGATCGGCCACGAGTTCGCGACTTTCGGCACCGTCGAGTCGTTCTCCTGGCTCTCATCTGACGTCCGCCGACGAGGGATCGGTAGCGAGATGCGACACGCCATCCTGCATCTCGCCTTCGAAGCGCTGGGAGCCAAGGAAGCCCACAGTGAGGCGAACGCGGACAACGCCGGTTCGAACGGCATCTCCGAACGCCTCGGGTACGAGCGCAACGGCGGGGCCTGGGCCACCTGCGATGGCACGCCGGTCCTCGGACAGCGCTGGAGGCTCGAGCGTCGAGTCTGGGAGACCCGACGACGAGACGACATCGCGCTCAGCGGCACCGACGAGTGCCGAGTCGCCCTCGGACTGAACGCGGCGTCGGCCTGACAGCAGCACCCCCGGGCGGGGTCAGACCGCTCCGGTCCACCACTCCGATGTGCTGTGGAGTCCCAGCTGGTCGAGTAGTTCCCGACGGGCATCATCCGCCGAGGGAGCCACCACGATCAGCTGGCTGCACCCTGATGCAGACGCCCATCGACGAACTTCGGCGAGGAGGGCGAGTCCGACATCCGCGAGGTCTGCCTCGGTCGCCAGTCGGATCGCCACTGGCAAGAGACTAGGCCCATCGCAGCGTTCGAATTCCCGGACGGGACGTTGGGCCCTCCTCGGAGGCCCCGCATCGGCTGAGAATTGAGTTGGAGGTGGTTTCATGACTACTCCGACCGAGCGCCTGACCTGCCGGGCTGCGGCCGTCCTCGATGAGGAAGTGGCCATCGCAGTCCGGGTCAGCAAGGGTTCACCCAACCCACCGACGGCGCTCTTCGAGTCGCTGAAGCGGGCCGTCACGAACCGGTTCACCGACCAGGGGGACCTCGACGGAGTTCTGGTGTTCACCCGGTACGGAGGCAGGGTGCTGACGAACCGATCGGGGTTCCGGTCACTCGATCCGACCTTCCCGATACGGCACCTCTCCCGTGCCGTTCCCATCGCGGTCGATCTCGACCTCTTGACCGAGGAACTGATCCCGATTCTGCGGATTGGCGCGGAGACCTTCATGGTCAATCCGCTCGATTTCGGGGCGTTGGCGCGCGCCGTGGTTGCCGGCGAGCTGGCCGAGCCGGCACTCGCCGAGCAGTTGACGCCCTGGCATGAGCAGATGGAGGCCGCCAGGACGTCTCAGACGAACCGCTGAGCGGCATCGGCTCGAGAGAGCTCGTCGGTCGCGTAGATCATGCGTGTCGCGCCGGCGTCTCCAGCTTCTCGAGGAACCGGGGCAGATGAGGATCGAACCGGGTTTCGGGTCCGTGGACGACTTCGGCGAACGGCCACCAACGGGCCTCGACGAACTCGACGGCGTCGGGCCGCACCGGCTGCCCCATCGAACCGTCGAACGCGAACCAGAGACTCACGTCGGTGTGTCCGGCCGAGAGTCCTCCTGTCTCGGTGACCGTGACGAGGACGGGATCCTCTCCCGTCCGGGGATGGAACTCGGGGTGGATCGCGAGCTCTTCGGCGATCTCCCTTCGAGCGGCGGCTGCCGGGTGCTCTCCGGGGTCCACATGTCCGCCGGTCGGAAGCCAGAGTTGGGCGTCTCGATGGTCGACCAGCAGAACCGCTCGTCGGTTCGTGTCGACCAGCACGCAGTACGACACCAGATGCTTGGGTGGCGTCGCCGGCTTCGCGGCCCGGAAGATCTCCTCGCCGGAGTCGATCCAACCGAGGATGTCCGCCCGATGGTGGGTCTCGACCTCGTCCAACGGGTCGACCCGGGCGACCATGTCACGGATCGACCCACGCATGGCCGTCAACGCCGGACCAGGGTGATGTCGACCACGACCTTGCTGGCCGGATCCGCAAACCCGAACACCGGAAGACCGGTGCTCGCGGGTCCGGGTCGACGGTAGCGACGGTTCCGGACCGTCATGTTGTCGTGCAGTTCGTCGGCGGTGGCAGCCCCGACATAGTGGGTCGTCGACTTGGCCACGTCGGGGTAGTCGAGGCCGAGGGACGGCAACAGCCGGTCGAAGCGACCCATGATCGATTCGGTCTGAGTGACGAGATCACCTCCGCGACTTGCCCGGCCCTGGACCCAGGTGAACACCCCGGCGCGCCGAACGACCGTGACGACGCCGTCGCGTTCCTCCAGATCGGTCATGACGACCTCATCGACGACCTCGATGGCATGAAACGACGCCTTCTCGACGAAGGGACCGGCATCCACCACCGCACCCGGGTCGGGGACCGGCACCGGCCCGCCGGCGAGATCGCCCAGGCGGGCGCTCGGCAGGAAGACGTGCTCACTGAGACGGGCCGTACCGGCCTCCGGAGCCGCCTCGGCCACCCAGCGCAGCTGGCTCGACTGGGCCCACCAGAGATCGACCTCCAGCATGATGCCGTCGTAGTAGAAGTGCGGGACGGCCAGCGGTGCGAGCAGCACGTCAGGGCCGAATCGGTGACGGAACACCGCCACCATCTCGGCCACCGCGGTCGCATCATGTCCGCAGTGGTACAGGTACAGGCACTTCACGCCGCCGACGGTCAGCTCCGCCCGTGCGAGGATCGCTTCGATGTGGTCGCACACGACATCGGACTGGGCCGCCAGGTCGCCGGGATGGAGGACGGCCGACTCCTCGTCCAAGGCGAGTTGGCCACACGTCCATGCCACGTCGCCATCCTTCACGAGATAGCTGTACGGCACATCGATGGCCATCGACCACAGGCCCTCGAAACCGACGTGGGTCCTCACCTGCGGGCCCTGCGAAGCGGCGAGCCGAGCCCGGTCATGGCTCACACGTGGTCCAGTACGGCATCCAGCGGCTTCGGGATCCGCTCGGGCTCGACCACTTCGATCAGGAAGCGGGCATACCGGAGACTCCGCCGTGATTTGCTCCCGAAGAAGCGTCGCAGCTGATCGGGCAGCGGCCGACCACGCCATTCGGGTTGCTTCTGGAACGTCCGAAGCGACACCAACTCGCCCTGGGACTCGATGACTTCGACCACCCGCTCCGGCCCGACTGCACGGATCAGCTCGTCCTCGAGATCCTCGACACAGACGTGGAATCCGATCGCTGCCATCTCCGTCAACGTGCGGGGACGGGCGACCCCGGCGGCCGACAGTGCATGGAGGAACGTGTCGGCCGCGTCAGCGTCACACAGCCCCGCCAGCTCGAGCCCGGCGCCGGTCGGCCCCAGCTCCCGGAGATACTTCGTGGCCGCCTGGGCACCGCCGATGGGCAGCACGACGATCCCCTCGATGTCGAGATCTCGCCCATGCCGCCTGGCCAGGGTCTCGATGGCGATCTGGTCGCTGATCCCCTCGACGAGAATCGCGGCTTCAGCTGCCTCGAGCTTGTCGAGGGCACGATTGGTGGCCACCGTCGGCGCACCGGGACCGTTGGCGTATCCGGCCAGCGCCTGCCTCGCGAGTTCGGCTCGCACCTCAGCGTCCACGAGCGCGAAGGTAGCTGGCGCCGCGTGGGTACCGCCGGGACTTGGGATCGACTTCGGGCGGAAGCTCAGCTCGGACCCCCAAACTGCCGATCAGGGAACCAGGTCGCGTCGCGGCCCCGTACACACTTACGGATTCCACGGGACGGTGTGCCTCCCGCGGGTCCAAGGCGGTTGACAGCGTGAAGAACACGATCGAGCTCCACGATCTACTCCTCCGGGCGGCGGAGGAACTCGAACCACTCCCGGCGGCAGTGGTCCAGCTGGCGTCGGCGATCAACAGTCCCGATACCGGTCCGGAAGAACTGGCAGCGATTCTCAGCACCGACCCGGCGCTCGCAGCCCACGTACTGCGTGAGGCCAACTCGGTCATGTCTGCGGCACAGAGTGCCATCGGGTCGTTGGACCAGGCCGTTGTTCGACTCGGCGCCGCCCGCGTGCTGGAGATCGCCATCCGTTCCCAGATCGAGGGTCGCCTGGCCGCC
>CAYFLT010000029.1:6159-25552 GCA_964344055.1 uncultured Candidatus Nemicrothrix sp.
TCCCCGTCTACCACCTCGCCGGACCCGACCGCCGCCGCCACGCAGTCGCCACCTCGATCGCCGCCGAGATCTGTGCCCGGGCGACGAACGTCGCCTTGAGCCGCGACGTGATCAGCGCTGCACTCCTCCACGACATGGGCAAGGACGTCATCAACGCGGTCGCCGAGGCATCCAACGCCGAGCTGCTCTATGGCGCCGGGCTTCCGGTCATCGAGATCGAACAGGAGCTGGTCGAGGCGGACCACGCCGAGGTGGGTGCGCTCGTCATGAGCAAGTGGGGACTGCCGGAGACGCTCGTGTCAGCTGTACGCAACCATCACGATCCATCCGCCTCGCCCGAGGCCGCTCTGGTCTGCTTGGCCGAGGGCATGTGCGTCGATCTCCTGCCGGCCTCCGAAAGCGAAACCGACGACGACGCAGGCGGCTATGCGGAGGCGGCTGATCTCCTCGGGCTGACCGAAGAACTCGCGCCGCTCCAGGAACGGGTCGGCGAGGCGCTCGAAGCGGCCGGCCTCACCGCCGACTGAGCCCACCGAGGCACCAACCGAGGCGATCCGGCGGCCCCTGACGCGCCCGTCCGTAGTACAACGGTGCGGACACGCGAGGGGGCCATGCTGATCGAACGAGTCGAACCGGATCACTCCCCCGCGGCCGAGAGGTCTGATCACCCGGCCGTCGTCTTCGAGGGTGAGGAGATCAGCTACTCCAGCCTGCACGAGGGGGTGCGCAACCGGGCTCGTTGGCTCCTCGGCCGGGGAGTCGGCCGAGGCGAACGAGTCGCTCTGCTCGCACCGAACGAGCCCGCCTTCATCGAAACCCTTCTCGCCTGCGCCCGGATCGGAGCGATCCTCGTCCCGCTGAACACCCGGCTCACCGCAGAGGAGATCGCCTACCAAGTCGACCATTGTTCGCCGGTCATCGGGCTGACCGGCGGGGAGCTCGGGACCCTCCTGGACGAGGCGGCGCCCGAACTACCCGGTGCCGATCTCGACGACGCCTGGCAGGCGACAGGCAGGAGCGAAGCCACCGGCTCGGTCGGCGACGACGACCCGGCGTTGATCGTCTACACCTCGGGGACCACCGGGCGGCCTCGGGGGGTGATCCACACCCACAAATCGCTCGATGCGACGATCCGCAATGGCGTGGCCGCTCACGATCTGACTCCGGACGACGTCGGCCTGACCTTCCTCCCGCTCTTCCACGTCGGCGGGCTGAACATCCAGACCCTCCCACTGCTCTCCGTCGGTGCCACCGTGCTCCTCCATCGCTCGTTCGACCCGGAGCGGGTTCTCCACACAATCGAGGCGGATCAGCCGACGATCTCCCTCGTCGTACCGGCGGTGATGCGGGCCCTCGTCGACCATCCTCGCTGGGGGGAAACGGACTTCAGCTCGCTGCGCGGCGTCATGGCCGGCTCCTCGATCGTTCCCACCGAACTCCTGCAGGCCTTCATCGACGTTGGAGTGCCGGCGGGTCAGGTCTACGGCTCGACCGAGACCGGCCCGACGGCCGTCGTCCTGCGCTTCGAGGATGCGCACCGGGTCGGCTGCTGCGGAAGGGCGGCGGCCGAGTCCGACTACCGAGTCGTCGACTCGGACGGCCAACCGGCCGAGCGGGGCGAGGTCCAGGTGAAGGGACCGAACGTGTTCACCGGCTACTGGCGGGATACGGAAGAGACTGCAGCCGCCTTCGACGGACCCTGGCATCGCACCGGCGATGTCGGCGAGGTCGAGGACGGCTGGCTGACAGTCCGCGATCGGATCGGCGACCTGATCATCTCGGGCGGTGAGAACATCTACCCGGCCGAGCTCGAGGCGGTGCTGGCCGACGCGCCCGGCGTCGATGAACTCACGGTCATCGGCCTACCCGACGAGCGTTGGGGTCAGACGCCCGTCGCGGTGGCGACCGCTTCCCCAGGCTCGACACCGACCCTGCAATCGATTCGTGCCCACGGGGAGGGACACCTCGCCCGCTTCAAGCTCCCCACCCGCCTCGAGGTCGTCGAACGCCTCCCTCGCACCGCGCTCGGCAAGGTCCAGAAGCACGAACTGGTCGAGTTGTTGTCGAGCGTCGGGTAGCGCCCGATCAGTCGCCGCCCAAGACGAGGGACAGCACTCGATTCAGGAGTGGAGGTCTCGCGGTTCGGACGACCGGGAGCAAGAGGGTCTGGATACCAAGTGCCGCCGCGCCGCCGTCGGGCCTCGGGTTGTCGCCCACCATCAGGCACCGCTCGGGCCGAGCTTCGGCCAGTTCGAGCGCGGCTTCGAACATCGCCGGGTCCGGTTTGGTGGCTCCGACCTCGCAGGAGATCGCGAAGCCGTCGACTCGGTCGAGAATCCCCAACGCTCGGAAGTGGGGACGGAGATCCACATGGAAGTCGCTCACGACGACCACCCGGACGCCACTCTCGTGCAGCCGGCTGACCACATCGATCACCTCGGGGTAGCCCCGATAGGTCGTGAGGTCGGCATAGGTTCGTTCGAGAGCTTCGGCGAGTTCCCGATCGAGGCCGGCGATCTCATAGGTCAGGAGCTTCGTGGCTGCATGATTCGCCTCGGAGAGATCGCACGTGCGGTCGGCTTCGACGACGTCTGGATGGGCTTCGGCTCGGCGGATCGCACCGAGAGTCTCCGCGATCGTGTCATCGTCCGAACCTCGGCCCAGCGCCTGGAGCACGGGTCGAAGGCGATCCTCGCGTCTCGGGTACTCGACCAGTGTGCCGCACCAGTCGAAGAGGACCGCGTCGAAGCGGCGATCGGTTGCTGCGGTCACGATCCCAGCTTCGCGCGAATGGCTTTCCTCCAAGGGTGGGCCGGCTCGACCAGCGCAAGGGTCGAGTCGAGCCAACCGGCCGCGACGTCGGCGAGGACCGGGAGCGCTACCGCGAAGTCGTCCTGGTCCTTCGGCCGCAGCTCCTTGGCCTTGTAGAGCAGCTGCACCTCGGGCGACACGATCGGCAACCCGCCCGCGGTGGACCCGAACCGCTCGAGCGGAAGCCGAATCCGATCATCCCGTCGAAAGACCCACTCGTCACCGTCGATCACCTCGAAGAGAACCTCGAGGCTCCACGGAGCGGCTGTACTACGTCGAGCCCACAGCTGATGACGAGGAAGCGCCACCGACTCCGACTCTCGCCACGGCGCGAGCCTGCCCGGTGACGCGACGACGTGGAGATCCCACCAACGGAGTGCGCGCCGGACCGCTTCCTGGTCATCGAACCCGACCGCGATTTCCAGATCCTCGTGCGCCCGGGTGGTCCGGCCGAGCGCGAGGTCGATGGCCCATCCTCCCGCCACCCACCACGGCGCATCGAGTCCGGCCAGAATGCGTGGCAGTTCCTCGAGGGGCTCCGGTTCGATCCTCACCCGAGCGACTCCAGCCAACGATCCACGTCCTCGAGCGAGTGGAGCCAGAACACCTGGGCATGGCTCCATGCCCCGCTCTCCTCGGCCTGGCGGAAGCGCTGCCGGTTCTGGTGGTGGTGCACCCAGCTCCAGCGGATGACGTTCTTCTCGGGGTCCCATCGGTAGAAGTTCGTCAGCGGCTCGCGGTTGCCATTCCAGAGTTCCTCCCGCGTGATCGCTCGTCGCACTGTCCGGACGATCACCCTGCGCATGACGATGCGCCGGGGCAGATCGAACACGACGATCACGTCTGCCTGTCCCCTGGTCAACGCTTCGGCCTGGCGGTAGTTGCCGTCACACACCCACGACGGTTGGTCCAGTGCGCCGGCGAGATCGTCGAGGAAGCTCGGATTGGGCTCCCAGTTCGACAGGTGGTGGTATGCGTCGATCTCGACCTGGGGGATCCCGAGACGCTCCGAGACCCTCCGCGCGAGCGTCGACTTCCCACTCCCCGACGATCCGACGATCGCGATACGCATCGCCTCGACGCTAGCTCCGGGTGGCCGCCCGGCTGTGAGGGCGCGAGCATCTGGCATGGATCCGAAGCGCGCTGCGTCCTTTCCCTTCATCCCGTCCGCGGAACCGCCCCTGGTCATCGACCGCACCGAAGACGTCTGGCTCGTCACCGACACCGGGCATCGCATTCTCGACGCCGGCGGTGGGGCCATCGTCACCAACGTCGGCCACGGACGCCCGGAGGTGGTGGCCGCAGCGGCCAAGGCACTCGGCACCGTCGACTATGTGGTGCCGCTCTGGGCGACCGAGAACCGGGTTGCACTCGTCGAGGAGTTGACCGAGCACTGGCTGCCGGCCGGATTCACTCGAGCCTCGTTCTTCTGCGGCGGCTCGGAATCGATCGACGCGGCGGTTCGGGTCGCTCGCACCCACCATGTCGCGGCCGGCCGGCCCGAGCGCTGGAAGGTCATAGGGCGCGACGTGTCGTACCACGGCTCCACACTCTCCGGTCTCAGCGTGGGCAGCCACGACCGGCGTCGAGCTGGTCTCGAGCCGATGCTGGCCGACCATCCCAAGAGCGGTTGGCTCGACCCGGAGTCGCTCGCCAAGGTGATCGAGCGTGAGGACCCCGACACCGTGGCCGCCTTCATCGGCGAGCCGATCAACGGTGCGTCCGGGGGCGCCATGGTGCCGCCGGCCGGCTACTGGCCGGCCGTCGAGGAGGTCTGTCGGGCCAACGGCATCCTGCTGATCGTCGACGAGGTCATGACCGGCCTCGGCCGTACCGGACGCACCTGGGGGCACCAGCACTTCGACATCACGCCCGACATCATCGTGGCGGGCAAGGGTCTGTCCGGTGGCTACATGCCCATGGGCGGCATCTACTCCACGGACGAAGTGGTGGACCCGATCGCCGAGGCAGGAATGGGGATGATGTACTTCACCTTCAGCGGCGCCGACCTCGGCTGTGCCGTGAGTGTCGAGGTCCTGCGGATCATGCGAGAGGAGGGCTTGGTCGACCGGGCCGAGTCGATGGGAGCACGGCTACGAGCACGGCTCGACGAGGAACTGGGCGACCATCCGAATGTCAGCGACATCCGCGGGCTCGGCCTCTTGCAGGGGGTCGAGCTCGTGGCCGATCGCGACACCGGCGAAGACTTCCCGCGCACCGTCGACTTCGCGGCACGGGTGGCTTTCGAAGCGATCGAACGGGGCGTCTGGGTCTACCCGTGCGGATCAGGACCCGTGACCGACGCGCTGTTGATCGGGCCGCCCTTCACCATCACCGATGATCACGTCGAGACGATCGTGGAGGTCACGGGAGAGGCGATCGACGCCGCGGCCGCCTCGGTGACCGGCTGACCACCGATCAGTCGTCGGCGGCCGGCTCGGCGTCGGGCGCGAAGTCGGCACACACGCCCTCCTTCCGTGGCTCGATGTGGGCGGCTCGGTCGTGCCCACAGTCGGCGCAGAGCTGCTCACCCCACTGTTGGAGCCTTCGATGCTGTTCGGGCTTCATCACCCCTCCCGACCGGAGCGTAGACCTCGCCACGGCGACCGTGGACGCGTGGATTCCGAGGCTGGAGCGGATACGAAACCCCCATGTCCCTCCTGCCGCCCGACGACGATCTGCAGCTGATCCACACCCGGAACTACGAGACCAAGGTCTACATGGCCGACGGTCACCTCATCGCGCGAGGTGCCGTGTGCGACTCCAAGCCGCCGGGCACACTCATCGACGACGACGATGCCTGGATCGACATGCATCACATGGTGGTAGAGCTGAAGGTCTCGTTCCCGGACCTGACCATCACCGCGGTCGACCTCGAGTGGGAGACATTCCCCAACCCACCGTGTCCGTCGATCTCTGAGACCTATCAGCAGCTCGTCGGCATCAGCATCGCCCGTGGGTTCACCCACAAGGTCCGCGAACTCTTCGGTGGCCCACGAGGCTGCACGCACATCGGGGCACTGCTCCAGGCACTGGCACCGTCGGTCGTCCAGGCCACCTGGACGATGAACGCGATGGCGCGCCGAGAAGCAGCGAAGGCCGGCAACCCTCCGGACGGATCCGACGGGTCGATGTTCCACGGCAACATCAACACCTGCCACATCTGGGCGGAGGACGGCCAGCACGTCGCGCTCATCCGCAAGGGCGACATGCCGGACCCGCCTCTGCCGGCCCAGCAGCGCCTCCAGGAGATCGGCCGGGATCTGAGCGAGTGGCGCGGCGTGTGATTCCGGGTTGATCGCCCGGGGTCGTTCGCCCCTATCCCCGCTCCACTCGATCACGCACGATCCGGGGAACCGGAGGTGTTGCGCGCATGGACTTCGAACTGTCCGAGAAGATGACCACGATCCTCGAGATGGTCAACGACTTCATCGACGCGGAGGTGATCCCGCTCGAGGGTGAAATGCTCCACGGCGATCCGGAAGCCCTGGCCAACCTCGTGGCCGACGCCCAGAAGAAGGTCCGCCAGATGGAACTCTGGGCCCCGAACCACCCCGTGGAGTACGGCGGTCTCGGACTCAGCATGGTGGACCACGGCCTCCTCAGCGAGGCGCTCGGGCGGAGTCCGCTCGGCCACCTCGTCTTCGGCTGCCAGGCGCCCGACGCGGGCAACATCGAGATCCTCCACCTCTACGCCACACCCGACCAGCGGGACCGATGGCTGCGCCCACTCGTCGCCGGCGACATTCGGAGCTGCTTCTCGATGACCGAACCCGGCATGCCGGGCTCCAACCCGGTGATGATGGGAACGACAGCAGTGAAGGATGGCGACGACTATGTCATCAACGGCCAGAAGTGGTTCACGTCTTCCGCGGACGGCGCCGCCATCGCCATCGTGATGGCCGTGACCGACCCCGACGCGCCGCCCCACCAGCGGGCGAGCATGATCCTCGTCCCCACCGACACACCCGGATTCAACCTCGTCCGCAACGTCAGCGTCATGGGCCACGCCGGTTCCGGGCATGCATCACACGGGGAGGTCATCTACCAGAACTGTCGGGTTCCCCAGTCGAACATCCTCGGCCTGGAGGGAGGCGGCTTCCGGATCGCACAGGAGCGTCTGGGCCCGGGCCGGATCCATCACTGCATGCGGTGGCTCGGGATCGCGAGTCGTGCCTACGACCTCATGTGCGAGCGGGCCGTCTCTCGACCGATCGACGAACACGGGGCCACGCTGGCCGACCGGCAGGTCATCCAGCATTGGGCCGCCGAACTCGACGCGGAGATCCGTGGCGCCCGGCTGCAGACGCTGCACGCCGCTTGGATGATCGACCAGCACGGAGCGCGGGTGGCTCGAGACGAGATCTCGGCCATCAAGTTCTCGGTGGCGAACACGATGCTGCACGCCGTCGACAAGGCGATCCAGGTCCATGGGGCGATGGGTGTCACCGACGACACCGTCCTCGCCCACTGGTACCGCCACGAGCGGGCCGCTCGCATCTACGACGGGGCCGACGAGGTCCACAAGACCTCGCTGGGATCGCGGATCCTCCGCAGCTACGCCACCAAGCTCGCCGAGGCCTGAAACCGGAGGTCAGAGTCGGACGGTGTCGACTTCCAGTCGGGCTGCCACGGCGTGGAGTTCGGCCCGCACGTCCCCGTACCCGATGCAGTAGTGGTGCTCGAGCCCTTCGCCCATGACCACGTCGAGGACTGCATCGACGCCCGAATCGAACCGGACGACTCCCGCGGTCCCACTGAAGGCCAAGGGGGCGCGCAGCATCTCGCCACCACCGATGACGAGCCGGGTCTCGTTCGCCGACTGGCTGAGCCGGCTGATCGTCACCCTTCCGGGCCGTAGCGGGAACTCGTTCAGGAGCGGCCTGCGGCGATTGCTGTGGAGGGCGGCGCGGTGCGGCGCCTCGGGATCCGCCAACGAGAGCGGCGCGAGGCCGCAGTGCCAGAAGACACCTGTCCCCGAGTCACGATCGAGATCGACCAGATCGGCGACGAACGCCGGTTGGCCGGTGAGGCTCTGCATGATCAGGGAGGTGACCCCTCCGTAGACGTCAGCCTCGCACGTGGCCGGCACGCCGACGTCGCTCAGCATCGCCTGGGGGGTGCACGCCGCCGCGCCGAACTCGGTGAAACACTCCGGCCAACAGCGCGTGGCCACGGCGGCCAGGCCCTCCCCGTCGACGATCGACCGAAGCCCGAGATGGAGCCGAACACTCTGCTCGAGCGATGCAGGGTCGAGATCGTCGACACCCGCGAGATCTCGGCCGAGGGCGATGCGGATCGTGTCGACATCGGCCGCCTCGGCCGATGATCCTTCGGCGAACAACCGAGGCAGCGGTACCGGCACGACACTCGCGCCGGTCAATTCCGCGAGTTCGGTGGGGTCGTACGCACACGGCTCGAACCCGGCCGGGTGCTCCCCGACCACACCGATTCTCGCCCGCCGCAGCAGGCCAAGCGCCTGATCCACGCGGCTGTGGGTGGGGTCGCCGGGCTCCGAGGGAGTGGCGTCGGCTTCCCGCGTCGACGCCGCGCGGGCGAGGGCTCCCTCGAGGGCCGGCCGCGCGGCCGCCGTGGGAGGCTCGAGCAACCACCGGTAGTCGCGGCCGGACCGCCTGAGGACATAGGCGGCGAGGTTGATCCCGCACAGTGAGTTGAGGCGGAGACGATCGCCGGTCCTTGGCTCCGGGAAGGCCCAGAGGATCAATGGTGCGGTGGTCGAACTCGCCAATCGGTTGATGGCAGAGGAGTCGGCAAAGGTCGCCTGGAGAACGACGAGCGCGTCGAGCTCGGCCGATTCCCATCGCTCCGCCGCCCGCCCGGCGTCGTCGAGATCCAGCAACAGCTCTGGCGTCCCGATCACCTCGTGCCCCAGTTCGGCGAGGACACGAGCAGCTCGCTCCACCGTCTCGGAGGCGAGATCGGTGTCGAAGGTCGAACGGGCGATGGCGGCTAGGGCGAGATGCATCGACCCCACTCCTCAGTTGGCCCGGCGGCTGCGAGCAGGGCATCGACTTCGGACCGCGTGGGGATTCCGGCGCGGCCGTCCGGGCGGGTGCACTTGATGGCCGCGGCTGCGGAAGCGAAGTGGAGGGCTGCCGGGTTCGACATTCCTTGGGTGAGACCGAGCGCAAACGCCCCGTGGAAGACGTCGCCCGCCCCGAGTGTGTCGACCACATCGACCGGGAACGAATGACCGTGATGCAGCGAGGCGCCCTCCAGCCAGTAGACCCCATCCGCGCCGTCGGTCGCCGCGGACCACGCGCTGGTCCTCTGCCGGGCGAACCGAAGCGCCTGACCAGGGTCCTCTGCGCCCGACCAGGCGGCGAGCGTCGGCAGCGAGAACACGACGTGGGTGGCGGCGGCGAGGATCTCCTCGCCGCGGTTGTCATTCGGGTCGTGGTCGCAGTCGACGATCGCAGGCACTCCCGCGGCTGCTCCGGCCTCGAGTGCAGCTATGGCAGCAGCAGGCCAGCGCATGTCGGCCAGTACAGCACGGGCATCACGCAGCTCTCCTTCAGGAGTCCTCGCCTCGGGCTCGAAGAGGTGCGCGCTCGCATGGTTGACGACCAAGCGCTCGCCCGATGCATCGACCAACACCATCGACAATGGTGACGACGCACCTTCGACCCGTCTGATCCCGCTGACGCCCACCCCGTACCCGGAGAGTTCGGCCACGATCTCGTCACCCACCTGGTCGTCGCCGACGCAGCTCAGAAGCCGCGCCTCCCCACCCAGGACCGCCACGGTGACCGCAGCGTTGGCGGCGACCCCACCACCGACGACGTGACGGGCTTCCGCCCGGTACTTCCCCGGCCGCGTGGGGTGCTCGTCCACTCGGAACACGATGTCTTGGACGGCGATCCCGACGCACACGACGGTCATGGGTCGAGCGTACGTCGCCGCGTGTCACCCGGGAGAGGTGGGCGCGACCTCTAGGTCAAACGGGTGCCTGGCACCCGTTTGACCTAGAGCATGAACTCCGCGAGGTAGCCGAGAACGATGGCGCCGACGAAGAGCGAGCCGACGGCGAGCGCCACGACCCGAGTCCGGGCGATCACGAGCAGGCCGGTGATCGCGCCGATACTGGTGCCGGCGCCGGTGACGATGAACGCCATCGCCGCGCCAGGCCCCATGCCGCCGTCCATCAGGCCGGCCACCATCGGGAGCGAGGCCTCGCTGTTCAGGTATGCAGGGAGGCCCAGCAGTGCTCCGAGCGGCACTGCCCACATGGAACCCTCTCCGACCGAGTCGGTGACCCACGAAGTGGGGATCATCTCGATGAAGAGGTAGCTGAGGGTCGTGAACCCGAGGAAGAAGAGGACGAGTCGCCTTCCGACCCCGAGGATCTCCCGCCCGAACTCGCGGAGCCGCAGCCGGGCGGCCAGGGAGGTGGCCGGCACCGTCTCGACGACGGTAGCAGTGCCTCCCCCGGGTGGGCGGTCGACCGCGCACGCGGCGTCCCCGCAGCTTCCCTCGTCCACGACCGCCATGCGGGCCTGATTCTTCAAGTGGCCCAGCCTGTCGAGAACTCCCGCAGCAAGGCCCGCAGCCACGCCGAGCACCATCGTGCCGACGAACAGGACGAGCGCGAACGACCAACCGAACAGGCCGGCAGAGAAGATCAGTTCCGAAGGGCTGGTCAGCGGAGACGACACCATGAAGGCGACGAGCGGCGCCCACGGCGCGGTCGTGGCCATCATTCCGAGGAGGACGGCAGTCGTTCCACAGGAGCAGAACGGCGTGAGGGTGGCCACCAGGACCGCCCCGACGACAGCCACACTCTGGCGCCGGCGGAGGAAGGCCGACACCCGGTCGATGCCGACGTAGACGGTCGTTGCGGCCGCGGCCACGATCGAGATGAGCACGAAGGGCCAAGTGTTGACGACCGTTCGCCAGACGTCGTCGAGGACTCGACCGATCAGATCGAAGATGGGATCCATTCCCTCTCCTCATATTGATGTTTCTCTATATAAGGACGAGTGTACCTACATATTCACTACTGTCAATATGTCTGTGGGCGTCTGCGCCGCCTTGAGAGAGGACTCCGCGATCAGCGGCGATGGGCGAGGACGAGCGTGTCCTTGGCGATGCAGGGACCGTCGTCGGTGTCGACCGCGCGGTCGATCACCTCGGCTCGCTCGATCTCGAACCCATCGCCGATCGCCGCCACCACGCTGGTGGGTGACGTGAGTACCGCCTCGTTCTGCGGGCCGCCGTAGCCGTCGGCGAGGTTCGTCACATCGTGTCCGATCAGGAAGAAGACTCCACCGGGCGCCACCGCCTCCCCTGCACGCGAGAGGATCGGGTCGAGTTGGTCTGGCGGAAGGTGGAGGTACGCGACGACCACGAGCTCGAACCCGCCGGGCTCGGGGACGAACTCGTTGAGATCGACCACCTGGGTCTCCAGCTCGACCCCTCGGCGTTCCGCGGCAGCCTTCGCCTTGTCGAGTGCCACCTGGGAGTAGTCCACCGCCGTGGCGGCCCAGCCCTTCTCCGCGAACCACAACGCATTGCGCCCCTCGCCCGCCGCCACATCGATCATCCGGGCAGGCGGGAGATCCCCACACACCTCGGCCACGAACCGGTTGGGGCCGGCCGACCACACCAGCTCCGACGCGGCGTACCGCTCGTCCCAGGCTTGTGCATCCATCATCTGCGATCCTCCGGATGTCTCAGCCGCCCACTGCGGCAATCTCGTCCAGGCTCTCAGAGAGGAGATCCGTCAGCTCAACCGGCTCCGCCACGGCCGCCCGATCGACGGTCATGCCGATCTCGGCGCGGCCGTCGTAGCCATACAACGTGAAGTTGACGGCCGACCCACTCGGCGGCCCGAACGGAATGTTGCGCTCGATCCGGGCTCCGGCCACAAAGACGGGGAAGGGTGGACCCGGGACGTTGGACGTGACGAAGTCAATGGCCTTGAGCATCGACCCGGTCAATCGGGTGAAGACAGGTGGGCCGAGGCTGAACATCACCGTCGACAGGGTGCCGAGCTTCCCGTAGGCGGGTTCAGCTCGTTGCTCCTTCACCAACTGGTGGATCGCCGCCATCCGCTTCGCCGGGTCCACGATCCCCATCGGGACCTCGAACCGCGCCGGAGCGAACTGGTTGCCGGCAGACGCCCCGCGATCGCCCTCGGGACGCACGTTGATCGGCATCGTCATCCGGAGTGATTCGACGGCGGCATCGTGGCGATCGTGGTAGCGGGCGAGTGCCCCCGCCACCGCGGCCACGAAGGCATCGTTGAGGGTGCCGTCCACCGCTCTCGCGGCGGCCTTGAGACGGTCGAGTTCGATCTCGAGCGCATCGAAGCGCACCGAAATCGACCGGTCGGCCATGATCGGGCTCAGCGGCTCGCTCACCGGGCGTACGGCGCGGGCGATCGACGCGGCGTTGTCCGCGAAAGAACGGCTCGAACCAAGTGGATCGCGGACGAAACCGAGCGCGCCCCGACCCACGGCCGAGGCACCGGCGACCGCACCGCGCGCCATCGACGAGGCACGTCGACCGATCGCGGCCGTCTGGTGCGCGGTATCGGTCGTCCGTTCACCGTCGACAGGTGAGACTTCCACCGTTGTCGGCGGGTCGCCATCCGGTTCCCGGGTCCGCTCCATCAGCGCGCCGGTCATCCGCACCAGCCCCACCCCGTCACTGATGGCGTGATGGATCTTCAGGACAGCGCCGACCCGGCCCCCGGCCATGCCGTCGAAGACGTGCAACTCCCAGAGGGGTCGATCCTTGTCGAACGCCTGCTCCGCGATCGGGGCCGCCCGATCGAACAGGTCCCGCAACGTCCCCTCACCATCGAGCCGCCCCCGGCGAACGTGATAGTCGGCATCGAACAGCGGATCGAGTTCCCACTTGGGCGGTGCGATCCCGGCCCGATCCGTCACCACTCGTTGACGCAAACGCGGGATCTGGGCGAGGGCACCATCCAGTGCCGCACGAAAGCGGCCCTCGTCAGGCATCCGGTCGAGGACCCACACGTTGGTGATGGTGGAGCGCAGGATCGGGTCGCGCTCCATGTGCCACATGACCGCGTCGGTCTCGCTCATCCAGTCGTCGTATTCGATGTCGGCCATCGATCTACCTCCGACACCTCGACCGTACCCCGCCACATCGCTCCGGCCTGCCTCGGGAGGTAGGTTCGGCGGGCATGACCAGTCAGGCACCGGGGAGACGACGATGACCACGCTCGCGGAGGCCATGACCGCCATCGTCGGGGCCGAACACACCTCGACCGGTGACGAGATCGGCGAGGACTACACCCACGACGAGTGCCTCACGACCGAATCCGCCCGGCCCGACGTGGTCGTCCGCCCCGCCGACACGGCTGAGGTCGTCGCGATCGCCCGCCACTGCAACGACACGGGGATCCCACTCACCGCCCGGGGGTCGGGCACCGGCCTGTCCGGCGCTGCCATCCCCAGGGCGGGCGGTGTCCTCGTCAGCTTCGAGCGAATGAAGGCAGTACTCGAGATCGATCGCGACAACCACGCCGCCGTCATCCAGCCCGGGCTCACGCTCGCGGAGCTCGACGAGCAGCTCGCCCCGCTGGAGCTCGTCTATCCGGTGTTCCCCGGTGAGTACTCGGCCAGCCTCGGCGGCAACGTCAACACGAATGCCGGGGGGATGCGAGCCGTCAAGTACGGCGTCACGCGACAGAACGTGCTCGGACTGGAGGCGGTGCTGGCCACCGGCGAAGTGATCCGGACCGGGGGCAAGATCGTGAAGGTCTCCACTGGCTACGACCTCACCCAGCTGATCATCGGATCCGAGGGCACACTCGGTCTGGTGACCGAGATCACCCTGAAGCTCCACCCTCGGCTTCCGCATGCCGTCACCGCACTCATCCCCTTCGCCACCCTCGAAGAGGTCACCAGTGCGGTGCCGAGGATCATCGACTCGGGCGTCAACCCGATGGTGCTCGAATACATCGACCTCGTCACCATGGCGCTGCTCGTCCAATCCGACGACAGCCTGGAGCTGGGGATACCCGCCGACGTCCAGGAGACCGCGCTCGCGTATCTGGTCGTCGTGATCGAGAGTTCGCATCCGGACCGCCTGGACTCCGACGTCGAGGCGCTCGGGATGCGGGTGGCAGAACTCGGCGCGATCGACACATACGTGCTTCCGCCGAACGCTGCCACGAAGATCATCGAAGCCCGCGAGAAGGCCTTCTTTCTGGCGAAGGCGGCCGGGGCCACCGACATCGTCGACACCGTCGTCCCTCGTGCGGCGATTCCGGAGTTCATGGCCAGGGTCCAGGAGTTGGCCGCCGAGACCGAGAGCTGGATCGCCGGTTGCGGGCACGCCGGCGACGGCAATGTCCACCTGGGCGTCTTTCAGGACGACCCCGCCAAGCACAAGACGGTGATGACCGGCCTCTTCCGGGTCGCCCAGGAACTCGGAGGTGCAATCTCCGGCGAACACGGCCTCGGCACCGCCAAGCGCGGCTACTTCCTCGAACTGGAGGACCCCGCCAAGATCGACCTGATGCGACGGATCAAGACCGCGTTCGACCCCAACGGCATTCTCAACCCCGGAGCAGTGTTCTGACATGACCGACTCGACCCAGCCTCATCCGATGAACGGCGCCGAAGCGCTTATCCGGACCCTCACGGCGTCCAGTGTCGACGTGTGCTTCACCAACCCGGGAACGTCAGAGATGCACTTCGTCGCGGCCCTCGACGATGTCCCGGAGATGCGGGGCGTGCTCGGCCTGTTCGAGGGCGTTGTCACCGGTGCGGCGGACGGCTACGGCCGCATGACGCGCACGCCGGCGGCGACCCTGCTGCACCTCGGACCCGGCCTCGGCAATGGGCTGGCGAATCTCCACAACGCCCGCCGGGCCTCGACGCCGATGGTCAACATCGTCGGGGATCACGCGACCTATCACAAGCAGTACGACGCTCCCCTCGAGAGCGACATCGACTCGATCGCGTCGGCGGTCTCGGGTTGGTTCCGCCGTCCGATGTCACCCGACGCTGTCGCGTCGGACACCGCGGCGGCCATCACAGCCTCGTTGACCCCGCCCGGCCAGATCGCCACGCTCGCGCTGCCCGCGGACACCTGCTGGCTTCCGGCGCCGGGCGGCCCCACGGTGGCAGCCGCGCCGCCAGCCGCGGCGCCCGCCGACGACGACCGGGTTGCAGCGATCGCGGCCCTGCTCCGCTCGGACCAGAACTGCACCCTGCTCGTCGGCGGACGCGCGCTCACCGCCACCGGAGTGGAGACGGCGTCGAAGATCGCCGCCGCGACCGGTGCCAAGCTCCTGATGGAGACGTTCCCGGCTCGTCAGACCCGGGGAGGGGGACTCCCCGGGCTCGAGAGCGTGATCTACATCGGCGAATTCGCCCAGATGCAGTTCGCCGACACCGAACACCTGATCCTCGTCGATACGGTCGCGCCCGTGGCGTTCTTCGCCTACCCGGAGCGGCCATCGGTGTTCACCCCAGAGGGCTGCGAGATCACCACCTTCGCAGCCGGACCCGACGATCCGGTTGCCTCCCTCTCCGCCCTCTGCGACACACTGGATGCCGGAGGCGCCGAGCTACCACCATCGCCGGGCCGTTCGGCTCGACCGGAAGGTCATCTCGACGTCAATTCCCTCGCCGCGGCGATCGGCGCAACCCTTCCGGAGTCTGCGATCGTCGTCGAGGAAGCGGTGACGTCGGGGATCGCACTCCCGGGGGCCACGGCCGGAGCGCCCCGACATGATTGGCTCCGCCTCACTGGCGGGTCGATCGGCATGGGACTCCCGGTCGCCGTCGGCGCGGCCGTCGCCTGTCCCGATCGTCGAGTGCTCTCCGTCGAGGCCGACGGATCGGCCATGTACACCATCCAATCGCTCTGGACCATGGCCCACGAGAACCTCGACATCACCGTGGTCATCGCCAACAACTCGCGTTATGCCGTCCTCGACATGGAGCTCGACCGGGTCGGAGCAACCGCAGGCGGGGAACGGGCGCGCGAGCTGTTCGACCTCGCCGGGCCCGATCTCGACTTCGTCGGGCTGGCCAACGGCATGGGGGTCGAGGCCACGCGGGTCGAAACCGCTCACGAGCTCGCCGATCACCTCGACCGGGCCCACGCCACCCGCGGCCCACAACTCATCGAGGCGATCATCCCCCCGCTACAAACCTGAGACAGAGGGGGACGGGGCCGGTTGTCTCAGCCGGAGTCCTTCAGAGGCCGGACCACTTCGCCGATGGTTCCCGAGCGGGAGCCACGACGAAAGGGAATCCCATGGTCGACATGGCCAAGAAGATCCACAAGAAGGGTTCAGAGTTCCTGAACCCCGGCGAGAAGATCATCGCGGCGTCCACCGTCCAGGCGGTTGGTCAGTTCAAGAAGCAGGTGGCCTTCGGGGCCATCGGTGGCGTGGTCGGCATGGCCGTCGGAAGCGCCATGGCCGGCAAGGCCGAAGAGACCGAAGCCGGAAGCTTGGCGGACTCGTTCCCCCAGCACAAGCAGGCGATCTTGGCCCTCAGCGATCAGCGCTGGATCGTCTTCGAGCAGAGCCTCATGTCGGGCGGACCGAAGGCGCTGAGCGCCGAATGGAGCCACGACCAGATCACCGGCATCGAGCTGGAGGCGGGCAAGCTCACCAGCAAGGTCAACGTCGTGTTCGCGGACGGGTCGATCGCACAGGTGGAGGCGGTGAAGGCCGCCAAGCCGGACCAGCTCGCCGACGCGGCCCGCAAGCTGCGCTGATCCACGTCGTGCACATTTCGCGAACCCCAGGCCACGCGCGGCGGCGTGTGGCCTGGGGTTCGTTGCTTCCAGGCTGCTAGACCGAACGCCATGCTCGACATCACCGATGCTGATCGGGTCCGGACGCTTCGCCTGAACCGCCCCGAGGCCAAGAATGCGATGAACGAGGCGATGTGGGACCTCACGACCGAGGCGTTCATGGGTGCAGCCGACGACCCGGACGTCGCGGTCATCGTCATGACCGGAACCGGTGATGCCTTCTGTGCCGGTGCCGATCTCGCGGAGATGGCGCTCGGCAACGAGGGCTCGTTAGCTCGCGGGAAGCACGGCTTCCAGGGCCTGGCCGCCACCATGATCGACTTCCCGAAGCCCGTCCTTCTCGCCATCAACGGACTCGGGGTGGGCTTCGGCGCAACCGTCATCGGCGTGGCCGACCTCGTCTTCATGGCTCGTGGTGCCCGGCTGCGCTGCCCCTTCACCGCGCTCGGCCTCGCGCCCGAGTTCGCCAGCAGCTCCACCTTTCCGACCCTGATCGGGCGCCAGAACGCCACATGGACGCTGATGAGCTCAGAGTGGCTCTCGGCCGAGGAATGCCACGAGATGGGCCTCGTCTTCAAGCTCTGCGAACCCGACGAACTGATGGACGTGACGATGGCGCACGCCAGGACTCTGGCATCGAAGCCGATCAGTTCCCTGGTGGCCACCAAGGACACGATCGTGGCGCCGATGCGGAACCGGATGCGGGCCGCTCGTGACGCCGAGGATGCGGTCTATCGGGACCTCCTCGGTGGAGCCGCGAATGTCGAGGCGATCCGCGCCTTCGCGGAGAAACGCCAGCCCGACTTCACCGGGATGACCTGAGCGCACGGGTTGGGCCCTATCGGCCTCCGTTGCTTAGAGTCGCCCCATGGCCGTGCCCTACGAACGCGTCACGATTCCAGTGTCCGGCGGGTCGATCGCCGCCGGCCGCTGGGGAACGGGAGACAACATCGTGCTGGCGGCCCACGGCATCACGGCGAACCACCTGTCGTGGCAGCGCATCGCTCAGATGGTCGTGGAGCGCAGTGACGACAGCACCAGCATCGTGGCGATCGACCTGCGGGGTCGGGCCGGCAGCGCCGAAACACCCGGACCTTTCGGCCTCACCGCACACGCCGACGACCTCGTAGCGGCGCTCGATCACTTCGATCTCGACTCCGCCGTGCTCACCGGCCACTCGCTCGGCGGGTTCATCGTCTCGGTCGCGGCCGAACAGCACCCCGACCGGGTCGACCGGCTGGTGCTCGTCGACGGCGGCATCCCGTTCCCTGGCGAGTTGCCGGTGAACATCGACGTCGAAGCCGCGGTCCAGGCGGTCATCGGACCCGCCTTGGACCGCTTGGATCAGCGGTGGCCCGACATCGACGCGTACGTCGACTTCTTCCGGGCCCACCCCGCGTTCCAGCCACCCAACGAGTGGACGGATGCGGTCGAGGCGTACGTGCGACACGATGCGGTGGAGACGCCGGAAGGAGAGATCCGGTCGAGTTGTGCAAAGGAAGCGGTGCTGACCGACGGTGGCGCGGTCATCGTCGATCCGCGGTCCGCGTCTGCGATCACCCGGATCTCGACCCCGGCGGACTTCGTCTGGGCCCCGCGCGGAATCCTCGACGAGGAGCCAGGTCTCTACAACGCGGAGTACCTGGCCTATGTCGGAGAGCCGCTCCCCCACCTCACGACCCGTTTCGTGCCGGGCACCAACCACTACACCATCGCGGTCGCCGACGTGGGAGCCACCGCCGTCGCCGATTCGATCATCGGCCGGAGCATCTGAGATGAGCGACCGCCGCATCTCGCGCTTTCCGGTTCCCGCCCTCGAGGACCTCCCCGACGACATCCGGGCGACGATCGAGGTCGTCCAGGAAAAGTCGGGATTCGTGCCGAATGTGTTCGTCGCCCTCGCCCATCGGCCCGACGAGTTCCGTGCGTTCATGGCCATGCACGACACCCTGATGGACAAGGACGAAGGGCTGTCCAAGGCAGAACGGGAGCTCATCGTCGTCGCCACCAGCGCCCGCAACGACTGCCTCTACTGCGTCGTCGCCCACGGAGCGATCCTGCGTATCCGGTCGAAGGATCCTCAGCTCGCGGATCAGGTCGCGATCAACCCCTGGAAAGCCGACCTCGACGACCGCCGCCGGGCGATCGTCGACTTCGCGCTGCGGATGGTGGACGACTCTGCCTCGCTGTCAGACGACGATCTCGACGAGATGCGGGCCAAGGGTTTCAGCGACGACGAGATCTGGGACATCGGCGCGATCACGGCCTTCTTCGGCATGTCGAACCGGCTCGCCAACCTGTCGGCGATGCGTCCCAACGACGAGTTCTATTCCATGGGTCGCTGACCCAACCGATCCCACAACGGGCGAGACGAGCAGGAGAACCAGATGACCCCAGAGGAACTCGCGGCAGCAGCAGGCGGCCCGCTCAACCAGGTTGGTGCCGTCTACTACTTCCATCCCGACACCGTCGCGAGGTCCAAGGAGCTCGGCCTCGACGGATTCCGGTTCTACGTCCTCGGACGGGGCGGTGCGATGGGAGATGTGCAGGGCACCGTTGTGAAGAGCGCGTTCGGCTACTTCCACCCCGAACTGGTCCTGAAGATGTGGAACAGCGCGCGAGAGGTCGTGGCGCCGGCTGACGCCTGCGCTGCCCAACTCGAATGCGCCTACGCGATCGGCCGCACCGAGTTCAAGGGACTCGAGGGTCTCGACGCCTTCAACGAGGCGGCCGAAGCGGTCATCGCCGCCACCGCGCTGGACGGCCTGACCCTGTACGCCGGCTACGCGGCACTCCCGCTGCCTGA
>CAYFLT010000029.1:25562-30491 GCA_964344055.1 uncultured Candidatus Nemicrothrix sp.
CGAGCTCCGGGGAAGTGCCCACCTCGCCGCGGTGATCGCATCCGGGCTGAGTGCTCCGATGGCGCACGCGATCAAGCGACCCGACATGGTTGCCGGCTTCGGCTGGGAGGAGGCTCCGGTGATCGAGGAGCATCACCGGCGAGCCCTCAATGACGCCGAAGCCATGACCGACCGCATCCTCGGACCATCGTTCGCCGCCCTCAGCGACGCCCAGGCCGATGCCCTCCTCACGGAAGCCGATGCGATGCTGGCTGCGGCCAGCGACGACTGATCGAATCCAACGAATCGAAGGAGAACACCATGGCCGCATACCTCATCGGCAACTACAACATCACCGATCCGGACGCCTTCAAGGAGTACCTGAAGAACTCCAGCCCGATCATGGCGGGCGGCGGCAAGCTGCTCGTGCTCGAACGTGCGTCGGATGTCCGCGAGGGCGACGGTGGCCACCAGACCGTCGTCATCGAATACCCGGACATGGACGCGGCGGTCGCTGCCTACGAGTCCGAGGAGTACCAGGCAGTGGTCGGACTTCGCCACGACACCACCGAGAACGGTCGCCTGGTCCTCGTCAACGGGATGGGCTGACCTCCGGCAGGCCAGACCGTGAAGGACTCGCCGCGGGCGTGGGACCTGCTCGAGGCTGTGGCGCGCACCCTGAGCGAGCAGGTGCTGCCCGACACCCAGGGCAGCAGCCAGCACGCGGTCCGCGTCGCGGCGAACCTCTGCCGGATCGCGGCTCGAGAGATCGACGCTCCCCCCGGTGACGACATCGACCGGCGCCTCGCCGAGCTCGTCGACCTCGGGCCCGACGAGGACCTGGCCACCGCGCTCGACGATCGTCTCCGTCGTGGCGATCCCGACTTCGACGACGCCGTGTTCGACCTGCTCCTCGACGACGTCCGGCGGCGGGTGGACATCGCCAAGCCCGGCTACTCCGACGGGCACCCATGACCGACCTGGCGGGCCACGAAGCGTCTCTGGGCGGCCTCCTCACGGCGTCCGGGTGGACCGGCGCCGAAGTCACGGTCACCGGCGCGGCGTCGGTCGGGGCGAACCGTGCCACCCTCTTCATCGACATCGACGACGGCGCCGACACCGTCGAAGCAGTGGCCCAGATCAGCCGGCAAACCGACAGCTCCGCGTCGCGGGAGGCCGAGATCCTCCAACTCGCAGCCGCGGCCGGCGTACCGGTCCCGCGCGTTCTGGCGATGGGAGATCGGCTCGGGGACGACGAGCATCCCGTGCTGATCACAACCCGACTCGAGGGGCTGTCGATCCCACGCCGAATCCTGCGTTCCCTGCCGAACGACGCGGCCGGGGATGCGCTCGCTGTCGAATGCGGCGACGCCTTGGCCCGACTCCATTCGATACCCGCAGACGCCATACCCGAGTCGGTCGACCGACTGGATCCGGCCGACCCTCACGGCGACTACTGCGACTTCCTCGACGACATGTTGGACGAGCAGCCGACCCGACACCCCGCGATTCGCCTCGGCATCAATTGGCTCCGCCGCAACCGGCCGTCGGTGTCGCCGCGGCCCTCGCTGGTTCACGCCGACTTCCGCAACGGCAACATGCTCGTCCACGAAGGACGGCTCGTCGCCATGCTCGATTGGGAGCTCGCCCACGTCGGCGATCCCATGGAGGATCTCGCGTGGATGTGTGTGCGGATGTGGCGATTCGGGTACGACGACCGGCCGTGCGGCGGCTTCGGCTCGATCGACGCCCTTCGGTCGGGGTACGAGGCAGCCGGTGGCACCTGGCGAGACGACGCGTTTCGGTGGTGGCTCACGGCCCGCACGGCCTGGTGGGCGACCGGTCTCGCCCGGCAAGGCGCGGCGTTCATGTCCGGCGAGTCCGACTCGATCGTCCATGCCGCCTCGGGACGGCGAGTCCCCGAGCTCGAATACGACCTTCTCACCTTGATCACGCAGAACCAGGAGAACTGATGGACTTCGACATCCCCGACGACCTCGCTGCCTACCTCGAGGCGCTCGACGGCTTCATCGAGTCGGAGATCGTGCCGCTCCAGGCCCAGGATGACAACGAACGCTTCTTCGATCATCGCCGCGAGCACGCGCGTACCGACTGGGACAACAACGGCTGGCCCCGACCCGAATGGGAGGCGCTCCTCGGCGAGATGCGGCGCCGCGCCGACGCCGCCGGCCACTACCGATTCGCCCTCCCCTCGGAGATCGGCGGAAGCGATGGCACGAACCTCCAGATGGCGATCATCCGCGAGCACCTCGCCACCAAGGGACTTGGGCTCCACAACGACCTGCAGAACGAGTCGTCGATCGTCGGCAACCATCCGTTCATCAAGATGATGCTGGCCAAGGGCACCGACGAGCAGAAGGCCGAGTTCCTGGAGGCGTCACTCACCGGAACGCGACGGGTTGCGTTCGGCCTCACCGAGCCCGAACACGGCAGCGACGCCACCCACCTCGACACCATCGCGGTCAAGGACGGCGACGAATGGATCGTCAGCGGCGTGAAGCGATTCAACACCGGCATGCATCACGCCACCCACGACATGGTCTACGCCCGCACCAGCGGTGAGGACGGCGACGCCGACGGCATCACCTGCTTCCTGGTGCCGACCGACGCCCCCGGCGTCGAACTCGGCACGTTCTGGTGGACGTTCAACATGCCGACTGACCACCCCGACGTCTTCTTCAACGACGTACGGGTCGGCGAGGATGCCGTCTTCGGCGAGCTCGGACGCGGCCTCGAGCTGGCCAACATGTTCGTCCACGAGAACCGGATCCGGCAGGCGGCCTCGTCGCTCGGGGCGGCCCAGTACTGCATCAACGTCGCCGTCGACTACGCGAAGGAACGCAAGCCGTTCGGCAAGCCCTTGTGGCTGAACCAGGCGATCCAGTTCCCACTGGCCGAACTCCAGACCGAGGCGGCGATGTTGCGCGCGCTGATCCGCCAGACGGCTTGGCACATGGACCGGTACGGCCATATGGACATCAGCGACCAGGTCAGCATGTGCAACTACCGGGCCAACCGGCTCGTGTGCAACGCGGCCGATCAGGCCATGCAGACCTGCGGCGGGATCGGCTACACCCGCCACATGCCCTTCGAACACATCTACCGGCACCACCGCCGGTACCGCATCACCGAAGGGGCCGAAGAGATCCAGATCCGCCGCGTCGCCGGAATCATGTTCGGCAAACACGCCAAGCGCTGACCAACCCTCGTCGGATTCAGCCGAGGACGTCCTTGGCGATGATGGTCTTCATGATCTCGTTGGTGCCGGCATAGATCCGGGTGACGCGGGCGTCGACGTAGGCCCGGCCGATCGGATACTCGGTCATGTAGCCATAGCCACCGAAGAGCTGGAGGCAACGATCGATCGATCGGCCCTGGAGCTCGGTCGCCCACAGCTTGGCCATCGCCGCTTCGGCGGGGCCGAGCTCACCCTGGTTGTGTTTCAAGATGGCGTCGTTGACGAAGGATCGGGTGACCGTGTTCTCGGTGGCCACCTGGGCGAGCTCGAACTTCGTGTTCTGGAACGAGGCGATCGACTTACCGAACGCACTCCGCTCCTTGACGTAGTCGACGGTCCAATCGAGAGCCGCTTCGGAGGCCGCGAGGCCCTGCACCGCGGCCGACAGCCGTTCCTGGGCCAGGTTGAAGGCCAAGTACTCCATCGCCTTGCCCTCCTCCCCGAGCAGGTTGGTCGCCGGCACCCGAACGTCGGAGAAGAACAACTCGGCGGTGTCGCCGGCGTGCTGTCCGATCTTGTCGAGGTTCCGGCCCCGCTCGAAGCCCTCCATCCCGCGCTCCAGCACCAGGAGCGAGAGCGCTCCTCGGCCTTCTCCGGTCCGGCAGACGGTGACGACGAGATCCGAGTTGATGCCGTTGGTGATGAATGTCTTCGAGCCGTTCACCACATACTCGTCGCCGTCGCGAACCGCAGTGGTTGCGATCGCGGCGAGGTCCGAACCCGTGCCGGGCTCGGTCATGGCGATGGCGGTGATCAGCTCACCGGCTGCGATCCCGGGGAGCCAACGAGCGGCTTGCTCCTCGGTGCAGTACTCCAGGAAGTACGGCGTGACGATGTCGTTGTGGAGGGCCACCCCTCCACCGGCCGTTCCCGCTCCGACCCGGGCGAGCTCCTCACTGATGATCGCGTTGAAACGGAAATCGTCGCTTCCGCCACCCCCGTGCTCTTCGGGGACCGCCATCCCCGTGAACCCATGCGCCCCTGCCTTCTCGAACAACCCCCGGTCGACGATGCCGGCCTTCTCCCACTCGTCGACGCGGGGTTCGATCTCGGCCGCGACGAACGCGCGGAAGCTCTCCCGGAACAGGTCGTGGGTCTCGTCGTAGATGTCCTGCATGGACCCCAGTCTGGTCGAGCCGGAGCTCAGAAGATGACTTCGGCCTCGAGGCGACCGTCGGGCCCCTCGACCACCACCATCCGGGACATGCAGGGCATGCAGTAGACCTTGTCGCCCGGTCGAAGTTCGCGGGTGGAACGGATCACCACCTTGCAGACAGGGCACACCACCTCGTTCGGGGCGAGCGGATCCTCAGGCCCTCCCCAGTAGCGATAGAACTTCCGCCACTTCTTGGGCACCTCGTTGAAGCCGACCTCTTCGAGCTCGTAGCGCCGACGCGTCTCGTCGGCATGGCGCCCTCCGGACGGTTCGGTCTCGCTTTCCACCTCGCTCATGTGAGACCAAGCCGCTCGATCGTCTCGAGATACTCCCGTCCGAGCCGGGGCCGGTCCTCGGCCGGTGTGCCGATGTCATCGAGCGCGCCGTCGAACACGTCGAGGACCATTGCATCGAGCTGACCGCGGACCTCCTGCAGCCGAGGGCGCAGGGCCGGGTCCTCGGTCAAGTGCCGCCCGAGCGAGTTCTCGCCGAAACCGAAGTGGCGACGCTCGTCGGAGATCACCCCTTCGAGGAT
>CAYFLT010000029.1:30506-50504 GCA_964344055.1 uncultured Candidatus Nemicrothrix sp.
CGTTCTCGACATGGGAGCGGAACACCGTGAACTCCATCGCCTCGAGCACCACGTTCTGGGCGAACATCGCGGCATGCCAGTCGCCGGCGTCCACGAACTCGAGAAGTGAACGCTTGAAGTCGAGCAGCGCCGGGTTGGCCCGCCGCTCGATCTCGGCTTCGGGGTCCGTCACGCCGACCTCGGCCAGGCGATGGCGGAAGACCTCGAGATGACGAGCCTCGTCCACCACCTGGGTGGCCATGAAGATCTTGGCGTTGCGGTTCGGGGCCAGCCGCACGAGCCCCGACGCCCCCTCGAGCGCCGCGGTCTCACCCACGCAGTAGTTGCAGAGGGTGGTGATGAGCCGCTCCCGCTCTGGGTCGTCCAGGCTGAGATCGATCGTGTCGGCGTGGCGCCCGTAGGTCCGCCCGCTCAGGTATCCCTCGACCGCACCGAACCAGAACTCGAACGTCTGCACCTCCTCGACGAATGCGTCCTCGTCGAGGAGGTGAGGGTCGAAGTCCTCGTGGTCGGCCACCACCATCAGGCGGGAACCTTGGGTGACTGATACTCCAGGCCGATCCGGCCGAGGCGGGTCTTGAACTCTCCCAGCACGGTGTCGGCCAGGACGGCCTCCATCTCCTCAGGGGTGGCAGTGGCGAGGTTGACGCCATGCCATTCGGCGTCGATCACCTCATCCGACGTGGAGCTCTCCTCGACCGGTGACTCTGAGAAGGCGAGCGAGAAGGTGGCCAGCATGTGGAAGGTCATCTCCTCCTGCATCTTCTCGATCTCGGGCTTGCGCTCGGGATGCTGCTGGATCAGCGATCCAATGCGGTTCTCGCCGAAGCCGACATGGCGGCGCTCATCGGCGATCGTGCCGCGCAGGGTGTGGGCGAACTTGGGGTTCAGCTCACGGTTGCCTGCTTCCATCATCTCGAAGACGCTGAACGCCATGCCCTCGAGCACGATGTTCTGGCCGACGACACCCGCGATGAAATCGCCGGCTTCGACCTTCTCGAGGAGCACCTCGGCGAACTTCACCAGGTGCGGGTTGGCTCGCTCGGCGATGACGTCTTCGAGCTTGTCCTTCTTCACGCCGAGGTCGTAGAGCCGTTGGGTGAAGATCTCGACATGGCGGGCCTCGTCGAGCGTCTGGGTGGCGAGGAAGCGCTTGGAGGGGTAGTCCGGCGCGGCGTTGATCAGGCCGGACGAGGCAGCCAGTGCGGCTCGCTCACCGACCACCAGTTGCACGGTGGCGCCGATCGCCGCGTCGAGCTGGCTCTGGTCGCCCAAGAGTTCCTCGGGTTCGTGCTCGTCCGCGCCGCGCCCGTAGACGGTGTCCTCCAGATACCCCTGAGGGCACATCTCCAACCACCGTTGGATCGAGTACTGGGACAGGAAGTCAGCCACCGTCATCTCCCTTCTGTTTCGTCGGACGTGGGCCGCCCGACGCCGGACGCGGCAAGGTGTGGACCCACCGTTTCAACATACGGTGTAAGTCAGAAGGGTCGAAGGTCCCGAATGGAGGGGCCACCGCCCTTCGGGATTTCGATTGCCGAGGCCGCCGCCGGGCACCAGACTCGGACCGTTCATGGCTGACACCCCCTCCTCCACCACCCACCAAGGAACGCCTTCAGCCCCACGCGACCGCCTCGGTTCCAACTACTGGAAGCTCTTCAGCGCGAGCAGTATCTCCAACCTCGGCGACGGAATCGGCGCCGTCGCCTATCCCTGGCTCGCCAGCGCGATCACCCGGAATCCGATGCTCATCGCGCTCGTCGCGATCGCCCAGCGGATCCCGTGGCTGATCTTCAGCCTTCCGGCCGGCGTCGTGACCGACCGAATGGATCGACGGACTCTGATGGTCAGGGCCAACGTCGCCCGCACCGCGATCACGATCGCCGTCGCCTTCGTGATCCTCGGCCGCGAAGGCGATCTCCCCGCCGTGGACGCGCTCACCGACCCGGACCTGGCCGTCGACACCGATGTGGTGCTGTTCCTGCTCGTCGTCCTGGCCACGCTGCTCCTCGGCATCGCCGAGGTGTTCTACGACAACGCGGCTCAGACGTTCATGCCCTCGATCGTGCACGCCGATCATCTCGAGAAGGCGAACGGGCGGCTCTGGAGTGCAGAGATGGTGGCGAACACGTTCGCCGGCCCTCCGCTCGGTGGCTTCCTGATCGCCATCGCCTTCTCACTGCCGTTCTTCGTCGACGCCGGTACGTTCGCAGTGTCTGCCGCCCTGATCGCCCTCGTCCCGGCGGTCCGCCGATCGAGTTCCCCGGCGTCCGCCACCACGACGGGGGCATGGCGCGGCGAGATCAAGGAGGGCGTGCAGTGGCTCTGGGCTCACGAACTCCTTCGGCCGATGGCGATCATCCTCGGAATGCTCAACGCGCTCGGAAGCCTCACCCTGGCGATCATGGTGCTCTTCGCTCAGGAGATCCTCGACACCAGCGCCACCGAATTCGCTCTCCTCACCACTGGCGGTGCAGTCGGGGGCATCATCGGCGGGTGGTCGGCATCGGCCATCAGCAAGCGCATCGGCACCGGACCGAGTCTCTACGTCACCCTCCTGAGCGGTGTGGTTGTCAACGGCATCATCGGGGTGACGAGCAACTGGCTGGTGGCGTGGGTGATGTTCGCCTTCTTCAGCCTCACCGGTGTGCTCTGGAACGTCATCACCGTCAGCCTGCGCCAGAGCATCATCCCCGATCATCTGCTCGGACGGGTCAACAGCGTCTACCGGTTCTTCGCCTGGGGGATGATGCCCATCGGAACGGCACTCGGTGGCTTCCTGGTCGTGATCGTCGACCTCACCGCCTCCCGCGAGGCCGCGCTCCGCTTCCCCTGGTTCGCGGCCGGAGTGCTCCATCTCCTTTTGTTCGCGTTCGCCGCCCCGAAGCTCACGACCGCCAAGATCGAGGCGGCGAGGATCGAGGCGTCCGGAGATCACTCCTAGCTCGGTAGCGTGCGGCGGGCACGGCAACGGGAGGACGGAGTGAAGGTCAGGAGCTGGGCCGGCTCAGCCATGGTGGCGGCGCTGTTGGTGGTCGCGGCCGCACCGGCGTCCGCCGGCGTCATCGAAGACGCCGTCGCGGCCACCGCCCACACTCCCGACGAACTCGTCGCCGCCTTCGACGACGCCATCCTCCCCGGCCTCGGGCTGCCCGGCGACCCACCCCCGATCACCGGCGATCCTGCGCTCGACGAACGGATCCGCACCCTCGCCGAGGCGCGCGGCTACATCGCGCGAGGTGAACCCACCCAGTCGTTGGTACCGGCGGACGGGTACTGGCTCCAACCCGCAGCAGCCGAGGCCTGGGAGGCGCTCCAGGCCGCGGCCGCAGGTGCCGGACACACGCTCATCCTCACCAGTGGCTACCGCAGCTACGACCGGCAGGCCGGCCTCTTCTCGAGCCGGATCACCGGAACCTCCGACGCCGAACTCGATGCCGTGCTCGCCATCGCCGCACCGGCCGGCTATTCGCGCCACCACACCGGCTACGCCATCGACATCCGCACCCCGGGGAAGATCCTCCACGAATTCGCCACCACTGAGGCGTACGCCTGGCTGGCGGCCGACGACTGGGCGGCCGCAAAGGCATTCGGTTTCCTCCCCAGCTATCCCGACGGATCCGCGCCCGCCGGCCCCGACCCCGAACCCTGGGAATTCGTGTGGGTGGGCGCGATCAACATCATCTGTGGTGATTTCGAGGCGAGTCCCACCGAGCCCTTCTGCGACACCATCGCCTCGGCCTTCGCTCCCGACATCGTGTGGCTCGCCGACTCGGGTGTCACTACCGGCTGTCGCCTGATCCGGTTCTGCCCCGACGACACCGTCACCCGGGCCCAAGCCGGCACGTTCCTGTGGCGAATGGCCGGTGAGCCCGCTTCCACGATCGAGATCGACTTCGTCGACGTTCCGGAGGGCACCTTCTTCACCGAGGCGGTGCGCTGGATGGTGGAGATGGAGATCACCAGCGGGACCTCACCGGACCACTTCTCGCCACACGACCCGGTCACGCGGGATCAGTTCGTGACCTTTCTCTGGCGGTTCGCCGGCGAACCGGTACCGACCCTCGCCCACGACTTCCTCGACGTCCCCGACCCCTACTTCGCATCCACCGCGATCAGATGGGCGAGCGAGGTCGGCATCACCCACGGCATCTCACCGACCGAGTTCTCACCCGGCGGCACGAGCACGCGGGGTCAGACTGCCGCCTTCCTCCACCGCTACGACCTCCTCGCCTGACACCCACCAACACCGCGAGTGGTGAAAATGTCACAGAAAATGGCCGCAGGACTGTTCCGCGACTCGCGACCTGTGGTAACAATCTGCACTCGGAGCGGACGGGTGGGCGAAGGGCGGAGGGCGAATGCGGCGGGTTCCAGCTTGGATCGGACGAGCGGCCCTCGCCGTTGCGCTCGTGGGGCTGCCCACGGTCGTGAACAGTCCGAGCGCCGCGGCGTACTCCGGGCAGCTCGACCCCGATTTCGGTTCCTCCGGTGTCGTCACTACGAACGTCGGCGGAGACGCCAACTCGGACTACATCCAGTCCATCGCCGAGGATCCCAGCGGCAGGCTCGTGGCCGGCGGGTACTGCTGGAACGGCTCGAGCTATGACATCTGTGTCTCTCGCTACACCGCCGATGGAGTCATTGATCCGACCTTCGGGACCGACGGTTCGGTCGTCACAAACGTGCACGACGACACCGGATCCGACGTCGGAGCTTCGATCGCCGTCGACTCGATGGGCCGCATCGTTGTCGGTGGACAGTGCCTCGAGAGTGGATTCAGCAACAGACTTTGCGCGGTCAGATACAACACCGAGGGAGCACTTGACCCCACGTTCGGGGGTGACGGAATCGTTGTCACCGATGTCGGCAGTGACGGCCAATCGGACAGCGGATGGGCGGTGACGGTCGATTCGAGCGACCGGATCATTCTGGCCGGCGATTGCAGCGCGGGTGTGATCCGAACGCTCTGCACCACGCGGTACACAACCACGGGCGCCCTGGATCTGAGCTTCGGTGGCACCGGAACTGTCACCACCGACGTAGGTAGCGACGGCCACCGCGACTACGGCTACGCAGTCGCGGTCGATCCCTCTGGAAGGATCGTCGTCGCCGGCCGCTGCTACAACGGCGCCAGATATGAGGCTTGCATCGTTCGGCACCTCCCGAGCGGCGAACTCGACACTTCATTCAGCGGGGATGGAACTCTGAGGACCGACATCGGCGCCGACGGGAATGCGGACCAAGCCCACGCTGTCGCGATCGACTCCGTTGGGAGGATCGTGGTCGCAGGCCAGTGCGTGGATACGTCGAACGGCTTCTCGACTGTCGTGTTCTGCGTAGCCCGGTTCACTGACGCAGGGCTCGCAGACGTCACCTTCAGCGGCGACGGAAGCGTCTTCTCGGACCTCTACATCGCCAACTGGAGTGACCATGCCACCGCGGTTGCGATCGACGCATCGGACCGTGTCATCGCCGCGGGACGGTGCGACGGCGGGCGCAGGAGGATCTGTCTCGCGCGCTACTCCACGGCGGGAGTACTGGACACGACGTTCAGTACCGACGGCGAGGTGCACACCGATGTCCACAATGACAACAAGGACGACGCCGCCCAGTCGGTGATCGTCGACCGGTTGGGGAGGATCGTCGTCGCCGGCGAGTGCTACAACGGACCTGTCCGCGAGAAGTGTGTTCTGCGCCACCTCGCGGAGGCGACGCCGAACTCCGTCCAGGGAATCACCGCCACGGCGGGGTACGAAAGCATCTCCGTCTCCTGGTCGCCGATCCCCCAGAGCCCGGTCGTGTACACCGCCCGGACCTCGAGCGGCGAGAGCTGCTCGACATCGACGACCAGTTGTGTGATCGAAGGCCTCACCGGGGGTGTCACGTACGTGGTCAGAGTCACCGCTACCACTGCGGGCGGTTCCCGGGAGCAGTCGACTGCGGGAAGGACGGCGACTCCATACACCCTTCCCGGATCACCGGGTACGCCAGTGGCAACCCCCGGTGACCAGTCATCCTCCATCGCGTGGACGGCGCCTGACCATGACGGCAGCTCGCCGGTCATCGGCTACACGGTGACCGCAGCACCTGGTGCACAAACGTGCACCACATCCGGGGCTACCAGCTGCGTCATCAGCGGCCTCACGAACTGGCAGACCTACACCTTCACCGTCGCTGCCACGAACGCAGCCGGTACCGGACCAGCTTCCGCGCCCAGCGCTCCGGTCACGCCCGGAGTGGCTCCGGCGAGTGCGTCTGCAGTCACCCTCGGCGTGGACAGCAAGGTTCGATGGACAGCGGCGAACGGCAGCACTCCGGTCGACAGCTACCTGGTCGAATACCGCGAGATCGACACCAACGCCACGTGGCTGGCTCCGCAGGCGACATCCGGGACGCTCGACCCCCTCATCGTCGGCGGCTCGTTCCCGTCGATCGAGAACCACCGCTACAGCGTGAAGCTGTTCGCCTGGGATGGGCCCAACGCAATCGAGTGTGGCGGAACCCTGATTGCCCCTCAGTGGGTGTTGACCGCGGCACATTGCACCGAGATCGACTACGGCTTCGCAGTACTGGAGCCCGACTACTTCTCGGTCGCCTACGGAATCGCGGACTGGACAGACATCACCCAAGCCAACAGGGCATCACATGTGGCGTTCGGATCGACCGCGTACCGCCACCCGGACTACAACCGGACCGAGTTCCTCAACGACATCGCGCTCATCAGGTTGGACGCTCCGGTCGATCCCTCGACCGCAGACACGATCCCGATTCACGAGCTCGGTCCCCCTCCCGGCGGGACAGACGCCTTCGTCACCGGCTGGGGCAACGTGCAGACTGGCGGACCCGACTCCCTCGTCCTGAAGGGTGCCGACGTCTTCGTCGATTCCAGCTGTGGGCTGTGGCCCACGAGCGGTCCGTGGGATCACGACCAATACCTCTGCGCCTCAGGGTGGCCCGACGGCACGTGCCAGGGCGACAGCGGTGGCCCTCTCGTGGTGAACCAGAACGGCATCATCATGGTGGCCGGTGTTGTCTCGTTCTCTTCAGCAGCAGGCTGCGCCTACCACCCATCTCTACCCGACGTGTACAGCCGAGTCTCGACCCATGCGGAGTGGATCAGATCGGTGACCGGGCCGCTCTGGACCTCGGTCAGCGTGCCCGGGACCTCTGAGATCGCGGCCCTCCCCCCACTCGCAACCGGGAAGTCCTATGCGGTTCAGGTACGAGCTGTGAACGGCTTCGGCACCGGCGTTCCCACCGCGGCGAGTCGATACCTACCCGATGGGCCGATCGTCCTCGGCGCCATCGAGCTGGGCGTCGACTGCACCCTCCCGCAGCCGCACCCCCTCACCGACGTTCCGACGACCTCGTTCGCCTACGACGCGGTCGGCTGCCTCCGAAACCTCGGCATCACCCAGGGAACGTCGAGCACGACCTATTCACCCAGGGACTTCGTCACTCGCGGCGAGATGGCGGCGTTCATGGCCCGCTTCTACGGAACGCTGACCCGCAAGCACTGCGGCAGCAGCCACCCGTTCGACGATGTGCCGGCAGCCTTCTTCGCTTCCGATGCAATCGGCTGCATCTACGCACTCGGCGTCACGACCGGAACCGGGGACCGGACCTACTCCCCAGAGGACACCGTGACTCGGGAACAGATGGCATCCTTCATCGCCCGGTTCTACCGCACCGTCACCGGGAAGCCATGTGGCTCTGCGCCGTCGTTCCTCGATGTACCGATCTGGTCCTTCGCGTACACCGACATCGGTTGCCTCAACGACCTCGGGGTCACCACCGGGACCTCGGCGTTCACCTATTCACCCGGACAGAACGTCACCCGTGAGGAGATGGCGGCCTTCATCGCGCGGCTCTACAACTCGGTGGCGACCTGAGCGTCCCACTAGTTTCCCTGCAGCGAGCCAGGGAGATCGACGATGACCGACGAGCAGGGCCGACACGACGCAACCGAGCACACCGTCGCCCAACAGCGACGGTTCCTCACCAGCCTTCCCCCGGACGACCCTCGTGATCACGAGCGCGTCCGCCGCGGCTTCATCGCCCGGCACGACGGCCCGATCGAGAATCAGTCGGCGAGCAGCTTCCTGCCGGTGTCGTGGGACACCGATCGCTTCGAGTTCGTGCAAGGAGATGCCCCCGACACCGTCAATCCGGCCCTCTGGCGCCAGGCGAAGCTGAACGGCGAGCACGGACTGTTCCAGGTCATCGACGGCTTCTATCAGGTCCGCGGCTACGACACGTCTGTGGTCACCTTCATCCGTGGCGAAACCGGCTGGGTGGTGATCGACCCGCTGACGACCTCCGAGACCGCGGCCACCGCCTACGGCCTGGTCGAGGAGCACCTGGAGGATCTCCCGGTCACCGCGGTCATCTACACCCACACCCACCTCGACCACTACGCAGGTGTGCTGGGTGTCGTGAGCCGGGACCGGATCGAGGCCGGCGAGTGCCCCATCGTCGCTCCGGAAGGCTTCATGGCCGCGGCAGTTGCCGAGAACGTCGCCGCCCAGGCCGCGATGGGTCGCCGAGCCAGCTACCAGTACGGCATGTTGTTGCCCTGGGACGAGCGGGGCCACGTCGACCAGGGGCTCGCCAAGGGGGTGCCGGTCGGTTCGATGGCGATGATCCCGCCGACGATCGAGATCACCGAAACCGGCCAGGAACTGGTCCTCGACGGCATCCGGATCGAGTTCCAGCTCACACCGGACACCGAAGCACCGGCCGAGATGCACTTCTACTTCCCCGACCACAAGGTGCTGTGCCTCGCCGAGAACTGCACCGGCACTCAACACAACGTGTTGACCCTTCGAGGGGCGGTCGTACGCGACGCGCTGGCCTGGAGCCGCTACATCGACGAGGCCATTGCCCGGTACGGCGACGACGTCGAGGTGTCGATCGCTTCACACTCGTGGCCGCACTGGGGCCGCGACGACGTGATCGAGCACATGCGCAACCACCGCGATTTGTACCGGTGGCTCCACGACGAGGCGATGCGTCTCACCAACCTCGGCTACACGCCCGATGAGATCGCGGCCGAAGTGGAGCTTCCGCCCGGCTTGTGGGCGGATTGGAGCTGCCACGGGTACTACGGCACGGTCAGCCACAACGTGCGAGCGGTCTACCAGAGATACCTCGGCTGGTACGACGGTCATCCGGCCAGTCTCGAACCCCATCCACCGGTCGAATCGGCCAGGCGCTACATCGAATTCATGGGCGGCATCGATTCGGTCGTGGACCAGGCACGAGTCAGCTTCGACGAAGGCGACTATCGCTGGGTCGCGCAAGTCCTCCGCCACGCCGTCTTCGCCGACCCGGGCCACACCGAAGCCAGGGCGCTGCAGGCCGACGCCTTCGAGCAGCTGGCCTACCAGTGCGAGGCAGGACCCTGGCGCGACGTTTACCTCACCGGAGCGATGGAACTGCGGCAAGGCACCCTGCAGATCGACCACTACATCCGACCCCGCGACGAGACCGCGTCGGGCATGTCCCTGCTCCACATCTTCGACTACCTGTCGATCCGGCTCAGGGGTGCCGAGGCTGCCGCGCTCGGGAACCTCGCCATGCGCTGGGAGACGACCGACACCGGTGAATCGGCGTGGGTGGAACTGTCCAACGGGACCCTCCACAGCCGGCTCGGGTCCACCGCGGTAGCGGGCCCCGCGGATGTCACGGTCCGCTGCGAGCGCAGTGTCCTCAACACACTCCTCGCCACGGATGGAGATCTCGGCGCCGAGATCGAAGCCGGGGCCGTTCAGGTCGACGGTGACGCCGGGCTCGTCACCGCCTGGTGGAAACTGCTCGACGTGTTCCCCATGTTCTTCGCGATCATCGAGCCGTGACCGACGACGCCATCGCTCCCGACAGCAAGGACTGGACGTGGGTCCTGGAACGGCCCTGCCTGGAGTGCGGGTTCGACGCCGCCACCATGGACCCGGCCGACGTCGGCTCGATGATCCGAGCCAACGGCTCGCAGTGGCCCCGGCTCCTCGAGGCCGCCGCGGACGTCCGCATCCGGCCCCGGTCCGACAAGTGGAGCCCCCTCGAGTACGCCGCCCATGTACGCGACGTCTACCGGCTGTACCTCTTCCGCCTGAACCTGATGCTCGATGAAGACGGGCCTCACTACCCGAACTGGGACCAGGACGAGACCGCGGTCGCCGAGCAGTACGACACCCAGGACCCTGACACCGTGTTGCAGGAGCTGGTCGATGCCGCGAATGCGCTCGCGGACCGCTTCGACGGTGTGACCGGAGACAACTGGTGGCGCACCGGCTATCGCAGCGACGGGGCCGAGTTCACGGTCGACTCGTTCGCCCGCTATCTGATCCATGACCCCATTCACCACGTCTGGGACGTGACCTCCGGCTGAGTCGGTCAGCGTCGATAGCCTGCGAAACGCCGAAGGCGAAGGCTGTTGGTGACGACGAACAGCGACGACACACCCATCGCGCCGGCGGCAATCATCGGATTGAGGATTCCGAAGGCCGCGAGCGGGATCGCGGCCGCGTTGTACGCGAACGCCCAGAACAGGTTGCCCTTGATGGTCGAGAGGGTGCGACGCGACAGGGCGATGGCGTCGGCCACGGCTCGCAGGTCACCGCTGACGATGGTCAGGTCGGAGGCCTCCATGGCGACATCGGTGCCGGTGCCCACCGCAATCCCGAGATCGGCCTGGGCGAGTGCCGGCGCATCGTTGATGCCGTCACCGACCATCGCGACGCGCTGGCCACTGGCCTGCATGTCCCGGACCACCGCGGCCTTGTCGTCGGGCATCACCTCGGCGATCACCTCGTCGACACCCACCGCATCGCCCACCGCCTCGGCGGTTCGCCGGTTGTCGCCGGTCAGGAGGGTGATCGACAGACCCTGCCGACGTAGCGCCTCGATTGCCGCCGCCGAGGTCTCCTTCACCCGATCGGACACGACGAGGACTGCCTCGGCCGCGCCGCCTCGACCGGCAAGCACCGCGGTGCCTCCCTTTCCCTCCGCCGATGACGCCGCCTCCTCGATTGGGTCGGGCACGACAGTGAAGAGTGAACGCTTGCCGACGGCGAACGTCACACCACCGACCTCGCCGATCACACCCTGGCCCGGGCGATTCTCGAACCCATCGACCGGAAGATGATCCTCGACCCCTGCGGCGATCGCTTGGGCGATCGGGTGCTCGGAGCGGGACTCCAGCGACGCAGCGAGCGCAAGAAGCTCATCCCGCTCGGCTCCGGGGACCACGACTTCGGTGAGCTCCATCCGGCCTTCGGTCACCGTGCCGGTCTTGTCGACGATCACCGCGGTGACGGCCCGCGTGTCCTCGAGCACCTCTCCACCCTTGATGATCACCCCGAGCTGGGCACCCCGACCAGTACCCACGAGGATGCCGAGCGGCGTGGCGAGCCCCAAGGCACACGGGCAGGCGATGATCAGGACAGCCACCGATGCGGTGAAGGCGTCGTTGGCCGCTCCACCGGCGGCGAACCAGCCGACCAGGGTGACCAGCGCGGCGAAGATCGCACTGGGGACGAATACCGCGGCGACGCGGTCGGCCAGTCGCTGAACCTCGGCTCGACTCCCCTGTGCCTCGTCGACCAGGCGAATGATCTGGGCCAACGCGGTGTCGGCGCCGACCTTGGTGGCCTCGACGACCAGCGAACCGTTGGTGTTGATGGTGGCACCGATCACCTCGTCACCGACGGCGACATCGACCGGGACCGGTTCCCCGCTCACCATCGACATGTCGATGGCCGATTGACCGTCGACCACCACCCCGTCAGTGGCGATCTTCTCGCCGGGTCGGACGACGAACCGAGAACCGACGGCCAGGTCGTCGAGCGCGATCTCCGTGCCGCCCTCGAGCCGGGCGACCTTCGCCCCCAGGTCCGCCAGCGCCCGGATGGCATCGCCGGAGCGGCGCTTGGCCCTCACCTCGAACCACTTGCCGAGCAGGATCAGCGTGATGATCACCGCGCCGGTCTCGTAGTAGATGTGGCCGTCGTCCACGCCGCCCACGAGCACCACGGTCGACCAGAGCCAGGCCGAAAGGGTGCCCATCGAGACCAGGGTGTCCATCGTGGTGGCCCGATGGCGGAGGTTCAGCGCGGCGTTGCGATGGAACACCCAGCCCGACCAGAACACCACCGGGGTGGCCAGGGCAGCGACGACCCACTCCCAGCCGTCGAAGTGCAGAGGTCGAACCATCGACAGGGCCATGACCGGGATCGACAGCAGGGCGGCGAACCGGAACCGTCGCCACAGGTCGGCCTCCCGTTCGGCTTCTGCCTCGTCGACCCCGTCATCCTCGATCAGCTCGTAGCCGATCCCCTCGATGACGTCTTTGAAACGGCTGTCGTCGAACTCGGCCGCGTGGCGAATCGTGGCGTGAGCAGTGGCGAAGTTCACCTGCGCATCGACCACCCCATCGAGGTTGTTGAGGGCGGTCTGGACTCGACTGGCGCATGCCGCGCACGACATTCCGCCGACCGCGAGGTCCGAACGGCGCAGCTGAGGCTCAGTCTGGGTGCTCATGGGCCCAGTGTACGGCTTCCAGTCGACTGGAAGGTCAAGGCAGCGGCGTGGGACTCGGAAAGACCCGATTCAGCGTGGCGTGCTGAGGATGCACAGATCAGGGGTCGGGTGCCGAATGTGTGCAGCTTGCGCAATGCTGAGTGCATGCGCACACCGCTGACCAGTTCCACCGCCACGGCCGTCGGCCCGTACAGCCACGGCATTGCTTCGGACCCGTTCGTCTTCCTCTCGGGTCAGACGCCGCTCGACCCGGACACCGGAGGCCTGAAGGAAGGCGGTGTCGCCGCCCAAACCCACCAGTGCTTCGACAACCTGATGGGCGTCCTAGCCGACGACGGTCTCGACGAGACCGACGTGGTGAAGGTGAACGTCTATCTCACCGACATGGACGATTTCACCGCCATGAATGATGCGTACCGGTATCGATTCAGTGAGCCGTTCCCGAGCCGGACCACGGTCGGAGTGGCGGCCCTCCCCCTCGGCGCTGCGGTGGAGATCGAGCTCATCGCTCGCCGCCGCTGAATCAGGTCCTTCCGAGTCCATGCGCAAGCTGCACACATTCGGCACCCGACCCCTGATCTGTCCAAGCTGCACACATTCGGCACCCGACCCCTGATCTGTGCAGGTTCAGACGGACTCGGAGTCCTCGTCGTCTGAGTCGTCCTCTTCATCGGGATCGACCGCATGATCGTCGTCCGGCTCGACCGCGACCGGATCGGACGAACTCGATGCCTCGTCGGACTCTGAATCGGACTCGTCGTCATCGGACTCGTGATCACCGTCGTCATCACTGTCGTGATCGTCACCGTCGTGGTCGTCGCTGTCGTGATCGTCGTCGTGACTGGCGGCGCCGGCCAGCCAGGAGGCCAGAGCGTCGAGTTCGGAGTCTCTGATCGCGGCGGAGGGGAATCCGGGCATTCCGGTATCGCCGGAGCGCACGACCGTGACGATCTCGTCATACCCCTCGCCGGCCACGTCGGGGCCGAGCGGAGTCCCTTCGCCGTTCACCCCGTGGCAGCTCGCGCAGCTGCCGGCGTAGATCGCCGCGGCGCTACGGTCGCCGCCGGGCGGGGCACCGGGCGGCGGGGCCGGAGGTGGTGGGTTGTCGAGGGCGGCAACGTAGGCGGCCAGCTCAGCGAGTGCTTCGTCGCTGATGGCCGAAGCCGGGAAGCCCGGCATGGTGTCGTCGCCGGTACGCACAACCGAGATCGTCTCGGCTTCACCCTCACCACGGATGTCCGGACCGAGTGGCGTGCCGGACCCGTCCGCCGCATGGCAGGAGGCGCACAATGCGGCGTAGGTCGCTGCGGCACCGGTCGCCGGTGGGGTCGATGGCGGCGGTGGCGCCGTGCCGCCGGCGAGGGCCACGAGGTACTCGGCGATGGCGTCGATCTCGGCAGCGCTCATCAAACCGCTGAATCCGGGCATGGTGCCCACGCCGGCCGAAGTGATGGAGGCCAACTCGGCGGCGCTCAGGGTTGAGTTGTCGAGAGCCGGGGCGATGCCGCCGACACCGGCGGTGCCGTGGCAGCCCGCACAGCTCGACGCGTACAGCGCCGCGCCGTCAGGTACGCCGGGCACGGGTGGCGTGGGAGGCGTGGACGGCGTGGGAGGCGTCGACGGGGTGGGGGGTGTCGACGGGGTCGGCGGTGCGGTACCCCCGACGCTGATCGTGACCGTGGCCGGTGCCGACACCGAGGTGCCGTCGGAGGCCACATAAGTGAACGTGTCGTCTCCACTGAAGCCGGTGTTCGGTGAGTACTGGAAGATCCCCGCGCCCACGAGGGTCAGCGCGCCATTCGCCGGACCGACGTCGAGCACGGCCTGCAGCGCGTCGCCCTCCGGGTCGGTGTCGTTGGCGAGCACCCCGGGAGCCGGCACGGTGAGTGTCTGGCCAACGGGTGTGGCATAGGCGTCATCGACCGCGGTCGGCGAGGCGCCGGCCAGCGGCGACAAGGATGCCGGCGAAGCGAGAGACCAGCCGGGTGACGACTGGGCGCTGCCGACCCCCAACCACGTGGTGAGGGCGACCGCAAGCACGATCGCAGACGCTCGCTTGAGCCTCATCATGGCGTTCCTTTCGGAGCTGCCGCGGGTTCCAGGGCACCGATCCGTCCCATCCGGATCCATGCCACCGCAGCGGCTACTGAGACCAAGATTACCAGCAGGGCGATCCAAGTCGGGAATCCGGAACGACCATCGGCACCATCCGGTGCACCGAGACTCTCGAGCCGATCGACCAGCTCGAGGCTCTGGTCCGTCGGACCGGCCGGGGTGATCAACGCGAAGCCGCCTTCACCGTCCCCGGACCCGTCCGTGACCGGCGCCGTGAAGGTCTGCACGTGGCCGGCCACCATCGCGATCTCCTCGTCGCTCAGGATGTCGGAGAACGCCGGCATGGTGCTCGGCCCAGTCGCGATGAGATCGATCAGCTCGGCATCGTCCCATTCTCGGTCGATGGGACCGGCCGTGCCGCCACCGCCGAACTCGCCATGGCAGGAGGCGCAGTTGGCCATGTAAAGCGCAGTCGCAGGATCCAACGGAACGGCTGGCTCGTCGTCGTCATCGGCGTCCTCGTCCTCGGTGGCTCCGCCGGCGAGGCCGACGACGAAGTCGACTACCCGATCGATCTGGCCGTCCGAGAGTTCGTCGGCGAAGCCCGGCATTCCCTCGGAACCGTTGACCGTGATGGCGCGAAGCACCGGTGCGGCGAGCGGTGCATCGATCAGGGATGGCCCGACCGCAGATCCCTCACCGGCGGGCCCGTGGCCGCCCGCGCAACTGGCGGCATAGATCTCCACTCCTGTGGCTGTCTCGGACAGCGGAGCGGCGGTGGTCGTCGTGGCGGTCGGCGACTGCATGCTCCGCGTGACGGAGGCGATCGCGGAGATCTCCTCGGTGCTGAGCATTGCACTGAATCCGGGCATGGTTCCCACGCCGTTGGCGATGGCCGAAACGATCGAGGACCGAGAGGAGGTGGACACCTGGAGCGAGGGCCCGGCTCCACCCTGTCCGGATCCGCCGTGGCAACCGGCGCAGAACTGGCCGTAGAGCGCCCATCCGTCGACCGGGCCCGGTGCCGCGGTCGTGGTCGTGGTCGGCGCCCCTGTGGTCGTCGTCGTTGTGGTCGTCGTGGATGGCGGCACGGTCGGTGGCGGTGGCGCCGTGCCGTCGGAGACGGTGGCGCTGGTCGTGGCCGCATGCGGGGCGCCGGCGTCGTCGACCACGGTGAGGGTCACGATGTAGGTACCCGTCGCCGGATAGCTGTGCTGGAGGATCGCGCTCGCGGTGCCGAAGTCGACGACAGCGCTGCCATCCCCGAAATCCCAGCGGTACGAGGCGATGCTGCCGTCCGGGTCGGTGGAGCCGGTACCGTCGAAGGTGATGCCCTGCTGGACCACCCCGGTGTACGGCCCGCCCGGATTCGCGGTCGGGACCTGATTCGCCGCCGCGGTGACCGTGATCGTGATCGACGCCAGGGTGGTCGCATCACCGCCGGTGCCGCCGTCGCCGTCCACCGAATTCCCAGCGGCATACAGGGTGACGGTGCCGGCCGTCGCCGGTGCCGTCCACCCGAAGTTCCAACTCACCACGCCGGCGCCGTCAGCCGTCTTCGTGCCTGCTTGGACGAGCTCGGCGCCGACGAGGCGAGTGTCCGCGGCCGTCGCCACCAGCGAGCCGCCGGTGGCCGACAAGCCGAATCCCCCTCCAACCGCTTGTCCCCCGGAGATCGTGAGCGTGAAGTTCGAGGTCGACCCCGCGGTGACCGTCGTCGGTCCCGCGATCGACACCGCCGGCGCGACCCCACCGGTGTGGCAGGTGGCGCACGTGGCGCCGCCACTGATCCCGGGGTGGCCGGAGTAGCCGCTGATGCCGCCGCTCGATCCGAAGGCGACCCCCACGAAGGTGAGCAGGATCGCTCCGGTGACCACCGATGCAGCCAGCCCGAAGCGGGAGGCGAGCTGGGCACGCAGCACCCGACGCATCATTCCGCCTCCTCCAGATACTCGATGACGCGCTCGAGCGCGTCGTCGTCGAGTTGTGCCTCGGGGTAGGTGGGCATGCTCTTCGGACCGCGTCGGACCTCCCCGATGAAGGCGTCGACGTCGTCGAGGATCTCTCCTTGCAGGCCACCACCCACGACTGCACCCTCGCCCGCAATGCCGTGGCATCCGGAGCAGTTGGCCAGCTCGTAGATGGCCTCCCCGGAGAGATCGGCGACCGGTGTGTCGATGGTCCCGAGCCCGAGGCCGTTGTACTCGTATTCCTCGCCGAGCACCGCGCCCGGGGCCCGGTCGAACGGCTCGTTGGGTTCGAGATTGGCATGCGATTCGGGCCGGTTGAGGATGACGATGCCCATCCCGATCGCGGTGAACGTGACGAACCCGGTCATCACATAGGGCGTGATCTTGGCGGTTCCGCTGACCGACTCGGATGCACGGCGGATCACCAGCAGCCTCGATACGGCGTAGATGAGGACCACCCAGATGATCCCGAGGACGACGATCAGCCACCACACCGAGAAGACAGGGAGGTGGGCCGGCGCCTCGGTGTCGTGTTGCTGTGGCCCGTCGAGCACCTCGATGCCGACTGCGGCCACCACTGCACCTTCGGGGGTGAAGGCGGTGATCTCGAGTTCCTGGTCGGTGCCGGCCACCGCCCGCTCGGTGAACTCGAGCGTGACATGGCCGGACTCGTCGGTGAAGCCGACGCGCATCTCGGCGCGGCCCGACTCGCCGACGACGGCGACGGCCGCCTCGACGGTGACCCGTGCCCCGACGACCGGGTCACCCGAGTCGTCGGTGACCGTGATCTCGAGCTCGACGTGGTCGCCGACTGCGACCTCCGAAGGTGCGTCGACCTCGATTTCGGCCGCGGCTGCCGGCGTGGCAAATGCAATCACCAGCATGGCGGCGAGCGCGGCCAGTCGGCCGAAGCGGCGGCGAGTGGTGGCGGTCATTGCTCGCCTCCCGTTGCCGCCGCGACCAGAGCGGCCCGTTCGGCCTCCTTCTCTTCGCGTTCCTCCTTCATCTCGTAGATGGCGAGGATCGGGAAGAACCGGGTGAAGAGGGTGAGCAGGAGCACGAATCCGGCACAGCCGGAGGCGAAGATCGACCACTCGACCCAGGTCGGGGAGTAGGTCGAGGGCTCATACTCGAGCAGGGGCACCTTCAGGCCCGCTACCACGATGAAGTAGCGCTCGATGAACATGCCGATGTCCGCCAGGATCGACGCGACCACCAGACCACCGATCGTCCGGGTGGGTTTCCAGAGCACGATCAGCATCGGGATGACGAGTCCGCCGAAGATGTAGAACCAGAAGTACGGAGCAAACTCGTCGACGAAGAGCTGGCGGAACGCCACCGACTCGTGCTCGTTCATCTTGAAGCCCTTCGTGATGTACTCCGAGGCGTTGCCGTAGAGCATCACGAGAGCCATGGTGCCGAGCAGATAGCCGAGGTACTTGAAGTGGGTCTCGGTGATGTACTCCTCGAGTTTGTACACCTTGCGGACGACCGCGAGCAGCACGATCAGGGTGGCGATGCCGGAGAAGATGGCTCCGGCCACGAAGAACACGCCGAAGATCGTGCTGTTCCAGCTGACCCGGACGGTCATGGCGAAGATCCACGAGACCACCGTGTGAACGGAGACCGCAATGGGGATGATCAGCACCATCAGGATCGTGATGGCCTTCGCGAGCGCCTTGCGCTGGGCCGGATTGTCCTCCCAGCCGAGCGCAAGGGTGTTGTACATCCAGCTCCGCCAGGCCGCCACCTGACCCTTGAACCGATCGTGGAAGATGGCCAGGTCGGGCACCATCGGTACCAGCAGATACGTGACGCTGCCGGTCAGGTAGATGGTGATCGCCATCATGTCCCACATGAGGGGGGACTGCCAGTTGCCGTTGATCCAGAAGTGGTACAGCCGCATCGGCTGGCCCATGTCGACGATGACGAACAGGGCACCGGACACCAAGGAGACGACGGTGACCGACTCTGCGATGCGGGTGACTGGCGTGCGCCATCCGGCGTTGGCGGCACGAAGGATCGCCGAGATCAGGGTGCCGGCGTGGCTGATGCCGATGAAGAAGACGAACGCGGTGATGTAGAGGCCCCAGGAGATCCGATCCCGCATGTCGGTGACGTAGAGGCCGTCACGCCACTGGTAGATGAAGGCGATGAACCCCCACAGGATCACCGCGGAGAGCCCAACCACCAGTAGGCGGTAGCGCGGGCTGCGGTTGATCGCCGGGGCGAAGCACCTGGCTTCCAGCCGGTCTTCCCAGGAGAGCTCCGCGAGCGCCTCCTCGTCATTCACGTCGACATCCGCCCATGTCGTCTTGGCGTCGACGCCGCTCATCATCGTCTCCAGTTCACCGAGCCCTCGGCTCGCTCAGCCCACGGCCACACCGTTGGCAAACGACCCTCGGTCTCTCGATCACGTCCGACCAACTCGCCGTGCCCCGGGATGTAGTGGACCCGCGGATCGGTACCCAGCTCCTCTTTGAGCCGGTACGAGTTGTTCTCGGAGAGGAACTCGTTGACGGAGATCATCTCCACACCGTTGGTGGCGATGTCCTCTTCGAGGTCGCCGTAGTAGATGGCGTTGTTGGGGCAGGCGGCGACGCACATCGGCAGCGCACCGGCCCGGGCCATGTCGGGACAGAAGTCGCACTTCATGACCGTGCCCATTGGGGCCCCGACCTGATGTTCCGGGTCGTAGTGGGCCAGGGATGCCTCCGGCGGTACTGGCGGCTCGCCCCAGTTGAAGAACCGACGGTCGTAGGGGCAGCCGGCCATGCACATCCGACAACCGATGCAGCGGTCCTGGTCGATCAGCACCGGCCCCTCGGGAGTCGAGAAGGTGGCGGTGACCGGGCAGACGTTGACGCACGGCGGGTTCTGGCACTGCTGGCAGGGAGTGGGGATGAACTGGGTGCCACCTCCTTCGAGGTGGCCTTCGAAGACCTCGATCCACTCCATCGGGGGCGGAACCTTGTGCCCCTCCACACACGCGAGCGTGCACTGCGGCGGCGTGCCCTGGCTCTGGCATCCGTCGCAGCGGCGCAGGTCGATGACCATGCCCCACTGCCGGATCCGACCACTGGGCCCCCGAGCCGGCTCGTCCTCAGCCGCGGCCTTCCGGGGTGACACGAGGGCCACGCCCGGAAGAGCGGCTGCGGCGCCACCGAGGGCGAGGGTCCGCAGGACCCGTCGCCGGGGCGGCATCTCCTCGCTGACCGCCGCTCCTTCTCGGAACGACCGGCTCAGTATGGAGAAACCGACGATTGGCACCACGAGAGCCACGAAGAGGGTTGCCGGCGCCGGACCGAGTCGGACCGCGACGATCAGGGCTGCTGCCCCGAGTAGAACCCCCACCGAAACTCTCGTGAGGATTCGCTTGGGACTGCCGCGCGTGAAGGGGACATCTAGCATGGCTTGCTCGCGGAGTGGGCCG
>CAYFLT010000030.1:0-5551 GCA_964344055.1 uncultured Candidatus Nemicrothrix sp.
GTCCCAACCATGGCTCCCGGGGATGAGCCGGGTGGCACCGTTGGCGACTGTGAAATCGGTGAGGGCCCACATCGTGCTGAACCCCTGCGGACCGCGGGGCCGACCCGGGGCTCCCGATTCGTCGTCACAGTGCAGGGCCTGGGCGCGCTCACCCGAGTGGATCTTCACAGCCTGCACGCTGGAGATCAGGAAACCGGGATCGACGAAACGATCCCCCAGTGCCAGGACTCGCGGGTGTTCCGCCAGAGCCGCGACCTCGGGGCACTTGGCCAGGAGTGAGTACACCCGCTCTGTTCGCTCGCCCTCGAACGCCTTCCTCCCGAAGCGACTTCCGGGTAACACCCCGTCGAGCGCGTCGCGGAGCTCGGTGACCTCTGCGCGAGAGAGGACATCGGGCAGGATCACGTAGCCGTCGTGCGCCAAACCTGCGCAGGTTCGCTCGAAGCTGGATCCTTCGCTCACGTTCGTCCGCACCGGGCCGGCTGTCTCATCGCGGGTCAGATCTCGGTGGGCGGGAACCCCGGGCCGTGATGGCCACGTCCGCTCATGTTCGCATTCGGCGCGGCATCCCTCATCAGCTCGGCCATCACCGGTGTCAGTGCACTCGGATCGTCGGGCTGTTCCGCGGTCGGACCGATCCGCCAGCCTTCCGCCACACTCAGCTGGTTCCCCCTCACGTCGAACACCCGGCCGGTCACATTGGCGGCTTCGGGACTCGCCAGCCAGGCCGCGGTGACCGCGATCCAGCGAGGGCTGCGTGCCTCCCGGGTCTCGTCGTCGATCGCATCGTCACCCCCACGAAGCGGGATGGTCATCCGGGTCAGGGCTCCCGGGGCGATGCAGTTGACCGTGACGCCGTACTTCACGAGCTCCTGCGCCGCGATCACGGTGAAGGCCGCGATCCCCGCTTTCGCCGCTCCGTAGTTGGTCTGCCCGACGTTGCCGTAGATACCCGAGGGCGACGACGTGTTGATCACCCGGCCGTACACGTCGTGCCCGGCCTTCGCCCGCTCACGCCAGTGGCGTGCAACGTGATGGGTGGGCCCGAACGTCCCCTTCAGGTGGACGTTCATGATGGTGTCCCAGTCGTCCTCGCTCATCGAGAACACCATCCGATCGCGCAGGATCCCGGCGTTGTTCACCACGATGTGGATGTCGCCGAAGGCGTCGATCGCCTGGCGGACCATCGCCTCACAGTCCGAGAATGACGCCACGCTGCCGCCGTTGACGACCGCCTCACCACCCATCGTTTCGATCTCCGCCACGACCTCCTGGGCCGGGCTGAGATCGCCCCCACCGCCATGCTCGTCCCCGCCGAGGTCGTTCACGACGACACGGGCGCCCTGCTCGGCCATCAACAACGCGTGCTCACGTCCGATGCCACGCGCCGCTCCGGTGATGAGTGCGACCTTGCCGTCCAGGATTCCCGTCATGGCTCGAGTCTCCCAGAGTCTCGACCTCCGTCCCCAAGCCGCACCCGACCCGAACGACAGCGACGGTCCGTTCAGCGATCGAGGATGGGTTCGAGGATGTAGAAGAACGGGTTCGACTCGTCCGGGTCGGTCCCGGCGATGATCATCGACAGCCGAAGGGCGCGGCGGTGCAGGATGCCGACCAATGCGGCGTCATCGTCAGGATCGCCCGCGGCGATGACCCGGTCGAGCGCCTCGTCGGCAGACGCCAGGTCGTCGAATCGTGGGCCGACGAGGCGGCCCACATCGGCGATCGACTCCCGTTCGAACCAGTCCCGGTAGCGGGCGTGGTTGAGGAGGAAGTCGGGGATCGCGGCGAGCAGATCACGCTCCCACGGTTCGAAGGCGGTGGAGGTCGGAAGCCGTCCGATGTCAACCAGCAGCTTGCGGAGTCCGGACACCTCGAACGAATCCGGAGCCGGTTCGGGCAGATGCAGGTCGTGGTCGAGCTCCACGCCCCTCAGCTCGGCTATCGCCTCGAGCGCTCGCCGGGAGATGCTGGCCCGCTCCAGCATCCCTTCGATCCAGTTGGCCCCTCGGATCTCCGGCATCATGAAGAAGGTGGCGCCGATCACCGCCAGCTGCAGGAACGCCACCGTGTAGTAGGCCACCACCGTCAGATCGACCTCTACGCCCGTCACCTCGGCGTACCGGCGATACAGCGCCGGAATGTCGCCCATGTTCTCGTAGGGGTGACGACCCCGGAAGCAGGCGAGGTCCCAGTGGGTGTCGCCCAGGTCGGCGATCTCGAAGTCGAGTAGGGCGAGTACCTCCGCACCTGCTGACATGAACTGGCCCGCGTCGCCGGCGATGAAGTGCACCTCCCGGCGGTGCTCGGGGACGTTGCGCCGAAGCCACCGCTGGAGGAACTCGAGCGTCGAGTCGATGTTGCCGGCCATCTGACCCATGCCGTACATCCGCTCGGTGGCGTGGAGCGCGATGTCGCGTGGTGTCGACGGAGGATCCCCGAGCCGGGCCACCTCCGCGAATTCGGCCACTGGCACTGCATGGACCGCCGCGAGATGTTCCATGTAGTCGAGCGTGGCGGCCCAGCGTTCGTCGGTCATCGTGGTCGGGTTGTCGATCGCGGTGTGCAACATCCCCGGGGCACGGTCCTCGGTGTCGATCCAATCCATGACGAAGGCCACTGGTGCGTCGACCCAGCCGTGGATGTGGGGGACGAGGATGCCGTTGGCTTCCAGCACCTTCATGACATCCATCTCGAAGCGGAGCGCCTCGACCGGAGCGATCGGCCGGTTTCCGCGGAACAGCACGTTCTGCCTGGTGCCGTCGGCGATGTAGGTCACCTTCCACTGAGGGCGCCACCGCTCGAGCCGCTCGATCTCCTCGACCTCACCCGCGAGGTTGGCCGAGACCCACGCGCGGATGCCCTCCTGACATTCCGCCTCGAATGCCTCGTGGTCGAGTTCGGTTGCCTGCGTTCCGTCGCCCGTCACCGTGTTGATCCCCCTCGTCGAGCTCACTATGGCATGTACCGTCGCGGCGTCACCGATCGGATCGGAGCCGGCATTTGACCCTGGAACGAGTGGCGCCCCGCACGCCTGACGTGCTCGTGGTCGGCGGTGGCACCGCCGGCTTCGGTGCGGCGGTCGCCGCCGGTCGACGAGGCCTCGACGTCAGCCTCATCGAAGCCACCGCCAAGATCGGAGGCGTGATGGCCGCGTGCCCAGGAATGCCCTGGGGTGCCGCCTATCCCGCCGGCCGCCTGATCGGTGGCGTGATGGGGGACCTGGCTGAGCGGTTGTTCGCCATGTCGCCTCCGGCCGCCGAGTCCCGGCCATGCTCGCTCGAGAACTTCGGACCCGAGATCCACTACGACCACGACCTCGCCACCATCACCATGTTCGGAGGAGGCGGGGGTGGAGCTGGTGTTGAACACCTCTGTCCTCGAGCCGACAGTGGTTGGGAACCGCATCCGGCAGGTGGAATGCCAGGACCGCAGGGGGAGTCGCATCATTCAGCCGGGCATCGTGATCGACTGCTCGGGCGACGGTGACCTCTCCGCCGCCGTTGGCGTTCCCTACGAGGTCGGCGACGGCCGGGGCAACACGATGGGGGTCACGCTCACCTTCGTGATGCTCGACGTCGACTGCCGACGAGCGTTCGCCGACGGCGATCCCTACTTCCGTCGCCACGCCGCCCGAGGCATCGGGGAGGGCCGGCTTCACCAGGATCTGTCGCTGCTGTACCTGATGCGCGGGTTCCACGAGGATTCCGTGTTCTGCAACTCGGTGGTGATTCGTGACGTCGACGGAACCGACCCGGACGCCGTCAGCCGGGCCGCACAGGAGGGCCGGCGGCGATGCCGGCAGCTGGCCGACTTCCTCCGTTCGGACGTGCCGGGCTTCGAAGCGGCCAGGATGACCCACCTCGGCCCGACCGTCGGCGTTCGAGAGACCCGGCGACTCGAGGGGCTCCACTGCCTCACCGGCGGGGAACTCGCCCGGGCGACCAAGTTCCCCGACGGGGTCGTCGCCTGCGACAACCCGATCGACGATGTGATGCGAGGCGACGGCGCCATGACCCACGACGCGATCGTGGGCGCCGGCGAGTACTACACCATCCCCTTTCGATCGCTGGTCCCGAAACGGATCGAAAACCTGATGTTCGCGGGCCGGCTCGTGTCGTCAGACTCGGTGGCGTTCGCCTCCGTGCGGGGAATGCCGCAGTGCATCGCAATGGGTCAGGCCACCGGCACCGCGGCCTCCCTCGCGCTCCGAGACGCGATTCCGGTCCAGCAGGTGGACCATCGGGAGCTGGTGGATGCACTTCGTGCGCAGGGCCTGCGAGGCTTGGGGCAAGATCGACTCTGATGCGCCTCCTCTACATCGACATCGACACCCTGCGCGCCGACCATCTCGGCTGCTACGGCTACCACCGCGACACCTCACCCAACATCGACGCGATCGCGGCCGGGGGCGTGCGGTTCGACAACGTCTACGCCTCCGATGTGCCATGCCTCCCGTCGCGCACTGCGCTGGCCACCGGCATGTTCGGGATCCGCAACGGTGTCATCAACCACGGAGGCGTCGCCGCCGACCTTCGGGCCGAGGGCGCCGGCCGCCGGTTCATCGGGCGGATCGCCGCCCGCTCGTGGGCATCGAGGTTCTACTACGCGGGCTGGCACACGGCATCGATCTCGAGCTTCCCGTTCCGCCACTCGGCCACGTGGTGGAACCACGGCGTGATGGAGGCCATGAACCTCATGCGGGGCATGGGTGGCGAACGAGCCGACGAGGTACTGCCCGGAGCGCTGGACTGGCTCGACCGCCGGGGCGCCGCCGACGAGTGGTTCCTCCACCTGCATCTGTGGGACCCCCACACGCCGTACAACACCCCTGACGACTACGGGAATCCGTTCGCGAGCGATCCCATCCCGGCCTGGCACACCGAGAACGTGCGGCTCCACAACTGGGGGCTCGCCGGGCCGCACTCCGCCCAGGAGCCGTGGGGGTTCTCCCCGGACGAATGGGGCACTCCCCCATCCCGCCAGCCCTGGAACGCCGACAACATGGATTCGGTCAAGGGAATCTTCGACGGCTACGACGTCGGCATCCGCTATGCCGATGACGCCGTCGGTACCGTCATGAACAAGCTCGACGATCTCGGCGTCCTCGAGGAGACCGCGATCCTGATCTCGTCGGACCACGGCGAGGCGTTCGGCGAACTCGGCGTCTACGCCGACCACCAGGCGGCGGACGAAGCAACGTGCCACGTACCGGCCATCCTGCGCTGGCCCGGGCTGGCCCCGCGCTCCTACGCAGGCCTGCACTACCACCTGGACCTGGCCGCCACCACCCTCGACCTGGCCGGAATCGAAGTGCCCTCACACTGGTGGAGCGGCGAATCGGCCAAACCTGCACTCCTCGAGGGAACCGACGCGGGCCGTTCGGCGCTCTGCCTGTCCCAGGGAGCATGGAGCTGCCAGCGCGGCGTCCGCTGGGGTGACCACCTGTACCTCCGGACATTCCACGACGGCTACCACCCGCACTGGGACCCGGAGATGCTCTTCGATGTCGTGTCGGACCCGCACGAGACCACCGATCTCCGCGCGCTCG
>CAYFLT010000030.1:5561-10199 GCA_964344055.1 uncultured Candidatus Nemicrothrix sp.
CCGGCCAAGATCGGCGAGGCGGCAGCCATGCTCGACGAGTGGACGGCCGAACAGGTGGCGCGCTCGCTCGGTGACCTCGGCGATCCGATGGACATCGTGCTCGCGGAGGGCGGCCCCCATCATGTCCGGGGCCACCTGCCCGCGTACCTGGAACGGCTCCGCGAAACCGGCCGAAGCCACTGGGCCGATGTCTTGAGGGACCGGTTCCCGGCCGACGCCGAGGCGGGCTGACCCACGCCCGGCCCTGTTACGTCCCCGACCGTCCGGTCGTGTAGCAAGGCCCGGTGACCTCGATCATCACGCGACTTCGCGACGCGCAGGAACTCATCATCCTGTGTGGCACGACGTTCCTCGTGATGGCCGGGCAGGGCGTCGTCTCGCCGATCCTCCCGCTCTACGCCAAGGACTTCGGCGTCGGCGCGACGATGGTCGGTCTCACCCTCACCGTGTTCGCGCTGGCGCGCCTGAACGTCAATGTGCCGGCCGGGATGATCGCCGACCGCTTCGGTCGCCGGATCCTGCTCGTCGGCGGCCCGCTCCTGACCTCGGTCGGTATGTTCGGATCCGGACAGGCCGGCGACATCTGGGAGCTGCTGGCGTGGCGCTTCGTGGCCGGGGCCGGGTCGGCGTTCTACATGTCGGGCGCGATGATCTACCTGATCGACATCGCACCGCCCCTGAAGCGGACCCGCTATGTGGCGACCAATCAGTGGGCCTTGAGCGTCGGGATTGCCCTCGGTCCGGGCATCGGTGGCCTCGTGGGCGACGCCTACGGCCTGTCCGCACCGTTCCACCTGGTCGGCGTGCTGGCGATCTTCACCGCCGTCTACGCAGGCTTCCGCCTACCGGAAACCCGCGGGTCGGCCTCTGAAGAAGAAGCGGCTTCCACCGAACCTCCGATCTCGACCTGGTCCTTCGTGACGAGCCGGCGCTTCCTCCTCGTGGCGATAGCGACCGCGACGATCTTCATGACCCGGGCGGGCACCCGGGGCACGCTCATGCCGCTCCACGCGGATGACGCGCTGGGCTGGGGGCCGGCCGAGATCGGCGTCGTGTTCACCGCCACCGGTGTCATGACCCTGTTCACGCTCATGCCCTCCGCGTGGGCAGCCGACACGATCGGACGGCGGAACGTGATCTGTTTCTCCGGCGTGGTCGCCGGCATCGGGGCGCTGGTGGTGGGCTTGTTCGCCAGTCCGACTGGTTTCGTGATCGGGAATGTGGTGATGACCCTCGGGACCGGGACCGCAGGACCGGCGCCGGCTGCCTATGTGGCCGAGATCGCGCCCCCGGAACGTAGGGGTCTCGCGGTGGCCCTGTACCGCTCGGCCGGCGACATCGGATTCCTCTCCGCCCCACCGCTTCTCGGCCTGTTGAGCGAGGCGACATCACTGCCCACAGCACTCGTCGTGAGCGGCGCAGTCGTGGCGATCGGAGGACTGGCGTTCTTCCTCGGTTCCGCCGGCGATCCGGCGGCGGGGAGAAATCCGAAGCCGGTCCCGTGACTACTTCGATCCATTCATTTGAATATTGACTGTATATTCGTCTGAATCTATAGTCACGCCGTGGCGCCGACTGACGAGGCCTTCCTCACCAGCTATCTGCCCTACCTCCTCCGGCAGGCCGACCAGACGCTGTCCGCCCCGTTCTACGAGGTACTCACCCGCTATGGAGTCGCCCGATCAGAGTGGCGGGTCCTGGCCGTCCTGGAGGAACTCGGGGATCTCGGTGTCGTGGAACTGGCAAACGCCGCGCTCAGTCCGCAACCGACGGTGACCCACGCGCTTCGACGGCTGGAGGAGCGCGGCCTCGTCACTCGAACGCCGAGAGAGGAAGACCGGCGTCAACGGGTGGTCGCGATCACCCGCACGGGATCGTCACTGACCGCCACCCTCATCGGCGAGGCGAGAGAACTCGAGACCGACGCCCTCGCGGGAGCCGGCGACCTCACGGACCTCGCCGACCAGCTCCGGCGGCTCACCGCCGTCGTGGAGGAAGCCAACCGTCACCGGTCGTCCGCCGAAGCCGGATGACCATCACGACCTGCAGGAGGCAGTCATGACCGACTACGACCCCAGCCCGAGCGAGCGTCGGCCATTCAGCCTGTCGCAGTGGATCGAGGACCATCGTGAGGACCTCACTCCCCCGGTCTCCAACAAGCAGATCTGGAAGACCGAGGCCGACCTGATCGTGATGATCGTCGGCGGCGGCAACGAGCGCTGCGACTTCCACGACGACCCCCGGGAGGAGTACTTCCACCAGATCAAGGGCGACATGAGCCTCATGATCTGGCCCGGTGAGGGCGAACCGCCGTACGAACTGCCGATCCGGGAGGGCGAGATCTACCTCCTTCCCGGTGGTGTCCGTCACTCCCCCCAGCGCCCGGATCCCGACTCGGTCGGCCTCGTGGTCGAGGCACCCCGCCAACCGGGTGATCTCGACGGCTTCGAATGGGTCTGTTTCGAGTGCTCCCATCTGGTCCACCGGGTGGAGGTCACCCTGCAGGCCATCGACCAGGATCTCCCACCGCTCTTCGACGCCTTCGACGCGGACGAAGCAGCCCGGACCTGCCCCAACTGCGGTGCATTGCACCCGGGGAAGCACGGCCGCCTGCGATGAGCGGCCAGGCCCCGACCGCCGCCGAGCTCGACGCCGCCGACCCACTGGCCGGCCTGCGCGACGAGTTCGAACTCCCCGGCGAGATCTATCTCGTCGGCAACTCGCTCGGCGCGCTCCCCCGGGCCGCCCGCGATCACGTCGCAACCGAGTTCGACCGCTGGGGGACCCTGGGAGTGGAGGGGCACTTCACCGGTGAGCTGGCCTGGAAGGACTACCACGAGTTGTTGACCGAACAGCTCGCCACGCTGGTCGGTGCCCGGCCCGACGAGGTCGTGTCGATGAACTCGCTCACCGTCAACCTCCACCTGCTGATGGTGAGCTTCTACCGACCCACGCCGCAGCGGCACAAGATCCTCATCGAAGGCCATGCCTTCCCGTCCGATCACTTCGCGGCGGAGTCGCAGATCCGCCAGCGGGGCTTCGATCCGGACACGTCGCTGGCCGTGCTCGAGCCCCGCACCGGCGAAGAGACGCTCCGGCCCGAGGACATTCTCGCCGCGATCGCGGAGCAGGGCGACGAGCTCGCCCTCGTCCTCCTCCCCGGTGTGCAGTACTACACCGGCCAGGTACTGCCGATGGCCGACATCACCCGGGCCGGGCACGCGGTGGGTGCGACCGTCGGGTTCGATCTCGCCCACGCGGCGGGCAATGTCGAGCTGAGCCTCCACGACTGGGGTGTCGACTTCGCGGCCTGGTGCACCTACAAGTACCTCAACAGCGGTCCCGGAGGGGTGGCCGCGGCCTACGTGCACCGCCGACATGTCGACGACCAGACCCTGCCGAAGTTCCTCGGCTGGTGGGGCACCGACAAGACCACCCGCTTCGAGATGGCCACCGATTTCGAGGCGATCCCGACCGTCGAATCGTGGCAGCTGTCCAACGCCCCGATCCTGCCGATGGCCACACTGCGGGCCTCACTCGATCTCATCGACAAGGCGGGCGGGATGCCAGCCCTTCGCGAGAAGTCCGTGAAGCAGATCGAGTTCTTCGACCGCCGCCTGGCCGAGACGCTCGGGGGCCGGGTCGAGAACATCACTCCGACCGCCCTCGATCAGCGGGGGTGCCAGTTCGCCCTGCGGGTCGTGGCGGGTGACGGGAAGCGGGTCTACGAGGAATTGGAGGAGGCACGAGTGCTCTGTGATTGGCGTGAACCAGATGTGATCCGGGTGGCGCCGGTTCCCATGTACAACTCGTTCGACGACATCGACCGGTTCGTCGACATCCTCGACGGGATCGTGCGATGAGCGCATTGCGAAGCCCCATCGTCGTCGCGGGCGGCGGCCCGGCCGGCTCCCTGCTGGCCACCTACCTCGGCCGAGCGGGCCACGAGGTCACCGTCTACGAGAGCCGGCCCGATCTCCGCGTCACCGAGATCGACGCGGGGCGCTCGATCAACCTCGCGTTGGCGACACGGGGCATCGTCCCGCTCATCGACATCGGGGTGATCGAGCAGGTCGACGCCATCACTATTCCGATGCGGGGACGGATGGTCCACGCCGACGACGGCACCGCAGCGGAGCTCCAGCGCTATGGGAGCAAGCCCCACGAGGTGATCCACTCGGTCGGACGCAGCGACCTCAACGCCATCCTCCTCGACGCGGCCGAAGCCACCGGCAACGTGACCATCGAGTTCGAGCGAGAGATCGAAGGGGTCGACTTCGACACCTCCACCCTCAGCTTCGCCGACGGATCCTCCGCACCGTTCGGTGTCGTGTTCGGTGCCGATGGCGCAGGTTCGCCGGTGCGGTCGGCGATCGTGGACAAGGGCGTCTGCGACTGGCACACCCAGTGGCTCGGCCACGACTACAAGGAGCTCACCCTGCCGCCCGCCGAGGACGGGAGCCACCGCCTCGATCCCAACGCCCTGCACATCTGGCCCCGCGGCGAGTTCATGCTGATCGCACTCGCGAACCCGGGCGGCGACTTCACGGTCACCTTCTTCGCTCCGACAGCCACCTTCGAGTCGATCACCACCGCAGCCGACGTCGACGCCTTCTTCGGCGAGCACTTCGCCGAATT
>CAYFLT010000030.1:10209-50394 GCA_964344055.1 uncultured Candidatus Nemicrothrix sp.
CCTTTGTGCTTGTAGCGGATGCCCAGGCGGCGGGCTTGGTAGTCGGTGCAGTTGCTGGTGCTGGTCACTTCGCCGAATTCGCCGCTCTCATGCCAGGCCTGTCGGACGAGTACCTGGCCAACCCGACCGGCGTGCTCGGCACGATCCGCGCCAGCGGCTGGAGCTTCGAGGACCGCGCCGTCCTCCTCGGCGACGCCGCCCACGGGGTGGTGCCGTTCCACGGGCAGGGCATGAATGCCGCAATGGAGTCCGCACGCGCCCTCGACCGCCAGCTGCGGGAGTCACCCGACGATGTCGCGGGCGCGTTCGGACGCTACGAGGTCGAGCGCAAGCCGAGCACCGACGCCATCGCCGACATGGCGATCGACAACTATGTCGAGATGCGAGCCAGCGTGGTCGACCCCGACTACCTGGCCAAGCGGGCCCTCGCCCTCGAGCTCGAACAGCGCCACCCCGACCACCTGAGCCCTCGCTACAACATGGTGATGTTCTCGACCATGCCCTACGCCGAGGCCAAGTCACGCGCGGCGAAGCAGGCCGAGATCATTGCGGCGGCGATCGCGGATCCATCCGTCGACGTGGACGCCCTCGTCACCGCCCTACCGCCCCTGCCCGAGCTCGACCCGCTCGCCGACCCGAAAGCACTGTCCGTCTGATGACCGAGCCCCGTTCACCCGACGAATCAACCCTCACCGCCGAGCTCACCTACGGCAGCTACCTCCGGGTGCCAGAGCTGCTCTCCATCCAGTCCTGTAGATCCGCCGATCCTGAGTCGGGGAAGCCCGAACACGACGAGCTCCTCTTCATCATCATCCACCAGGTGTACGAGCTCTGGTTCAAGCAGGTGCTGCACGAGCTCGACTTCATCGTGGCCCGGCTCTACGAGGGCAACCTCCCCAGCGCCCGGCAGCACCTGAAGCGGGTCCTCAAGATCCTGAAGACGCTGGTCGGCCAGGTCGACATCCTCGAGACCATGACGCCGGCCGAGTTCGCCAGCTTCCGCGAGTTTCTCGCCACCGGGAGCGGCTTCCAGTCGGTGCAGTTCCGTGAGCTCGAGTTCGTGCTCGGCATCAAGGACCGCGTCCAGATCGAGTGGTTCACCGGGGAGGAGAAGGATCGGCTCGAGGCGCGCTTCGAGGCACCGACTCTCTGGGATGCCTTCATCCACGCGATGGTCGATCACGAACTGGCCGTCCCCGACGAGGTACGCAATCGCGACGTGCGTGAGCCGGTCATCGAGAACACCGACCTGCAGGCCACGATCGTGGCCGAGTACCGCAACGACGAGGCGTTCGTGTCCCTCGTCGAGACGCTCACCGATCTGGACGAGGGACTGCAGGAGTGGCGTTACCGGCACATGATGATGGTGCGCCGGACCATCGGCACCAAGATGGGCACCGGTGGCTCCGACGGCGCCGCCTACCTCTCCGCCACCCTCTTCCGCCCTGCCTTCCCCGACCTGTGGGCGATCCGCACCGAGTTCTGATCGCAGGAAGACCCCTCCAATGCCGACCTACCCAGACCTGCAACTCCACATCGACGGCGCCTGGCGCACCACCGCCGAGACCATCCCGGTGGTCAACCCCGCCACCGAGGAGGAGATCGGTCGCCTGCCCGTCGCCGGTCCCGCCGAACTCGACGAGGCCCTCGCCGCGGCCGACGCCGGTTTCCGAGTGTGGAGCCGCACGCCGCCGCGGGATCGTGCCGACCTCATCCGAGACGCGGCTCGCCTGATGCGGGAACGCCAGGACGAGATCGCCCACTCGATCACACTCGAGCACGGCAAGCCGTTCACCCAGGCCCGACTCGAGGTGATCCGCGGGGCCGAGTTCTTCGAGTGGGACGCCGGGGAGGCGGTACGCACCTACGGACGGGTGATCCCAAGCGCTCCCGGCGTGCGCTACATCGTCCACCACCAGCCGATCGGCCCGGTGGCCGCCTTCTCGCCGTGGAACTTCCCGATGAGCCAGCCGGCCCGCAAGGTGGCGGGCGCGCTCGCGTCCGGGTGCTCGATCATCCTGAAGGCGGCCGAAGAGACCCCGGCCGGCGCCATGCACATCGCCCGGGCGTTCGAAGACGCCGGCCTCCCGCCGGGTGTACTCAACCTCGTGTTCGGCATTCCCGCCGACATCTCCGGGCACCTCATCCCGAGCGACATCACCAAGCTGGTGGCCTTCACCGGCTCCACCGCGGTCGGCCGCCTACTCACCGGCATCGCGTCGGAAAACATGACCCCGGTGCTCATGGAGCTGGGAGGACACGCCCCGGTGATCGTGTGCGAGGACACCGACGTCGAGGCCGCGGCGGTCACCTCGGCCATCCGCAAGTACCGCAACGCCGGCCAGGTCTGCACCTCCCCTACCCGGTTCTTCGTCCACGAGCAGGTCTACGAGCAGTTCCTCGACGTGTTCACCACCAGGGCCGAGGCCACCGTGGTCGGCAACGGGATGGAGCCCGGCGTCGAGATGGGACCCCTCGCCAACGACCGTCGCATCGCCGCCCTCGCCGAGTTCGTGGCCGACGCGCGAGACGCCGGTGCCGAGCTGGTCACCGGCGGCAGCCGAATCGGCACCACCGGCTACTTCTTCGAGCCGACCGTGCTCGCCCACGTTCCCGACCACGCTCGGGTCATGCAAGAGGAGCCGTTCGGCCCGCTGGCGATCATCAACCCGGTCGACTCCCTCGACTCGGCGATCGAGCAGGCCAACTCCGTGCCCTACGGGCTGGCCGCCTACGGGTTCACGAACCGGGCCGACTACGCCGACCGCATGGTGGACCAGGTCGAGGCCGGAAACCTCTCCATCAACACCCTCGAAGCCTCACTGCCCGAGACGCCCTTCGGCGGGGTGAAGTCGAGCGGCTATGGCCGGGAGGGCGGCGCCGAGGGTCTTCACCACTACACCGTGGTGAAGAACGTCTCGCACAGCATGACCATCGTCTGAACCGGGATCGATCACGCACATGGACTACATCAAGAGCGATGCGAAGGCCTACGCCCAGGCCAACATGAAGGGGATCTGGGCCGCCGCGCTTCTCCCCTTCACCGAGGATCTCCGGATCGACGAGGACGGGTTCCGGGAGAACATCCGGCACTGGACCCAGGATCTCGGGATCGAGGGCCTGTTCATCTCGGGCAAGCAGGGCGAGTTCTACGCAATGACCCTCGAGGAACGGAAGCGGTCGTTCGACCTGGCGGTGGAGGCCACCGGCGACCATGGCATGACGATCATGTCGTGCTCGGACCAGAACATGGACGTGGTCATCGAGCTGGCCCGCTACGCCGAGGACTGCGGCGCCGACTACATCGTGGTCCACGCTCCCGCCCTGCACTTCTCCAAGGCGCAGGACGAGACGCTGCTCGGCTACTACCGCGCCATCTCCGAGCGCGTGAACATCGGGATCGCCTTGTGGAGCCACCCCGACAGCGGCTACCTGATGTCGCCGGAGCTGTGCAATCGGCTGGCCGATCTCGACAACGTGGTGGCTATCAAGTACAGCGTGCCCCGCGAGATGTACACCGAGCTCACCCACCTCGCTTCGGATCGGATCCACGTGAGTACGTCCGCCGAACCCGAGTGGCTCGACAACATCATCGAGCTCGATTGGAAGCTGTATCTCTGCTCGTCGCCGCCGTACCTGATCCAGTCGGCGGTGGACCGACGGATGCACGACTACACCCAGGCCGCGTTCGCCGGCCGACATGACGAGGCCCGTGAGATCAGTCGGAGCCTCGACCCGGTTCGTGACGCACTGATGGGCACTCGGCCCGCTGAGAAGCCGCACTCGCACCAGAAGTACTGGCAGGAGCTGCTGGGGCAGGTCGGAGGGCGAGTCCGGGCTCCGCTGCTGGAGTTGACCGACACAGAGAAGGCAGCGACTCGCGAGGCGTTCGAGGCCTGCGGCCTGCGGGTATGAGGTTGGTCTTCGTCGGCTGGGGCGCCATCGCCCGGACGGCGGCAGACATGCTCGACGGCGGTGCGGTCGACATCGTCGCGGTGACGACCAGAGGCCGGTCTCAGCCGGAGGGGCTGCCGGCGTCGGTTCAGCTGATCTCCGATCCAGCCGACCTGACCGACCTCCGTCCGGACGTGGTGGCCGAGGCCGCCAGCCGCGAGAGTGTGGCCCAGTGGGGTCCGGCCTCGCTCGCTGCCGGCGCGGACTTCATCGTCTCCTCGGTGTCGGCCTTCGCCGACTCGGAGCTCCTCGACCGACTGCGCCTGATCGCGGCCGAACATTCCGCCCAGGTTCAGATCCAGCCCGGGGCCCTGGCGGGGGTCGAGGCGTTGGCGGCCGCACGAGCCACCGGGATCGACGAGGTCGAACATCGCATCGTGAAGCCGCCCGGGGCCTGGTCGGGAACGCCCGCCGAGAGGCTGTGTGCGCTCGACGGGCTGGGGGAGCCGGAGGCGTTCTTCAGTGGGAACGCGGCAGAGACCGCCACCGCCTTCCCGAAGAACGCAAACGTCGCCATGACCACCGCGCTGGCGGGGATCGGACCGGACCGCACGAGGATCACGCTGGTGGCCGACCCCACGGCCACGAAGAACCGCCACGAACTCCGCGCCCGCGGCGCCTTCGGCGAGCTGGATGTGGCCATCAGCAACAATCCGCTCCCGGCCAACCCCAAGACATCCGCACTGGCCGCCTACAGCCTCGTCCGCGCCATCCAGAACCACACCACACCCATCGTGATCTGAACCTGGCAGGGTTTTGGTGTCAGGTACCAAAACCCTGCCAGGTTCAGAGGATGGCTTCGATGTCGAGACCGAGGTCGAGGACTCGGGCGGAGTGGGTGAGTTCGCCGACGGCGATGTAGTCGACGCCAGTGGCGGCGACCACGGCGGCATTGGCCAGCGTGAGACCGCCACTGGCCTCGAGCCGCACGCTCGGCGCCAACTCGTCTCGAAGTCTGACCGCAGCCCGCATCTCGTCCGGCTCGAAATTGTCGATCAGCACTTCGTCGGCACCGGCCTCGATCGCGGTCCGGAGACCGTCGAGGCTGTCCACCTCGATCTCCACCGGGATCGACGCCTCGAGCCCACGGACCGCCGCATACGCCTCCGCCACACCACCGGCACTCGCCACGTGATTGTCCTTCACCAGCGCCATGTCGTAGAGGCCCATCCGATGGTTCACCCCACCGCCACATCGAACCGCGTACTTCTGGAGGGCCCGCAACCCGGGAAGCGTCTTGCGGGTGTCACGAACCCGTGCCGTCGTGCCTCCCAGCGCTGCGCTCCATCTGGCGGTGAGCGTGGCGACACCCGAAAGGTGACAGAGCAGGTTCAGCGCGGTCCGTTCGGCTGTCAGCATCGCCGTGGTTGGTGCTGTAACCCGCGCCACGACCTGCCCCGGCTGCACCGGGTCTCCGTCGGCGGCGAGGTGCTCGAAGACGGTTGCGTCGACGCCGCACACGATCTCCACGACAGCCGCCGCCACCGGAAGGCCGGCGATGACCCCACTCGCGCGTGCGCCGAACGCCGCCACACATCGCTGCTCCGATGGAATTGTCGCCGTCGACGTCACGTCGACGCCCCCGGCGAGATCTTCCTTGAGCGCGACCCGGATCAGGCGCTCGACTTCGGAGGAATCGAGCGACGCCACCTCCAACCTCGCCGTGGTCCCGGCCGACAGCGATGAGTTGGGCGCCACCGCGTCGACGCTACCGGATCGCGGCCGCGAGCCTGACCGATCCAGGCTTCGACGGGACTCACCCGGATCTCCTACGGTCTCGGCTGGGCGTCGGAAGGGGGGCCGGTGAAGGGAATGAGCGACGCGGAGGTGCTCGAGTTCAACCGCGGAGTCATCGACGCGTTCCGCGCCGGCGCCGGCCAACTGCCGGAGGCCCATCCGCTCCACGGCAACCCGACGCTCCTCATGACCATGACGGGCGCCCGATCCGGGCGGACCCTCACGACCCCGCTCACCTACACCGAGGACGGCGACGCCTTCATCGTCATGGCCTCGGCCGGTGGCGACCCGAAGGCGCCGGCGTGGGCGTTCAACCTCAGGGCAGAGCCGCATGTCACGCTCGAGGTCGGCACCGACACGATCCAGGCTCGTGCCACCGAAACGGACGGCCCCGACCGGGAGAGGGCCTTCGAGCTGATGACCACCCATCTCCCCCGTTTCGCCGACTACCAGGCCGGCGTCGACCGGCTCATCCCATTGTTCAGATTGGAGCGCATCTGATGGACTCACTCTCACTCGCCCGGACCATGCGGGGCTCGATCGGCATGCTGGCCATGCATTGGCTCATGGCGCCGTCCACCGAGGCCAAGTCCGTCGCTGCGGGCATGCCTGCCGGTCGTCCCGGCTACGCGATCGGACGACTCGGAGTCCTCGGCGACTGTCCGGTCGACAATGTCGTCGGCGCAGCCTTCTTCTGGGAACCGGGCTATCTCGCCGATCAGGTCCGCTCCGGTCGGGCCACCATGAACCCCGCGGATGGGGCGGCGATCTTCGCCCGCATCTGCCAGGAGTGGGGTGAGGACCATCTGGAGGGCTTCGAAGGAACGCTTCGGCTCGGCGAACTCGCGGAGAAGGTGGTCGACTCCGCCAGCCCTCTCGGCGCGCCGATGTTCGTCGGCTGGCGAGACCAGGTTCTGCCGGACCCCGGTCCGGGCCGGACGATGCAGCTCTGCCAGACCCTTCGAGAGCTGGGATTCTCCCGGTTCTGCACCGCCGTCATGGCCGCCGAGATGAGCCCGCTGATGGCGATCATGAGTGGACCCACCGGAGCCTGGAACGCCGAGATGTTCGGCTGGTCCGAGCCGTATCCCGATGGCGAACCGATGGCCGCCACTCGTGACGAGATCGAGGCGCACGCCAACCGGCTACACGCCGCGGACTTCCGGGTGCTGAGCGACGACGAGCGGGCCGACTTCCGCGAGCTGGCCCGAGCCGCGCGCAACCATGCCGGCACCAGGATGACCGCAGAGTCCAGCGCCATGCCGCCGAGCTGATCCGCAGAGAGGAATCGACATGGACATCGACGTCGCATCCGTCGACCACGCACTCATGACGACCCGGGCGGTTCGGCGCCGCCTGGACCTCGAACGACCGGTCGACCGCCAGATCATCCTCGACTGCATCGACATCGCCGAGCAGGCGCCATCGGGCGGCAACCAGGGCAGCCGGCGCTGGGTGATCGTCGAGGACCAGAGGGTCAAGGACCGGATGGCCGAGATCTACATGGAGGCGGCCGGTGAGTGGATGATCGCCACCCACGACCGGCTGGCCGGTTCCGGCCATCCCCAGGAGAAGGTGATGGCGTCGGCTGCCCACCTCGCCGAGCATCTGGCCGAGGTTCCGGCGATCGTGGTGCCGACCATCATCGGGGTGCATGACGGGAGTGGACGACCCGGCCTGTTCGACTCGGTCATCCAGTCGGTCTGGAGCTTCTGCGTGGCGCTGCGAGCTCGCGGCCTTGGTACCGCGTGGACTACGGCGATCCTCTCCCGCCAGGACGATCTCATGGAGCTCCTCGAGATCCCGGAGGGAATGACGCCCATTGCCATGCTCCCCCTCGGCTGGATGAAGGGCACCAGCGTGAAACTCGCCCCCCGCCTGCCCGCCCGTGAGGTGGCCTACTTCGACGGCTTCGCCCGCACGTGGGAGACCGGCCCCAGTGATCCCCCCTGCCATGCGGACGGACCGGGGGTCGTGGTCGAGGCCGATATCAAGGCGCCGCCCGCTGCTGTCTGGCCGTTCGTCACCGACATCAACTTCGGGGCGGACCACAGCGCCGAGTTCACCGGTGCCCGATGGGCCGACGGATGCGACGGTCCAGCGCTTGGTGCGCAGTTCGTCGGCGCCAACACCCACGAGGCGATAGGCGAATGGGAGGTCCCTTGCTTCGTCGATCGCTACGAGGAGGAGAGGTCGTTCGGTTGGGTCACGTCCGACCCCGACAACCCGGGCGCCCAGTGGCGATTCGAGCTCCAGGCCATCGCCGGGGCCACCCGTCTGCGCTATCGCGTGATCCTCGGCCCCGGCCCATCGGGGATCACCATGGCGATCGAGAACATGCCGCCGGAGATGGAGCCCCGGATCCTCGCCCGCCGGGTCGGCGAGCATCGGACCAATATGCAGCTGGTCGTCGATGCCATCAAGGACGCCGCAGAGGCCGGTCGTCGGGAGCGCGACGACTCGGGTCCGCGGGCTCCCCTCTCCTAGGCTCGGCCGTAGTCCCCGGGAGGTCGGGCAATGACCGAGATTCAGTCTCCAGAAGTCGAGTCGGTGACCGTGAACGGGTCGGAGTTCTCCGTCCCTCTCGTCGTTCAGGCGGCGACGTCGATCGTTGCCGCCTATCGGGTCGACCCGACGACCGCAGAGGAGATCGTCCGCGACCGCGGCTTCACTCCACTCGTGGGAGATGACGGGCAGGCCGGCGTCTACATCGTCGGCGTGGCGTACCTGCAGACCGACTTCGGCCGATACGTGGAGGTCGGAGTCGCCTTCGACGTCGAACCGCTGGGACCGGACGCCAACGCCAGCTACATCCACTGGCTCCCGGTGACCGGCGAGCTCAGCGCGATCGTCGGTCGGGAGGTCTGGGGTTTCCCGAAGTGGGTCACCGACCTTCGCTTCACCAGCTACGGGGATGCAGCCCAGGTGGAGTGGTTCGAAGACGACGGGCTGGTGCTCAGGCTCCGTCTCGATGCGGGCGGCGTCGACATCGGCGATTCCGAGGTCCCGGTCGCCTCGTACGCAATCGGACCGAACGGGCCGCAGTGCACCCAGACCCACATGCACAACTCCGGCATCGTGATCGGTGGGTCGGTCGAGCTCGAGATCGGGGCCTCGGGCCATCCGGCGGTACGGGCCCTTCGAGCACTTGGGATCGCCGATCTCGAACCTGCCCTCACAACCCGCGTCAACTTCTCGCACAGTTCCTGGGGTCTCGCGGAGCCGCGTGAGTTCTGACGTGCTCGACCTCGATCTCACCATGAGCCCCACGGTTCGGTGGACTCCGGAGTCGGTCGGCACGTTCATGGGCGGAGAGCTCCTCCCCCGTCACGAGGTCCACGTCGAGTCCGTCCGCGCGGGCAACGGCGCGGGGAAAGGGAGCGACCCCTCATGACGAGCATCCGTACCGACTTCGCCTCCCGGCTAGGCATCGATGTGCCGATCCTCGGCTTCAGCCATGAGATCGAGGTGACCGCCGCCATCACCGAAGCCGGCGGGCTCGGCGTGTACGGCGTGGCACACGACCCACCCGAGGTGCTTCCGGGCAAGCTGCGGGAGCTGCGACGACAGACCGGCGATCGTCCGGCAGCGGTCGACATCATGATGCCGCCCGGCATGCCGGAGGATCAGACACTGGACGAGATCCAGGCGTCGCTTCCGGAGGAACACAAGGCCTTCGTCGCCGAGCTCGCCGACCGCTATGAGGTGCCGCCGGCTTCCCGGAGGTCCTTCTTCAACTCGGTACTCCGCACCCCCGCCTACTTCGAGGGCCAACTCGAGGCCCTGCTCGACAGCGACATCGAGCTGGTGGCCTTCGGGGTGGGGCTCACCAAGGACGCCGTCCAACGCCTGCAAGAGGCCGGCAAGGTCGTCGGTGCCCTGGTCGGAAGCCCTCATCATGTCGATCGATACCTGGACGTCGGTCTCGACTTCCTCGTCGCCCAGGGATCCGAGGCGGGCGGACACACCGGCACGATCGGCACGATGGTGCTCGTCCCGGAGGTCGTTCAGAAGGCAGGGAGTATCCCGGTGCTGGCGGCCGGCGGCATCGGACACGGCGCGCAGATCGCCGCGGCTCTCGCAATGGGGGCCCAGGGAGTGTGGTTGGGCACGGTGTGGCTCGGGACCGAGGAGCACAGTCGAGGTGACCACGCCATCTCGGACCGCCTGCGCGAGAAGCTGTTCACCGCTGGGAGTGGGGACACCGCCGTCACCCGAGGCAGCAGTGGGAAGCCGCAGCGCCAGATCCGATCGAAATGGATCGAGGAGTGGGACAGCGACGCTGCCCCACCTCCGCTGAAGATGCCCTATCAGCACGCCCTGGTCGGCGACCTCATGACGGCGATCGACGAGCACCAGATCGATCCACTCCTGTACAGCGGAGCCGGCCAGGGGGTCACGTGGATGACTGAAACGAAGACCGTCGCCGAAGTGGTCGATGACCTCGTCGAGCAAACCGTCGCCGCTCTTCGAACCGCAGCTACTGTTCCCATCGTCGACTGATTGGATCGCCCGGCCCCTCGGGAGCCGACGAACACCTCGGGGGTTCCCGATGACCGGCACACGACGTTCCATGGCCGACGAGTGGGCGTTTCTCCCTGACGTCCCCACGAAGCCCGCGCCCTACTTCGCCTGGCCGCCCCGACCCGTCGACTCGGTCAAGTACGCGATACGCAACCACCTCTGGGTCAACGACCGGACCTTCTACATCCTCCTTGCACTCGTGGTCGGGCTCTGGCTCCAACCGGTCGACGACGAGCAGCAAGACCTCGCGGCCGGGTGGGTGGCCGAGGTGTTGGTCCGCAACTACGTGGCCGTACTGATCATCGTGGGCGGCCTGCATTGGTGGTTCTACGTTCGCAACGGGCAGGGCGGCACGCTGCGCTACGACGACCGGGCACTGGGCCGGAACAAGCGGATCTTCTTCACCGGCGACCAGGTCCGCGACAACGTCTTCTACACCTTGGCCTACGGAGTTCCGATCGCGAGTAGCTGGGAGATCTGGGCTCGCTGGATGTACGCCGGAGACCGGGCGTCAACGGTCACGTTCGACGCGAACCCGACCTGGTTCGTTCTCGGTTTCCTCGCGATGCCGATCTGGCAGAGCCTGCACTTCTATGTCATCCACCGGGCCATCCACCACGAGAGCATCTACTCGAGGGTGCATGCGGTCCATCACCGCAACGTGAACATCGGCCCGTGGTCCGGGTTGGCGATGCACCCCGTCGAACACCTGCTCTACTTCAGCACCCTGGCGCTCGTTCTCCTCGTGCCGACCCATCCGTCCCACATCCTGTTCCTCCTCTATTGGCAGATGCTCGGGGCGCCGTCGGGCCATGCCGGCTACGACGCGGTCGTGGTCGGAGACAGGCCGGTACTGCAGCTCAATTCCTTCTTCCACCAGTTGCACCACCGCTACCAGCGCTGCAACTACGGCAGCGCCGAGTTCCCGCTCGACTACTGGCTCGGCACTCTCCACGACGGCACCGACGAGGGCGCCGCCCGCCTCCGCCAACGTCACCGCTGATCGCGAGGATTGTCCATGAGGTAGCTTCGGCGGATCGCTGCCATCACCGTCCGCCGTCCCGACTTCGAGTGGCCACCGGAAGTCCAGGTGGTGCCCAACCCGTCCGACCCCCAACAGTCGTGCGAGACCGTCGGGCTGTCGTTCACGCTCCCCTACCTCGAGCCGTACCTGATCCGCACCATGCGGGTGGCCGCCAAGGAAGTGACCGATCCCGAGCTTCTCGCCGACATGAAGGCGTTCTCGGCTCAGGAGGCGCAGCACTACAAGAACCACGCCAAAATCAACGATCTCGTCCGCAACCAGCTCAGCCCGTCCGCAGCCGATGCGATGCGGGACCTCGAGGACCGACTCGAAGCGGACTACCGGCGGTTCACCGACGAGAAGTCACTCGCCTTCAACCTCGCCTATGCCGAAGGCTTCGAGGCGATGACCTTCTCCCTGGCCCGATCGAGCATGGGTTCGGTCGAACCGACCACCACCGCACCCGAATGGGCTGAGCTCATGGCATGGCACCTGAGTGAGGAGATCGAGCACCGAACGGTCACCTTCGACGCATACGAGTCCATCGTCGGCAAGTACCCCTATCGCCTCGCCGTCGGCACCTGGGCCCAGACCCACTACCTCCGCTACCTCCTCGGGATGGCCACGGTCGTCTACCGCGACCAGATCGACCCCGACATCTCCGTGCGCCGGATCTCATGGCGAGCGGCGAAGCGGGGCTGGCGAACGGGCAGCCTCCAGGGCACCCTGCGGGCGATGTCGCCGCGCTACGACCCGCGGCGGGTGACGATCTCCGAGGGTGTCCGGGCGATCACCGACATGTACGGGGTCGATCTCGGCTGACCCGCCCTGACATTGCTCCGGAAAGTCGCGATACTCGGGCGATGAGGCGGACAGGCAGGGAAGAAGGCAGCCAGCCCCTTGACGAGGGCGTCGTGGACATCGAACTCGAGTCCGCACGAACCGATCACGGTTGGACACAGCGACTGATCGTCCTCTCCGGAGTCGGCGCACTGTTCGCTGCCGTCGCGCTCGCGGTGTGGCTGAGTTCGGGCAACGAGGCCACGGGCGTCGACGAGGACGCCACCCCTGAACCGGACCGCGAGGAACTCCGAGACGCCGACCAGCCGGACGACGACGGCCCGGTCGTGATCGAGATCGAGTACGGCGGCCGGTTCACCGGGGTCGACTCGCTCCGGCTGCCCCTGCTGATCAGCCCCGACGATGGACTCGTCGACGGCCAGATCGTCACGGTCACCGCAGAGGATCTCTCACCCCACGCCACCGTCGGCGTCGTCCAGTGCGCCGGGGAGGAAGGGAATCCGCGCGGTGAGGGCTCTTGCGACATCGGTGACTACACCCTGGCGAACACCGACGAGAACGGGCGCGTCGCCACCCAGGTGACGGTGCGCCGATTCATCTCGAACGCCTACGGCGAGATCGACTGCGCCGCTCCCGGTGAGCTGGCGTGTGCGATCGCCGTCGCCAACATCGCCGACTACGACGAGTCAGCGGTGGGAAGGATCTGGTTCGACCCGACGGTGGAGGGGGTGCGGGCGCCGACGATCACCGTCGATCGCAGTGACGGACTCCACGACGGCGATTCGGTCAGCGTGAGCGGCGCCAACTTCGTGCCCGGTGAGCCGGTAGTGGTCGGGCAGTGTGTGATCGGTGGCAGCTGGAGCATCTTCGGCTGCTGGGAGCAGTCACGGCGAATGGCCGATGCCGTAGCCGACGACAACGGAGCCTTCGAGGTGACGGTGGAGGTGAGTCGGATACTCGACGGCGGCCTCGACTGTTTCTCCAACCAGTACGGCTGCCGGATCGCAGCACGCACGACCACCACGGACTTCCTGCTCGGCGATGGGACCGCGGCCAACCCGGTCCGGCTGTTCTTCGACGGCACGACACTCCCGGAGAATCTCGAGTGGGGCATCGCATACGCGCTCGCCCCGGATCGGGACCTGACCGACGGTGAGCAGGTGGTCCTGCGGCTCGCCAACCTCGAGCGTTCGCTCTGCGAGGATCCCGAGTTCTTCGAAGAGCTTCAGCAATCCGAGGACTGGGATCCCCTGATCTGTGAACCCGTGCTGATCGAGACCGGTGTGGTCGAGGTTCAGCAGTGCGTCGACCTGGCGGCGGAAGAGGAGTACTGCACGGACACCGTGGCGGTCGAGATCGTCGAGGGGGCGGCGGAGATCACCATGAGCGTCCAGCGCGAGTTCGAGCGCACGTCCGGCGAACTCGTCGACTGTGCCGAGCCGGGTCGCCAGTGCGAGCTGCGCATCACCGGCGACATCCACGGCTACGTGCCCCTGCGCTTTCGCGGGGACTGATCGGCGTCAGCCGAAGCCCGACGGCTACTGATGACGGCGGGCCGTGTCGAGCTGGGCTTGTGGGTCGAGGATCGCTCGACGATCGGTTTCGAGCCGTACCGAGGCGAGCACGTCGCTGAACGGGAAGGGTGGGACGTAGTCGTCGCAGACCGGGAGCTGGCGGGCCTCACCGACCAGCAACGTGGCGGAGGAGTTCGGGCTCCAGAGCAGCGGGAAGGCGACCGGGATGGTCCCCGCGCCGGTACCGACCCCGTCGGCGGTCCACTCGCACGCCATTCCGCCCTCCGACGGACGGGCGATCAGGCTCATGCGCTCGGCCCCGACCGGCACTGGCATCGACACCCGGTGCAGCGCCTCACCGATGTGGTTCAGGACGAAGACAACCTCACCATCCTGGACGTACCATGCCCAGCCGTTGTTGTAGTCGCCCTGTTCGGCGAGGATCCCCTCGACCGATTCGGTGAGCGGTGCACTGAAGTGGGCGGTCAGCCGCACACCCCCGGCGAATGAGGGACAGGATTCCTCCGACAGGCGTTCACCTGGCCGCAGCTCGGCCGATCGGGCGCCCGAGCTCCACGGAATCAGGATGTGGGGGAATCGGTTGAGGGTGGCGTCGGTCAGTGGCAGGACCTGGTTGCGATCGGCTTCGGCGTTCCACAGGTCGACGAGATGCTGCAGCCGTTCGGGGTGGGCGTCGGCCAGGTCGTGGTTCTCGACGAAGTCGGTGCGGGTGTCGTACAGCGCCCAGCGGTCGGCATGGAAGTCGGCACTCCCATCAATCGATTCACGTTCGACCTCGTTGTACTGGTTGACGTGGTTGGTGACGGCCTTCCAGCCGTCGTCGTAGATGGCCCGGCTCCCCCAGCACTCGTAGTACTGGGTCCGCCGATGCTCCTCGGCATCTGCAGCCGACAGGGTCGCCCGGAAGCTGGCGCCGTCGACGCTCATCTGCCCGACCCCGCCGATCTGGTCCGGGAATTCGACCCCGAGACAGTCGAGGAGCGTGGGCAGGACGTCGACCGCGTGGGCGTACTGCGAACGGATGCTCCCCTGCTCGGCCTCACCGGCCGGCCACGAGAAGATGAACGGATCCCGGACCCCGCCCTCGAACGTGTAGCGCTTGAATCGGCGAAACGGCGTGTTCCCGGCGTGGGCCCAGGCCCATGGATAGTGGTTGTAGGAGCGGGGTCCACCGAGGTCGTCGATCCGGGCGAGGAGTTCGTCTGGCTGCCGTTCCAGGCCGTACATGTACTCGTACTCGCTCAGCGATCCGTGGGGCCCTCCCTCCCCGGATGCACCGTTGTCGGAAACGACGATCACGATCGTGTTGTCGAGTTCGCCCATCTCGTCGAGGCTCGTGAACAGGCGGCCGATCTGATGGTCGGTGTGGGTGAGGAACCCTGCGTAGATCTCCATCATCCGCGCGTAGAGGCGGCGCTCGTCCTCGCCCAGGTCGTCCCATGGAGTGAGCCACCCCGGCCGCTCGGAGAGCTGGGTGTCGGACGGCACGATCCCGATCTCCTTCTGGCGGGCGAGCACCGATTCGCGCCAGCGGTCCCAGCCTCCGTCGAAGCTCCCCGCATAGCGATCGGACCACTCGGGGGCGACGTGATGCGGCGCGTGGGTGGCTCCCAGGCCGAACCAGCACAGGAAGGGCCGGTTGGGCTGGTGATTGCGAAGCTCGCGGATGTAGGTGATGGCCTGGTCCGCCAGGTCCTCGGTGAGGTGGTAGCCCTCGTCGGGCCCGCAGGGCGGATCCACGAAGGAGTTGTCCCGCACCAGCTCGGGTGCCCAGTGGTTGGCGTCGCCTCCGAGGAAGCCGTAGAAGCGTTCGAAGCCCGCCCCGAGCGGCCAGGTTCCGAAGGGACCGCTCCGGGTCCGTTCGTCGCGCGGGGTCATGTGCCACTTCCCCACCGCGTAGGTCGCCCAGCCCTCGCCACCGAGGATCTGAGCCACACGGCCGGTGTAGCCGGGGAATCGCATCGGGATGTCCGGGATGTAGCCCATCCCCACCCGGTGGTGGTTTCGCCCGGTGAGCAGGCAGGCCCGGGTCGGTGAGCAGATGGCGGTGGTGTGGAAGTTGGTGAAGCGGACTCCCCGCTCGGCCAACGCATCCAGGTTCGGCGTCTCGATGTCGGAGCCGTAGCAACCCAGCTGCCCGAAGCCGGTGTCGTCGAGGACGATCACCAGGACGTTGGGGGCTCCGTGCCGGAACGGTGGTTTCGGGTCCGGCCAACTCGACTCGTCGACCGACAGCCCGATCGTCCCGACATCCACGTTCATGCCCCTTGCTCGTCCTTTCACGACCGTAGCGGTAGCCCTGCCGACTCGACGCAAGCAGGCGAAGGCCTCCCTAGTCTGGCGGGGCTCACCCACCTCTCAGCCAGATCGGGAAGACCGTTGCACTCAGAACTCATCGACCAGGGCGGTGCCCACCTCATCGGCGGCGACTGGGTTCGCTCCGGCTCCACCGAGGTCAGCTCGAACCCGGCTCGGCCCGACGAACCGGTCGGAGAATACGCGCTCGGCGACCGCTCGACTGCCGCCGATGCCATCACCGCGGCGAGCGAGGCGCTCGAGGGCTGGCGTAGCACGCCCTTCACGATCCGGGCGGCGCTGCTGGAGAACACCGCCACGCTGATCGACACAGCCCGCGAAGACCTGGCGGTGATCTGCACCCTGGAGGAAGGGAAGACACTGCCGGAATCCCGAGGCGAGGTCGCACTGGCCGCCGAGACGTTCCGCTATCACGCCGGAATGGCCAAGGTCTCGACCGAGCGGATCTTCCCCTCGCCCACTCCAGGGGAGACCATCCGCACGGTCCGCCAGCCTCTGGGAGTGGTGGGAGTGATCACTCCGTGGAACTTCCCGATCCAGATCCCCGCGTGGAAGCTTGCTCCGGCCCTGGCGGCCGGCAACACCGTGGTCTGGAAGCCGGCCAGCAACACTCCCCTCCTCGCCTACGCCCTCACCCGGATCCTGCACGATGCCGGCCTGCCGCCGGGTGTGTTGAACCTCGTTCTCGGCCCCGGCTCGGTCGGTGGCGCAATCGTCGAGGACGACCGGGTGGACGGCGTCACCTTCACCGGCTCGGTGCCGGTCGGCGTCGGCATTCGGGATGCGGTCACCGCCCGCAACGGCCGCGTCCAACTCGAGCTGGGTGGCCACAACCCCGCCATCGTGTTCGACGATGCCGACCTCGACCTCGCCGTCCCTGCCCTCGTCGGTGGCGCCATGGGCGCAACCGGCCAGAAGTGCACCGCCACCCGCCGCATCATCGCGCCCCGATCGATCGCGGCTGAGCTCAGCGACCGACTGGCTGCGGCGGTCCGTGATCTCCGGGTGGGCGACGGAATGGAGGAAGGGATCGGGATCGGCCCTCTGGTTTCCTCGTCGGCCCGCGACGAGGTCGCGGAAGCACTCGATCAGGCCAAAGCCGAAGGCGCGACGATTGTGGCGGTGAACGAGTCGGCACCGGAGGGCGACTGCTTCTTCGCTCCCACCCTGCTGGCGGGTACGCCGGAACTCAGCATCACGCGCGACGAGGTGTTCGGTCCGATCTCCACCGTCATCGAGGTCGACTCCGACGACGATGCGTTCGACTTGGCCAACAGCACCGAGTTCGGGCTCTCGGCGTCGGTGTTCACCACCGACCTCTGGCGCGTGGACCGGGCCCTTCACGAGCTCCAGGCGGGGATCGTCAAGATCAACGCTCCCACGACCGGGTCCGAGCTCCATGCCCCGTTCGGCGGCGAGAAGGCGTCGTCGGCCCACGCGGCCCGCGAGCAGAGCGACACCGCGGTCGACTTCTTCACCCGCACCCGGACCGCCTACATCCGGCCCGGCACGGCGCGCTGATCGGGCGTCAGGTTCCCGGAATCCAGGTGGTGCCGGCCAACGGCACCTTCGCCATCGCCGCGGCCTCGACGGTCAGTGCGGCGAGATCCTCCGGCTCGAGATTGTGCACGTGCGACTTGCCGTTGGCGCGGGCGAGCGTCTGCACCTCGAGCGTGAGCACCTGGAGGTAGTTGGCCAGGCGTCGGCCGGCGATGACCGGGTCGAGCCGCTTCGACAACTCCGGATCCTGGGTGCTGATGCCGGCCGGATCGGTGCCGTCCTGGTAGTCCTCCCAGAAGCCGGCCGAGGAGCCGAGCTTGCGGTATTCCTCCTCGAGTCCGGGGTCGTTGTCGCCTATGGCGATCAGTGCGGCGGTGCCGATCGACACCGCGTCGGCCCCGAGGGCGAGGGCCTTGGCGACGTCGGCTCCGGTGCGGATCCCGCCCGCTGCGATGAGCTTCACGTCGCGGTGAGCGTCCAGCTCCTTGAGGGCACGCACCGCCTCCGGAATGGCGGCGATCGTGGGGATGCCGACGTGCTCGATGAAGACGTCCTGGGTGGCGGCGGTGCCACCCTGCATGCCATCGACCACGACAGCGTCGGCCCCGGCCTTCACCGCCAGGGCGGTGTCGTAGTACGGCCGAGCCGCTCCGATCTTCACGTAGATGGGGACTTGCCAGTCGACCACCTCGCGGATCTCCACGATCTTGATCTCGAGATCGTCGGGCCCGGTCCAGTCGGGATGCCGACAGGCGGAGCGTTGGTCGATGCCGACTGGCAGGGTTCGCATCTCGCCGACCCGTTCGGTGATCTTCTGGCCGAGCAGCATCCCGCCGCCGCCGGGCTTGGCGCCCTGGCCGACCACGACCTCGATGGCGTCGGCCTTGCGGAGGTCGTCGGGGTTCATGCCGTAGCGGCTTGGCAGGTACTGGTACACGAGGGTCTTGGAGTGGCCTCGTTCTTCGAGGGTCATTCCGCCGTCGCCGGTGGTGGTCGATGTGCCGGCCGCATTGGCCCCGCGACCGAGCGCCTCCTTGGCTTCGGCCGACAAGGAGCCGAAGCTCATCCCGGCGATGGTGATCGGGATGTCGAGCCGGACCGGGCGTTCGGCGCGCCCTTCGCCGATCACGACATCGGTGGCACAGTCCTCCCGGTAGCCCTCCAACGGGTACCGCGACATCGAGGCGCCGAGGAAGACGAGATCGTCGAAGGTCGGCAGCTCACGCTTCGCGCCGAAGCCGCGGATGCGGTAGATGCCGGTGTTCGCGGCCCGTCGGATCTCGGCGATCGTGTGTCGGTCGAAGGTGTACGACTCGCGCTGGTGCCAGTTCTCTGAAGCCACGGTCACGCCCTCCCGGCCAACTCGGCGTCGATGTCGTCGATGTGGAAGTTGTAGAGATCCCGGGCCGACCCGTAGCGACGGAACTCCGAAGGTTCCCCGCCGAGGCCGGCCGCGTTCAGGAGCCGCTCCAGCTCGTCGACATGGTGGGACAGCAACTCCTTCTCCACGCAGTCCGCGCCCAGCGACGCCACCGACCCTCGGACGAAGATCCGGGTCTCGTAGAGCGAGTCGCCGAGGTGATGGTCAGCGTCGCCGAGCACCACAAGGGTGCCTGCCTGAGCCATGAAGCCGCTCATGTGACCCACATCGCCACCCACCACGATGTCGACGCCCTTCATCGAGATCCCGCAGCGCGCTCCCGCGTTGCCCTCGATCACGAGCAACCCGCCGCACCCGGTGGCGCCGGCCGACATGGTGGCGTTCCCGGTCAGCCGGACCGTGCCGGACATGATGTTCTCGGCGAACCCGGTGCCCGCGTTGCCGTCCACCCGCACCGACCCCTTCTGGTGCATGCCGGCGCAGTAGTAGCCGACCGAGCCGCGCACCTCGATGTCGATCTCGGCATCGATGCCTGCGGCCACCGCATGAGCACCTCGTGGGTTGACCACCACGTAGTCGCTGTCGCCCGGTCGGTGCAGCTCCTGGTTCAACTCGCGGACCGTCTGTTCGGAGAGGTCGAAGGTGGTGGTCATGAGGCGAGGCTCCACGTGTAGACCCGGGCCGGCTCGGGCTCGAAGATCTCGGCGTCGTCCACGCCCGGGAGCTGGGCGATCGCCCGGTACTCCGACGACATCGCCACCCAGTCGTCGGTCTCGGCGACGACGGCCGGTTTGCAGGAGATCGGATCGCGCAGGATGGCGAAGCCGCTCTCGATGCCGATGGCGAAGGTGAAGAAGCCGTCGAGGTCGTCCAGGGCCCGCTCGAGGGCGGCCTCGATCGAGTCGCCCTCCGCCAGCCTCCAGGCGAGGTAGCCGGCGGCCACCTCCGAGTCGTTCTCCGTCTGGAACGACTCGCCCCGCCGAACCAGCTTCTCCCGCAGCTGGTTGTGGTTCGAGAGGGAGCCGTTGTGCACGAGGCAGGTGTCGGCTCCGGTGACGAACGGGTGTGAGCCGTTGGTGGTGATGGCCGATTCGGTGGCCATCCGGGTGTGGGCGATGGCGTGGGTGCCGGCCCGCTCGGCGAGGTCGTATCGGGTGGCCACGAGATCGGGATCGCCGACCGACTTGTAGAGCTCGATCTGGTGGCCGTAGCTGAGAACGTCCAGGTCAGCGACATTGTCGATCAGCCACTGGCGAGCCTTCCGGCCGTCGCCGCTGGTCTCGAAGACGGCATGGTCGAGCACCGGACGAGCCGTCACCTCGGTGCCGAGGACGGCCTCGAGGGCACCAGCCGTCGCGCTCCAGTCCGGCTGGTGGCCTTCTGCCAGGACGGTGATGCGAGTGCGGCCGGGTCGGCCTTCGTCGTAGACCGCGAACCCGGCGCTGTCGGGCCCCCGTTCCCGCATCTCGTGCAACATCAGGGCCGACAGGCGGCCGAGCTCATGTCGATGCCGATCGGTTTTCAGGAACAGCCCGACGATCCCACACATGACAGCGCTCCCCGTAGCCAGTTGCCCGTCGATCGCACTCTAGTCAGCACCTTTGACATCGGTGAAGTCGCTTCACCTAGAGTAGAGGTCGGTTCGCGTTGGAGTGGGCCGGAAACGGGGGAAGTCATGGGGGACTACGAGGACATCAAGGCTCGGGTCGAGGCCGACGGGGTCGAGTACATCTACGCGATGTTCGTCGAAATGCACGGCAAGCCGTGCGCCAAGCTGGTGCCGGTCGAGGCGCTCGAGGGCCTCATGAGCGACGGCGCGGGGTTCGCCGGGTTCGCCGCCGGACCGATGGGCCAGGACCCGTCCCACCCCGACATCCTGGCCATGCCCGATGCGGCGTCGTACACCCAGCTGCCCTGGCAGCCGAACGTGGCGGCCATGCAGTGCGACCCCACCGTTGAGGGTGAGCTCTGGCCGTACGCGCCGCGGGTGATCCTCCGTCAGGCGCTCGCCGACCTGGAGACCCGGGGGCTCGTGCTCAAGACCGGCGTCGAGGCCGAGTACTCGCTGGTGGTGCGGAACGACGACGGCTCGATCTCGGTGGCCGACGAGCGCGACGTCGATCAACTCCCCTGCTACGACGCCCGCGGCCTCACCCGGATGCTCCCGCATCTCACCGCGGTGTCGAAGAACCTCAACGCGATGGGCTGGGGCAACTACGCCAACGACCACGAGGACGCCAACGGCCAGTTCGAGCAGAACTGGCAGTACGCCGACGCCCTCACCACGGCCGACCGGCTGATCCTGTTCCGCCTCATGGTTCACACGATGGCCCAGCGTGACGGGCGCTACGCCACCTTCATGCCGAAGCCGTTCAGCGACAAGACCGGCAATGGGCTCCACGCCCACCTCAGCCTCTGGACCACCGACGACGAACCCCTCTTCATCGGGGGCGACGACGACAGCAAGGGCCTCGGACTCAGCGAGATGGCGTACCAGTTCGCGGCCGGACTCATCGCGCATGCGGAGGGTCTCGCGGCGGTGGCCTGTCCGATCGTGAACTCCTACAAGCGAATGGGGGTCGGTGCACCGACTTCCGGGGCCACTTGGGCACCGGCGTACGCCGCCTTCGGGGGCAACAACCGCACCCAGATGATCCGGGTCCCTGAGCCCGACCGCCTCGAGGTGCGTATCGGCGACGGCGCCGCCAACCCCTACCTGATGTTCGCCGCGATGCTCGCCTGTGGCCTCGACGGAATCGATCAGGCCATGGATCCGGGGGAACCGAACACGGCCAACCTCTTCACCCTGCCCGCCGAGGAGGTGGCCCGCCGTGGGATCACCACCCTCCCCCGGACCCTGCTGCACGCCGCCGATGCACTGGCGAAGGACGACGTGCTGGGGGCGGGGCTCGGAATGACGGCCGAGGGTCCGTACCGCGACTACTTCGTGAAGGTGAAGCAGGACGAATTCATCGCCCACCACCACGAGGTCACCCAGGGCGAAGTCGATCAGTACCTCACCCTGTTCTGATCGCACCCGCCGTCGAGCCGACCTCATGACGACCGACCACGATTTGGGCTTGCTGACCAGTGACGAGGTCTGCCGGGTGGTCGGGCAGCGCGTCCGCGAACTGCGAACCGGCCTCGGCCTCACCATGGAGCAGTTCGCCGATCAGGCAGGGTTGTCGATCGGGATGCTGTCGAAGGTCGAGAACGGCCAGACGTCACCGAGTTTCGCCACCCTGACGGCGCTGGCGAACACGGCACGGGTGCCCTTCACCGCCTTCTTCCGGGGGCTCGACGAGGAACACGACGCGGTGGTCGTGCGGCGCGGCGACGGCCAGCGGATCGAACACGAAGGCGGGGGCCCGAGCCGGACCTACGAGGACCTCGGCACCCTGCGGGGGCCGCACCGCGAGATCGAGCCGGTGCTCGTCACCATCACCGAGCCCGACGAGGTCTTCCCGCTCTTCCAGCACACCGGGGTGGAGTTCATCCACGTGCTCGAGGGAGTCGTGGAGTACGGCCTCGGCTCCAACCGCTACGTGCTCCGGCCCGGCGACACGATGCAGTTTCGCGGTGAGGTGGCGCACGGCCCCACCGAACTGATCGAGCTCCCGGTGCGGTTCCTGTCGCTGAAGGTCTACGCCCACGCGGAGTGGTAGGGGTCCTGGCCGGCGGTTGGGTCGCGATGCTCCGGCACGCGAGAGTGTCTCCGACCAGGGAGAAGAGCCCATGCCCAACCTGCTGCCCTTGGCCGACCAGCCGTTCGTGCTGCCCGCGGATCGCGACATGCTGCCGTCCGAACGCCGTGAGTTCGTGCGCACGCACCGCACCTGCGTCTTCGGCTACGGGCGACGAGTCGATGGCCCCGCGATGTCGGTCGTGTACTACATCCCCACCGACGACGACGAACTCCTCGTGTCCACGATGGCCGGCCGAGCCAAGGCCAAGGCGGTCGACCGTCTCGGCAAGGCCAGCCTCTGCATCCTCAACGAACAGTGGCCGGTCGGGTTTCTGCAGGTCTACTGCGACGCCGTTGTCGACACCGACCCGGAACTCGCCGTCGACGTGATGATGGCGGTCGGGGGCCGGATGTCGGGCCAACCCCTGGGTGACGAGGCCAGACCGTTCGTCGCCGAGTCGGCCGCCCGGGAAGGCCGCGTCACCCTGCGCTGCCGTCCCTATGCGACGTTCGCCACGCCACCGCGACACCTCCATGACAACGACCAGGAGGAACGGCTCACCCACTGGCTCTCGACGTCCGTCCCATGGGATGCGGTCGACCCCGACGAGGAATGACGGTCCTCGTCACCGCCGCGGGCGGGAAGACCGGTCGGTCGGTGGTGGCCGCCCTCGCCGATCAGGGTGCTTCGGTACGGGCGCTGACGCGATCGGGCGAGTCGATTCACCGAGCCAGCGAAACGGTGGCCGGGGACGCCGGCGAACTCGCTCCGCACATCGATGGTGTAGAGACGATCTACTTCATCTGGCCGAACTTCGCGGAACACGAAGAAGCCGGCATGACGAGTGCGATCGAGGCCGCTGAGCGGGCGGGCGTGGACCGGATCGTCTACCACTCGGTCCTGCGACCGGGCCTGGAGGCGATGCCCCACCACTGGGCCAAGCTGCGGGCCGAGGAGCGGCTGGCCGAGGGCGGCCTGCCATCGGTGATTCTCCAGCCGGCCGCCTACATGCAGAACATCGAGCTCCAGCTCGAAAGCGTGCGCAGGACCGGGGTCTACGACTCACCGTGGGGCCTCGACGTCTCGATGTCGCTGGTCGACCTCGCTGATGTCGCCGAGATCGCGGCTCGAGCGTGCTTCGACGATCGGATGGACGGCGGTGTCTTCGAACTCGCCGGGCCCGACGCGATCACCGCTGTCGACGTCGCCTCGTCGCTCAGCCGGGCGCTGGGCCAGGAGGTGACGGCACACGACCAGGGCGAGGCCGGGTGGGCCGCAACGAGCACCGCCGCGGGGATGCCGCCCGAAGCCGTTCGACGAGGCCGTCTCATGGCCGAGCACTACCGGCATCACGGGTTCACGGGGTCGCCACTCGTCCTGGAATCCCTCCTCGGCCGGCCCGCGACCACCCTCGAGCACTACCTGGACCGCGTCCTTTGAGTTTTTCTGGACGCCAGCGCGCGCCAAGCGCGCGCTGGCGTCCAGAAAACCCGCAAATCAGCTCACGTACCCCTGGGTCGCATCGTTCTCGACGGCCGCGGGATCCCGCTCGGCGGGGTCGCCCCAGCCACCGCCGCCGGGGAGCTCGAGGATGAGGTGGCGTTCGGCGGGGATCGTCTGCTTGCCCTTGGACCGGAACGGCGTGCCGTCGTCGAGATAGACCCGGCCGGCCACCCCGTCGTCACCCCCGTTGCGACCCCGGGCTGGGTGCTCGACCCGGTCGAACATGGCGGAGAACTCGAAGAGGTAGCCGCCGGTGGCGCCGATCTCGATGATCTGTCCCAGCCCGCCGCGTTGGGCACCGGCACCGCCGCTGTTCTCGCGGATCTCCTTGCGCCACACCACGATCGGCCCGACCTGCTCGGTGGCCTCGGCACTCATCGTCATCACCCCCGACGGGAACGCCGTGGCGGTGAGACCGTCGAGAGAGGGTCGTCCACCACTCCCGCCACTGTTGAACATCAGCAGTTCGACCGGAGGCAACGGGTTGGCCTGCGGGTCGGCGCTGCGCGCACTGGCCTGGAAGTTCCACAAGGCGCCGGCCCCTTCGGCGGGGATCCGCTCGGGCATTGCCTGAGCGAGCGCACCGAGACAGAGGTCGGTGACGAAATGGCCGCCACGGGGTTCGGTGGCTCGGCGTTGAGGATCACCCCGGCGGGAGCCGAGACCGTGAACGGTGCCAGCGAGGCGAAGTTGTTGGGCAGCTCGGGGGCCAGGGCCACGATCATGCCGTAGGTGAAATAGGCCTGGGCGTAGACGATCGGGACGTTGATCCCGAACCGGCTCGTGCCCGACGTGCCGGTGAAGTCCGCGTGCATGCCGCCGTCGTCGACGGTGAGTGTGACCTCGAGGTGCACGGGCTCGTCGTATCCATCGACGTCCATCGAGTTGTGATAGGTCCCCGCGGGGACGTTCTCGAGCGCGGCCATCACCGCCTGTTCGGTCCGCTCGAACACGAAGGACGTCAGATCATCGATGTCGGCGAGTCCGAACTCGTCGAGCATCTCGAGCAGGCGACGGCGGCCCGTTTCGTTGGCGGCGGCCAGGCCGTGGATGTCGCCCACCACCTGGTCCGCCTCCCGCACGTTGTTCCGCACGATGTTGACGAGGTCCTCGTTGAGGTCCCCCTGCCGCGCCCATTTCATGATGGGAATGCGGAGGCCCTCTTCGTACACCTCGTGGCCGTCGGGCCCGTAGCCGCGGCCACCGACGTCGACCACGTGGGAGGTGGAGGCGAAGTAGCCGATGAGGGTGTCGCCGTGGAACACCGGCGTGGTGACCGTGATGTCGTGGAGGTGACCGGTGCCCTTCCACGGATCGTTGGTGATGTAGACATCGCCGTCGAACATGTTGTCCCGGCCGATGTCGTTGATGAAGTGGCCGACCGAAGCCGCCATCGTGTTGACGTGTCCGGGTGTGCCGGTCACCGCCTGGGCCACCAGTCGGCCCTCGGCGTCGAACACGCCGGCCGAGAGGTCGCCGGCCTCCCGCACCGAGGTCGAGAACGACGTCCGCACTAGCGTGAGGGCCTGCTCCTCGACGATGGCGATCAGTCGATTCCACATGATCTGCTGCTCGACCACGGAGGCGGAGTGCTCGTCGCCGGCGGCGGTTGCCTCGTTCTCGGCGGCGACCGCCCGGCCCACCCGCAGGGAGTGATCGCCCTGCACGACGGCCATGTGATGGCTTCCGAGGACCGTGGTGGTCTGACTCTCGACGATCACTGCGGGCCCGGCCACGGTGTCGCCGGGTGCGAGCGAATCGCGCTCGACGATGGTCGATTCGGCGGCGGTACCGGTGACGGGATCGTGGATGAGTCGGGACGCCGTCGCGGTGATCGGCTCCCCCGGGTCATGGCGTTCGACCACCGGCGGCCGCTCGGTCACGGAGGCCACCCGTACCGCCCAGCTCACCGCCTCGACGGCGAGGCCGTCGATGGCCCGGCCGAAGAACCGCTCGTAGGTCTTCGTGAACTCGGTGAGTAGAGCATCCGCGGCGACCGAGTCGAACGGCCCCTGCGGAATCATCACCGGGATCTCCCAGCCCTGGCCGCGGTAGCGCATCGACACCTGGCGCTCGACGGTGAGATCAGCGTCGGTCCCGGCCCTCACGAACGTTTCGGCCTCGCCCGCGAGCTCGTCCAGCATGGCGGCCGCTCCGGCGATGTCGAAGTCGTCTGACGACGTGTAGAAGCTGCGGATGGCCTCGTAGGAGAACGGGGCCAGGAGGAAGCCGATCGCCGAGCCGACTCCCGCCCCGACCGGGACGATCAGCTCCGCCACCCCGAGCTTGTCGATCAGCCGGGTGGCGTGGAGCGGGGCACCTCCGCCGAAGGCGATCATCGAGTACTCGGCCAGGTCCTTGCCGTTCTCGACCGCATGGACCCGAGCGGCGTTGGTCATGTTCTCGTCGACCAGCTCCGCGACACCCACCGCAGCCGTCCGGGCGTCCACGCCGAGAGGACCACCGACGCTGCGCAGCAGGGCGTCGCTCGCATTGTCCGGCGACAATGAGATGCTCTCGGCTCCGAACGTGTCGGGATGGAGCCGACCCAGTTCGAGGTTCGCGTCGGTGACGGTGGGATCGGTGCCGCCGAGGTCATAGGCCGCCGGGCCCGGCTCCGAGCCGGCCGAGTGCGGGCCGATCCGGATCTGGCCCAGCGAGTCGACGCTGGCGATCGAGCCACCGCCCGCGCCGATCTCGATCATCTCGATCACCGGGATCGAGATGGGCATGCCGCTGCCCTTCTTGAAGCGGGTGGTGCGGGCCACCTCGAAGGTCTTGGCGGTCTGGGGCACGTGGTCCTCGATCAGGGCGATCTTGGCCGTGGTGCCGCCCATGTCGTAGGAGACGATCCGGTCGAGGCCATGGCGAGCCGCGAGGTGGGCTGCGAAGATCGCGCCCCCGGCCGGACCCGACTCGACCAGTCGGACCGGGAACGCCGCTGCAGTGTCGACGTCGATGAGACCGCCACCCGAATGGATCAGATAGAGCGGGCAGTCGGCACCGAGCTCCCGAAGGCCGGCCTCGAGTCGCCGCAGATACGACGCCATGAGCGGCTGCACGTAGGCGTTCGCGGCCACGGTGTTGAACCGCTCGAACTCCCGCATCTGGGGCGAGACCTCACTGCTGATCGAGGTGGCGATCTCCGGATCGGCCTCGTGAAGAAGATCGCGGAACCGCCGCTCGTTCGCACCGTCGCGGTAGCTGTGCATGAACCCGACGGCCACCGAGTCGTAGCCACCCTCGACGATCTGATCGACCACCACACGAGCGGCGCTCTCGTCGAAGGCGAGCAGTTCCTCGCCCCGGGCGTTGATCCGCTCGGGCACGACGAATCGATGCCGGCGCTCGATGAGCGGGGTCGGCAGCACGATGTCGATGTCGTACTGCTCGAAGCGGCCTTCGGTGCGCGTCTCGATGACGTCGCGGAAGCCCTTTGTGGTGACCAAGGCGGTGTGGGCGCCGCGGCGCTCGATCAGGGCGTTCGTGGCGAGGGTGGTGCCGTGGATCACCTGCTCGACCTGGCGCAGGTCGACGCGGTGCTCGGCAGCCAGCGCCTGGAGACCATCGAGGATCCCGACCTCCGGCGCCTCGTGGGTGGTGAGCACCTTGGTGGACAGATAGGCGCCGTCGCGTTCCACCACCACATCGGTGAAGGTGCCGCCGACATCGGCTCCGATTCGCATCGTGGTCCTCCTACAGCGCCCGGGTCAGCGCCGTGGCGCGGGTCAGGGCATCCTCGTCGCGGCGGTAGTAGGTCCACCCCTTGCGGCGGGTCGGAATCACCAGCCCGGCGTCGACCAGCACCTTGAGGTGGCGGGAACCGGCGGGCTGGCTCACGCCCAGCTTCTCCACGATGAAGAGGTTGCACGCACCGTCCTCGATCGGGTCACCGTGTTCCTGGGGCGGGAAGTGTGCTTCGGGGTCCTTGAGCCACTCGAGGATCTGCAGCCGCCGTTCACTCGCGAGGGCCTTGAAGAGTTCCTCGGCCGCCGCCAGATCGATCTGCGCGCCGGCCATCACTTCACTCGAGGGAGACATAACGAGATTGTTATGTGACTATTCAACCGGTGTCAATGGAGATTCTCAGAGCGCAGCGTGGAGCCGTGCGATGGCATCCTCGATGTAGCGGGTGGGGGCGGCGACGGTCATCCGGGCGAATCCGGCTCCCTCCCGTCCGAACCAGTGGCCCGGGCTGAGCGCGAGGCGAGCCGACCGAGCGAGCCAGTCGGCGAGCTCGGGCACATCCAGGCCGAGGGCACGGAAGTCCAGCCAGGCGAGATAGGTGCCCTCGAGATCGACCAGACGGATCGGCTCCGGCAGGTTCGCCGCCAGCCGGTCGGCATTGGCCGCGGTCAGGGTCAGCAACTCGTCGAGCCAGTCGGCGCCCTCCTCATAGGCGATCTGGAACGCGGCCATGCCGAACACGTTGTTACGGGTGAGATGAAGCCGCGAGCTGACCGACTCGAAGCGGTCGGCCACGTCGTGGTCCTCGGTGACGACGACCGTGTCGCACACCCCCGCTAGCCCGAACGTCTTGATGGGGCCGTGGAGCGCGGCCCACCCGACGCCCGCACCGCCGCCCACCGACGCGAATGGGGTGAAGCGGTGGGGGGCCAGCGTCAGGTCGGCGTGAATCTCGTCCGCGATCACGAACACGCCGTGCTCAGCACACAGTCGGGCGACCGCGTCGAGCTCGTCTCCACTCCACACCCGCCCCACCGGATTGTGAGGGTTGCACAGGATCATTGCCGTCGTGCCCGGATCGGCCACGGCCTGCTCGAGCCCACCGAGGTCCATGCGATAGCCGTCGGCGGTGAGCTCCAACGGATTGCGCACCACGTTGCGGCCGGCGCCGTTGACCAGCGGCTTGAAGTCCGTGAACACCGGCGGCTGGAGGATCACGTTGTCGCCCGGTGCGGTCAGCTCCTGGAGCAGGACGCCGATCGAGGTGCCGACGCTCGGGCTCACCACGGTCTGGAGTTCACCCCGGCTCCAGCCGTGCCGCGTGGCCATCCAGCTCCAGAAGCCGTCGAGCAGGTCGGGGTGGCGTACCTCGTAGCCGTACCACCCGAGGCCGGCTCGACGTTCCAGGCTGGCGACCAGCGAAGGGGCGAGAGCGACGTACGGCTCGGCGATCCAGAGCGACAGCAAGCCATCGCCGCCGCCGAAGTGGCGGTCGAGACTCGGGCCGTCGAGCGCCTGTGCGTTGGCGGGGAGCCGGGACTCGGAGTCGATCGATCCCATGAGCCGCAACCTAGCCAAACACTACGCTGCCGCCATGCCGAGCCTCCCCGTCCGTCCCGACCGGAGCGTCGATCGTTTCGACCCCGATCCGAGTGTGTCGTTCACCATGGCCGCGACGATGTACACCGACCCGGAGGTGGCGGCGCACGAGCGGCGCGCGATCTTCGCGGACAGCTGGCAGTGGGTCGGGCACGGGTCCGACGCGGCCGAGCCGGGCCAGTACTTCACCGCCACCATCGCCGACGAGCGCATCTTCGTCATCCGTGACAACGAGGGCGAACTGCGCGCCTTCTTCAACGTGTGCCTCCACCGAGGCCACTCGCTGCTGAAGGGATCCGGAAAGCTCAACGGCCTGATCACGTGCCCGTACCACGCATGGGTCTACGACAGCACCGGCGCCCTCAGAGGAGCCCGAATGTCGGAGCGGATGCCCGACTTCGACGTGGAAGACTTCCGGCTCGCTGAAGTGGCCGTCGAGGACTTCTGTGGCTTCGTCTTCGTCCACCTCGGTGACGCCCCGGAACCGATGGACGCCTGCTACCCCGGCCTGCGCGACGCGGTCACCGCCATCCACCCCGACCCGACAAACCTGCGTCTCGCCACGGATTCCACCTTCGACATCGCCGGGAACTGGAAGAACGTGGGCGACAACCTGCTCGAGTGCTACCACTGCCACCCGACCCACAAGGCATTCGTCGACCTGATCGAGATGGCGACGTATCGCAATGAGATCTTCGAGAACTGGTCGATCCAGTCCGGTCGGGCCAACGTCGGCAACGACGTCTACGAGGTCACCTCTGGTGCGCCCGGGTTCACCTCGGCGTTCGTGTGGCCGAACGTCTCGATCGGGCAACTGCCCGGCCAGCGGGGTGTGTTCATGTTCCACTTCGTGCCGACCGGTCCCGAGACCACCCTCCAACGGCTCGCCTACTACTCCCCCGACGGCGAACTCGACCAGCTCGAGACGAGGGCCTTCGAGTACTTCAATGACGTCCTCGGGCCAGAGGATGTCGCCCTGGTCGAGGACGTGCAGATCGGACTTCGCTCGGCGGGCTACCACCAGGGAAAGTTCATCTGCATCCCCGATCGACCCGAGATCTCCGAACACGCCGTGCACCACTTCCACGCGATGGTGCTCGACGCGTTGGGGCACGGCGAGCGCTAGGCCGCGGACGTGCGAGCCGACGAGTACCTCCGCCATGACGCCACCGGGCTGGCCGAGCTGGTCGCGAACGGCGAGGTGTCGGCCCGCTCAGTGTGTGAGACGGCCATCGAGCAGATCGACCAGCACAACGCCCGCATCAATGCGGTCATCGAGACCTGTTTCGACGAGGCACTCGCCGGGGTGGACGATCTGCCGCCGGCGCCACTCCGGGGCGTGCCGTGGTTGGTGAAAGACTTCAACACGTCGGTTGCCGGCCTGCACGACACCGGCGGGAGCCGCGCCCTGCGCAACGTGGTCGCGGATGCGGACCGCACCCTGGTCGAACGCCACCGCCGCGCCGGTCTGGTCGTGCTGGGCAAGACCAACACGCCCGAGTTCGGCATGAACATCTGCACGAATCCGTCGCTGTTCGGCCCCACTCGCAACCCGCACGCCGCCGACCACAGCGTCGGAGGGTCCTCCGGTGGGAGCGCTGCCGCGGTCGCCGCGGGAATGGTCCCCGCTGCGCACGCCACCGACAGTGGAGGATCGATCCGGATCCCGGCGTCCAACTGCGGCGTGTTCGGCCTGAAGCCGAGCCGGAACCGGGTTCCCCTCGGCAACGATGCGAGTGAGGGCCTCGGAGGACTCAGCACCGCGCACGCAGTGACCCGCACCGTCCGCGATTCCGCCGCAATCCTCGACCTGACCCACGGACCCCTGCCCGGCGACGCCTACGGTCCGCCGCCGCCGAAGGGCCCGTTCCGCGACGCGGTCGACACCGACCCGGGCCGGCTCCGGGTCGGCATGGTCACCACCGGGTTCGCGGGAGAGGCCGTCCACCCGGACTGCGTCGCGGCGGCCGAGACTGCGGCCTCGACCCTCGAAGGGCTCGGCCACCGCGTGGAACCGGTGACCTCCCCTGTCGACGGCGAGCAGCTGCGAGACGCGCTCGACGCGATCTTCAGCGTGAACATCGCCCTCGTCGCATCGGCGCTCCCGAGGGATGCATCCGTCGACGATCTGGAGCCTGCCACCCGAGGCGCGATCGAGAGAGCAGGTGACCTCACCGGCGCCGACTACGCGATGGCACTGCACTCCGCTCGACTCATCGGTGCCCAGCTCGCCCGCTTCTTCGCGGACTTCGATCTGCTCCTGTCCCCCACCCTCGCCCATCCCGCCCGGCCGATCGGCCACCACGATCCGCGCACTGGCGACTGGGGCACCTACCTCGGCCGGATGCTGGCCGACATCCCGTTCACTCCGCTCTTCAACGTGTCCGGTGGACCCGCAATGTCACTCCCGATCGGCCGGTGCGGAAACGGACTTCCGATCGGCGTGCAGATAGGAGCGGCGGTCGGCGAAGAGGAAGTCCTCCTGTCGGTCGCCGGCCAGGTCGAGACCGCCCAGCCCTGGTCGCGCGTCGAATGAGGGTCGAGCTCTGGACTGCGTTCTCCCCGAGTCCCGGAGGCGGCAGCCCGGCTGGGGTCGTGCACCACGGCGCTGATCTCGAGACCGGTGAGATGCAGCGGATCGCCACCGAGGTCGGGGCACCGGCCACCGGTTTCGTGACCGAGACGTCCGCGGACGAGGTGACGGTGCGGTTCTTCTCACCCAGAACCGAATACGGCATGTGTGGGCACGGGACGATCGCGGTGCTGACCGCCCTGTTCGAAGCCGGCGCGCTCGGACGCGGGTCGGTACGACTCCGCACCGGCTCCGACGATGGCACCGCACACCTCGAACCACGCGACGACGGCAGGCTCGACGTACTCCTCGACCTGGCTGTCGCAATGATCGAGCCCGCACCCGACGATCTCCGGGCCGTCTGGACCGCGCTCGGCACCACGCCATCCCCCTGCGCACTCAGCCGGTCCGACTTCACCCACCTGCTCTGCCCCATGTCGCTCGACACGGTCATGGGTCTGCAGCCCGATTTCGCGGCACTGGACCTCGCGTGTCGTAGCGCGGGAATCGACACGGTCGGCGTCTACTCGACTGGCACCGTCTCGCCCGAGGCGCAGGTCCATACCCGGGACTTCTGTCCGGCCGTCGGCACGCCGGAGGCGGCGGCGACCGGGACGACGAACCGGGCGATCGTCTCGCACCTGGTCGCCGCCGATCCGAGCTGCTTCCCGGCCGGGCATCACACACTCGTGATCGAGCAGGGCATCGAGATGGAGCGCCCGAGTCAGGTACGGGTCGTGTTCACGACGGGCCACGGAGGGCTCGAGTCGATCTCGGTCGGCGGCGTGGCGACCCGACTCGAGAGCAGGAGCGTGTAGCGGACGGCGACGACGGGGGCGGCCGATCCGGTCAGGCCACGAGTCGGTCCGTCACGCCGATCATCCACTCGGTCATCTCCGGGCCTCCGTGCCCTTCGGTATCTGAGACGAACAGCTCCGCGCCCGGGATGGCCGTGGCGAGCGAGACCGCGACGTCGGCGGGACCGCTGATGTCTCGCCGGCCGTGGGCGAGGAATGTCGGGGTCTCCGCAAGACGATCGGCGTTCCTCAACAACTGGCCGTCCTCCAGGAACGCCGCATGACCCCAGTAGTGCGTGACGAGCCGAGCGAAGGCGAGTTGGAAGGCCGGATCCTCGAAGCGAAGGCTGGGCTGGTACCCGCCCGGGATCGACACGTGCACGTCCTCCCAGTCACACCAAGCCGTGGCGGCGGGCTGATGAATCGCCGGATCCGGGTCCATCAACCGGCGATTGAAGGCCAGGGCGAGGTTGCCGTCGCGCTCCCCTGCCGGCAGTGCCTCGATGAACGCGTTCCAGCGCTCGGGAAAGATCCGCCTCATCGCCCTCGTGACCCACTCGACTTCGGCGGTGCTGGTGGTGACGACACTGGCGAGCAGGAGTTCGGTGACCGCCGCCGGGTGGGCCTCGGTGTAGGCCAGGCCGAGCGTCGTGCCCCAGGACCCACCCCACACCAGCCAGCGGTCGATCTCGAGATGGGTGCGTAGCTGCTCGATGTCGGCGATCAGGTGGGCGGTCGTGTTGGCCGAGAGATCGACCTCGGGATCCGCCGCGCTCGGCGTGCTGCGTCCGCAGTTGCGTTGGTCGAACTGGACGATCCGGTACTTCTCGGGGTCGAACAGTCGGCGGTGGCGAGGGGATGCCCCACCTCCCGGTCCGCCGTGTAGGAGGACGGCCGGCTTGCCGTCGGGCGCACCGCTGGTCTCCCAGTGGATGTGGTGGCCATCCCCCACGTCCAGCATCCCTGAGGTGTGCGGCTCGGTGATCGGATGCGGTTGCGGGGCCATGGATGCGGAGTTTCGCAGACCCGGCCGTCCCACCGCCGTTTCGATGGTGGGAGGGAGCCTGTGCCAGGCTCAGCACTCCCATGTCCGACCAGATCCGTCGCCTCGTCGCTCGCCTCGACCTCGAATCCGCCGGTGCCGACGAGTTCGTCGGTGGCGCGGGTCCCGGCGGGCGCGGGTACCGCGAGCGCCTGTATGGCGGACTGGTGGCGTCGCAGGCGTACGTCGCCGCCGCCCGGACGGTCGACGTCGGCCCCGTCCACTCACTCCATCTGTACTTCCTGCGGCCCGGCGAGTCCGCTCGTGACATCCGCTACGAGGTGGACCCGATCAAGCAGGGACGCAACTTCCAGGTCCGCGAGGTCCGTGCGTTCCAGGGCGACAAGCGCATCTTCCAGATGATGGCGAGCTTCTCGCGAAACATCGCCAACGTCGAGCATCAGGACCCGATGCCGGAGGTGCCCGGTCCGGAATCCCTCCCGAATCGTGATGAGGCGCGGGGCAAGCCCGACTGGCAGGAGCACCCGATCGACCTCCGCACCGACGACCCGAACGGTGAGCGGGACGATCCGGACTCGTGGGTCTGGATGCGGCCGACGCAACCGATCCCGAACGATCCGATCCTGCAGACGGCGGTGTTGATCTTCGCCACCGACCGAACGCTGATGCGCACCGCTGCGCTCCCTCACAAGGCGGCCGGTGAGTTCACCGGCGCCAGCCTCGACCACACCATCTGGTTCCATGACGAGATCGACTTCTCCGACTGGCACCTGCACGCCATGCACAGCCCTGCGGCGCGCCATCAGCGAGGCCTCTCGTTCGGTGCGATCTACCGACAGGACGGCCAGCGGATCGCAACCACGGCCCAAGAAGGTGCACTCCGCTTCAACTCCCCCGGCAACGGCCTCGAACGAAGCTGAACCGAGTAGGCAGGGCTCGTCACTGGCTCATGTGGTAGCCGCCGTTGGGCGACAGGACCTGTCCGGTCATGAAGCTCGCCTCGTCGGACGCGAGATAGACCGCCGCCCAGGCGATGTCGTCGGGCACCCCGAAGCGGCGCATGGGGGTCGCTCCCTCGATCAAATGCCGAGTCGCGGTCATCGGCTCGGTCATCGGGGTCTCGATGAAGCCCGGAGCGATCGCGTTGACCCGGATTCCCCGCGTGACCACCTCGCGCGCCACCGCCCGGGTGAACCCGAGGATCCCGGCCTTCGCCGCGCTGTAGTGCGGGGCACCTCCGCCTCCGGCAGTGCCCATGATCGAACCCATCGAGATGATCGAGCCCGACCCCTGCGGCGCCATGATCTTCAACGCTTCGCGGGTGCAGTAGAAGGTGCCGTCGAGGTGGATCGCCAGCATCCTTCGCCATCGCTCGTCGGGCATGTGCATCGTGACGTCGAGGAAGGTCTCGACCGGACCGCCCGCTTGCATCTCGGCGACCTGCTGCAGCGACAGCCGGGACCGCTCCTCGTACTCGTCGTCGGGGATGTCGATTCCGATGCCCGCGTTGTTGACCAGCACGTCGAGCCGGTCGAAGTGCTCCGAGAAGGTCTTGAAGCCGGCTTCGACCGCCGTCGAGTCGGCGACGTCGAACCCGAGACCCAAGGAGCCGCCACCGAGCTCCTCGGCCATCGCGTCCGCATCGGAGGCATTGAGGTCGTTGACCACGACTGTCGCACCTTCTTCGGTGAACCTCTTGGCGATCTGGGCGCCGAGCCCTGACGCGGCTCCTGTGATCAACGCGGTCTTTCCCTGCAGGCGGTCCATGGCCCGCCTTGCTACGCGAAGATCCACCCCGCCGCAAACAACTACCGTCCTGGGAATCATGGGGAGGACGACGTGACGCTGAAGCTGGGGATCTGGGCGTTGCCGATCGATCCGCACGGACTCGACTACGTTCGCGAAGCCGAACGGCTCGGCGTGGACGTGGCCTGGGTGCCCGAGGCGTGGTCCTACGACGCCGTCGCGCCGATTGCCGCAGCCGCTGCCGTCACGGAACGAATCCGGCTGGGTACGGGGATCGTCCAGCTGGGGAGTCGCACGCCTGCGCTCTTGGCGATGACCGCGCTCACCCTCCAGAAGATCTCCGACGGCCGATTCCTGCTCGGGCTCGGCACGAGCGGTCCTCAGGTGATGGAGGGGTTCCACGGGGTCGAGTTCGGCCGTCCGGTCACCCGCACCCGCGAGACCATCGACATCATCCGCATGGCGACCCGAGGTGAACGGCTCGAATACGAGGGTGACGTCTACCAGCTTCCACTCCCCGACGGTGAAGGCAAAGCCATCCGCACGCGGGCGGAACTCGCTCACGTGCCGATCTACCTCGCGTCGCTCGGCCCCGCGAACCTCCGGCTGACCGGTGCGGCCGCCGACGGCTGGATCGGCAACTCCTTCTTCTGTGAAACCGCCGACGTCTTCCTCGACGAGATCCGAGCCGGGGCCGAATCCGCCGGTCGATCCCTGGCCGACATCGACCTCACGGTGTCAGTCGGCGTCGAGTTCACCGACGACGTCGAAGAGGCCGCACGACGTCACGCCGCGGGATTCGCGTTCACCTTCGGCGCGATGGGATCGAAGAGGTCGAACTTCTACAACAACGCCTTTGCGAAGCAGGGCTGGGGCGACGACGTGGAAGCGGTCCAGCGCCTGTGGCTGGCGGGTGATCGCGAAGGGGCCGCGGCCAGAACCTCATCGGCCCTCCCGAGGAGATCAAGCGCCGGCTCCGGCAGTACCGCGACTGCGGCATCGATTCGTTGCGGATCGGCCCGATCGGCGACTCTTTCGACGAGCACATCGACGGCATCGGCCGCCTGATGGACCTCATCAACGAGGTGAACAGGGAGTCAGAGTGAGAATCGCCATTTCCGTCAGCAGCGCCTACTACGACGGCGAGAACTGGCCCGACATCGTCGAATACGTCAAGGCGGCCGATCGTCTCGGCGTCGACACCGTGTGGTCGGCCGAGGCGTGGGGCATGGATGCGGTCGCGTCACTCGGCTACCTCGCCGCCATCACCGACCAGATCACACTCGGCAGCGGCATCATGCAGATCAGCGCCCGTACGCCCGCGGCCACGGCGATGACCGCGATGTCGCTGGCTCAGATCTCCGGAGACCGGTTCATCCTCGGACTCGGCGTCAGCGGCCCCCAGGTCGTCGAGGGACTGCACGGCGCGCCCTTCGCCAAACCCCTCGGCCGGCTACGCGAATACATCGAGATCGTCCGCATGGCCACGCGGGGCGAACGACTGGTGTACCAGGGCGAGCACTACGTCCTTCCCCGACCGGGCGGCGAGGGCAAGGCCCTCAAGTGTTCCATTCCGCCGAAACCGGGTCTTCCGATCTATCTGGCCACCCTGGGTCCCAAGTCGCTGGAGCTCACGGGGGAGCTCGCGGACGGTTGGGTCGGTACCTCGTTCATCCCCGAGCATGCCGAGGTGCTCCTGGATCCGATCCGAACGGGCGCCGAGCGGGCCGGTCGATCCTTCGGCGAGATCGACATCCAGATCAACAGCCAGATCGCGGTGTCCGACGACGTCGACGCCCTCCTCGCCCGAGCCCGCCCGGGCATGGCGTTCACCCTCGGAGGAATGGGCTCACCCCAGACGAACTTCTACAACAACGCCTACTCGCGCGCGGGTTGGGAGGACGTCGCGAAGGAGGTCCAGCGCCTCTGGGCCGAGGGCGACAAGGTGGCCGCAACCGCCGCGGTGCCCGACGAGCTGGTCCTCGCCGCCTACCCGATCGGCACCGAACACATGGTCCGAGAACGGATCCGCGCCACCGCCGCCGCCGGGGTGGGGTGCATGCGGATCGCGCCGCAGGGCAAGACCGCAGCCGACCAGATCGCCCACCTCGAAATGGTCGTCGATCTCATCCGGTCCGCGACCACCAGCGGTGGTGGTTGACTGGGGTGATGACCGCCCACCCTGATTGGTCCCGCCGATGGGCGACGCGAGTTCTGACGCAACTCGCCGTGGTCGCCGCCATGGGCCTTCTGGTCATCGGGTGCGGCACCTCTGAGCAAACGTCGGAGTCCTCGCCCGCTACCACCGTCGGGCGAGCCGGCGATCTGGGCGACGCGCCCCTGTTGGGCGTGAGCTTCGAGGTCTACCGGGACCCCGGTTGAGGCTGCTGTTCGGGCTGGGTCGTGTACCTGGAAGAGCACGGAGCCGATATCGAGCTCATCGACGACCCGGACCGGGCGGATTTCCGGGAAGAGTTGGGCATTCCTGGCAGTGCAGCCTCCTGTCACACTGCACTGGTCGACGGGTACGTCATCGAGGGACACGTGCCGGTCGGCGCGATCACGACCCTGTTGAAGGAGCGGCCCGAGGCCACCGGGATCGTACTGCCGGGCATGCCACTGGACTCACCGGGGATGGGCGGCGACGTGAGCACCTGGGAAGCCCAACCTGTCCAGTTGGTCACCAACGACGGCAGGCTCCAACCGTTCGACTACTGAACATCGGCTGCGGCTTGGGTGAGGGTTCGCCCCACTAGCGCGGACGATCACCCTTGACGGTGATCCGTCGCACATGGCGCCGGTGTCCGGTGTAGTCGTGCACGGCCCGGTGCAGGACGCACCGGTTGTCCCACATCACCAGGGTGCCCGGCTCCCAGCTGACGCGGCAGGTGAACTGTGACTTCACCGCATGCCGGAGGAGGAACCGCAACAGGGCGTCCGACTCGTCGCCCCGAAGTCCGCGGATCCGGGTGGTGAACGCCCCGTTCACATAGAGGGCCTTTCGGCCACTCTCGGGATGCGTGCGCACGACCGGATGCTCGTTTCTGAACAGGGCCGGATCGGTGTCGGTACCCACCATCGCCTTCGACTTCGTGGAGTAACCCCCCTGGCCGTACTGGAGCTCGGCCGAGTGGATCGCCGTGAGGTCCTCCAGCATCCCCTTCATCGTGTCGCTCAGTGCCTCGTAGGCGGCCACCTGGTCGGCGAAGAGGGTGTCGCCCCCGACCGGTGGCAGATCCACGGCATAGAGGATCGATCCGAGATCGGGCTCCTCCAGGAAGGTCACGTCGGTGTGCCACCCGCCGCCGAAGTTCGCCACGTCGTCAGGTTCGGTGATGATCTCGACCACCTCCGGGTGATCCGGACTGGGTTCGACGAACGGGTGGGTATCGAGATCGCCGAACCGGCGACCGAAGCGGATCTGGTCGTCATGGGTGAGTTCCTGATCGCGGAACACCAGCACCTTGTGCTCGACGAACGCCCGACGGATGGCCGTGATCGTCTCGTCGGAGAGATCGCCGGACAGATCCACTCCTGCGACCTCGGCGCCGAGGACGCCGGTGATCGGCTCGAATTCCAGCGGTACGGCGGTGGTGGTGTCCATACCCACAACCGTAGGTGCTGCGACCCGTCGACTCCCAGCTTCCGGGTTCAGCTCCGGGGCCGCTCGTGCTCGGGGTCGTAGATGCCGTGGGGGTGGCGTCGGGCTGGGCAGTCAGCCCCATAGGCGTCGATGGTGAACCCGTCCATCCGGTCGGCGAACCGGCCCACGACGTAGCCGAGGCACACTCGTTGGCCCGTCCGAAAGCCCATGCTGGCCGATGTGACGAAGCCGGCCACCTCACCGCCCACCCGGACGGGGGCCGATGGCGGCGGATCGCCGACCGGGCCCTCCATCCGCGACGTGTCGACGGTCCACGCGCCGTAGCTCCAGGCGGGCGGCTCCGTGGCCATCGCTGCGGCGGCCGATCGACCGATGAAGTCGGCCTCGTCGAGGTGGACGAACCGATCGAGCCCGGCGTCGAAAGGCGTGTATTCGACCCCGAACTCGCTCCCCCATCCGTGGTACCCCTTCTCGACCCGCATGGCGTTGAGTGCGTACGAACCGAAGTCTCGAAGACCGAGATCGACCCCCGCTTCCTGGATGGCGAGATAGAGGGCGACGAGGTCGGCATCGTCGACGTGGAGCTCCCACCCGAGCTCGCCGACGAAGCTCACCCGCAGCGCAGTGGCCATGACACCGGCGATCTCGATCTCGCGCAGTGACATCCACGGAGCGGCTTCCTTCGAGAGGTCGGCATCGGTGATGCGGGTGAGGAGCTCCCTCGACTCGGGGCCCATGACCATGAGCGTCGACGTCCGGTCGATGCCGTGGCGCAGTTCGACGCTGCCGTCCTGTGGCAGGTGACGCTGCAGCCAGTCGAAGTCGCGCTCACGCGCGGCGGTCGGACCGAGCAGCAGGAATCGGTCGTCGCTGACTCGGCCGATCGTGGCCTCGCTCCACACGGTGCCGTTCGGACGGAGCATGTAGGAGAGCCGGACCCGGCCGACCGTCGGCAGTCGGCTACAGAACATCCGGTCCAGGAACGCCTCGGCGCCGGGGCCGGCCACCTCGAAGCGGGTGAAGCCGCCATGGTCCATGACCCCGACGTGATCACGCACGGCGATGCACTCCTCGGCGACGGCATCGTGCCAGTGCTCGTGGCGGTAGCTGAGAGCGGCATGCGAATACGGCTCACCACCGAACCAGAAGGCCCGCTCCCAACCGGCGATCTGCCCGAATCGGGCTCCCTTCGCGGCCAGCGTGTCGTAGAGCGCGG
>CAYFLT010000031.1:0-11199 GCA_964344055.1 uncultured Candidatus Nemicrothrix sp.
CCGAACCCCTCGATCGCGACCTGCCGTTGACGATCGACCCGTCGGGCGTGCACATGCGCAGTGACGGCGACGCGTACCTCACGGGCTGTCCGCCAGACGTCGACGCAACGGTGGACTACGACGACTTCGCGATCGACGACGACGTCTGGGAGGACAAGATCTGGCCCGCGCTCGCGAACCGGGTGCCGGCGTTCGAACGGGTGAAGGTCACGGGCAAGTGGGCGGGCCACTACGCCTACAACACGCTCGACCACAACGTGATCGTGGGTCCTCATCCCGATGTCACCAACTTCGTGTTCGTGAATGGGTTCTCCGGGCACGGCATGCAACAGTCGCCCGCCATGGGCCGAGGCGTGTCGGAGTGGATCACCTACGGCGAGTTCCGCTCGCTCGATTTCGCCCCACTCGGCTACCAGCGGGTGCTCGACAACGAACCGTTCGTCGAAACCGCAGTGATCTGAACGTGACCGAACGGACCGGAGGACAGCTGGTTGCCGACGCACTCGTGGCACACGGTGTCACGACTGTCTTCGGTGTACCCGGCGAGAGCTACCTCCGGGTCCTCGATGCACTGCACGACACCGACATCGAGTACGTGATCTGTCGCCAGGAGGGGGGCGCGGCCTACATGGCCGAGGCGTGGGGAAAGCTCACGGGCCAGCCCGGCGTCTGCATGGTGACCCGTGGCCCGGGCGCCACCAACGCCTCGGTGGGGATTCATGCCGCGATGCAGGCGTCGACCCCCATGGTCGTCCTCATCGGCCAGGTCGGCACCCACCAGCGCGGACGCGAGGCCTTCCAGGAGATCGACTACGAACGGTTCCTGGGTCCGATCGCCAAGGCCGTGTTCGAAGTCTCCGACGTCGACGACCTGGCCGAGGCGCTCACCATCGGGTTCAAGATCGCAGTGTCCGGTCGACCCGGTCCGGTGGCCATCGCCCTCCCCGAGGATGTGTTGGCCGCCGCCACCACGGTCACCGACGTGGGCGCACTCTCGGTGGAGCGATCGATCCCCGACGACGCCGAGATCGACACGATCGTCGCCGAGCTCGAGGCGGCTGAGCGCCCGGTCATGATCGTCGGCGGCGGTCGCTGGACCGACGAAGCCCGTCGCGACCTCGAGGCGTTCACCGAAGCCAACTCGATCCCGGTGGTGGCCGCCTTCCGATTCCACGACCTGGTGGACAACCATTCGGAGGTCTATGTCGGCGAGGCCGGGGTGGCCATGTCGCCGGCTGTGCAGAAGACCATCACGGACGCCGATCTCATAGTCGGGCTGGGCATCCGCTTCGGCGAGATCACCACGGGGGCCTGGTCGCTCCTCGAGCTCCCCACTCCGACCCAACGCATCGTTCACGTCCACCCCGAGCGCATCCAGCTCGGCCGCATCTACTCCACGGCCGTGGGAGTGCTCGGCGACCCGTCCGAGACGATCGCCCTGCTGCGGAGGCGGGCGGTCGGTGGCATCGAGGCGCGGGGTCCCTGGTTACGAGACCGCCGGGCAGCCTTCCTCGAAGCCTCGGTGAGCCCGCCCCAGCCGGGGAATCTCGACATGGCGCGGGTGATGGGGTGGCTTCAGGAGCACCTGCCCGATGACGCGATCATCACCAACGGCGCCGGAAACTTCACGGTCTGGCCCAACAAGTTCCTGCGGTACGGGACCCACGGCCGACTCCTCGCACCCCAGAACGGCACCATGGGCTACGGCCTTCCGGCCGCGATCGCGGCGAAGGCGGCAGACCGGCGAAGGACCGTGGTCTGCTTCGCCGGCGACGGCGACCTGCAGATGACGATCCAGGAGCTCGGCACCGCACGACAGGCCGGTCTCGAACCCATCGTGTTGGTGCTCGACAACTCGATGTACGGCACCATCCGCATGCATCAGGAGCGGGCCTTCCCCGGTCGGGTGTCCGGCACCGACATCGTGAATCCCGATTTCGCGGCAATCGGCGAGGCCTACGGCTATCACGCCGAGCGGGTCGAACGGACCGAAGACTTCGGTCCCGCCTTCGAGCGCGCCGTCGCTTCCCCGACCGGCGCCGTCCTCCACCTCCTCATCGATCCCGAGATGCTGACCCCCTACGAGAGCATCACCGACGCCCGGAGCCGCTCATGACGACTCCGGTGCCTCAGAAGGTCAAACGGAAGCCTGTCCCCGGCGTTTGACCTCAGATCTCGGAGGGGAAGTCAAACGAGCTGATGATCTTGACGAAGATCGGCCCGAAGTGCTCGATCTGATCGGCCGGGGCAGTACCGACGACCGAGAAGAGATCGACGACGTCACGATCGTCTGCGGACGGTCCGAAGAACAGCCCCTGTACCTGCGCGAGTGGCTTGCCCGAGGCGTTGTCCGTGAACCCGAGCACCCGCATGTAGGTGGGCCGTTCACCGAAGCGGCCCGCCTTCTGAGAGCTGATCTCGGCGTCAGGATGGCGACGCTTCAGACGGATGAAGTTGGCCATCGAGACATCTCGCATCCGCGTCTGCTTGGTGACACGCGACGATGCAACCAGGACATTCACCCAGAAGTCGCCGGTCTGCTCGCTCGGATGGATCGCAACGTGCGCGCCGGGAACCTCCTGGATCTCCCACTCCTCGGGAACCTCGAAGGTAAACGGAGGGATCGGTTGGATCTCGACGCTCGGGTACATCGCCCTTCGGGTCATCAAGGGGTCCTTTCGCTTGCCCTGGCGTGTTTTAGCCGGTTTCGGTGCCTCTCGTCATCCCGCAACCAACTACTCTGCGTCACATGCCGCTGTTCGGCCGTCACGCTGAGCAACAACGACTGCACGACTTCGTCTCGGCCCGTCGGCTCGGCGCGGGTGTGATGTCGGTCTCCGGTCCGGCCGGGATCGGCGTGAGCACGTTGCTCGCCGATGCAGCCGACGTGGCGATCTCCTCGGGATTCACCACCGCAGCCACGTCCGGCAGGCGCGACGAGACGGGAACCCCCGGGGCGCTCGCGACGGAGATCCTCGGTTCGCTGGGACTCGATGGAGTCGGCAATCTCGGGGACCGGCAAGCCGACTGGAACACGGTCCTGCTCGAGCAGCTGGCGAAGCTCTCGGCGCCGACCCTGGTGACCGTCGACGATGCGCATTGGGCCGATCCCGAGAGCGTCGCTGCGCTGTGCTTCGCCGTGCGCCGCCTCGGGGCCACGCCGATCGGTGTGGTCCTCGGTGTCGACGACCGTGCAGACATGAGCCGACTCGCGCTGGACACGGTGGAACTCGGACCGCTCGAACAGACGGCCTTCGCGGCCATGGTCCGTAGCCACGCCGACCTCGACGCCGCTGTCGTCGAAGCCCTCTGGCAAGCGACCGGTGGTGTCCCTCTCGTCGCACTCGAGATGCTCGACCGACTCGATGATGCCCAACGGAGCGGCGCCGCCGCGCTGCCGCCGGTCCCGTTGGTGGCTCCTCCTCTGCTCGATCGATACCGCGACGGTCTCCGGTCGCTGCCGACGGCCACCCAGCGTGCCCTGTGCGTCGCCGCGGCCCACGGCGACGGCGACATCCATGCGGTGGACCTTGCACTGCAGCGGCTTGGAGAAACCATCGAAGCGCTCGAAGCGGCTGAAGAGGCAGGAGTGGTCCACGTCGAGAACCGGCGAATCCGGTTCGACCATCCGCTTCGTCGGGTCGCGGCGTATCACCTGCTCGCCGCACCGAGCCGCCGGGCCACTCACCGGGCGCTGGCGGCGTCGCTGGTGGCGCCCCGGGAGGCCGCGGCACGCGCCGCACACCTGGCAGCGGGTGTGCTCGGCACCGACGATGCGGTCGCGGCGGACATCGAACGACTGGCCGAACACGTGGCAGGGCGAGGTGACGCCAAGGCCGCGCGGCGATGGTGGCGCATCGCCGCGGACCTCACCGCCGATCCCGACGAGCGACGTCGGCGGCTGCAGATGGCCGAGCGCAGCGCGGACGACGTCCTGGATCGTCTGACCAGAGCCGAGCGACGGGTGGCCGGCGCCGTCGGGCGTGGCATGGCCAACAAGGAAGCAGCTGCTCATCTCGTATTGAGCGTGAAGACGGTCGACGCGCATCTACAGTCGATCTACCGGAAGCTCGAGATCCGATCACGGGCCGAGCTGGCAATACTCATCGCCCGGTCCGAGTTGCTGGTGGAGGAGGACGCATGACCAACGAGCCCGACGACGCACTGCTGCGCTGGCTCGAGGCCGAGGGGTTCTCCGAAGGGGACGACACCGCACTCGACGACCCGTGGGACGACGACACGGTCGACGTCGAAGGTCTCACCGATGCGCAGCGTCGATTCCTCTCGACCTCGGGCCTGGGCGTGATCGACGAGGACGACCTCGACCTCGATCACGGGACGTACCTCGACTCGTAGTGCCGCACCATCGTGTCGGCCACCGCGAGCTCGAGCGTTCCCCCGAAGGCGTCCCCCGCGCGGGACCGCCAGCGTTCGATGCCGCCGAGGATCTGCTGCTGATCGAGGGGAGCGTTGCGATCCTCGACGAGGCGCTGCTCGACCTCCGACCGCACGGAGTCTCCCAGATCCACAGTGCCCGAGAGCACGAGATGGGCGACGTGCAGCTCCGCGAATTCGGTGATGCGAGCATCGAGCGCGTCGAGCTCGTGACGCAGGCGGTCGGCGCCTTCAGAGTTTTCGGCAGCCAGGTCGGCCGCGAGCGCCCGTAGTGCCACCATCGCCGTCCGGGCCTTGAGGACACGGCCGCGCGGGACGAACTGGCCGCCGATGAGATCCCGCAGCGGTCCGAGGCCCGAGCGTTCGACGAGGATGTGGGCGAGGTCGGTCGAGGTACTCACCCGTTCCGCCTTCAGTTCGGCCAACGCGAAGCGGACACCGAAGAGCCCGAGACGATCGAGAAGGGAGCGCCGGATCTCGGCGGTGACGGTGGTCAGGGCTGGATCACAGAAGGCATCGGCCGAGAGCTGGGCGCGGCGCACCTCGTCGTCGCTCGACGCCGCCACGGCCCGCAGCGCCGTGAACTCGTGCTCGGAGAGCGTGGTGCCCGCTTCGGCGAGCAGACCGGCCACCGGGACGACCGCCGACACGAGATTGCGCACGTTCGCATCCGACCCGTAGCGAGAGGCGATGCGGGAGGCGGATTCGAGCGCGTCCAACCGACACGCACCGATCTCGTCGGCTCGAGAGAGCACCGCGATGGCGTTGATTGGTGATGCCCCACCAACCGACCGGTCCATGAAGGAGCCGAGGAAATCGGCGTCGCTGCGGTGCAGATGCCGCATCAGGTAGAGGACGGCATCGGCTCCGGAGGGATCCGTGCTGTCGTGGTGGAGGAAGTCGAGTGTTCGCCGGGAGTTGAGCGTATTGAGCGACTCCAGGCCGGGGGTGTCGATCAGCGTGACGTCCCGGAGCACTCGTGCCGGCCAGCCGACGGTCAGCACGGACACGTCGTCGTGACTGAGCCCCCCGAGGTCGATGCGAAGGCCATCGGAGTCGTTGCGGAACGTGAGGACCCGCAGGCTGCCGTCGTGAAGCGTTGCGGTGATCTCGTAGCCGGGAGCGTGGCGATAGACGGTGACGAGCTTGGTGCACTCACCGGCGTCGGTGGCGGCGAGCCGCTCACCGACGAGTGCGTTGAGCAGTGTGGACTTCCCCGCCTTCACCCGTCCGGCGATGGCGACCCGCAGCGGGCCGGCAAGCCGGTCGACGATCTCGGTCGCCCGTGGGTGATGGACCGTCGTGGCCGTCAGCCGCACCGCTTCGTCGGCAAGGGTCTGGATCTCCCGGATCGGATCACTCACTGGCCACCTCCGCCGTCGCCGGGAGTCGATCGACGACCGCCTCGAGCATCGTGACCGCCGCGGTGACCTGCCCCTTGCGTCGGTCCCGCTCGCTCTCCGACACCGCCATCGCCTCCTGGGCTCGCTTCGCCGTGTCGGTCCAGGTTCGTTGGAGTTCGCCGATGAGTTCGCCGAATTCGTCGCGCAGGTCGCGCTGCACCGAACGGACAAGGGTGGCGAGTTCGTTTCCGACCTCGAACTGGACGTCGTCCACGAACTGTCGGAGCTGGGTTCGGGCAGCCTGACGACGCTGCTGGATCCGACGCTTGCGATCCTCGAAGAGCTGGAAGCCGCCGAAGAAGGCGCCGGCCCCGAGCAGCACCGGATTCGACGCGAGGAAGAGTGCAGTGGCCTGGGGAAGGAACTGTCCGCTGACGCCGAAGAGGAGGATCCCACCTTGCGCGCCGCGGAGGCCGGTCATGCCGGTCCGGAGGACCTTGCCACTGGACGTCTCCCGCGGGTCGAGGTCGCGAGAGCGCCAGAGGGCCGAGACGTCGATCGAGGCCGCAGCTCGAGACGACGCGGCCGGCAGACCGTCCTCGGCAGCCAGGAGTGTGGCGAGCTCGTCGCGGATCGCGAATCGCTGCTCCTCCACTGTCACGAACGCCGTCGTCACGGCGTCGGCGACGAGACTCTGCAGCCGGCGTGCTTCACGCTCCCACTCATCGGCGGTTCCGAGGGTCTCGATCTCGCTCTCGATCTCCTGGGTGATCTGGCGCATGCGGCCCCGGAACCGGTGATTCACGTCCTGGCTCACATCGGTCGTGCGGTCGTTGAGCACGATGCTCCACCGGGAACCTCCACTCCGGAGTCGCTCGAGTCGTGCGATCGCGTCGTCGGCCTCCGCCTGGAGCCCTTCCAGCAGGGCCGGATCCTCGAGCGAAGCCAGCTCGGTACGCAATCCGCCCAGCGCGGTGTCGGCGAGCGCGACGGCCTCCGAGGCGGAGCGGGCCACAGCACCATCGCGGGCGGGATCGATGATGACCCGGCCCAGGACGTCGAGGAGGGCCGGGTAGCCACTCGCCTCGTTGAGATCCCGGTCCCGTGCATCCAGTGCCTCGTGTCGCAGCGCGGTCGAGACCGGGACGATGTCGAGGTCGAGGCCGCGAGCCGAGAGGTGGGCTCTGTCCAGGTCGGTAATCCGCCGCCATTCGGGGGACAGGTCGGTCTTCGTCTCTGCAAGCACCACGCTGGGGCACAGCTCACGAGCCCGCTCGAGGAACTCGACCTCGGGTGCGGTGAGCTCACGCGTTGCGTCACTGGCGAGGACGACGCCGTCGGCGAAGGGAAGGAAGCTGAGGGTGGCCGCAGCATGGCCGGCCCCGAGGCCACCCATCCCCGGCGTGTCGACGAGCACGAGCCCATCCGCAAGCACGCCGCTCGGGACCTCGATCTCGACCCGGTCGATGTCGCGTCGTTCGTCGTGCTCGTCCGTCTCGATGATGTACTCGGCGACCTCGGCGATGGGAACCTCCCTGGTGGCCGCTTGTCCGTCGACACGGAGCCGCACGGTCGCCCGCGGCTGTTCGCCGTGGCGGACGAGCGTGATCCGGGCGGTGGCGATGTCGTCATCGACCGGACACACGGCGTGCCCGACCAGACCGTTGACGAGGGAGCTCTTCCCCTGCTTGAACTCGCCGACCACGCACACCACCGTGGAGGGGCGGGACGCCCGCACCCGGGCCGCGTGTGCACGGTCGGCGAGGTCCTCCCGGCCGATCCCTTCGAGTGCCTCGACGAGCGAGGCGAGGACGGGGTCGAGCTGCTCGGTCGGTGTGTCGGTCATGGCCCGTGACGGGTCAGCCGTCGACGTCGTCGTCACCAAGACCACGCAGCTGATCGACCTCGAGCTCCTCGATCGGCGAATCGATGATCCCCCGGTCGGCGTGCTCGGCCGCCAGGCCGATGCCTTCGGGGAGCTCCACGGCCGGGCGGGCGATCCCAGGATCATCGTCCTCGGCGCCCAGGACATCGGCGAGTCGATCGGCGAGTCGATCGGCCACGCCGGGAACCGCGGCAGCCGGACCAGGCCCATCCGACCCGATCACCGGATCATCGCCTGAGCCGTCGTGCTCCCCGGCCCCAACGCGAGCACCGGTCGGAAGACCATCGACGTCATCAGCCTGATCCGGAATCGCCGCCGACACCTCCCCACCACCAGCGCGAGCACCGGTCGGAAGACCATCGACATCATCAGCCTGATCCGGAATCGCGGCTGACACCTCCGGCTCGTCGGCGGCGGCCCATTCGATGGGCTGGAAGACGTTGTCGCCGCCATCGGCGGGTACCTCGCCGGCTCGATCGGCGTCAGCGCGGTCGCCTCGAGCCGGAGCGATCTCGTCGAGGGCCTCACGGTCGGTCACCGCGGCTGCCGGCCGAGACTCCGCGTAGATCACCTTCACCTCCTCGAACGCCTCGCCCCCTCCGGCCTCGGCCACGTCACGCAAGCCGGGAGTGTCGCCCGAGCTGGAAGCTTGCCGGGAGCCGAAGTTGGTGGTGACCCCGGCTCCGTCGGGACGGGCATCGTCGAAGACATCGCGGGCCGAGGACCCGTCCGCGACCTCGGCGCGTCCGACGACCTCGAGGTCGTCCGGGGCCAGCCGGCCGTCGCTGGGCGGCGCCGCCTCCACGTCGGATGCGATCTTGTCGAAGGACGAAGAACCCCGATCGTCGAAGACGTCTCGGGCGGTGCGATCCCCTCGGGGATCGTCCACCCGAGTGGCAGGATCGGATCGACCGCCAGATCCCCCTTGGCCTCCCCCGGTTCCGCCGCCCCCCTGGGTTCCCTGGCCGCCCTGGTTGCCGCTGCCTCCCTGGGTTCCCTGGCCGCCCTGATCTTCCTTGTCGTCGGCATCGGGATCGAGCTGTTGGCCGACCTGGCCCTCCTCGTCGAAGATCTCCCCGCGCACGAATCCCCCGGTGGTGACGTTTCCCTCGGTGGCGGCTTCGATCCCTCCGCCGATGCGACCCGAGGTGACGTCGCGGTACCCGACCTCGACCTCGTCGGTGTAGTAGCCCGACACCACCCCGTCATCGACCTCGACGCCGAAGGTGCGATCCCGCTCGACGTACGCCCCGAACGCGCCGACCCGACCGTCGAGTTCGGCGTCGAAGCGCCACCCGCCATCGGTCTGCTGCCACATCCAGCCGCCCTCGCCTTCGACACTGATGACACCGAGGTCGATGTCGACCGCACCACGAGCGCCGACGAATGCGTTGCCGTCTTCCACACCCATCGTCGCCTCGGCCTCGAGAACCGGCGTCTTGACTCCGGCACTGACGTTCCAATCGCCGTCGGAGTCGATCTCGACATGCCCGTCGACCTCGGCGACACCGTCGATGCCGACCGAGAACGACAAGCCGTCCTCCCGGCTGTGGTCGAGTCCGATGACTCCGAGGTTGAGATGGAACCCGTCGTCGGTCTGGTGATAGATCTCGTGAGCCAGGTCGCCGAGCGCATCGCCGGCCGCTGCAGCCGCATCCTCGAGGGCTTGCCCGGCCTCCGCGAGGAGCTTCTCCATCTCGTCGATCAGATCCTCGACCTGTTGTTGGACGTTCGCCGGCAGGTTCGCGAGCTCCTCCTGGAGTGCGGCGATTCCCGCCTCGAGATCGTCGACCATCCCACCCAGTTCGTCGACGCCCATCTCCACAAAGTCGATGGCGTCGTTGAGTGCCTGCTCGAGCCAACTGGTGGCGTCGTCGATCGCTCCCTCGACCCAGTTGCCGGCGTCTTCGACGGCACCCTGAAACCAGTCGGCAATTTCGTTGAACAGTCCCATGCGATCACCGTAGTGAGGAGCCCGAACCGCGAACATCGGGAAGATTCCCGATTTGCGCCTGCCGCGGAACGCGGCATCCTTTGAGTCGCCCGCACGAGGAAGAGAGACCATGCCCCACGACATCGGTGTCGACCTGGGTACCACCTACACGTGCGCCGCCGTCGCCCGGGACGGCGCCGCCACGGTCGCGCAGCTCACGGGTTCGTCCCAGGTGATCCCGTCGGTGATCTCCATCCGTGACGATGACGAGCCCTTGGTCGGAGAAGCCGCCGAACGGCGGGCCACCACCGACCCGTCGCGAACGGTGCGGGAGTTCAAGCGGCGCTTCGGCGACCCGGCGCCGATCGTCCTCGGAGGCAAGCCATACGGCGCGGATCAGCTGACCGGCCACCTTCTCGCCGACGTCTTGGCGCGTGTGGCCACGATCGAAGGTGAGGCTCCCCGGAGGGTGGGGATCGCCCACCCGGCAGCCTGGGGACCGTTTCGCCTCGACGTGCTGCGAGCTGCCGCCGCCAACGCCGGGATCGCGACCGACGACGTCGAGCTGATCCCGGAGCCCGTGGCGGCGGCGGTCGCGAACCAGGACCGCGTGGAGCCGGGCTCACTGGTCGCCGTCTACGACCTCGGTGGCGGCACCTTCGACGCTGCCGTGGTGCGGTACGGGGAGTCGTGGGAGGTTGTCGGCAATCCCGAGGGCATCGAGCGGCTCGGCGGGATCGACTTCGACCAGGCCATCCTCTCCCACGTCGACGCGGCGACCGACGGGCAGATCTCCGCGCTCGATCGGGAACAACCCGACGTGCGCGCCGCCCTCGGTCGGCTGAGGGACGAGTGCCAGCGCGCCAAGGAGCATCTGTCGGAGGACACCGAGACCGAGATCCCCATCGAGCTGCCCTCGCTCCGCACGAGCGTGCGCCTGACCCGAGGTGAGTTCGAGGCCATGGTTCGCCCCCGTCTCGCCGACACGCTCGCAGTGATGGATCGGGTGGTCACGTCGGCCGGGGCGTCCTGGGACGACATCGCGACCGTTCTCATGGTGGGCGGCTCCTCCCGGATCCCCGCGGTGGCCCAGGCCGTGCAGGAGCACTCCGGTCGGCCGGTCCTCGCGTCCACCAATCCCCATCTCGCCATCGCGGTCGGGACCGCGCTCGTCACCGGTGCACACGACGGGGTCGCCTCGGAGCCCGCGGCCGCAGCCGCTGAGACGACCCCGGTGACGGTCCCCGCCGCGGCCGAGCCGCCCCCGACAACGCCACGTCGGAACGGTGGCGCCTCGCAGTCCGACCACCCACCGACCCCATCCCCGGGCGACCGCTCCCGTACGCCGGTGTTGGTGGGGGCGGTCGTCGCGGTCGTTGTCCTCGCCGTCATCGCCTTCCTCGTCCTGTCCGGTGGGGGAGACGACGGCACCGACGACGTCTCCGAGCAGGACGACGTCTCCGAGACTGGCGACGGCACCGAGGCGGGTGACGGTGGAGCAGAGGCCGCCGCCGGGAGTGGCACCGCGTCACTGACCGCCAGCATGTGCACCGGAGTCGAGTCCCTCGACGGCGCCACGGACGCGGCGATCGACGGGAGCGACATCCTCGTCGCCAACGCCGGCCTGATAACCGCACACACCA
>CAYFLT010000031.1:11282-12369 GCA_964344055.1 uncultured Candidatus Nemicrothrix sp.
CGGGGCGGTGTCGACCTGTGCGGTCGGGCCACACGTTGTGCTGACCCCGACTCCTGCCCTCATCCACTGGGACGACGGCGGTGCCGCCGAGGCATATCCGATCGAGGGTGGCTCGTGCGGGTCGCCGAGCCCGGATCCGTACGGCGATCTGAAGGTGAGCATCGTGGACGTTCGGACCGCGGACCGACACGTGGTGGCGGGTACCAGAGGCGAGAGTACCGACCTGCTCGTCGTCGGCTTCGACGGGGATGAGATCGCCTGGACCCATGGCGGTGACGGAACATTCGGGTCCGTCGATGGCCTGGCTCGCTGCGGCGCCGACACTTGCGCGATCGATCTCGAACGAGGCCTGATCCACGTGATCGAAGCCGGCGGCGAGGGCTACTCCTCGGTGCCGTTGAGCGTGGTCGACGCCGACATCGACCAGGTGATCAGCTTCGACGAGACCGTCGTCGGAAGCGCGTTGCTCGTGGCGACCGCCGGCGGTGAGACCGTCGCCGTCTCGATCGGGACCGCCGAGTAGGCCAACACCGTGAGCCGCACGGCGCGAGCGGAGCTCGCCTGAAGGCGAGCCAACCAGCGAGGTCAAACGCGTCCCTGTACCCGAGCGTTTGACCTTGGCGAGGTCAAACGGGTGCCTGGCACCGAGCGTTCCGAGCGTTTGACCTCAGGCGTCGCCGAGGTAGCTGGCCCGAAGGTCCGGGTTGGCGAGGAGAGCTTCGGCGGTGTCGTCGAGGACGACCTTTCCGGTCTGGAGCACCCAACCACGATCGGCGATGGACAGCGCCATGTTGGCGTTCTGCTCCACCATGAAGATGGCCACGCCCTCTTCGTGGATCTGCTGGATCAGCTCGAAGTTGGTCTGCACCAGCGCCGGCGCCAATCCCATCGACGGCTCGTCCATCAGGAGCACCCGCGGGTTCGCCATCAACGCTCGACCCATGGCCACCATCTGCTGCTCCCCACCCGAGAGCGTGCCGGACTTCTGGTTCAGCCGTTCCTTGACTCGCGGGAACATGTCGTAGATCCGCTCGAGATCGTTCTGGATGCCGTCGCGGTCGGTGCGGAGGTAGGCCCCGAGCTCGAG
>CAYFLT010000031.1:12379-13892 GCA_964344055.1 uncultured Candidatus Nemicrothrix sp.
CTGACGCTCGCGCACACGCGGATCACCGCGCCCTTCTCCGGGACCATCGTGACGCCCCGCTCGACCAGGTACGACGTGGGCTGGCCGTTGACCACCTCGCCGTCGAGGATGACCTCACCGGTGGTGGGCGTGACCATGCCGAGCAGGGTCTTGAGGGTGGTGGACTTGCCCGATGCGTTGCCGCCGAGCAGGCACACCAGCTCACCGGGATAGATCGCGAGCTCGACGTCCTTGAGGATGTGGACCGCGCCGTAGTGGGTGTTGACCCCCCGCATCTCGAGCAGCGGGGTCTGACCGTTGGTCTCGTTCACGAGGCCTCCTCTGCGGGACGGCCGAGATAGGCCTCGATCACCAGCGGGTTGGTGGAAACCTCTTCGTAGGAGCCCTGGGCGATGGTCTCACCGTGGTCGAGCACGACCACCCGGTCCGACACGTCGCGCACCACGCTCATGTCGTGCTCGATCATCACGATCGTGAATCCCCATTCGCTTCGGAGCTTGCCGATGAGGCCGGTGAGTTCGGCTGACTCCTTCGGGTTCATGCCGGCCACCGGCTCGTCGAGCAGGATGATCTTCGGCTTGGTGGCCATCGCCCGCGCGATCTCCAGACGGCGCCGGTTGGCGTACGACAGCACTGAGGCGGGCTGCTCCAGGCGATAGCCCACGAGACGGGAACCGAAGAACCCGAGCACCTCTTCGCCCCATGCCCGGATCTCGTCCTCTTCGTCCTTGAATGCCTGGGTCTGGAACAGCGCCCCCCAAAGGCCCTGTTTCGTTCGGCAGTGCTGGGCGACCATGACGTTCTCGAGGATCGTCATGTTGGCGAAGAGCCGCACGTTCTGGAACGTGCGGGCGATGCCGCGGGCGGTGACCTGGTTGGGGTCCAGCCCGATCAGTGATTCGCCCTCGTAGATGATCTCGCCGGCGGTCGGCGCGACCATGCCGGAGATCATGTTGAAGAACGTCGTCTTGCCGGCACCGTTCGGCCCGATCACCGAGACGATCTCGCCCTCGTCGACGTGGAAGTCGAGGTCGCGCAGAGCGTGGAGACCACCGAAGGTGACGCTCAGGTTGTTGATGGTGAGGAGACGCTGACTCATCGGTTCACCTTCGCCTTCTGGCTTCGCGCCGTGCGGCTCATGCCGGGGCCACCTCTCCCCCGTCACCGGGTTCCTCACCGGGCTCATCGCCGGTGTCGATCTGGCCCTTGAGCCAGGCATCTTGGAGGAACTCCTCCTGATGGAGCTCACGGGTGCGGCGCACGTTCGGGATGAGACCCTCGGGCCGCTTCAACATCATCCAGATCAGCAGGGCGCCGTAGATCAGGAGCTTGAAGTCGGAGAACTCCTGGAGCAGGCCAGGCTGCTTGGGTCCACCGAGCACACCGATCAGCACCACGGCGCCGGCGATCACACCGACGATGTTGCCCATGCCGCCGACGATCACGACCACGAGGATCACGATCGAGACGAGGATGATGAAGCTGGTCGGGAAGATGGACCCGACCTTGGCCG
>CAYFLT010000031.1:13902-47835 GCA_964344055.1 uncultured Candidatus Nemicrothrix sp.
TCGGCGACCGACTCGTCCTCGCGGATGGCCATCCAGGCGCGACCCAGCCGTGAGTTCTCCAGCCGCCACGAGATGTAGATGGCGATCGCCACGAACACGGCGACGAGATAGAAGACGGCCTGCGGGTTGGTGCCCTTCACCGTGTACAGCCCGAAGATGCTCACCCCCGGGATGTTGGTGACCCCCTGGGCGCCGCCGGTGTAGCCCCCGAGCCAGTCGGACAGGAACAGCAGGCGGATGATCTCACCGAAGCCGAGGGTGACGATGGCCAGGTAGTCGCCTCGCATCCGGATCACCGGCGCACCGATGAACAGACCGGTCAACGCCGCGAAGACGATGACGATCAACAAGGCGAGGAACCACGGCGTCTGCGGGACCCAGTCGGGCCAGCTGTCGCCCCGGTTGGACGCAGTCAAGATGGCGGTGGTGTAACCGCCGACTGCGAAGAACGCCACGTAGCCGAGGTCGAGGATGCCGGCGAGGCCGACCACGATGTTGAGGCCGAGGGCCAGCAGGACGAAGAGTCCGACGTTGGCGAGCAGCTCGTTGGTGATGCCACCCAACAGCATCGGCAACACGATCGTGGCGACGAGGATCACGCCGAACGCGATCGCATTGCCCCGGGTCCGTTCCGCCCCTTCCAGCGCGTCGAACTTCTCCTTGGCCTCTTTGGCGGCGGTGCGCCCCCACCACGAGTACGCGCCGGCCACACCGGCGACGATCGCCACGCCGGGAAGGGTCATGCCGCCCCGCTTGGCATAGACGATGTCGGCGAGCCACTCGAGCTTGAGGTCCTCGGAAATGTCGCTGAGGACCGTCTCGAGGATGGCCACCAGCAGGACGGAAAGCACCATTGCGGTGACGAGCCGCCGGATCCGATCGGGCAGCACGTGCATCGCCCCGCCGGCCGCGCCGAGCGCTCCTCCGACCACCAGCCAGAGCCCGATGCCGCTGCCGACACTGCCACCCAGAGAGAGCTTCTCGAGCGTCTGGGGGCTCCAGTTGATGAGGGGATCCCGAAGATCGAAGTTGTCGATCAGGATGGCGAGCAGACCGAGCCCGGCGCCACCGATGACTCCGGTGACCGCGCCGGCGATGACGTCACGAACCCCTTTTGCGTGGACGGTCATGCCTTCCAGCACGACCTCGTGGCCGACGGCGTAGCCGATCACGACGAAGAGCCAGACCAGGGACAGGTCGCCGAGGGTGAATCGATCGGCGAGCAGGTCGAAGTTGCCCATCGCCACCGGCATGTTGGACAGGGCGATGAAGATCAGGGCGCCGGCGGTGAGCAGGCCGTAGTTGACGAGCTTGCGCCAGTCCTGGTCGAGCGGGGGCCGGGGCACCGCGGATTCCGTGGTGTCGTTGATCTCACTCATGCCCGGTCCTCCGCGGAGAGTCGCTCACCGAACAGGCCGGTGGGCTTGACGAGCAGTACGAGGATCAGCGCCGAGAACGCCACCGCGTCACGGAGCTGGGAGGGCCCTCTGATCCCCCATGGATCCAAGACCAGCAAGGGTCCGACCGACTCGGCACTGCCGAGCGCCACGCCACCCGCCATGGCGCCGCCGAGGTTGCCGATACCGCCGACCACCGCCGCGCTGAACGCCTTGATGCCCGGCAGGAAGCCGGTGGTGTGGATTACCGAGCGGAACATCACACCCCAGAGGATCCCGGCCACGCCGGCCATCGCACCGCCGACCGCGAACGTGGTGACGATCGTGCGGTTGACGTTGATGCCCATCAACGAAGCGATCTCCTTGTCCTCCGCGACGGCCCGCATGGCCTTGCCCGTCTTGGTGCGCTCGACGAGATACCACAGCGCCCCCATGGCGAGCGCCGCCACGACGACGACCAGGAGCCGGGTGCCCTCGATCTGAACGCCGAGGATGCTGCGCTTCTGGGTGAGCCAGTCCGGCATGTCGGGATACGACTTGGCTCCCGGGCCGAGGAGCACGACCGACACGTTCTGGAGGAAGAACGAGATGCCGATCGAGGTGATCAGAGGGATCAGCCGGGGCGAACCCCGGAGTGGGCGGTAGGCCACCCGCTCCATCACCACTGCGGTGAGCGTCGACACCAGAATCGCCACCACGACGATGAAGAGCAGCGACGCCAGGAAGTTGCTCTCCCAGGCGCCGGCCTCGTCGAGCTTGTTGCTGGTGATCATGCCGGTCATCGCGCCGACCATGAACACCTCGCCGTGGGCGAAGTTGATGAAGCCGAGCACGCCGTAGACCATCGAGTAGCCCAGGGCGATCAGGCCGTACATCGATCCCTGTGACAGACCCGAGATGATCAAGCCCTCGAACTGATCCATGGTCAGCCGCTGGGCGTCTTCGTTGCGCCACTGGGTCACCGGATTTCCGGGATCGATCTGCTGGAGGATGAAGAAGAGAAGCCCGAGTCCGATGAACACGAACATCGACGACTTCATGAACAGGAGGAACCAGTCGACGCCGGTACGCGGCGCCGCCTTGTGTCTCATCGCGGTGGTCAAGTCTCCCCCTCCGGGACTCGATGCGGAACGCCGCAGACTAACGCGAACGGCCCCCGCCCACCACAGGTGGACGGGGGCCGTTCAACGAGAGTCAGCTAGCTGATTCGCTGAATCAGGGTGCGTACTCGAAGACGACGTTGCTCATGCCGCCGTCGACATCACCGGAGTCGGTGTGGTGCACGACGGTGATCTTCTGGGAACCACAGTCACCGAAGTCATCACAGTTGATGATGCCGATGAGGCCGCTGTAGCCAGAGATGCCGTTCAGGTGCTCACGCACGCCGGCCTTGTCGATGACGAGGTTGCCGTCGCCGTCCACGTGGCTGGCCGCCGCGATGGCGTCGAGCAGCATGGCGGTGGCGTCGTAGCTGTGACCCCAGAACGGAGCCGACGGCGCCTCACCGTGGTTGGCCTCGTAGTCCTCGAGGACCTGGGCCGCAGTCTTGCCGGTGGACTCGTTGGTGTTCTGACCGAAGCGCACGTCAGGGCCCGAGAAGTACATGCCCTCGGACTGGCTGAGCGCCAGGTAGTCGGTGTTGAGGAGACCGTCAGCCGCGAGGAGCTGGGTGTTCTCGAGACCGGCAACGCCCGGAGCCTGCTCAGCGACGTGGTCGCCGGCCGGCTGGAAGATCGGGAAGAACAGGGCCTCGGGAGCGCCAGCGGCGATCTCGGTGAGGACCGGCACCATGTCGGTGTCTTCCTTGTTCACGCCGGTGAAGCCGGTGACGGTGCCACCGATGGCCTCGAACGCGTCGGCGAACGCCTGGGCGAGACCCTGGGTGTAGGGGTCGCCGTCGTGGATCGCGGCAGCGGTCTCGAGACCGAGCTCGTTGAACACGAACTCCGCCATGGCAGCGCCCTGGTAGAGGTCGTTGTGCGCGGTCCGGTAGTAGCCCTCGTTGTAGTTCTCACCGGCGGTGCCCTGGAGGTCCGAGGTGAGCGCAGGCGAGGTGTTCGAGCCGGAGATCATCACGATGCCGGCCTCGCTGATCAGCGGGGCAGCCGCGGTGGCCGCGCCGGAGCAGGAGGTACCGATCACACCGACGATCTGTTCGTCGGCGACGATGGTCTGGGCCGCAGCCTGGCCACCGTCGGCGGAGCAGAGGTCGTCGAGACCCTGGCCCATCGATACCGAGAAGCCGTGGATGTCGCCGTAGTCGGCGATGGCGGCCTCGACGGCGTTCTGGTTCGGAATACCGAGGAACGCAACGTCGCCGGTGATGGCGTTGAGCGAACGGATCTGGATCTCCGCACCGTCTTCGACGGTGACGGTGCCGAGCGAGCCATCGCCGAGGCTGTCGGCCATGTCGTCGCCACCGCTGTCGTCACCGGCGTCGTCGCCGCCCGCATCCGTCTCACCGTCATCACCGCAAGCCGCGGCGATGAGCGAGAACGAAAGCAGTACGGCAAGCAGCATGATGAGCTTGCGTGAAAGCTTCATAAGTTCAATCCCCTCCATATGGGACGTGGCGCGGTTGTCATCGGCACCGCGGGGCCGTTGTGGAACGCGAGTATAGGACCGCGGTTTTTCGTTCGCGTCGCTCTCGGCTCTCGAATACCACGCAGAGTGGTCAGCCGGGATGTGAGCGGAAGCTGGTGGGCGTCTCCCCGACGAGCCTGACGAACTGCTTGGTGAACGCAGCATGGTCATAGAAGCCGGTCGCCGCGGCGATCGACGCCACCGAGTCCTCGGTGCGTTGCAGGAGATCAGCGGCGTGATCGATCCTCGCCTTTAGGACGTACTGGCCAGTCGTCAGAGCGAACACCTTCTTCATGCGGCGGTCCAGCTGACCGCTCGAACACTGGGCGAGGGCCGCGAGTTCCGAGGCGGTCGGGGGCTCGTCGACGCTGCCCCGAACCGCGGCGACGATCGGTTCGAGCGACTCGACCGAGATCCCGCGTTCGTCCGGGGTGACGAGATCGCGGCTCACCGACACCAGCCCGACGACCCGGCCCTCCGCATCGTGGATCGGTCGTTTGGTGGTGAGATACCACCCGAGGGAGTGATCCGGCCGGCGGATGAGTTCGAGTTCGTCGTGGAGGACCTCGTCGTGGTCGAACACCCGCTGATCCTGCTCCTCGTAGCGCTCGGCAAGCGCGGCCGGGAACAGGTCGGTCGCCCGCTGTCCGAGCACGTCTCGTTTGGAGCGCCGACCCGACCGGCGGACGAACGCCGAGTTGACCGCCAGGTAGCGCCCGTCCAGGCCCTTGGCGCAGAACATGACGTTGACGACGTCGTCGAGCAGGGCCAGCAGCTGCCATTCGGCGTCGACCGCGGCGAGTTTGCTCTCAGGATCCGTCATCCGAGCCGAGATCGTACAAGACCCCATCGGGCCGACTCCTCAGACTGGAAGCATGGGTCCGACTGATGCCGAACAACTCGTAGAAGGTGCACTCGTGGACAGGGCCGTTTCCCTCGTCGCCGAATGGCTGGGGACAGCGTCAGAGCACGAGACCCCCTCCCAACGTCGGGCCGTGGGCCGGCTTCACGCGCTGATCGACGAGCCTGCTGGTGTCGACTTCGCAATGCAGTACATCGACCGGGTCGCGCGTCACGCCGACATCCGACTCGCGGCCGGGGAGTTGGCCGACATCGTTCGCCACGCCGATCTCCCGGGGTTCCTCGGCGTCGTCGACGCAACCCTGCTCCGGCTCGGCGCTCGTCTCGCCCCGGTGATCCCACGCCTCGTCATGCCGCTGGCCCGGTTCCGTCTGCGCCAACTCGTCGGACACATGCTGGTCGACGCCGATCCCGACACCCTGCGCCGCCACATCCGCAGCCACCGTGGCGAGGTGGCACTCAACATCAACCTCCTCGGCGAGGCCGTGCTCGGCGACGCCGAGGCCGAGCGCCGCCTCCGGCGAACGCTGAACCTGGTTGCCGATCCTGCGGTCACGTATGTGTCGGTGAAGGCCTCTGCAGTGGCCGCCCAGATCGACCTCTGGTCCTTCGACGACTCGCTCGAGAGGGTCAAGGCACCCCTTCGTCGTCTCTACGCCGAAGCGCACGCGACATCGCCACGGACGTTCGTGAACCTCGACATGGAGGAGTACAAAGATCTTCACCTCACACTCGCGGCATTCACCGAAGTCCTCGACGAGCCGGACTTCCGCGACCTCCGAGCCGGCATCGTGTTGCAGACCTATCTCCCCGACTCCTACGACGCACTCCGCCGGCTCACCGAGTGGGCGATCGACCGGAGGCGAAACGGTGGCGCACCGATCAAGGTCCGGCTGGTGAAGGGCGCCAACCTCGCCATGGAACGCGTCGACGCCGCGATGCACAACTGGACACAGGCGCCCTACGAGACGAAGGCCGAGGTGGACGCCAACTACAAACGCTGCCTCGACTGGGCGCTCACCGAGGAACGGTCGGCTGCGGTTCGGGTGGGTATCGCCAGCCACAACCTGTTCGACGTCGCCTGGGCCCGGCTCCTGACCGAACAGCGCGGGCTCGGCGATCGAGTCGACTACGAGATGCTGCAAGGCATGGCGCCCGCCCACGCTCGGGCCGTACACGCCTCGACCGACGACCTGCTCCTCTACACACCGATCGTGTCCCGAGCGGACTTCGACGTCGCGATCAGCTATCTGATCCGGCGCCTCGACGAGAACGCCTCCGGCGACAACTTCCTCCGCCACCTCTTCGCGATGCAGCCGGGCGACACCGCCTTCGCCACTGAGGAGGCACGATTCCGCCGGGCAGTCGCGGAGCGGCACATCGTGCCGGCCGACCCCCGGCGGGAGGGCAGGATGCCGAGCCTCGACGAGGGCTTCGCCAACCATCCCGACACCGACCCGGCCGTTCCTGCCGTCCAGGACTGGCTACAGACCGTACGGAAGCTCGGCGTCGAGTCACCCACGACCGCGGTCACCACCGATGTGGCGGCCATCGAGCAACGACTCCACGCCGCCCGGCTCGCCCAGCCGGCCTGGGCCTCGTTGGGGGCCCCGGCCCGCCGCCGAATCCTCTGGGCGGTTGCCGGTGAGCTCGACCGGCGCCGCGGCGACTTCCTCGCCACCATGGCCGAGGAGGCACGCAAGACCTTCGCCGAGGCCGACCCCGAGATCTCCGAGGCCATCGATTTCGCCCGCTGGTACGGCGACCAGGCGCTCGAACTCGACGAGGTGGAAGGTGCCCGGTTCGCGCCCCTCGGAGTCGTGGCGGTCGTACCGCCCTGGAACTTCCCCGTGGCCATCCCCACCGGAGGGACGATGGCCGCCCTGGCCGCCGGGAACGCCGTACTGCTCAAGCCGGCTCCCGAGACTCCTCGGTGCGCTGAGCTCGTCGTCGAAGCCGCCCACGCGGCCGGCGTCCCTGACGACGTCCTCCAGTTCGTCCGGACCCCGGACGACGAGGTCGGACACGCACTGGTCGGCGGAGCGGACGCAGTGATCCTCACCGGGTCGACCGAGACGGCACAGATGTTCCGGCGATGGAACCCGGCCCAGCCGGTGCTGGCGGAGACGAGCGGCAAGAACGCTCTGGTGATCACGCCGCATGCCGACATCGACCATGCCGTGGACGATCTCGTCCGTTCGGCGTTCGGCCACTCCGGGCAGAAGTGTTCCGCTGCCAGCCTCGGCATCCTCGTCGCTGGCGTGGCCGACGATCCGCGGTTCGTGCGTCAGCTCACCGATGCGGTCCAGAGCCTGCGGATCGGCTGGCCGACCGAGGCGGGCCCCAACTACGGCCCCACCATCGGGCCACCCACCGATCGGCTCGACCGCGGGCTTCGCCGGCTCGATCCGGGGGAGGCCTGGCTCGTAGAGCCGCGCCCGCTCGACGACTCGGGAGCCCTGTGGTCGCCCGGGATCCGGACCGGCGTCGCTCCAGGGAGCTGGTTCCACCGAACCGAGTGCTTCGGACCGGTCCTCGGTCTGATCCGTGCCGACGACCTCGATGACGCGATCCGGATCCAGAACGACAGCTCGTTCGGCCTGACCGGAGGTCTCCACTCTCTCGACGAGAACGAGATCGATCGATGGCTCGACGCGGTCGAGGTGGGAAACGCCTACGTGAACCGAGGCATCACCGGCGCCATCGTCCGACGGCAGCCGTTCGGCGGGTGGAAGGGATCCTCGGTCGGCCTGGGCGCAAAGGCGGGCGGCACGGACTATCTGCTGCAGCTGGGTCACTGGGCCGCGAGCGGGCCTCTCGGTGGCGCCGATGACTCCGACACCCAGTGGCTCCACGAGCACTACGGTCGCGAGCACGACCCGACCGGTCTCTTCTGTGAACGCAACGGCCTTCGATATCTCCCGCACCCGTCGGTCGTCATCCGAGCGGCCGAGGACGGAGATCCTGCCGAAGTCGAGCGGGCCCGATCCGCCGCGGCGCGGGTCAATCCGGGAGTGACCCTGTCGCGGGCCTCCGATGTCCCCGATGGCGAGTTCGAGGCCTCGCTGGCCACGCGCCGCTGGGGGCGGGTCCGCATGGTGGGCACCGTTCCCGAGTCCTTGCGCGAGGCGGCCGTCGACCACGACGTCCACATCATCGACGAGCCGGTGACTCCCAGCGGTCGACTCGAACTCCGCCTCTACCTGCGCGAGCAGGCGATCAGCCAGACACTGCACCGGTTCGGGAACGTTCCCCGCCGGTGACCCGTGAGAAGCGCCGGGGTCAGACCCCGGAAGCAACGGGGATCAGGCAGTCCGGGCGATGATGTCGTCGGCTGGTCCGACCATTCCCACATAGAAGGTGCCGAACTCGCCGTAGACGGCCGACGCCCGGTCGTAGCGCAGGGTGTAGACGACGTCTTTGATGTCGTCGATCTTGACGCCGAAGAGGGTGACGCCCCACTCCCAGTCGTCGATGCCGGTCGACGCGGTCACGAGCTGCACGATCCGGCCTGCGAAGGCGCGCCCGGAGGTGCCGTGCTCCATCATCAGGTCCTTCCGGTCGTCGAAGTCGAGCTGGTACCAGTTGTTCTCGGCCTCACGCCGCTTGGTCATGGGGTAGAAGCAGTAGGCGTACTTCCCCTCTGGTGGCAGTTCCGGGTAGAGGCGCATGTTGCGCATCTCCTCTGGGAGGCCGGCGGCGTACTCGGAGAGCTCGGTCATCGACACATAGCTGTCGACGATGATCAGCCCGGCGTTGGTGAGACCGGTCTGCAAGTCGCGCAGGAGCCACATGTCGGGGGCGAGCGCCATGAAACAGAGCTCGGCCTTGTGGCCGAGGATGGCGGCGGTGACGACCTGGACATCGACCGTCTGGGCCTGCTTGACGGCGGCGAGTATCGCTTCATCGTCGGTCTCGGGGGTCCGGGCGCAGAAGAGATGGACGACCGCGAGGCCTTCGCTGATGGTGACGGGATCAAGCATGGTCGAAGTCTACGGAGTGGCCACCAGCAGATACCTTTCGGGCTGTGAACCCCTCCCGCTCCACCCATCAGGCCCTGGCCGACGAACGCAACGAGTCGATCGAGATCTACATCAACGGCGAGTTCTTTCCCCGCGACGAGGCGAAGGTGTCGGTCTTCGACAGCGGCTTCCTCGTCGGCGACGGCATCTGGGAGGGGATCCGCCTCCACCACGGTGTGCTGGCCTTCCTCGATCGCCACCTCGACCGCTTGTTCGCCGGCGCTGCCGCCACCGGGATCGACATCGGACTTGACCGGACCGGTGTCGAGGCGGCCCTCCGGGCGACGATCGACCGCAACGACATGCACGACAACGTGCACATCCGCCTGATGGTCACCCGGGGCGACAAGAAGACCCCGTCACAACATCCGTCGAACAATGTGGGCGGACCGAACGTCGTGATCATCGCCGAGCACAAGGCGGCCGATCCGGAGGTCCGGGACCGCGGGATCTCCCTCTTCACCGCCACGGTGCGCCGGCCCCCACCCGACACGCTCGACCAGAAGCTCAACTGTCACTCGAAGCTCCACGAGGTCATCGCCCTCGTGCAGGCCACCGCGGCCGGCGCCGACGAGGCGTTGATGCTCGACCCGACCGGAGCGGTCGCGACCTGCAACGCCACCAATTTCTTCATCGTCCGCAACGGCGAGGTGTGGACCTCGACCGGGCAGTACAACCTGAACGGCATCACGTCCGCGCTGGTCCTCGAGGTCGCGGAGGCGGCCGGGATCGGGACCCGCCAGTGCGCGTACTCGCTGACCGACGTCTACGCGGCCGACGAGGCGTTCGTCACCGGCACCTTCGGTGGGCTCACTCCCGTCCACACCATCGACGGGCGCACAATCGGCAGCGGCGAGCAGGGCGCCATGACCCGCCGGCTACGGGAGCTCTACGAATCGCGTCTGGCCGCAGAGGTGTCCGACTCATGAACGGCGGTTCTGCGGATGCCGCGCGTGAGGAGGATCACCGCGGTTCTGCGGATGCCGCGCGTGAGGAGGATCACCGCGGTTCTGCGGATGCAGCGAAGGTAACGCGCATCCAGTGCTGGTCCGGGCCGCGGAACATCTCGACCGCGCTCATGTACTCGTGGCGTCAGCGGGCCGACACGACCGTCTACGACGAGCCGTTCTACGCCCACTACCTGTCGATCGACGATCGGAACCATCCCGGGGTCGCCGAGGTCCTGGCGAGCCAGTCGACCGACGCCGACGAGGTGATCCGCGACGTCATCCTCGGACCGTGCCCGACGCCGGTCTTCTACATGAAGCAGATGGCCCACCACCTGAAGGGGGTGGACCGGAGCCATCTCCGTCACACCGAGAACATCCTCCTGGTCCGCCACCCGCGCGAGATGCTGGCATCCCTCTCGATCCAGTTGCCCGGCTGTGATCTGTCCGACACCGGCCTGGTCGAGTCCGTCGTCTTGTTGGACGCGGTGTTGGCGGAGGGAGGGACGCCGATCGTGATCGACTCTCGTCGGCTTCGGGAGGACCCGGCCGGGGTGCTCGCTCGGGTGTGCACGCGGCTGGGGCTCGAGTTCGACGAGGCGATGCTGTCGTGGCCGGTCGGCCCGAAGCCCGAGGACGGCGCGTGGGCGCCGCACTGGTACCACAACGTCCACGAGTCGACCGGCTTCGCCCCCTACCAGCCGTCCCCCCACCCGCTTCCCGCCCGGCTCGAGCCGGTGCTGGAGGAGGCGATCAAGCTCTACGACCGGCTCGCCGAATACGCGGTGTGAGATCCCGGCGATCGCGGGCCGCTGCGCTCGTACCAATCCTTGCATTCGTGATCGCCGCATGCGCCGGCGCAACCGAGTCGGTGGCGCCGTCGACGACCCCGGCCCCGACGAGTGCGACCTCGCCCCCGACCACCACGCCGTCGACCACAACCACCGCTCGGCCATCGACGACCACTTCGCTGGCGTCGACCACTTCGCTGGCGTCGACCACCACCATCACGACGACCACGACTACGACCACCACGACGACCACTGCCCCACCGACCACCACGATGACGCCGACCACCACCGTTCCCTCGACGACCGCACCTCCCACCACCGTGCCCCCGACCACCGTGCCGAGTGCGGACGGGGCGGCCGTCTTCGCGGCCGAGTGCGCGGTGTGTCACGGCCCGACCGGTGCCGGCGACATCGGCCCATCCCTGCACCCGCTCTCCGATCCCGGATTCGTGGCGAGCATTGTGAGCGCGGGCCGCGACGGCATGCCCTCCTTCGTCGGCACCCTGACTGCCAGCGAGATCAACGCAGTTGCCGCCTACGTCGTGAGCCTCGGCTGAACGCTGTTCGACAAACCCGCGACAACGCGATGCAGGTCACCCGACGCAGGGATAGGGTTTTTCACCCACCGGCGGAAGGTCCCGCCACTGGAGGAGGAATTCATGCGTACTTCACAACGCCGCTTCGCGCGGCTCGTTGCCGTGCTGCTCGCCATCGTCATGATCGCGGCCGCATGTGGCGACGACAGCGACAGTTCATCGTCCGGAGGCGGTGATGGCGAGTTCGATCTCGGCGGCCGCACCGTGACGGTCGGCGTCGAGAACGCCTACCTGCCCTTCAACTACGTGCCCGCCGGCGGGGACGAGGGCGAAGGCTGGGACTACGACGCCTGGCGCGAGATCTGCCGCATCATCAACTGCGAAGCCGACTTCGTGGTGGCCGGCTGGCCCGACGTCATCGATCAGGTGGCTCAGGGAGAGCTCGACACCGCCGCCGACGGCATCTCGATCACCGATGAGCGCAAGGAGATCGTCGCCTACTCGCAGTCGTACATGACCGTCGACCAGAAGTTCATCGTGGCCAAGGGCGACGATCGCTACACAAGTGCCGACGACATCATCAACGGCGACGCCATCGTCGGCACCCAGGTCGGCACCACCAACTTCGAGCTCGCGGTCGAGCTCCTGGGCGGCGACGATCGCATCAACGCATTCGATCAGTTCGGTCTGGCCGTGCAGGCGCTGATCAACGGCGACGTCGATGCCGTGATCATCGATGACGCGGCCGGTCAGGGCTACGTCGGCGAGAACGCCGACGCCGTGGAACTGGTCGACGACGCGCTGCAAGCCGATCCGCTCGGCTTCATCTTCCCGAAGGACAGCGACATCATCCCGGCCGTCGACTACGCCATCGACCAGATGCGCGACAGCGGCTTCCTCGACGAGCTCGGTCAGAAGTACTTCACCGACTCCTTCACCGTCACCTACGACGACATCGAGGGCTGATCAGCGTCGCTGATGCAGTGAATCTGCACTAGGAAGGGTGCGCCGGCCTGGGCTGGCGCACCCTTCTGCATTTTGGGGGACCCATGGCCGCTCCGCACTACGAACCTCCGGCGACCACGCCGGTCGACAACCTCTTCCGCATCCGCGGCTTCGAATGGTGGCTGGTCGTGATGCTGGCGATCATCGCCTACATGGGCGTCCAGATCGTCACCAACGACGCCTACAACGAGGCCTGGGACAACATCATCCCTGGGTTGAAGCTCACGCTCTACCTCACGGTCGGGGCGTTCATCGTCGCCATGCCCTTGGGCCTGTTCATCGGCATGGCCCGGCTCTCGAAGAACCGCTTCATCGCCACGATCGCTCAGGTGTACATCGAGTTCATCCGCGGCATGCCGATGCTCGTCTGGCTCTTCGTCGTCGCGTTCGTCCTGACCCGGGATCTCGCCAGCCTGCTCGACATAAGGACTCGCGACATCAGCATGGCGTGGCGGGGTGGCGCTGCCCTCTGTCTGTTCTATGCGGCGTTCATCGCCGAGGTCTTCCGCGCCGGCATCCAATCGGTGGAGTCAGGGCAAATCGAGGCGGCAAAGGCCGTCGGGCTCGGGCGCTACAGAACCAACCGCCACGTCGTCCTCCCACAGGCCCTCCGCAACGCGCTGCCTGCCCTGGGCAACGACTTCATCGCCCTCATGAAGGACACATCGCTCGTCTCGGTGTTGGCGGTGGGCGAGATCACCTACGAGGCCCGCATCTACCTCGGTTCCACCTTCCGGATCCGCGAGTCGTACTTCATCCTCGCGGTCATCTACGTGACGCTCACGTTGGCCTTGAGCCTGCTCCTGCAATGGTGGGAGCGTCATCTCCAGATTCCCGGCCGCACCGACTGAGGGATTCATGAACGCCCACGCACGCACGCTCATCGAGGGGAGGCCCGCCCTCATCGTCATCGACATCCAGGGGGGTGAGTCCAACGTCTCTGACGGAGGCGACGCGTCCATCCCGCTGATGCCCGGCTACGACGCACGGATGGACGGCGTCCCGGGCCTCATCCAGACGGCGAGAGACTGCGGCGTCCCGGTGATCTTCTTCCAGGAGGCACACCGACGGGATCTGGTCGACTTCGGACGGGAGCTGGACGGCGCGGAGGGCATTCACCTCCTCGAAGGCGACCCCGGCACCGAGATCGATCCGAAGCTCGGAATGCGGCCCGACGACTACTTCATCCGCAAACGCCGCTACTCGTGCTTCTTCGGTACCGAGCTGGAGATCCTGCTCAAGGGCCTCGGTGCCGAGACCTTGTTCCTGGTCGGCGGCCACACCGACGTCTGCGTGCACTACACCTTCGTCGACGCCCACCAGCACGACTACTTCTGCCGGGTGGTGGAGGACTGTGTCGCCGGGTCCAGTCTCGAGGCCCACGAGGCCGCCCTCAACGCGATGGAGTACCTCCAGACCGGCGCTCGGCGCTATGCCGCGGAGGTGGCGGCCGGATTCGAGAGCTACTCGGCGTCAGTCGGCCGCTGAATCGAGCAGCAGCCCGAGCAACTCGCGGACCAGTTTGGCTGCCACCATCGCCGTCACTCCGTCGACGTCGCGGTCCGGGTTCAACTCGACCACGTCCGCACCGACCACGGTCGCCGGGCTCTCGCCGATCTGACGGAGCGCGGTGAGCAGTTCCCGGGTGCTCATCCCACCTGGCTCGTGGTGGGACAGACCCGGCGCAAAGGCCGGATCGAGGGCATCCAGATCGATCGACACGTAGACCGGCCCCGTCAATTCAGGCACCCGGCCGTTCCAGTCGCGGTACTCGTGGACTTCGACGCCGAACCGATCGGCCTGCGCACGTTGATGTGGGGTGAAGGTCCGGATCCCGACCTGGACGAGGCGGGCCACCCGGCCCTCCTCCATGATGCGGGCGAACGGACATGCGTGGGAGAAGCGATCGCCGTCGAGCTCGTCGTAGAGGTCGGGGTGGGCATCGAAGTGCACCACCGTCAGGTCGTCGAACCGGTCGGTGAGTGTACAGACGATCGGCCAGGTGACGAGGTGGTCACCACCCAGAGACAGCAGATGCGAGCCATCGGAGGTGGCGTCCCCGACCGCCGCCCGGATGGCCTCCAGCGTCGGCTCCACCGGATCTGGGAGATCTAGGTCGCCGAGATCGGCCCAGTCGGTGCGGATCTCCGGATCGAGATCGTCGCCGGATTCATTGCACCAATTGGCGGATCCGGACGTCAGCGCCGCACGGATCGCCGGGGGTGCTGCAGCCGGACCCCGGAGGAAGGACGAGTGGGCGTCGTAGGGGATTCCGAGCAGCTTCGCGGGCATGGTGGAATCAGGCCCGTCAGCCGTCGGAGTAGATCGTGAGCCGACCGTCGCGGGCGAACCCGGCCAGCTGCATCCCCGCCCGTTCGGCGCTGGCCACCGCCAATGCGGTGGGCGCGCTCACCGCGACCAGGGCACGGAACCCCGCCGCCCAGGCCTTGTGTACGAGTTCGAAACTGGCTCGCCCGCTCACCACCACACCCCTGCCGACGGCAGGCAGTCGACCGTCGAGGAGGAGTCGGCCGGCCAGCTTGTCGACGGCGTTGTGTCGACCGACGTCCTCTCGCACCAGCGACACTCCCCCATCGGGGTCGACGACCCCCGCGGCGTGGACCGCCCCGGTGACGTCGAAGAGATCCTGTACGGGCCGGAGCTTCTCCGGCGCCTCGGCGAGCACACTCCAGTCGAGTGGCGCGCCGTCGACCGGCGGCAGCTTCGCGGCCAGCTCGTCGATCTCATCGGTGCCGCAGAAACCGCACGACGAGGTCGTGGTTGCCAGCCTCGGTGTGGGGGGAGGTGCCTCGCCCCCGGAGGACACACTCACGATGTTGAAGGCAGTTGCGGCCGCCGACCCGTTTGCGCAGTAGCGGACCTCGCGAACCGGTGCGCCGTCCAGCAGTCCTTCGTTGTGGCAGAAACCCACGGCTAGCTCGAAGTCGTTGCCGGGGGTGCGCATGGTGGTGGCGACCCGTACGCCATCGATCTCGATCGCCATCGGTTCCTCGGCGGCCACCATCTCGGGCCGTCGACCCGCGTCGGGGCCGTCCGCCGACCACGGCCGGACCAGCCGGCGCTCGCTGCGCGACTTCCCCTTCATCCCCGCGAGGCTACCGCCTCCCAAGCGATCCGGAATTTGGGTACGAGGGGGCGAATCTCTCTCCCCTGGGTGCCCAAGTTTCGGAGGCGGACTACCGTTCGGCCCCGATGCCCCACCGCACGAACCTTCGCGTCCGGTTCTACGAACTGGATCCGTACAACCACGTGAACCACTCGGTATACATCTCCTACTTCGAGTCGGCCCGGGTCGAGCTTCTCAGCGATGCCGGTTACTCACTGGCCGACATGCAGGCCAACGGGCGGGTCATCGTGGTGTCGGAGATCAACACGAAGTTCCACGCCTCCGCGGAAGCCGACGACGAACTCACGGTCGAGACCGAGATCCTGGAGTTCAAGCGGGTGACCTCGACCTGGCGCCAGCGGATCGTCCGGGGTGATCAGCTGATCGCCAGCCAGGACCTCCGGGCCGGCATGCTCACCGTGGAAGGCAAGCCCACCCGGTTCCCCGAGGAGATGGTGGCTGCCCTTCAGCGGTACGTGGTCACGCCCGACTGAGTCGGCTGGTGAGGTGGTGGGTCATGGGCTCGCCGACCGCCGCCATCCAGAAGTCGATCACCAGCGAGTCACCGTCCACCACATATCGGCGACGGGTTTCGGACACGTCCTTGGCCGACGGCGTGCCGACCACAGTGGTCGAGGTGAGGTCGATCTCGACCCCGGACTCAGCCGGCGTGACAGCACCGCTCAGGATCTCGACGATGCCGGACGGCTGGGTGAGAAGCAGCTCCACCGAGCCGTCCTCTTGAGGTCGGAAGTAGCCCGCCTCGGCGTGGAGCGGTAGCTCCGTCGTCGCGTCCTTGGTCTTCTGCGACATGGCCACGAACGGCTTGCCGACGTGGCCGAATGTCAACTCCTCGTTGTAGGAGAAGTCGTCGATGGTCGGGTAGGCCCCCTCGCCTCGGCCCCGCCACACCCCGAGAAGGGGTGCCAACTCGGCATTGGACGGATGCAGTTCAGGACCGTTCATGTCGGCACAGTACTCGACGGCCCCAAAACGGCGATCGGCCCCCGCCGAGGCGAGGGCCGACCCTGGGTTCTTTCTGCTGACTTCTGAGCTTCGCTCAGAAGTCCATGTCGGGCATGCCGCCGGGCATTCCGCCACCCTCGTCGGGGGCGTCGGCGACGACGGCCTCGGTGGTGAGGAACAAGGCCGCGATCGAGCCTGCGTTCTGCAGGGCCGAGCGGGTGACCTTGGCGGCGTCGATGATGCCGGCCTCGACCAGGTCGATGTAGTCGCCCGTGGCCGCGTTCAGGCCGTTGTTGCCGTCGAGGTTGCGAACCCGCTCGACGACCACGCCACCCTCCATGCCAGCGTTGACGGCGATCTGGGTGAGGGGACCTTCAAGGGCGCGAGCCACGATGCGCGCACCGGTCTGCTCGTCGAGATCCTCGAGCGCATCAGCGGCTGCGTTCACCGCGGCCTGGGCCCGGATCAGGGTGGTGCCGCCGCCGGCGACCACACCCTCCTCGATGGCAGCCTTGGTGGTGGACACCGCGTCCTCGATGCGGTGCTTCTTCTCCTTGAGCTCCACCTCAGTGGCAGCGCCGACCTTGAGGACGGCCACGCCACCCGACAGCTTGGCCAGCCGCTCCTGGAGCTTCTCGCGGTCGTAGTCGGAGTCGGTGTTCTCGATCTCGGCCTTGATCTGGGCGATCCGGCCGTTCACGTCGGCGGCATCGCCGGAGCCTTCGATGATGGTGGTCTCGTCCTTGGTGACGACGATCTTGCGAGCCTCGCCGAGCATGTCGAGGCCGACACCGTCGAGCTTGAGGCCGACCTCTTCGCTGACGACCTGACCGCCGGTGAGGATGGCCATGTCCTGCAGCATCGCCTTGCGACGCTCACCGAATCCGGGGGCCTTTACCGAGACGGAGGTGAAGGTGCCACGGATCTTGTTGACCACGAGGGTGGCGAGCGCCTCGCCCTCGACGTCCTCGGCGATGATCAACAGCGGCTTGCCCGACTGCATGACCTTCTCGAGCACCGGCACGAGATCGCGAACAGCGCTGATCTTCGAGGCGACGAGGAGGATGTAGGGGTTGTCGAGCACGGCTTCCATGCGCTCGGCATCGGTGACGCTGTAGGGCGAGATGTAGCCCTTGTCGAAGCGCATGCCCTCGACGAAGTCGAGATCGAGGCCGAAGGTCTGGCCCTCCTCGACGGTGATGACACCGTCCTTGCCGACCTTGTCGATGGCCTCCGCGATGGTGGAGCCGATCTCGGTGTCGGCCGACGAGATCGCCGCCACGTTGGCGATCTGTTCCTTGTTCTCCGAGACGTCCTGCGAGTTCTCCCGGATCGAACCGACCGCAGCCTCGACCGCGGCCTCGATGCCCTTCTTGAGGGACATCGGGTTGGCGCCGGCGGCGACGTTCCGCAGGCCCTCACGGACCATCGACCAGGCGAGGACGGTGGCGGTGGTGGTGCCGTCACCAGCGACGTCGTCGGTCTTCTTGGCGACTTCCTTGACCAGCTCGGCGCCGATGCGCTCGTAGGGGTCCTCGAGCTCGATCTCCTTGGCGATCGACACACCGTCGTTGGTGATCGTAGGGGCGCCCCACTTCTTCTCGAGCACCACGTTGCGGCCCTTGGGGCCGAGGGTGACACGAACCGCGTCGGCGAGCTGGTTCATGCCCTTCTCGAGACCGCGGCGGGCCTGTTCATCGAACTGAATGGTCTTGGCCATCATTCCTCCGTTGGCACTCTCACACTGAGACTGCTAATTGAATCCGGAGTAGGTCTGAATCGCAACCAGGGCGCCGGTGCGAGCACCGGCGCCGGTTCAGCCGCCTGCCACCGCAGGGACGATCGAGACCGTCTCACCATCGGGCACCGGTGTGGCGAGACCATCGATGAACCGGATGTCGTCGTCGCTGACGAAGACGTTCACGAATCGGCGCAGTTCGCCTGCGTCGTCGAGCAGGCGCTCCTTGAACCCCGGATGGGCGCTCTCGAGGCTCTCGAGGGCATCGGCCACGGTGGCGCCCTCTACGGACACCTCGGACTGTCCGGCAGTGAGAGTACGCAAGGTGGTGGGCACTCTGACGATGACGCTCATGACGCTTCCTTCGTGAAAGATCGAATCCCGACCAACCCTATCGGGATAAGGGCCCGTCACCGCCTGGTCGAAACGTGACCCTGATCACGCCCGAGCCGGCAGATTTCGCCGACTCGGGGTTCAGTCGGCCGCGGAACACGTCGATGCCTGTGAGGTCCGATCCGCCCCGACTGCCGAGGTTCTCAATGGCCGTTGCCGAACGTCCCGCCGTCCACGACCGACTCGCCGAGCTCGTCGTGTGCCTGAGCGGAACCGACGACGAGTCTGCGCGGCGGGCCCTCGATGCCGCGGCGGACCGCCACGGCGAATGGGGTGACACCCTGCTCAACGTCGCCGATGCTCTGGTGGCGATTCGGGGAGATGCCGACGGCGTGCGGGAGACGGTCGCCAGCGGCCGCTGATCCTCACACCGCGGCGTCCCGAGGCCGTCCGCGATCTAACGTGGACGTGTGGCGATCGAAAAGGCCGGAGAACCCCCCGCTCGAAGCGGACTCCCACTACCCGCCGTCGTCGCGCTCGGTGCGCTCGCCGTATTCGGCGCCATCACGGCGGTCCAATGGGTCCTGTCGTCGCTGCTCGGTCTGATCAAGTTCGGGCTGGTGGTGGTCGTGGTCGTCGCCGTCGCGGCGTGGGTCATCTCCTCGAAAGCCAATCGCTGACCGCATCGGTCACACAGCGAGCGGTGTCGCTCATGGCCCGCTCCTCACCGAAGTGCTCCGTCAGGTCGAGCACCTCGAACGGTGGGTCGAAGCCGTCGGCCACCCGACCGACGACAGCGACGACCGGAACGCCGGCCGCCGCAGCCAGGTCCACGACACCCCCCACCACCTTGCCTTCGAGTGACGTCGGGTCGAGTCGGCCCTCTCCGGTGACGACCAGATCCGCCGCTTCGATCGCGTCGTACAGCTCCACCGCATCGGCGATCAACTCGAACCCGTCGCAGAGGTTCGCGCCGATTGCGGCCAAACCGCCGGCCAGTCCCCCCGCGGCGCCGCTCCGATCGAGGTCGGCGACGGCAACGCCGTGCTCGCGCTCGTAGACGGCTGCGAGCCGCTCGAGCCGGCCGGTGAGGAGCCGGATCTGCGCCGGCGACGCTCCCTTCTGCGGGCCGAACACTTCGGCCGCGTCCACGAAGCGGGTCCGCACATCGCACGCGACATCGATCTGGACGCCGCGGAATCGAGGGAGCGGTGCCATCGCTCGCAACGCTCCGAGCCCACCGTCGGTCGTGGCCGAACCACCGAGGCCGACGATGATCCGGTCGGCGCCCGACTCGGCCGCCCGGGCGATCAGTTCACCGGTGCCGGCGGTGGTGGCATCGACCGGGTCGTTTCGCTCGGGCCCGCCAGACAGCAGCAGGCCCGACGCAGTGGCCATCTCTATCACTGCGAGTCCGTGCCGCAGCCGCCAAGGAGCCTCGACCGGTTCCCCGAGCGGGCCCGTGACCATGGCCTGGCGATTGGCACCACCGAATGCGTCGAGCGTCCCCTCACCGCCATCGGCCATCGGTTGGGCGACACTCTCCCAGCCCACGGCGCGGGCCCCTTCGACGATCGCGGCGGCAGCCTCGGTGCCGGTGAGCGTGCCCCGGAACTTGTCCGGGCAGGCGAGCAGTCGCATCCCTCCATCGTGGCCGCCCGTTAGCGTGGCGGACGTGACCTCCCCGGTGGTTCTGGTCTCCAACCGCGGCCCGCTCTCCTTCACCGACGTCGACGGTCGGCTGGTGGCCAAGCGCGGCGCCGGCGGGCTGGTGTCGGGCCTCGCCCCGCTGGTCGTCGGCACCGACGCGATGTGGATCGCAGCGGCCCTGTCCCCTGGTGATCGCGCCGCCTCGGCCGAAGGAGTCATTGAGGCCGAGGGGCTCCGGGTCCGCACCCTTGCCATCGACGACGACGTGCTCGGTCCCGCCTACGACGTCATCTGCAACGCCACGCTCTGGTTCCTGTACCACGGCCTTCACGACCTCTCCCGACGCCCGCTCATCGACGGCGGTTGGCGTCGCGCCTGGTCGGCCTACCGGGAGTACAACCGGTCCTTCGCCGACGTCGTGGCCGCCGACGCCCCCGAACACGCCACCGTCCTGGTCCAGGACTACCACCTCGCCCTGCTCGGGCCGATGCTGCGAGAGCACCGGCCCGACCTCGTCACGGTGCACTTCTCCCACACGCCGTTCGCTCCTCCGATGCAGATGCGGGTCCTGCCAGCCGACTGCGCCCGCGAGCTGCTCGAGGGCATGGCCGGCCACGACATCTGCGGATTCCACTCGGAGCGGTGGGCCGCGGACTTCCGGGCGTCGTGTCGCGAGATCCTGGGCCGGGAGCCGGAGACCTTCGTGGCACCCCTCGGCACCGACCCCGAGGACATCGGCGCGGTGGCCCGGAGTGCACGTTGTGAGGAGGAAGCCACGGCCATCGTCGCGGAGCTCGGCGATCGTCGTCTCATCACCCGCGTCGACCGGATCGAGCTCTCCAAGAACCTCCTCCGCGGTTTTCGGGCCTACGACCTCCTGCTCACCGAGCGGCCCGACCTGCGTGGCCAGGTGGTCTTCCGAGCCATCGGATACCCGAGTCGGGAGGGACTCCCCGAGTACCTGGCGTATCGCCAGGAGATCGAGTCACTCGCCGACGTGATCAACCACCGCTGGGGGACCGACGACTGGCAACCGATCGAGCTCGACTTCGAGGACGACTTCCCCCGGTCGATCGCCCACCTTCGCCGCTACGACGTCCTCGTGGTCAACCCGATCCGCGACGGACTGAACCTCGTCGCCAAGGAAGGTCCGTTGGTGAACGAGACCGACGGCACGGTGATCCTCAGCCGGGAGGCCGGGGTGCACGACGAACTCGTCGACTTCGTTCTCAGCGTCAACCCCTACGACATCGCCGAACAAGCGGCCGCCCTGGCCACGGCACTCGACCGAGACCCAGCCTCCCGCGCCACCGCGGCCGCCGCCCTGAAGAAGAAGGCCAGGGAGCGCACGCCGGCGGACTGGCTCGAAGACCAGCTGGCGGCGGCGGCTTCAGCCCGGCGCTGACTCGACCAGGCCGATCAACTCGACGAGCAGGGCCTCGGCCCCGGCGGGACCGTCGACCACGTGGTCGGCCCGGCTGAGCAGGATCGGTGGGGCTTCGTGGGAGGCCACTCCGATGCGCACCGTGGCCACGCCACGCTTGGCGAGCAGATCGAGCCCATCGAACGCCGGCAGGTCGCCGAGATCGTCACCCATGTAGGCAACCGGATCGAGATCCTCGGCCAACTCGACCACGGCGGTCCCCTTGTCGCGGTGGATCGGCGGATGCACCTCGACGGAGAGCTTGGCCGGCCGGGCCTCGACGCCGGTGGCTTCGGCGATGTCTCGCGCCCACTCGGTGATGGCGTCGGCGCGGTCCTGCTCGTTGCGGTAGTGGACGGTCAACGAGAGGCCCTTCGATTCGACCGCGGCCCGTCCGAACCGGGTGCCGGCCTCCTCGGCCAACTGTCGCATCGTCGCCCGCCACTCCTCGGCCTCATGGAGCGTGTGGTGCACTCCCCGGGTCCGCCACTCGAGGCCGTAGAGCCCGACGAGGTCGATCCCCATCGGGATGAACGGATCGAGGAAGCTGACCGGGCGCCCCGAGACCACGGCCACCCGGCCGAGCTTGGCCCGTAGTCGTTCCAGGAGCTCTGGCATGCCGGGTCGCGGCACGGCGTCGTCGGGATTGGCGGTGATGTCGGACAGGACACCGTCGAAGTCGAGGAACAGGGCGGCGCGTGAGGGCGCCCACCCGAACGGGTCGAGAGGATGGTGGGGCACCGCCGGTCGGAAAACTCAGCTGCTGGTGTGCAGGACGGCGTCCGTGCCGAGCACGACCCAGATGTGGAAGTCCTCGACCCCGGTGGCGTCCTCGACGAGCGCAGTGGGATCGGCCGGGGCGGGCCGCAACACGGCGGCGGGATCGGCGCCCAGCTCCTGGGCCACCGCGGCCGCGTCCTGGTCGTAGCCGGTGAGGTAGTAGATCGCCGACGCTTCGACCGGGCGCGTGGCCGCGTTCTCGGCCGCGCCGATGTAGCCGGCGGTGGTGAGAATCTGCATTCGAGCACCGGCGAGACCGGCTTCGCCGACCCCGTTGATGACCACGACCTTCACCTCGTTGACCGGGTGGGTGGTGGGAGTGGCCGGCGCTTCGGACGTCGGTGTGGTGGTGTCGGTGCCGGCCGCGTCATCGCCCGCGGCGTCGTCCCCGGTCTCGAAGCCGGAATCATCGGTGGAGCCGTCGTCGGCCGCCGCACCCGTACCATCGTCGCCGCTGTCGTCGTTGTCCGTGCCGGCATCGCTTCCCGTGGAGGTGACGGGAGCGGCACTCGAGTCGCCGCCGACGCCGCCCTTCCACAGGAGGAGGAAGCCGATGACGACCGCGACCGCGATCAGGGCGCCGCCTCGAGCGGCGGCATTGCCCGTGGAGCGGGCGAAGGATCCATCGGCGGCGGCGTAACGCCCGGGTGCGGTCATCGGCTCTGCTCCTCGTTGACCGGGGCCAGGGTCTGTTGTCGACTCCGGCGACGCCGATCTCGCATGCGGCGGAGGCGTCGAACCGTCATCGGGTCATGGTGCTCCGCGTCGGGCCGATCGATCAATTCGTTGAGGAGCTCGTAGTAGCGGGTGGTGGACAGCTCCAACTTCTCCGCGATCGCGACCTCTTTCGGACCCGGCTCGGTCCACCAGGTCCGTTCGAGTTCGAGGATGGCGCGCTCGCGCTCGGTCAGCTCCATTGCGACAGCCTTGCAGATAACACGGCCCGGGTGGGGCCGCTCCGCCTCTACGCTGACACAACCAGGCGGTTCGCCGCCACGACGCCCGTGTAGCTCAGTTGGTAGAGCAGCTGTCTTGTAAACAGCAGGTCGCAGGTTCGACTCCTGTCGCGGGCTCGCCATCGACACTCAGAGTCGGCGTCGGGTGATCTCGTAACACGCGAGGGCAGCCGCACTCGACACGTTGAGCGAGTCGAGGACGCCGAGGAGTGGGATCGACGCCACCGTGTCGCACCGCTCCCGGACCAGGCGCGACAATCCGGGGCCCTCCGCACCGAGCACGAGTGCCACCGGCTCGTCCGCGACCGGGAGATCGAACAGGGAGCGGTCGCCGCCCGCATCGAGTCCGACCGTCCAGATGCCTCGCGCTCCCAGAGTCTTCATGGTTGCCGGCAAACCGCCGACAACCGCCATACGGAGATGCTCGATCGCCCCTGCCGCGGCCTTGGCCACGGTCGGGGTCACGTGGGCAGCCCGGTGCCGCGGAAGCACCACCCCGCTCACTCCGGCGCACTCGGCGGTACGCAGGATTGCGCCGAGGTTGCCCGGATCGGTGATGCCGTCCAGCAGGAGGAGGAACGGCGGCGTGCCGTCCCGGTCCGCTTCGAGCAGGTCCTCCAGAGGGGTGGGGCGAAGCGGCTGGGCGGTCGCCAGCACACCCTGGGCGCCGTCGGTTCGGGTCATCGACTCGAACTTGCTCCGCGAGATCTCCCGGATCGTGACCTTCGCCTCGTCGGCGAGATCGATGATGTCGTCGAGGATCGGGGCGTGATCGAGGTCGCCGGCCAGGACGACCTCACGGGTGCGACGGGTGCCGGCCATGAGCAGCTCCCGTACTGCGTGGCGGCCTTCGACCTGATCCCCGCCGAGGCTCTGGCGACCACGGCCCTCATCGGGTTGTCGGATGGGGGTCGTGCCTCGCTGGCCATCGCGGCGGCGCGGTTGTCGCTGCTGCCCCTTGCCGCGACCGCCACCCTTCGGGGCGGCCCTCCGGGGGCCACCGCGAGCCGGACCGGGGCGTCGCCCACCCTTCCCGCCGCGACCGTTGCTCATCGCGCCACCAGGGCGACCGCCCATGCGGCGATACCTTCCCCTCGACCAAGCGCACCGACTCCCTCGGTACGGCGCCCGGTGACGGTGACCGGAGCGCCGACCGCGTCGCTGAGGTTCTGTTGCATCTGTTCCTTCACTGGAGCGAGTTTGGGCGCATCGAGCACGACGGAGCAGTCGATGTTGCCGGGATACCACCCGGCGTCTCGAACCGCCGCCCCCACCTGCCGCAGCAACTCGATGCTGTCGGCGCCGGCGAGGGCGGGATCGGTATCGGGAAACATCTGGCCGATGTCGCCGAGGCCGGCGGCCCCGAGCAGCGCGTCCGCACAGACGTGGGCGATCACATCCGCATCGCTGTGGCCGGCGAGCCCCGGTGTGCCGTCGAACCGGACTCCCCCGAGCACGAGCACCCGGGCGGGGTCGTCGGACCTGGCATGGATGTCGAACGCCTGGCCGACCCGGAACGGGATGTCGGGCTCAGCCATCGCGGTCCCGATCGATCAGGGCCAGGGCGAGATCCAGGTCGAGCGGGGTGGTGATCTTCAGATTCCGACGATCGCCGTGCACGAGCACCACTGTGCCACCCGCCGCCTCGACCAGGGTGGCGTCGTCGGTGGCGTCCGCTCCCGACGCATGAGCCGCGCGCAGCCGCTCCGCCGGAAACCCCTGTGGGGTCTGGACCGCGACCAGTTCGGACCGGTCGATCACCCCATCTCCCCGCCGACGAATGGTGTCGGTCAGCGGTACGGCCGGCACGACCGCGTCAGCCCCCTTGTCCACTGCTTCGATCACCGATTCGTAGATCAGATCGGTCGCCAGGGGTCGGGCGCCGTCGTGGACGAGCACGATCTCGGCCGAGGGCGGCACCGCGGCCAGGCCGCGACGCACCGAGCCAGCCCGCGAGCTGTCTCCCACGACGACCGTGAACGACGCGCCCGGTGGCGCGGTGAGCTCCGGCACCGCGACCGTCGGGTCCGAGGGTACGACGACGACCACACCGGCGGCATGCCGGGCCGCCATCGTGATCGATCGCTCGACGACGAGTTCCCCGCCGAGGTCGAGGAACTGCTTCGGTGCGCCGAAGCGAGTGCCCGCACCGGCGGCCACCACGACCACCCACACCTCCGGCTTCGGCTCGCTCAGTGCCATGGGCCAATCCTGGCAGCACCGGAGGGATTCACCTCACTAGTGTGGGCTCCGCACATGTCTCACACCACCCTTCTTCGATCCACCCTCCTCTTCGCGGAACTCGACGACAGCACTCTCGAACAGATTCTCGACGCCTCGACCGAACGTTCGTTGCGTCGCGGCGACGTGCTGTTCAGCGAGGGCGAGGCCCCCGACTACCTGTACGTGGTGGTGGCCGGACGGATCGCCATCGCCAACAAGTCGATCGACGGGCGGGAGTCGGTCGTGGCGCTGATGGAGCCGGGTGACCTGTTCGGCGAAATGGGCGTGTTCGACAACCTGGGCCGCTCCGCGGAGGCACGAGCGCTCGAACCGTCCACGGTGGTCGCGGTGCCGTATGCACCGGTGCAGGACCTCTACGAGCATCGACCGTCCGAGCTCTGGAACGTGGTGAAGCTCCTCGCCGCACGGCTCCGCTCGATGGATGAAGCACTGGCCGACTCGGTCTTCCTCGACGTCACCGGCCGAACCGCGAAACGGCTGCTGGAACTGGCGGGCGAAAGCGACGAGTTCACCCTGCCGATCACCCAGGAGGAACTCGCCGGAATGGTGGGCGCCAGCCGCGAGCGGGTCAACAAGGCGATCGCGTCGTTTGTCCGCCTCGGCTGGCTCGACCAGTCCGATCGCCGCTACGTCATCACCAACCGCGAACAGCTCTCAATTCGCTCCCGCTGACCACACCCCCACGAACTGGGTGGGCCTGGTGTCGGAAACCGACGGTCTACCCACCCAGTTCGGAGAAATGGGGGGTTCAGCGGCTGCCGACGTCTGCGAGGGCGATGGCGGCAGCGAGGGTCGGTGCCCGTAGGACCGCGAGCCCGTCCGGGGCTTCACCGGTGGCGTGGGGCACGATCGCCCTCCGGAACCCCATCCGCGACGCCTCGTTCAGCCTCCGGTTGATGTGGCTGACGTGCCGGAGTTCTCCCCCGAGCCCGACCTCGCCGACCACGACGAGGTCGTCGGCCAGCGGGTTGCCGGTGAGCGACGAGGCGACCGCCAGCGCCACCGCAGCGTCGGCCCCGGGGTCGGAGACACGGGCGCCGCCGACTGCCAGGGCGTAGACGTCAGAACTCATCACGCTGAGTCCACAACGCCGCTCGAGTACCGCTAGCAACATCGCGAGGCGACCGTGGTCGAGGCCCTGGGCCGATCGGCGGGGGTTGGCGAGCTGTGTGGGCGCCACCAACGCCTGGACCTCGATCAGCAACGGACGGTTGCCATCGACGGTCGGGACCACCGCCGAGCCCGAGATTCCCGTGACCCGGTCGGCGAGGAACAGGCCGCTCGGGTCATCGACCGGAGCGAGACCCGCCTCGTCCATCTGCAGCAGGCCGACCTCGGTGGTCGGGCCGAACCGATGCTTGCTCGCCCGCAAGAGCCGGAGCCCGTGGTGGCGGTCGCCGTCGAACTCGAGCACCGTGTCGACGACGTGCTCGAGCACCCGGGGCCCGGCGAGTGTGCCCTCTTTGGTCACATGGCCCACGAGGAGGACCGCGCATCCGTGTTGTTTTGCATAGGACACCAGCCGGTGGGAACTCTCGCGGACCTGGGCGACCGACCCCGGCGCCGACGCGAGCGCCGGATCATGGAGCGTCTGGACCGAATCGACGACCACCAGGTCGGGCTTCATCTCCTCGAGATGGGTGAGGATGTGGGGCACCGCGGTCTCCGCGACCAGCCAGAGTTCGGGGTGGACCGCACCCAGGCGGTCGGCCCTACCCCTCACCTGGCCGGCCGACTCCTCACCCGAGACATAGAGGCATCGGGTGCCCTCGTGGGCCGCGGCGCCCAAGAGTTGGAGCAGCAGGGTCGACTTGCCGATGCCCGGCTCACCACCGACCAGGGTGACCGACCCTGGCACCAATCCGCCGCCGAGAACCCGATCGACCTCACCGAGCCCGGTGGAACGGGCGGTGCTCGATTCGTCGGCCACATCCGCCATCGGCTTCGGCGTGGATCGCGGTGGGAGCGAAGCCGCACTCGGCTCTCGTATGTCGAGCTCTTCAACGAGGGTGTTCCATTCGCCGCAGCCGTCGCAACGACCGGCCCATTTGGGGCTCTCCGCACCACACTCGGTGCATCGATGAACCGTCCTCGTCTTCGCCATGTGAGCACTCTAGGGAAGGCGTGTGACACGGGAGTTGTTTCGGGTGCCTGGCACCAGCGAAACAACTGGCGGAGCTAGGAACCTCTCGAGCGGAGGAGGTCCTCGAAGCCCCGGACGACGGTGTGTTCGGTCTCGGGCGCGATCTCCGCGCCGGTGACGAACAGCCCGGTGGCGAGCCCGAGGTCCTTGGCCACGTCGAGATGCTCGGGCACATTGGACAGGTAGAAGCAGTCGAACAGGTCGACCGACATCGTGCGACGGGTGGCCTCGAACAGGGCGGGCTCGGGAAGGGTGGAGCCGACATCACCACTGACCATCCACGACGCCACCACGCCGTCGAGCGACGCCATCCGTCGCAGCCGGTCACCCCAGACCCGGGGCTGGTTGCCGACCGCGGCGACCGGCAACCGGCTGTTGGCCATCCGGTCGAGGAAGGGATGCAGGCCGGGCACGAGGCGGAAGGACGACAGGTAGCGGGTCTCGATCTCCTCGGCCATCGGACCGAGCCCGACCTCGCTCCAGAACTCCTCGGGGGAGAGCCGACCGAGCACCAACTGGCGGTGATGCTCACGGATCTGCTCCGGGTCGACCTCGGGCCGCTCCGCGGTGATGAGCGGGACCAGGAGACCGTCGACCGGGTTGGTCGGCCGCACGACCACGCCGTGCACATCCACCACCAGCAACCGGAGGAGTCGACGACGAGGCCGGTTCGCTTCGGCTTCACGAGTGGCGGCCCGGAGCTGGCGCTGACGCTGGTCGCGGCGGCGCCGGCCCTTGGGAACCCGTAGTTTGGCGAGCAGGTAGCTTCCGAGCCGGGAGAGTGAAACCAGCGCGAAGAGCACGAACGCGACGAGAGCCACCGTGGCCCAGACCCGCGGCATGATCTCGTCGATCGACGCCCGGGCGTCGAGCTCGGCCGCTTCGTCGCCATAGGCGAAGGTCCAGGTGCCGGTATCGTCGGACACCTCGGCCGTGTCGGAGGAGAGGCCGCTCGGCAACTGCACCGTGACGGTGAGCGAGAGGGCTTGCTCGAACGACGTGCCGGAGTCCGTCTCGATCCGCAGGAGGGATCGACCGAGCGGCGATCCGTCGAGCTGGCCGGCGAGGAATTCGTCCCCGAGCTGCTCGAGGTCGGGTGATGGGTCGATCCGAGCGTTGAAGTCGTAGTCGGTGCTGGACGGGCCGAGGCCGATCCGTGCGAAGTGGTGATCCTGGACGAGTTCGACGTCGGAGAAGACCACCCCGGGTCCGACGATCTCGTCGAGGATCCCCGGCAGCTCCGGTGCCGAGAGGAAGGGTTTCGTGGCCTCGATGGTGACGCCGCCGTCCTCGGTGTTCGGCCCGGCGACCTCCCAGCCGGCCGATTCGAGGTCGTCGAACTGCAGGTCGGCGGGATCGTCGACGATCAGCGAGACCGCGGCGGCGTCGGCCACCACGGTGACCGTGACGACGCCCGAACCGTCGTCGTTGACAGCGATGTCGACGGTGGTGTCGACGCGACACGCGGATGCAAACACCACGAGAATGATCCCGATCGCCGCTGTACGCACCCGAAGCACGCCATGACGCTAGACGGTGATGGCGCCAGCGCGTGTCCACCTCACGCGAAACGGTCCTCCCGGATTGCCGTCGCCACCGCTGTGGCCGGGTCGAAGCCCTCTTCGGCGTGGGCCCAGGTGAGGAGCGCGGCCCGATAGGCACCCACGATCCGCGCGGCGTCGAACTTCGCGGCGAACTGCTCAGCCGCGCTCGGTGCAGGGCACGATCGGAGGAAGTGCCGGGCGAGCAGCTCCTCGTACTCCAGGTCGTGGCGCATGTCGTGGTCGCGCAATTCCTCGATGTGGAGAAGCAGGCGGTAGCGGTGACGATGCGCCGTGTCCCCCACGAAGCGTCGGACTTCGGCGACGACGAGTTCCAGAGCAGCCGCGACGGTGACTTCCGGAAGCTCGCCGAGTCGATGGTCGAGCCAGGCCGTGCGCCCCTCGTAATCGGGGAACGCCGCAGCCTGCTTGGTGTCGAAGTAGTTGAAGAACGAGCGCCGGCTCACGCCAGCCCGTTCGGCGATTGCGTCGACAGTGGTGGCCGCGAAGCCCTGCTCCACGAACAACTCGATCGCCGCGTCGGCGATTGCCCGCCGGGTTCGGGCGAGCTTCGCGGCTCGCCGTTCAACCGGAGAGTCGACGGGGCTCACCGGACGGCGTCCACGACGTCGTGGTCGTCGACGGCGGCCGCGATCCGCCCGATCACCTCTGCCACCAGCCGGGCCGCGCCGTCGTCCCTGATGCCGTAGACCCCGACCACCGCGAGGCCGACCGCCCAGCCCGCCGCGATACCGAGCCGGTAGTCGGCGCGAACCTCGTCGAGCCCGTAGCCCTCACGACCGATGACGTCGACATAGCGAGACAAGAGGTCGGTCTCGATCGCCCTCCGGTCCTCGATGGCAAGACTCTGACTCATGAAGTAAGCGAGGTCCGTAGCCCCGCCACCGAGCTGGATCCCGTCCCAGTCGATCCACACGCGAGACCCGTCGGCAACGAAGAACACGTTCTCGATCCGGGCATCGGAGTGCACGATGGTGCGGCGGCGGTCGAGCCGCTCCACCACGCTCCGCCCGATGTCGCCATAGTGGTCGGTCAGGTGCCGCAACGCGGGGCTGAGGTCATCCCGGGCGAGCATGGCGGGGATCCCGCTCGCCGAGAGGCAGAACCACTCTTCGTCGTCCACCGCGCAGCCGACGGTTCCGCCGAGGTCGGCGGTGCGCTCCCAGAAGCTCCGGTGGAGTGTCGCGAGGTCCTCCACCACGTCGACGGCGCGTTCGGGTGGACAGCCCTCGAGTTGGTCGTAGAGCGTGGCGGAGGACAGATCGTCCACCAAGATGACGTGACGATCCTGCTCGCGGTCGGTGGCCACGAACCACGGCCGGGGGACGGCGAGCGGGATGTCGGCCCTCAGGTCGCGGTAGAAGCGGGCCTCACGCTGGTAGATGTCCGCGTCCCACACCTCGGCCCTGGTGCCGGCATCGGAGTGGGCGAACTTCGCGACGAGGCTTCCCGGGGCGGCGGGATGCGGCGACGTGATCGTGATCCGGGCCACGGTTCCGAGGAATCCGCCGCCGATCGTCTCGACCTCGATGCGGTCGACGGGAACCGGGTCGCCGAGCCCGTCGCTCAGCACCGCCGAGATCCACGCGGCACTGATCTCCGATGGTTGGTTGGGTGCGTCCCCGAGCTGCATCTGGCGATGTCCTCCTTCCTGGACCTTAACATTCTACTTGCACTCAGTGCAATCAACCTCTAGGTTGATCCTCAGAGAACCGGGAAGGTCGCATGAAGATCACTGAATATGTGCAGCACGATGCCATCGGACTGGCCGAGCTCATTGCCCGCCGCGACGTGTCGGTGGCGGAGGTGGAGGCGGTCGCCCGCGAAGCGGTGGCCGTGGTCAATCCTCACCTCAACGCCGTGGCCGGCGAACCGTTCGACCAGGCCCTCGAGGCCGACTCGTCCGGGCCGCTCGCCGGGGTGCCCCTCGCCTTGAAGGACTCATCCCCGGCCGCGGTCGGGGTGAGGGCCGACTACGCCTGCCGAGCCCTCGACGGTGTGGTCGCACGCAGCGAAGGCGAGATGATGAAGCGGCTCCGCAAGGCCGGTCTCGCCTCGATCCTCGTGTCGACCGGCCCGGAGCTGCACATGTACGGCGTGTCGGAATCCGATGTCTGGGGCATCACCCGCAATCCCTGGAATCTCGGCATGACCCCCGGCGGATCGAGCGGCGGATCGGCCGCGCTGGTCGGGTCGCGGGCCCTGCCGATCGCAACCGCAGGCGATGCCGGAGGCTCCACGCGGATGCCGGCGGGATTCTGCGGTGTGGTCGGTCTCCTCCCCACCGACAAGCGGATCTCCTACGCCCCCGCTGGTGAACGGCTCTACGGACTCAGCCGCCCCTTCGTCCTCGTCCGCTCCATGCGCGACACCGCCCTGATGCTCGACCTCCTCTCGGGGCCGGTCGTGGGCGACGCCGTCACCATCCCGCCGCCGGAGCGCCCGTACCTGCTCGAGGTAGAGGCCGACGTCGAACCGCTGCGAATCGGGGTGTGCACCGAGAACCCGTTCGGACCGATCGACGCCGGCGCGGTGGCCGGCGCCGAGAACACCGCCGCCACCCTGGCGTCGCTCGGCCACCAAGTCGAGAAGGTCGACCCTCCACTCGATCCGGAGTTCGTGCTCGAAACGCTCGTCGACGCGTGGGGATGCTCCCTCGCAGCAGCGGCCCGAGGCGCCGTCTCGGCCCTCGGCAAGGAACTCGACCCGTCGATGTTCCAGCCCAACACCTGGATGCACATCGAATACGGCCTGGGCAAGAGCGCAGCCGACGCGATCGACGTCTACGACCGTTTCAACACGATCACCCGGCCGATGGCGGAGTTCTTCGAGTCGATCGACGTGCTCGTCTCCCCCACCAACCCCACCCTCGGGGTACCGGTCGGTGAGTGGGACGGCTACCGGCCCTTCGACGACCTCCACCACATGTATCGCGACACGACTGCCACCTTCGAGGCGTTCATGTCGATCTGGAACATCACAGGACAACCTGCGATCTCACTGCCGCTCGGCCACGACGACGAGTCCGGCATGCCGGTGGGAACCCAACTGATCGCCCGTTGGGGCGACGAGTCGACCCTGATGCGCCTGGGTGGTCAGCTCGAGCGCGCGATGCCATGGGCCGATCGGATCGCACCGATCGACGCCACGATGTCGAACTGAGGATCGCCTAGAAGGTGGCGCTGCTGTCGCCGCCGTCGAGGGCGTCCTCGAGCTCCGGCTCCGGGGGCTCGAAGCCCTCGATGGCGCGGAACACGATCATCTGGTCGCCCGGCTCGTCGGGATCGTCCTCGACGTCGACGATGATGATCTCGCCGGCACGGAACTCCTTGTAGAGCAGGCGTTCCGAAAGGGGGTCCTCGACCAGCCGCTGGAGCGCTCGACGGAGAGGTCGGGCGCCGAGCGTGGGGTCGTAGCCCTTGCGAGCCAAGTAATCCTTGGCGGCGTCGCTGAGCTCGAGGCCCATGCCCTGGCCGGCCAGCTGCTTGGCGGTACGGGCGACCATCAGGTCGACGATTTGGCGGACCTCTGACTGGGACAGCTCGTGGAACACGATCACGTCGTCGATGCGATTCAGGAACTCTGGCCGGAAGTGCTGCTTGAGCGCCTCGTTGACCTTTTCCTTCATCTTCTCGTAGTTGACCGCCTCGTCGGCCTTGGTGAAACCGAGGCTCGCCTTGCGCAGATCCTGGGTGCCGAGGTTCGAGGTCATGATCAACACCGTGTTGCGGAAGTCGACCGAGCGACCCTGGGAGTCGGTGAGACGACCCTCTTCGAGGATCTGCAACAGCGTGTTGAAGACGTCGGGGTGGGCCTTTTCGACCTCGTCGAAGAGCACCACGGAGAACGGCTTGCGGCGCACCTTCTCGGTGAGCTGACCACCCTCGTCGTAGCCGACGTAGCCAGGAGGGGAACCGACCAGGCGGCTGACCGTGTGCTTCTCCTGATACTCCGACATGTCGAGGCTGATGAGCGCCGTCTCGTCGCCGAACAGGAACTCGGCGAGGGTCTTGGCCAGCTCGGTCTTGCCGACACCGGACGGCCCGAGGAAGATGAACGAACCGCTCGGGCGCTTCGGGTCCTTCAGACCCGCCCGGGTGCGGCGGATCGCCTGGCTGACCGCCTTGATGGAGTCCTGCTGGCCGATCACCCGCTTGTGGAGCTCGTCCTCCATGCGGAGCAGCTTCTGGGTCTCCTCCTCGGTGAGCTTGTAGACGGGGATGCCCGTCCACAGCGACAGCACCTCGGCGATGGCCTCCTCGTCGACCTCGTCGAAGAGGTCGACACCCGACGCGCGGGCCTCACCCTCCATCGACTCACGGCGGGCGAGGAGGTCCTTCTCCTTGTCGCGGAGGCGGCCGGCCTCTTCGAACTGCTGGGACTCGACGGCGTCCTTCTTCTGCTTGACGACGTCGGAGATCTCGGACTCGAGTTCCTTGTACTCCGGCGGAGTCTCCATGCGCTTGATGCGCAGGCGGGAACCGGCCTCGTCGATGAGGTCGATCGCCTTGTCGGGGAGGTGGCGATCCGAGATGTAGCGATCGGCGAGGTTGGCCGCCGCCACGAGAGCCTGATCGGTGATCGTGACCCGATGATGGGTCTCGTAGCGATCGCGGAGGCCCTTGAGGATCTCGATGGTGTGAGGCACCGATGGCTCGTCCACGACCACCTTCTGGAACCGACGCTCGAGGGCGGCGTCCTTTTCGAGGTGCTTGCGGTACTCGTCGAGCGTGGTGGCACCGATGGTCTGGAGCTCACCACGGGCGAGCATCGGCTTGAGGATCGACGCGGCGTCGATGGCCCCCTCGGCAGCACCGGCACCAACGAGGGTGTGGATCTCGTCGATGAAGAGGATGATGTCGCCGCGGG
>CAYFLT010000031.1:47845-48644 GCA_964344055.1 uncultured Candidatus Nemicrothrix sp.
TGATCTCCTTCAGGACCTTCTTGAGGCGTTCCTCGAAGTCGCCGCGGTAGCGGGAGCCGGCGACCAGGGCGCCGAGGTCGAGGGTGTAGAGCTGCTTGTTGTGGAGCGTCTCGGGCACGTCGTCGGCAGCGATCGCCTGGGCGAGACCCTCGACGATGGCCGTCTTGCCGACACCGGGCTCACCGACCAGCACCGGGTTGTTCTTGGTGCGGCGGCTGAGGATCTGCATGACCCGCTCGGTCTCGCGACTGCGACCGATGACCGGGTCGAGGCCCTTCTCGCGAGCCAGCTGGGTGAGGTTTCGACCGAACTGGTCGAGCACCAGGGATCCGGAGGCGGAATCGCCGCCCGATCCACCGGCGGTGGCGCCGGCCTTCTCGCTGGAGCCACCCCCTTGGGGGCTGCCCTCTCCGCTTCCTCCCGAGCCGGAGTAGCCGGAGAGAAGCTGGATGACCTGCTGGCGGACCCGGCTCAGGTCGGCGCCGAGCTTCACGAGGACCTGGGCGGCAACCCCCTCGCCCTCACGGATGAGGCCGAGCAGGATGTGCTCGGTGCCGATGTAGTTGTGGCCGAGCTGGAGTGCTTCGCGCAGGCTGAGCTCGAGGACCTTCTTGGCCCGAGGCGTGAACGGAATGTGCCCCGACGGCGACGAGCCACCCTGGCCGATGATCTCCTCGACCTGGTTGCGCACGGCCTCCAGGCTGATGCCCAGCGACTCCAGCGCCTTCGCGGCAACGCCCTCTCCCTCGTGGATGAGGCCGAGCAGGATGTGCTCGGTGCCGATGTAGTTGTGGTTGAG
>CAYFLT010000032.1:0-8165 GCA_964344055.1 uncultured Candidatus Nemicrothrix sp.
TGCGTCGCGAGTGACACCGGTTGTGGGTGAGGTTCGGTCCGGCTGGGCCGGGCGAACCGGTGGGGGAGAGTCTGCGTCGCGAGCGACACCGAAGGTGTCGCGAAGCAGCAGAGAATAACGGTGGAGCTGGAGGGAATCGAACCCTCGTCCGTCAGGTGGTCACCCGGCGCGCTACGACCATTCCCGTGGCTCTGACTTGCGGCTGTCAGCTCGCCGGGTCGAGTGGGCTAGTGCCCTACCGCCGGATCTTTCTCCGGTGTCAGCGGTCTTTGCCTGCTGTCAGTGGTCTTTCCCTACCGTCCACCACCGCTTCTGGTGACAGGCTGCGATGGTCTGGCCCCGCGTGGCATTGCTGCTCGCGATGACTCTCTGCTTACTGACCTAGATCAGGCAGCGAGAGCGAGATCATCCGTATCGGCGTCTCTGTGTGTGCCCCGTTTAAGGAGTCTGAGCAACTCCGGTCGCACGTCAAAGCATCCTGGTCCCAACGTCGAAACCGATCAGCCCCGTTGTGCCGTCTCTTGGAAAGGTGCGGCCTCCCCGAGGGGAGATGTGCCTCAGGGTACCGGTTCGATGTGACAGTCGGGGCGGCGACTTACGCCGTAGTCGTCTAGGGTCTTAGGTCATGAGTGACGTACGGGACCCCGAATCGGACATCCATGCGAAAGAAGATCTCTCGACCAGTGAGGAGATCTGGAAGCCGGGCGGACCGGTCGAGGACTGGACCACCGACTACGACATCCGTGACGAGGCGTATGTCGAGGATCCGGTCCCGATCTGGGCGGAGATGCGGGAGAAGTGCCCCATCGCTCACACCGATCGTCTGGGTGGCTCGTGGAACCCGACGCGGTTCGACGACATCCGGGCGATGGCGAAGATGGTGCCGGAGCTGTCGTCTCGACAGGTGCTCGTGATGCCGCCTGCGCCGGGCGCGCCGGAGATGTCGCGCTACGAGCAGCAGATCGCGGCGGCGCCGATCACTGCGGATCCGCCCATTCACGGCTGGACCCGGCGCATGCTGCTGCCGGCGTTCGCCCCGAAGGCGGTCACCAGGTGGGAGGGCTACACCGAGGAGCTGTGCCACTCCCTGATCGACGGGTTCATCGAGGCCGGCCAGTGCGATGGCGCCAAGGACTACGCGGAGCAGATTCCGCCGCGGGTGATCGCCCACATGATCGGGGTCGATCCCGGCATGGCGGATCAGTTCGTGATCTGGGTGAACGGCGTGCTCGGCGAGGGGTTGAACGATCCGGAGCTGCGCTTGAAGACTCGTGACGAGCTGCTCGGATTCATCGGCGGTGAGGTCCAGAAGCGGATGGAGGATCCCCAAGACGACCTGCTGACCGACCTGCTCTTCATGGAACTCGATCACCCGGAGGCCAACATCACGCCTGAGGTGGTGGTCGGCATCACCAACCTGTTGATCGTGGCGGGCATCGACACCACCTGGAGCTCGATCGGATCGGCGCTCTGGCACCTGGGCACCAAGCCGACGAAGAGGTCGAGGTCGGTGGCGTCTGCATCCACAAGGGCGACAAGGTGCTGATGAACTTCCCGGCCGCCAACCACGACCCCGAGCACTTCGAGGACCCTGACGAGTTCATCATCGACCGGGCCCGCAACCGCCACATCGCGTTCGGTTCGGGGGTGCATCGGTGTGCCGGGTCGAACCTGGCCCGCCTCGAGATGACCACGGCGCTGAAGGTGTGGCTGGAGCGGATCCCCGAGTTCCACGTCTCCGACCGGGAGCCCATGAAGTGGGCCGGCGGTCAGGTCCGGGGCCCACGAATCATGCCGATGAGCTTCCCACCCGGTCAGCTTCGCTAGTCCAGCTTTTCTGACACATTCGGACCGTCTAGCGGTCCGAATGTGTCAGAGATCGCCGCTGGAGGCTGACCCCGGGCTTATCTGACACCTCAGGACCGCCTGGTGGTCCGAATGTGTCAGAAATCGCCGCTGGAGGCTGAGCCGGATGGCTACTGGTGGCGGTTGGCTCGGGCGATGGCGCGTTGGGCTTCGCGGTCGGCGTCGCGCTTGGCGATGTCCTGGCGACGATCGTGCTGCTTCTTGCCACGACCGAGGGCCATCTCGATCTTCGCCTTGCCGTTCTTGAAGTAGAGCGCGAGCGGGATGACGGCGAGCTTCTCGCGGTCGACCCGCGAACTCCATCGGGCGAGCTCCTCCCGGTGCACGAGCAGCTTCCGGCGCCGATCGGGATCGTGGGCGAACGCGGCTGCGGAGTGTGAGTACGGCGAGATGTGGAGGCCGACCAACCAAAGCTCACCCTGGTAGAAGATCGCGTACGCCTCGGCGAGCTGCACCTTGCTCTCCCGCAGCGACTGCACCTCGCTGCCATTGAGCACGAGGCCGCACTCCAGCGTGTCGACGATCTCGTAGTCGCGGCGCGCGACCCGATTGGTGGCCACCGCCACCGCCCCTGCGGGGATGTCACGCTTCTTCTGCGACTTCGCCATGGCGGGTCACGGTACCGGGTCGCCGGTAGCCTGCGCGTCGTGTTACGGCTCCCCGTATCGGTGCACGACGAGATGGTCGCCCATGCGATCCGTGGTCTGCCGAACGAAGCGTGCGGCCTGTTCGCCGGCCCCTACGGTGGCGACGACGTGGTCCGGTTCTTCCCCATGCGGAACGCGGCGGAGTCGAGCACCATCTACGAGCTCGACGGTGCTGAGATGATCCAGGTGGAGAAGACCGCCGATGACGCCGGCATCGCGGTGATCGGGGTGATGCACTCCCACACCCACTCGACCAACTATCCGTCGCCGACCGACGTGGCTGATGCCGCCCGGTTCGACCCGTTCGGGGCGTGGCGCTTCGTCATCGTGTCGCTCAAGCACCCAGAAGCGAGCCTCCGTTCGTATCGGATCCTCGACGGTGAGATCACCGAGGAAGCGGTCGAGATCATCGACGGCTGACCTCCACTCGCCGGCTCAGGGCGGCCAGCTGAACGAAAACTGGAGAAAGATGATTGGTCAAGTCATCTTTTGCTCAATATAATCCTTACTGTCCCGATCGGAATTAACCGGATTCCCTTCGGGTTGATCAATCTGATGACGCTTCTCGCCCCCCTCGCCGCCGACACCAGCACCGCTTCCGTCACGGTGCATCGCGACGTACTCGACATGATCGGCAACACGCCGATGATCGATGTGAGTGCGCTCAGCCCAAACCCGGACGTCCGGATCATCGCGAAGCTGGAGGGTCAGAACCCTGGCGGCTCGGTGAAGGATCGCATCGCCAAGGCGATGGTGCTGGCGGCCGAGGCCGACGGCACCCTGCGCCCGGGCAAGACCATCATCGAGCCCTCGTCGGGCAACACCGGTATCGCCCTCGCGATGATCGCCCGGCTCCGCGGCTACCCGATCAAGATCGTGATGCCCGAGAACGTCTCCCGTGAGCGGCGCCAGATGCTCGAGGTCTACGGCGCCGAGATCATCACCACGCCCGGTTCGGAAGGTAGCAACGGCGCGGTTCGCCACGCCCAGCAGTTGGCCGACGAAAACCCCCAGTGGGTGTTCCTCTACCAGTACGCCAACATGGCCAACCCGCAGGCCCACTACGACGGCACCGGGCCCGAGATCCTGCGCGACGTTCCCGAAATCACCCACTTCGTCGCCGGACTCGGCACCAGTGGCACGCTCATGGGGGTCGGAACCTACCTCAAGGAGCACAAGCCCGGGGTGAAGGTGATGGCAGTGGAACCGCCGGCCGGAGAGATGGTCGACGGCCTGCGCAACCTCCATGACGGCTATGTACCCCCGATCTACGACAAGTGGGGCGGTATCGACCTACTCGACGGCAAGCGCATCGTGCGCCCCCGCGAGTCGCTCGAGTACGTCCGCAAGTTGAGCGAACTCGGCATCTTCGCCGGCATCTCGTCCGGCGCCTCCTTCGCCGGTGCAGTCCGCATCGCCGAGAAGATCGACGAAGGCACGATCGTGGTGATCGTCGCCGACGGCGGATGGAAGTACCTCTCGACGGGCGCCTGGACCGGCGACCTCGACGAGGTCACCGCACGCGCCGGAGACACCATCTACTTCTAGGTCCCTCCAGGGAAGGGCGTCCCCGCGGGGACGTCCTTTCCGTTTTTGGGAGACCGGTTTGCCGGGCTCCGGCGAGGGCGGTCAACCCAGGATCGTGGCCGAGGCAGTCCGGCGGATCGTGGTGACGTCGAGTTCGCCCGGTAGCGCAGGCGCGACGACGAGCTCGACGTCGAGTTCGAGGGTCACCGAGATCTGGGGCCGCCCGGCGCCGTCGACGGTGATGGCAACGTCGGTGACCGTCGCGCTGGGCAGAGGGCCGGCCGCCACCGCGGCTTGTGCGATCGCGACGGCCTGTGCCTGGTCGAAGGCAATCTCACCCTGGTTGCGGAGTCGAGCAGTATCGAGTGATCCAAGGGCGTCGTTGGCCGCGCTCCCCGCCACGGCTTCGAGCTCGCGCCCGCGAACCTGACTCAAGCCGACGTCAACCACGATCGCGCCGAGGATGATCATCACCAGGAACGCAGCGGGAAACAGCAGGAGAACCGTGCCTCGATCGCGTGGGTTGCTCAACATGTTGCGGCCCCCTCGAGGCCGTCGCGGAAGGGATCGACCAGCTCGGTGTAGGTCGACGTCACCGGGGTGAGGTCGCCGAACCCGCCCATGAACGGGATCGCGAGCGCGGGCACGTCGTAGCTGACCGTGATGGAGATCCGGGCGCACCGTACGTGGCCGGCTGGAGCCGACGGCACCCCGACGTCGGCTCGCTCTCCGGCGCGGCCGTAGGCGGCGAGCGTCTCCTGTGCCCGCTGGTTGGCCGCCGTGATTGCAGTGGCCTCATCGGGAGCCTCGACGTAGGCTCGAGCGGCCTCACGAGCCGCACTGGTCACCGCGAGCTTGGCGTCGATCACTCCCCAGACGTTCGCGAAGAGCAACGTGCCGGCGATGAAGACCAGGAAACCGAACGGGAGCACCTCGATGCCGCCGACTTGGCCGGCATCCCCGCGCGCCCGTGCCCGTCGGTCGCTCAACGGAACTCCTCCACCCGGACCTCGATGGTCCGGTCGAGATGGCCAAGGCTCACGAGACCAGCCATCCGTGGAGGAAGGATGGTCGGATGGTTCGCCACCACTCGCACCCGAACGATGTCGGGATCGGCGCAGGTCCACTCCAGATGTGCGTGACCCTGTTCGCCGTACTCCCCGAGGGCCTGGACGAAGCCGGCTTCGGCGGCTGGCACGGCCGCACAACGGTTCGCGCTCGCATCGAAACCCGCGACCTCTCGAGCCGCGTCGTGCGCCGCCGCCGTGACGAGCGAGGTCGCGTACAGGTTGAAGAGGATCTGGACCGCCGCGAACATCAGCAACAGGAACACGAGGAAGCCCGCGCTGGTGCCGACCATGCCAGCCCCCCGTTGGAGGCCGGAATTCGTGGGGATCACCCGCCGTTGGCTCCGATGCGCCCTACCTCGCCCTCGATGTTGCCCTCGGCTGCCGCGGAGCGCCTCGGCATCACCCCACGCACCCTCTACCGCTTCATCGACGAGGGGCAGCTGCCCGCGTACAAGTTCGGTCGGGTGATCCGGCTCAAGCAGTCCGACGTCGACACCTACATCGAGACCTGCCGCGTCGAGCCGGGCACGATGAGTCACCTGTACCCGGAGACCCAGGGCAGCGCCAAGGACTGACGCCGTCGCTACGGGGCGACGTTCGCCCAGGCGGTGGCCACGTTGGGGTCGCCGGTGACGTTGGCCGGCTCGGCCCGGCCCCAGAGGTAGAGCAGGAGTTCTTCGGCGGTGCCGGCCACTGTGGCGTCGGCCGAGTCGCCGGTGTCGGCACCTCTTGCAATCTGCAGCACACCGTCCATCGCCCGTAGCCGCCAGCGCTGGGCGCCATCGGTACGCACGAGCAGCACGCTGCCGTCGGGATACTCGATGGGGGAGCCGTCGCCGCGGAACCTGAGTCCGACGTCCATCACCTCATCGACGCCGTCGGCCGCGATCTCGGGATCGATCGACCCCGCCGTACCGCTGGCCGACTCGGCATCCCAGCGGTGCACGACCGACTCGTGGACCATTCGCCGCTGGTAGAAGCCGCCGTTGCGTCGGTCGGTCCACGACCACACCGCTTCATCCGGACCGATGTCCTCGAGCGCAGCCAACACCAGCGCCAGGCTCACCCGACACCAGCCCCACGGCTGGGCCGGATCGGCCGGCTCGGCATCGGGCCAACGCTCCGGCTTCGCCGCCCTGATCGTGCACCAGTGGGCGACCCGTCGGTAGACGCTTGCGGTGTGCACGGCGAGGTCGGTGTTGGTCCAGCCCGGGCACGCGGGGACCGACGCATCCGGTGCGGCCTCACACACCGCGAACAGACGGCGGCCCTCGGCCTCGGTGGCGGCCAGTGCGGTGGCGAGGTCGGGAATCATGGCCGGGACCGTAGTCGCCCGATCCGGTGCCGGAAGGGACGGTGAACGCCGCCCCAGCGTCCCTTCCCTGGCCGAACCGAGGCGGTTGGCCGTTGGTTAAATCTTCCTCAAGGACCGTCGCTCAGCGTGACTCCGCCGACCACTGTTAGGTACTTTTTGGCCACGGGTTGGGAGGGAAGCTGAACGAGACATTCGAGGACGGTGCCCGCCGGTACCTGGATCGGCTCGACGAGGGAGCCTCCGTTCGTGAGGCCCTCGATGCCGGTCAGGACGTGGTGCATCATCCGGCAGTCATCGCCGCGGCCACCGAGATGTTGGCCACTGACGGCGCCATCGACATGAAGCAGCTCGCCCTCAACGCAGGGATCAGTCGAGCATCGCTGTACCGCTACTACCCCGACCGCCAACAGGTCGAAGGGGAGATCGCGGCCCTCGCACTCGAGACCCTGGTGGTGGCGACCGCCGGTGTCGACGACCCGTCCGATCGCCTCCAGATCGCGGCCGACCACCTGATCGCCAACCCGGCCCACGCCGCCGCGGTCCTGCCGCTCATGGCGACGGTTCCGGTGGAGGTGGTGGCCCGCAGTGCCGAACTCATCCTGGGCGACTCTCGATTCATGCCCTGGCTGATCGGGATCGCCGCGATGGCCGCGGCCGCGCACCGCGCCGGGGACAGCGCCGCGCTCACCGAGTTGGTGGCCGCGGCCGTCGAGCAACTCCGCGACTGCTGATCGTCAGCCCCGGCGTTCCAGCTCCTTCTCCAGCCACGAACGCTCGCCGGTGGTCGTGTTCGCGTCGGCGAGTCGCAGTCGGGCCGCTTCCACGAAGCCGGAATCGACCAGCTCCCGGCCACGGGCATTCGCGAACCGGTTGATCATCAGCCGTAGGCCCACCCGATCTCGGAGACCGGTGACCTCGAACGCGCCGGCGAGCGCGTAGGTCATCGCGGCGTCGATCCGCTCCGGGCCGCGGGAGGCGTTGGTCCAGTCGATGATGATCGGGCCGTCGGCTCCGAGCATCACGTTCATCGGATGGAAGTCGAGATGCAGCACAGACGTCCCCGCGGGGACGCCTTCGTGGTGCGGGAACCAGTCCGGGGCAGTGAGCGCGTTCACCCGCCGCTGGAGGTCGGCGAGCACCCGGACGTGACCGAGGAGCCTCCACGGTCGCGCTTCGAGATCCTCGAGCATGGTGATCCCGTCCACTCGGTCCATCACGAGGTCGGGCCCTTCCGTCGAGTGCACCCGCGGTACGGGAAGGCCCTGGGCATGGACCCACCCCATCATCCTCGCCTCGAGGCCGGAGTCGTGGTCGGTGCGATACCGGCGCAGGACCGTGCCGTCTCCGAGGTCGAATACATCGGCGGCGCGGCCCGATGCGATGAGCGGTCCCGGCCCGTCGCTCACGGCCTGCCTCGTGTGGTGCCATACGAGAGGCGCATCGGCTCAGGCTCCCAGTCGTGACGGTGCCCGGCAAGCCCGTCGGCCAGGCAGTTGTCGGGAACCGGTCAGTTCGCCGCGTGCTGGAAGGGGACGAACGGTCGAGGGGTTCTCCTTCCATGTCCGACGACCGTGCTCTCCCACCTCGCTCCGGATCGTCGTGGGGGCGCGGCGTCCTCGTCGCCGGGCTCGGTCTGGTCGCCCTCACTGTGTGGGCCTTCAGCGAAGACACCACGCCCGAGTTCAACGACGCGGGAGTCCGGGTCGATCCCGGCGACGTCTACAACCCGGTGGTCGCCGG
>CAYFLT010000032.1:8175-34661 GCA_964344055.1 uncultured Candidatus Nemicrothrix sp.
CTGCCTCGGGACGCGATTCGGCCGGTCTATGACCCCCAGTTCCTCGAGGCCGACGCGATCGGCTGGACCGACGACACCGACGTCATCGGTGTGGTCCTGGGCGACGAGGCCAAGGCCTACCCGGTCGACTTTCTCAACGGGCGAGAACTCGTCGTCGACGAGATCGACCAGGAACCGATACTCGTCAGGTGGTGACCGCTGTGTGCAACGGCGATGGTCCATCGCCGAGAGGTAAACGGGGAAACCCTGGTGTTCGGCGTGCACGGTGCGCTGTGGGGCAATGCCATGACGTGGTGGGATCACTCCACCGGCAGCATCTGGAGTCAGCCGCTCGGCGAGGCCATCGCGGGACCCCTCAAGGGCGAGACGGTTGAACTGCTCCCATCCCAGTTCACGAGTTAGGGAGCCTGGCGCGAGGAGCATCCGGACTCGTTGGCCCTGGCTGCACCCGGCGGCCGGTCCGGGTTCGATCTGGGCGGGTTCTATCTGGTGGTCGACTTCACCGAGGAGGCCCGTGCCTACCCGGTCTCGGACCTTCGCCGGGTGGGGGTGGTCAACGACGTGGTCGCCGGCCTCGAGCTGGCGGTGGTGATCGACCCGACCGAACCCGACCGCTGGGCCGTCTTCTCCCGTCGGGTCGGTGACGAGGTCGTCGAGCTCGAGGTCGCTGGCGAGGTGCTGCGAGATGTCGTCACCGGGTCGACGTTCGATCCCGCCCGCGGGTTCGGTCTCAGTGGACCCTTGGAGGGGGAGATCCTCGACCTGCTCCCGGGGCTGACCTCGTTCCCCGGCGACTACGGCACCTTCTGGCCGGACGGAACCATCTGGCGGCCGTGAGCAACATCGTCCGGCTGCTCGGCCTCGACGTTCAGCGGTGGCAACGGGTCGGGCCCCACTACCTCCCGTCGGCAGGGGGGATCGTGGCGTTGGCCTCCTTCCTCTTCGCGCTGCTGCGATTCGGTGGTCTGCTCACCGAGGCTCCTCGCGCCTTCCTGCGCCTGTTCCTCGTCGGCGTCTGGGGATGGCTCGCACTCGGTCTGTCGGTGGCGATCGTGGTCACCGCGTTGCGACGGCGGCGGCCTGCGGCGCCCTTCCTGTTCGCCAACGGCGTGGAGGCCCTGACGGTCGCCGGTCTCGCCTACCTGCCGATGCTCTTCCTGGCCGTGGTCGTCTTCGCGGCGGGCGGAATCATCGACTTCCTCGGCCCCGGGCGGGTGATGTCGGTGTTCGTGCTGGTGCTGTGGATGCCGGCGGTGCTGGCGGTCGGGGCTCACCATCGCCTGGCGCTGACACCGAGGACGGCCGTACTCGCCGTGGCGGGTCCCTACCTGGCCTGGCTGGCCCTCGTCGGCCGTCACCTCCTCGACCGCGTCCACCACCTGCTCTGATCTGCTAGGACTCGGCCATGCGAATCGAGCGAGTGGACGTTTTCGCCGTCGATCTGCCGTACTCCGGCGGCACCTACCGCCTCTCCGGCGGTCGCAGGTTCGAGTCCTTCGCCTCGACGATCGTTCGGGTCACCACCGATGACGGCACCGAAGGGTGGGGTGAGACGGTCCCGTTCGGCTCCACCTACGTGGAAGCCCATGCCGACGGAGTGCAGGCCGCACTGGGGCTGCTCGGCCCTGCCGTGCTCGGCCTCGACCCACGCGGCGTCGATCGCGTCTACTCGGCGATGGACGACGTGCTGGTCGGCCACCTCGCAGCGAAGACTGCGATCGACGTCGCCTGCTGGGACGTGTTCGGTCGGGCCGTCGACCTCCCGGTCCACACCCTGCTGGGCGGGTCCACCGGGGAGCGGCTCCCGTTGATCTCATCGATCCATCTCGGTGACCCTGCCGACATGCGTGCCCGCGTCGACGCCCATCGCGAGGCCGGCTACCGGGGTCACTCGGTCAAGGTCGGATCGCTCGACCACGAGGGCGGCCCCGCACTCGATGCCGAGCGGGTGGCGGCCTGCCTCGCCGACCGCCAGGCCGGGGAGTATTTCCTCGTCGACGCCAACGGTGGGTTCAGCGTCGAGAATGCGCTCCGATTCCTGCGCCTCCTCCCCTCTGACGCCGACATCGTGCTGGAGGCCCCGTGCGCCACCATCCGGGAGACCCTCAGTCTGCGCCGCCGCACGAACGTGCCGATCGTGCTGGACGAGCTGGCGACCGACGAGGCGAGCGTGGCCGCCACCATCGCCTCCGACGACGCGGACGGCATCGGTTTGAAAGTGTCGAAGAACGGCGGGCTCACACCCTGCCGCCGTCAGCGCGACATGGCCATCGCGGCCGGGCTGACCATGAGCGTGCAGGACACCGTCGGCTCGGAGCTCGCCTTCGCCGCGGTCGTCCACCTCGCCCAGACGGTGCCGGCCCGCTGGCTGCGATGTGTGCTCGACGTCCGCGACATGGTCACCCTGCGCACCGGCCGCCTCGATGTGGCGGTGAGCGACGGGGGAGTGGCTGCGCCGAACACGCCGGGCCTCGGAGTGGCCGTAGACCTCGGCGTGCTCGGTGAACCCGTCGCCAGCTACACCTGATCGGTCCTACCCGCCGGTTCCCGACGTAGGACTCAGTCGGATTCGGGGCTCAGATCGAAGGCGATGAGGCGCATGACCGCTTGCGCCGCGAGCCGGCGCTCGGCATCGGCCGGTGTTCCTGCGGGGTGGAACGCGACGACTCCAATTCGGTCTTCGCCAGAGCCGAAAGTGACAGCGTCGAGATCGTCCTGCTGGTTCGAGCCACTGAACGTCAGGCCGTCTCCCTGAAACAGAGAGATCGCCGTCGGCTCAGTGAGGCTGAAACCGCTTCCGACGAGCTGGTCGAGCCAGGCATCGGTCCAAGCCTCGAGGGGTGGGACATCGATGGTGTCCTTCTCGAGGAAAACGCGAACGACCGTCTGCCGGTCGGGCGACAGAACTTCGAGAACCGTGTCCGGGTTCAGGTCTATCCACACATCGTGACCGGTCTTGCGAGGCGCCGAGTCGGTCACCCGCCAACCAGACGGGAGACCGAGCACCACGATCCCGGTGCCGGACCGGTCGACCAGAGCGAGGCCGGCCTCGGTGTAGTCCTCTGCGGACGGGAACACGACCTCACGATCCACTCCTTCGGCGGACGTCTCCCCGCTCACGTTCGACGCGTCGCCGCTGCCGACGGCTCGACACGCAGCGGACACCTCACCGGTGGCAGCCACCGGGAACGGGAACAGCGCCGAGATTCCGCATGTGACCTCGCCGGTGGCCTCGGGGTTCTCCACCGCCATCTCGATGGCGAACGACCCATCCAGCTCGACCTCCTCGCGCCACGGGGTCTGGACCTCGAGGATCGTCTCCTCACCATCGATCGTGAAACGGACCAGGGCGCTCCCTCCGGACCCCTCGGCATGGAGCACCGCGGTGGCGGGACTACTGCCCCCGCAACCGGCGAGGATGACCGCGAGTGCTGCGGAGAGGCCGAGCTTGCTGCTGAACATGGTTCTGAACGATACTGCGATGCGGGCGCGACCCACCGAGAGTGGTGATGCCGCGCCCGATCCGGCTCCCTGCGTGAGATTTCCTGGAGTCCTGCCCAGGACCCAGGAGGTGGAGTCGCTCAGCTCAACGAGGTTTCCAGGCCACGAACGCGTAGCCGTACACCGCGAAGCTCCGGGCGTTGGCCTCGCCTCCCGCACCCTCGAACACGTCCACCGGCGGGCCCACGTCGACCCCGACGAAACCGCTCTGGCGCATCATCTCCATCCAGCCTGCACACGGCAGGCCACCGGCGATTCAAGCGGTCCAGAGATCGATGTCGCGGACCGCCTCCTCCGGCACGGCGTTGCCGTTGGCGATGTCGGCGAGTTGCAGCCGACCGCCGGGTCGGAGCACCCGCATCACTTCCGTGAACACCGACTGCTTGTCGGCACACAGGTTGAACACTCCGTTCGAGATCACCACATCGGCCCAGCCGTCTTCGACGGGAATGTCCTCGGCCAGCCCGTCACGGAACTCGACATTCTCGAGCCCGAGGGTGGCGGCGGTCCTGCGTGACTTGTCGAGCATCTCGTCGGTCATGTCGATCCCGACGACCTGTCCTGCCTCGCCGACGAAACTCGCTGCGATGAAGCTGTCGTACCCGGCGCCCGAGCCGATGTCGACCACCCGCTCGCCTGCTGCCAGCTCATGGATCGAGAAGGGGTTCGCGATCCCGGCGAAGGACTCGACTGCAACGTCGGGCAGATTGTCGGTGACCGTCTCGGGGTATCCGAGGCGTGCCGCCAAGGGGCGGCCGGTGTGGAAGTGGTACGTCCCATACGGATCGACCGCGACCTCCTTGTACTTCTGGCGCACTTCGGCGCGTAGCAGTTCGGCATCAACCATCAGTTCGTCGCTCATGTCCGCCCGCTCCGTTCTCTCATCCGACTCTCCTCGTCCCGATCAGTAGTTGAAGACCAGCGCGCCACCGCTGGTGAACTCGTAGACCGACGGCGCACCCTTCACCTCGGCGTTCTTCGTCCAGACGGCGTCTTCACGACCTCGCGTCTTCACGCATACGGGGCACGCGTAGAAGCGTCCGCCGCTGTCGACGTATTCGTCGTGGAGATCGGCGACCGAGGGCGCCCCCGGCACTTCCACGGTGGACGCAAAGCCGTCGGTGGCGACCTCGATGCCGTCCTTGGTGAGCCACATGAGGGCCTCCTTGCCGGCCCTCAGCGCCTCGACTCCCATCAGGTAGCTGATGAGCACGTTCTCCGGCTCGTCGGCGCCGTGGGTCAGCCCGATCAACACCTTGTCATCGGTGGTCATTGTGCATCTCTCCTTCTTGTCTTGGGGAGGCTTGCCGTGGGGAGGCTGGTCAGAGCATCGAAGCGATCATCGATGCCGCTCGTCGGGCACCGTCGGTCTCCACCGGCAGGGTGTCGACCGGGTTGGCGAGCGCGTCCGCAGCCGCAGCTGCGATCGCGTCGGGGTCGCTCGACTCGAAGTCCATGAGGCGGCCGGCCCGGTAGCGCTCCAGGCGGTGCCGGACGTGGAAGTTCTGCTCGAAGTGGTTCTTCAGCGGGAAGTAGAGGAACGGCCGTCGGGCCGCGGCGAGCTCCATCGTGGTGGTGAGGCCGCCCTGAACGATGGCGAGATCCGCGACCGCGAGGTGCAGGTGCAGGTCCGGCACGTAGGACCGGACCTCGACACCAGGCGGCGTCGGTATGGCTGCCGGGTCGATACGAGGGCCGGCCACCACGATCGTGCGCAGCCCCGGAATCTGGCGGACCATCGAGGACTGGGACGCGATCACTCTCTCCAGGAGGCTTCGTCCCACTCCTGAACCACCGACCGTGACGATGCACACCTGTTCGTCGTCGTGGTATCCGAACTCGTGACGCAGTTCGGCCGCGAGGTCGGGAGCCGGGGGCTCGAAGCCGGTCACGTAGCCGGAGAAGTCGAAGTGTTCCTCGGTCCAGTCGCGGATGAGCGGAAGATCCGGGCCGAAGGTGGCGTCGACGATGTCGTCGGGGTTCCCCACGAAAATCGACCGGTCCCGCACCCACGGGAACCGGGCGATGTGCTCGATCATCTCCGCGTTGTGGTCAGCAGTCAGGTAGGCCTCGTGCTCGCCGCCCTCCGCCATGGGCAGATAGCCGACGAAGTCGGTCATCCAGACGTTCGGACAGCGCTTCAGTTCGGGGTTCTCGTGCCAGAAGTAGTCGACATCCCAGGCCTCGTCGCCGATGACGAGGTCGTAGCCGCCGTCGTCGACGATCTCCTGGAAGATCATGAAGTTGTTCAGCTTGATCTCGTCCATCCGGCGCAGGGCCTGAAAGCAGTGCAGATCGTGCTCGCCACACTCGGACTCGATGTGGCCGGTCTCGCTGGCCAACAGATCGCTTGCCGGGTGGACGGTCTGACCCGCTGCGTCCAGGACGCCGGTGACCGGCGGCTGGGCCAGCCACTCGATCTCGACCTCGGGTCGCTCGGCGAGGAGTTCGCGGGCGATCGCGACGTCGCGCCGGGCATGGCCGAGGCCGATCGGGGACGAGATGTACAGCACCTTCTTCGGACGGTCGAGCCCCCGGACCCACGCATGCTCGGGCCCGGGGACCCCCGTCGCCCGCCGGACGAACGACGCCATGAGACGGTTGACCTTGGCCGGGTCACGAAGCTGTGGGCAGTGGCCGCTCCCCTCCAACTCGACGACTTCGGCTCCGCAGAGCGCGGCGAACTTCCGCCCGGCCGCGGGAGGAACGATCCGGTCGTCGGACCCCACGATCACGAGCATCGGACAGCGGATCGACCGGTAGATCTCCTCGAGGTCCTCGCCCCCGACCATCTCGGCCTCGCTCGTCACGATGAGCGTTTCAGCGTCCGTCTCCATCGCCCATCCCACCCCGTCCTCCAGCGCTTTGGTGGAGCGCGGCTCGGAGAAGATCTGGCCGACGAAGAACTCGGCGTACTCGCGGTGATTGGCGCGGATGAAGTGGACGTTCTCCTTCGCCCAACCCTCGGTGGTGTCGAGCGGGTCGGTGTAGCTGTGCACCACCCGTTCGGGATGTGAGGGGCCGAGCCCGGTGGCCGGGCCGATGCAGACGCCTCCGAGTACGCGGTCCGGGTGGAGCCCGGCCATCACTGCGGTGAAATAGCCGCCCATCGAGACCCCGGCCAGCACCGCCGCCTCGGTGTCGGTGGCGTCCATCACGTCGAGGGTGTCGTCGAGATACTCGCGGTACGAATGCGCCGCGATATCCGCCGGCCGGTCGGACTTGCCATTGCCCCGCCCGTCGAAGGCGACCACCCGGAAGTGACGGGCCAGGTAGGGAATCTGCATCTTCCAATGCCGGGAGTGGAACAACGACCAGGTCGGCATCAGCAGCAGGGTCGGGCCGGGACCGTCGTAGAGTTCGTAGTGGATCCTCACCCGGTCTCGCTCGACGTAGCCGTCGACATCGGGGTACCTGGCCCGCACGGATCGACCTCCTTCCTCCTGCTCGCTTCCTGCTCCCTCAGCCCGCGTGCAACCTCGCGCTCGACTCCTCCGCCTGTCGGATCACGTCCCCGATCCGGCGGAGCGCGGACCAGATGACGGCGTCCTGCGCCCCGAATCCGAGCAGCAACAGCGTCTCGGCGCCGAGAAAGGCGGTCACGACGAGCATCGACATCTCGTCGGAGGTGAACGGACCGAGAGAGCCGAACTCCTCTTCGGCCTCCCTTGCCACCTCGGCAAGCACGTCGGCCCAACCCCTCAACATCTCCCTGACCGCGTCGGCGATTCCGTCATCGGCCCAGCCGGCAGCCACCATCTCCTGGAGGAGGCGGACATAGCCGGACGCGATGTCGACCTCGAGGAAGTCACACGCCTGGTCGTAGCGCTGCGACAGGCTGATGTGCTCCTGGTACATCGACCGCTGGCGTTCCAGGAGCCGCTCATTCTCCTGCTCGAGCGTGGCCAAGACCATGCCCCGTTTGGAGCCGAAGTGGTAGTGGAGCTGGCTCAGGGGCACGCCCGCTTCGGACGCAACTCGCCGGGTCGACAATCCGGCGTAGCCGTTCGCGTGCAGCTGGCTCTTCACCGCCTCGGTGATGGAGGTTCGGGTGTCCAGCGCCCGTGGAGTCACTGTCGTCAGCTCTCGGTCGGTCGATCGACCGAATCGTACGACAGCCTCGGTTTCCCGTCAATCGCGCCCCGGAACCCCATTGAAGGAGGTCCACCTCGAAATGTCCGGGCATTCCCGTCAACCCGGCCTCATGGGGGCCTCCGCCGCGCTGACGCTGCGAACCGTGGCTCGAGTACTCAACACCGGATCCGGTCTCCGGACCGCCGCCCGGCTCCTTCTCGCGATGGCACTCGTCGGTGCGGCGTCGTGGTACGGGATCTCCGGTGTCAGCCGGGCCGAAGACCAACACCACGTCCATCACGCGGCCGCCGGCGTGCGGGCCGAGCTGAACCATCTCGCGGCACTCGAGAACGGTGCCGAGGCGGGCGAACCCGCGCCCGACGAGGAGGTGGACGCGGCCCTAGTGGCCCTCCACTCCCGGCTCGATCGCGCCCTCGCGAACCTCTCGACCGAAGCGACCGCCGAAGTGCGCCGTGACGTCAACTCGTATGCCGCTGCAGCGGAGCTGACCGTTCAGGCCTACAACCGCGGCGACGAGGAGGCCGGCGACGAGCTCGACGACGAGGAGACCGACCCGCTCTTCGACGAGCTCCTGGTCACCTTTCGAGAGATCGAACGCCATGCCGACATGGCGGCGGGGGACGCGTCCGACGCGGCGGTTCGGGGTCTCGTCGGCGCCACCGTGCTCGCTCTCGGCTCGATTCTCGTGCTGGGTGCTCTGGAGGCTCGAGCGAGATGGCGCGCCCTCGAACGTCGGACCCACGGCCGGATGCTGGAACGGCAACGAGCGCTGGTCGAGCACTCACCGGTACAGACCTATGTGATCGACGAGGCTGGCAGGGTCGAGTTCGCCTCTGCCGCCGCGGAGAAGGCCCTCGGTCGGGTCGCAACGGATCTCGCCGGCCTCCTCGACGTCGTCGCCCCCGGCCACAAGGAGCAGTTCGGTGAATCGTTGGTCGACGGAACGATCGAATTCGATGCTCCTCATGTGATCCAGGCGGGGGGAGCGGGGATGTGGTTCGAGGTCACCGTGTCGGACCAGCGAGACAATCCTGTGATCGTCGGACTCGTCGTCTCCGTGCGCGACATCACCGAGCGGGTCGATCTCGAAGAACGCCTGCGTCGCCAGGCGTCCGAGGACGTGCTCACCGGACTGCCCAACCGACGTGGACTGCACGCGTCGATCAGCGCCGCCCTGGCCCGAGCCGACCGGCGCGACACTGCGACCGCGCTGCTCCTCATCGATCTCGACGGCTTCAAGGGAGTGAACGACACGCTCGGCCATCCGGTGGGCGACGCCCTGCTCGTCGAGGTCGCGGGCCGCCTCTCGGTCTCGACTCGGAGCGGCGAGGTGATCGCTCGGCTCGGTGGTGACGAGTTCGCGCTGGTGATCGAGGCGGTGGATCACGACTTGGCCATCGAGCAGGCCGCGGCTCGGCTCCTCGACGCGGTGCGAGTGCCGTTCGAGGTCGAGGGTCAGTTGCTGTCGGTCAACGCCAGCATCGGCGTGGCGATCGGGAGCGGTGACACCGATGTCGACACGCTCTTCCGCTACGCCGACATCGCCCTCTACGAGGCGAAGCACGCCGGCGGCGGATGCTGGAGGACTTTCGCCCCCGAGATGGAGGACCTCATGCTCGTCCAGACCAGGCTCCAGCGGGAGATGGAACCGGCGTTCCAGCGGGGCGAGTTCACCCTCGCGTACCAGCCCCTCATAGCGGTGGCGGACCGGCACCCCACCGGGTTCGAGGCGCTCATGCGGTGGCACAGTCCGGCACTCGGTCAGGTCACCCCGGCGAACTTCATCCCGGCAGCCGAGCGATCGGGCCTCATCGTCTCACTCGGCCGGTGGGCCCTCCTCGAATCCACTCGCCAGCTGGTCGTGTGGCAACAAGAGTTCGCCGACCCGACATTGACCATGTCGGTCAATGCGTCAGTTGTCGAGCTCGCCGAGGACGGGTTCGTGGAACACCTGGCCGCAGTGTTGGCCGAAACCGGGGTGGATCCGGCGACACTGCAGATCGAGGTGACCGAGTCGGTGCTCGTCGATGACGAGTCGTCGGTAGTCGAACGGCTCGAGGCCATCCGCTCGATGGGAGTGAGGGTGGCGATGGACGACTTCGGCACCGGCTACTCGTCGATGAGCCAGCTGCGGGCCCTGCCGGTCGACTGCCTGAAGATCGACCGAGGGTTCATCGCAGCGATGGGCGACGACGACCGTGCGTCCAGTGTCGTCAACGCGCTGATCGAGCTCGGCCGGGCGCTGGGACTGATGGTGGTGGCCGAGGGGGTCGAGACCGAGGCTCGAAGCCCTCAGCGACCCCCAGTGTGACCTCGCGCAGGGCTTCCTGGTGTCACGGCCGATGCCGCCCGAGGCCGTCGCGGACTTCATGGCGGACTACCACTCGGGGCTCCTTCCGATCGAGGAAGCGTCCTGAGCCCTGCTGCCCTATGGGCGTTCGGCAGCGTGGATCTCGACCTGTGACGCCGAGTTGTTGAGTGTCGATCGGCGCACGGCGATCACGATGATGTGGTCGTCAGTGAGGTGGAGGCGGTCGACGTAGGCGCTGCCGTCGGTGCCCCCGTCCCTCTCGATGGTGCGGATGCGGCCGATGTTCCAGACGGAACCGTCATCGGAGTAGAGGGCCGTGAAGCGCTCGTTCGGCTGGGTTGAGTAGACACTCTGTTGGAGTTTCGCCAGATCCTGCAGGCTGAAGGTGATCAGATCGACGCCCGCCTCGGGATCGTGGAGCGTCACCTCCTCGGCTTCGAGGTCAACGCGGTACGTGTCCGGGCTCCTGAAGGGGTCGACCAACGCGGGCCGACCCCCCTCGTCGTATAGGACCACGGCGTCGCTGGTGTCGGCCTCGAGGCGGAAGCCGTCCTTGAGCAATACCGCACTCGCGGTCTGAGGGCCCTCGAAGCCGGAGAATCCGGACGCCAGTACCACCACCGAACGGTCGTCAGCGGTGAGCTGCTGGAGCCACCAGTCGAATCCGCCCGGGAGCAGACCGGTAGGGGAAATCCGCTCCTCGTCGTCGCCGGTGGAGACCACCAGGTCGCGGCTCGACGACGCACCGATCGAGACGAACCGTTCACCCCAGGCAGTGGTGCCGTAGACCTGTCCGGTGCCGGTGGATGCGTCCTCCCATTCAAGCCCGTCCTCGCTGGTCGACAACACGGGCCGTTCGAGCCCGAACCCGGTCATGACGAAGCCCGTCCCGGTGGATGTCAACGAGTGGATCCAGGTGCCGGGCGACTGCTCGATCACCGTCCACTCGCCGTCCGCCCCCAATGTCCACATCGCCGGCGTCATCGGCCCGGGCCGGTTCAGGGAATCGATGATCTCCCGCAGTGAATCGTCCACCTCATCCGCCCGCACGGAGATCAGCTCGATGTCGAAGGCTCCACGGACGGTGAACTCGTTGCCGTTGAACGACCAGTGCCCCAGGTCGACGATGGATCGGTTGATGTCGAGATGGGCGGCCAGTTCGTCGATGAACTCCTGGTACTGGACGAGACCACCGAACCCGCCCACGACTACGACGCTGTCGTCGGTGGCCGCCACCAGGTTCGGCGTGAACTCGACGTCATCGGAGGCGGGGAGCGCTTCGCTCTCCCACGTGAAGCCATCCGGTGATCGCCACACCATCGGACGGTCATCGGCGTCGGTCCCGACCCCGATGAGTTCGGTCGAGTTGGCCGTGATCGCGCCGATGTCGATGCCGGGTGCCATGACCGGGCCCCTCGGCTCCCACTCGAGCCCGTTGATCGAACGCCACGCCTGGATGCGGTGCGGCTCGTCGTCGTCGGTGATGGAGCGAACGAAGAGCCAGGTCGCCCCGTCGAAGTCCACGACCCCGATCGGCAGGCCGTTGCCCATCTCGGCCACCTCGTTCCAGCGCAGAATCGATCCCGTGGACAGGTCGGGCTCGGGGGGCTCTGGCTCGTCCTCGCCGACCTCGACCTCCTCGGACTCGGCAGTCGACTCGTCGGCGACTGAGTCGTCGGCCCCCGCCGCGTCCTCGGACTCTGGCGCCTCCCCCGTCAGCATCGAGAAGGCCGCCGCGCCGATCACGACGATTGCCACCATCGCGGCGAGAACCTTGAGCGGCGAGAACTCTGCGCCCGTATCGCCGGTCGGTTCCGCATCGACAAGACCGAAGCCGCCCAGGTCGATCTCCGTGACCTCGACATCGAGCCGGACCCCGCACTGGTGACAGAAGCGGGCATGGTCGGGCACAACCTCGGTACCGCATCGACCGCAACGATCCGCCATGGCCAGCGAGGCTAGTTGTGAAGAGTGCTGAGGCTCAGTCGGGCCGCGGGCGGTCGGTCTCCGCTGCGCGCTCCGTCGGTGAGCGTGAATACGATCGACGCCGGGATGCCGGAAGATTCGTTCGTCGCCACCGACGCGATCAGGCTGCCACTGCCTCCACGGCTGCGGCGCCTTCTCGACGTGAGCCCACGCCGGGCGTTCACGGCGATAGGCCTACTGAGCTTCGTGGTCGTGCTCGGGCTTCTCCTCCTCGTTGCCGGCGTCGGGGGAGGGGAAGGCTCGAAGTGGCTGCCGGGTATCAACGGCGGATTCAACGCGGCTGCCACGGTCGCCCTGTTGGTGGGATGGCGGGCGATTCGTCGCGGTGACCGACGCCGGCATCAACTGGCGATGACGAGCGCGCTCTCGTTTTCGACCCTGTTCCTCCTGACCTACATCACGAGGCACACCCTCTACGGCAATGCCGAAGTCGACCTTTCAGGTGGCTGGCGCGGCACCTACCTGTCGATTCTCGCCGTGCACGTGATCCTGTCCGGGGTCGGCCTGCCGGCCGTCCTGGCCACCACCTGGGCCATTGCCACCGGCCGGATCGAGCTCCACCAGCGACTTGCTCGACGGACGCTGCCGGTCTGGCTCGTGGTCAGCGTCACGGGTGTCCTCGTGACGGTCTTCGTCGTCGGCTGGTCCTAGGGCACAACCGGTCCAGACCTGGGCTTCGTATGGGCGGGCGATGGGAATCGAACCCACATCATCAGCTTGGAAGGCTCTCCGGCGGCGCGCCTCGAACACCCCTTCTGGCCTGCGTTTATGCAGGTCAGAGGCGGTTTTCGGGCCTGTTCACCGTCCCAGCTGATCCCTTCGAATCCCACCAGTTCTCGATCCTTCTGGGCACGCGGTAGGCACGAAATCCGCCGCGGCGAGGTCGACCGGATTCTCGCTGGAGGCGCGCGATTTCGGCCGTTTCAGGTCGCTTGTCGGGTCGTCACCGTCCCCGACCCGCGGAGCACTCCGACATCCTCAGCTACTTACGCAGGTTGTCCGCGAGCGCACCTCGAGGGTCGATCACAGGTAGGCGTCGAGGGCGTCTCGGATGACCTGGCTCTCGGTTTTGTGGTCGGCCTTGGCCCGGTCCCTGATGCGTTGCTTGTAGCTGGGGGGTGCGCGGAAGGTGTGGACCTCAGCTCTGGCTTCGCCGAGTCGGGGGGCGCGGCGGCGGGTCTTCTTGATCTTGGCGAGCTCGTCGAGGGTGAACTCCTGGTCTTCGAAGTCCTCGGCCAGCTCGGCAAGGTCCTTGTCGCTGACGGGCTTTCCGGTTGCGGTCTTTCGGGTCATGGCTGTTCTCCGGTGAGGTAGGTCCGGAAGACGGGGCGAAGGGGCATGGCGTGGATGATCACGTCGTCGTCGGGGAACTGGAGGTAGAGGATCTCGAGGAGGTTGCCGGCGGTGTCCGGTCCGATGCAGAGGCCCTTGGGTGGGTCGTTGTCGGGGTCGATGTCGTAGAAGCCAAGGGCGTTGTCCCAGGCGTGTTGGATGTCTTCGGCGGAGACTCCGTGGCGGTATGCCGACTCGAAGATCTCCATCGGCGCTTAAGCGTAATACGGATAAGGATGGATGTCACTGGGGATCACCTCGGTCGGTGTCGGCTTCATCGGGTCGGGGGAGTGGCTTCGGGATCCTGGGTGCCGCTGATCTCGGGGCGGGGCCGGGGGCAAGTTCGAGCGCCCGGAGCGGAGCGAGGACGAAGTATCGAGTCCGGTGATGCGACCGTCGTCGGCCTTGGTGGCGTTGGCGACCACCAGGTGGCGATGCAGGTTCGGATCCCCCAGACGACTCGTGCGGTGGTCGAAGCTTGGCACCGCGACTCCGGTACCGGGGAACAGCTGCGCACCGCCGTGGCCACGCCGAACGAAGGTGGCCTCGGACTCGATCAGCTCGACGACGGAGCGCTCGGCGCCGTCGAGGGCCTGTTCGATCCCAGCCTGAACGCCGGCTCCGCTGGTGGCCCACAGCATCGAGACGCTCTTGGGCACGCTCAGGGTCACGTCAAGCGCGGTCACCTGCACCCGCGTCTCGGCCAACCTCGTGCCCACGCCCGGCCGCTTGCCGGCGAGGAGCTCGCGGAATTCCTCATGGCCGACCTCGCCCGTCAGACCGAGCTCATCGGCGAACGAACCGTGCCAGCGGCCCCGCCGTTCGGGGTCGGCGTAGTAGGCGTGGGCGTCGTCCGACGTCACCTCGACGAGGTAGTAGTCGGCGTCGCGGACCTTGCCGACGGTGATCATCGGAGCACCGCCGCGGCGGCTCGCCATGTTGGCGGCCATGTCGGCGAAACCGTCCCGGCACCACTGGTGCATAGGTGTGGACCTCCACTGGGCTGCAGCGCGATGACCTGGGGGAGCGGTCCGTGCGGGCGCGAGGCGGCGGCGCGTGGGCGGGGCCGCATCAGTCATCGATTCCGGGAAGGCGGAGCTGGGTCCAGCGCTCGAGCGAGGCTGCCGGGACGAGGTAGCGGCCGCCGAGCTTGATGCACAGCATGCCCTCGCGCCCTCCGGTTTCGAGGTACCGGTGAGCAGCCCGGTAGGCGGAGTTCTTGGAGATCCCGAGCCGCCTGGCGGCTTCCTGAATCCGGATGAAGTCCCGAGAAGGGGTCGAAGTAGGCATCGCGTCTCCCGTCGAAGTCGAAGCGACGGTCAGATCACGATCAGTGCCCGGCCGTCTCCTCTACTTCGGGACGCGCGGGAGGCCAGAATCGGCGCGACCGGCTCGGTGGGTGCGGCGGGCGCGTCTTGAACCGGTCAAGGTCTGCCGGCGCTCTGCCAGCTTCGCGGGCATCGAGAGCGTGAGCGGGGAGCGTCGGTCAGTGCGCGTGGTTCTGTGGTGGAGTTGCTTCGACAGAGTCCCGGAGTGGCGTCTTGGCTATCGAGCGCGGCCCGTCCGGCTGGCCGAGGTGGAATCCCTGCCCGTTGCGGCATCCGAGCTGGAGAAGCGTTTCGAGCTGATCTGCGGTTTCGATTCCTTCGGCCACCGTTTCTGCGCCGAGCGATTTCGCCATTCCGATCACCGACTGGATCAAGACCAGGCCGTTGTCCTGGCCGAGTTGTTCCACGAATGACTTGTCGATCTTGATCTCATCGACGTTGAGTCGTTGGAGATAGCTGAGCGAGCTGTATCCGGTTCCGAAGTCATCGAGTGATACGCGGACTCCAAGGGCCCGGAGGTCCTCGACCACCCGCACTGCTGTCTCGATGTCCTCCATGAGGACCGATTCGGTGATCTCGATCGTCAGTACCGACGGGTCGAGCTGGGTCTGTTCGAGGGCAGCGGCCACCTGGACAGCCAGCTCGCTGCCTTCGAGTTGTCGGGCCGAGACGTTGACGCTGAGGCCCACGGTTCGCTCGGCTTGCCAGGTGGCCGCCTCCCGGCAGGCCTCGTTCAGGACCCACCGACCAATGGGGACGATCAGGCCGGTCGATTCCGCGAGGGGGATGAAGCGATCGGGCGGGATCAGGCCGTGTCGTGGGTGGCGCCAGCGCAGGAGGGCCTCGGCTTTGCTGGGCTCGAGGGCGGGGAAGCCGAAGATGGGCTGGTACTCCAAGAAGAGTTCGCCCCGGTCGAGAGCCTGGGCCAGGTCCGCCTTCAGCTCGAGCATGTGGATGCGGTCACTGTGCATCTCGCTCTCGAAGGCGGCGAACTGTGCCTTCCCTGCGGCCTTTGCGGCGTACATAGCGGTATCGGCATCTCGAAGCAGCTCATCACTGCCGTCGGCGCCGCCGATCCCATAGGCGATGCCGATGCTCGCGGTGATGGCGACCTCGTCACCTCCGGGCACTGTGATCGGCGCGCGCAAGAACTCGAGCAGCCGCTCCGCGACCGCCCCCGGATGGGCGGGTGTGCCTTCGAGGAGGATGCCGAACTCGTCGCCGCCCAGCCTGGCAACGGTGTCCTCGCCGCGGGCCACACGTTCGAGTCGCCGGGCTACCTCGCAGAGCAGGGCGTCTCCCGCCGCGTGACCGAGCGTGTCCTTGACGTCCTTGAAGTCGTCGATATCGACGAAGAGCACCGCGACCTCGACACTGCGCCGGTTGAGTGCATGATTCACTCGATCGTTGAAGAGCGTTCGGTTGGCCAGCCCGGTGAGCGGGTCGTGCAGCGCCTGGTGGGACAGCTGGGACATCTGGTCTTCGACGCTCTCGGCCAGGGCGTTCACGGCCTGACCCAGACGGTTGATCTCGCGGATGTCCGACGGATCGACTCGTTGGTCGTATCGGCCCGACGCGATCCGATCTGCCACGCTGACGCTTCTTCTCACCGGCTCGGTGACTCGCCGCGCGTGGATGATGCCGAGTCCGGCCCCCAGGACCGCTACCAGCAGAGCACCGGCGGCCAGGGTGAGCCGTCGGTCCAGTCCCGCGGCCTCCACGTCGTCGAGCGGAAGCAAGGTGACGAGCGTGCCTCCATCGATCGGCTGAGCGATCACCCGGAGTGACTCACCCCTGATGTCGACGTTGTGGGCCTGTGGCTCTAGATGGCGCAAGGTACTGCCGAGGTCGGCGCCGAGCTCGATCGTCGACGAAACGAGCTGGTCGCCCGCGAAGACGGCGAGCTCGGAATCATCGTTCGGCGAAAGTGATCCGATGTTTGCGTTGTCGAGCACGGTCGCCACCACGACCGCGCCGATGATGCCCGTCGCGTCCTTGACCGGAGTGACGGCTTCGACCACCAAGCCATCCAACGTCGCCGCCGCCCGGCTTTCTGACAGACCGGCGGCCGACGCGGTCAGCAGTTCCGGTTGGGGTTGGTTGGATCCTGCGCTCAGGGCGAGGAGTTCCTCGCCAGCGGTGTAGAGATGGATCTGGGCTATCCCCAGCCGGGCCCGTAGTGGCACGAGGTGGGTCGCGGCGGTCGACGCGTCGGAGCTGGCGACCGCATTGATCACCACCTCGTCACTGGCGATCAGCTCGGCGAACACCAGCTGGGATCGCTGCTGGTCCTCGAGGCGGGCGACTGCGCTGTCGAGGATCGAGTCGCCGCGATCTGACACCAGACGATCGCTCATCTCGCCCGACGTGTACTCGCTGACCGCTGCCAGCCCAGCCGCGGTCACAACGGCGAGGGTGACGAACCCGACGACAAGACGGGTCTGGAGTGGGCGGGTTCGGTCAGCGGGCCGCCGCATACCCGTACTGCTCCAGGATCGGCACCGCCTCGGGCGAGGTGATGTAGTCGACGAAGGCCCGCACCTCCACCGACATTCCGCCTGGAGGGGTTACGACCGAAAAGGTCGTGACCCATGAGTACGAACCATCAGACATGGAGGCCGGTCCCGGCGTGACACCATCCAGTGTGACTGCTTCCACCGTGTCGATGTCCAGAAGCCCCAGTAGTCCGAGCGAGGTGAACCCCACCGCGCCTGGCGTCGACTCGAGCGCGTCCACCATCTCAGTGGACCGGGCGAGCACGCTGATCGCGGGCGAGCGCTCGGTGTCTCCCATGATTGGATCGAAGAAGAGTTTCGTGGCGGATTCATCCGCGTCGCGACCCAGGAGGAAGACCGTCTGCGGTTCACCGCCGAGCTGGCTCCAGTCGGTCACCTCGCCCGAGTAGAGCGACTGCACATCGGCGGTCGACATGTCGAGCACAGCGTTGGGCTGGTTGACCGCAAACACCATCGCGTCGACGGCAAAGGCGTGGACGTCGACCCCCTTCGCAGCCTCCTCGTCCTTCAGCGGCCGGTTCGCCACGGAAAGATCGAGGGTTCCGTCCACGACTCCTTGCACACCTCCGCCGGTGTTCGTCCCTGTCCCGAAGTCGAAGCTGATGTGCTCGTTGCTGATCACATACTCCTCGGCCAGCCGGGCCACCAGGGGAGAGGCCGTACCGGAACCAGAGAGCCGAAGAACCACAGAACCAGTGTCGGAAAGGTCACGACCCGAGGCGTCGCCGTCGCCGGTCGACCCGCTACCGGAACCACAGCCAGCAGCAAGGAGAAACACGGTCAGGGCCGCGAGACGACAGAGCGCAAAGCGCCGACTCCTCCGCATGGATACAGAATCGGCCACCGCTTCCAGGTCATGAGGAGACGCCGCTGATTCCGCTGAAATCTCACCCTGCGATGCCAACACCTCACGAAACTGCACAGCCGGTGAGGCGGGGGAGGGCGAACGACGATAGCTGCCACCCAGGGTGGCTCGTCTACGAGTCTTGACGACCGAGGTCGCCGGCGATCCGCTCCGCGATTGCGTCGGCGATCTCGCCGTCTCGGCGCTCGGAGGCTTTGAGGTAGCGCAGCGAGGCGTCGGAGGATGCGTGGCCCATCCTGGCCATGATCTCTCGCAGGGAGGCTCCTGCGGTCGCTGCTGAGGTCCCGGCGAGGTGGCGGAGGTCGTGGAACCTTGCCCCCTGGTCGATCCCGACCTCGGCCAGCGCTCGCTTCCAGTGGTGACCGTAATAGCCGTTGAGGAGGGGACTGCCCTTGAGCGAGGTGAGACGAGGGCATCGGGTTCGTCCTCGACGTGGGCGTCCAGGTGGGCGCTCAGCACCTCGATGGTCATCGCCGGGACGGTGACGGTCCGGTAGGCCGCCACCGACTTGGGTGGGCCGACCTCGGCTCCTCCGCCGAGCGTAGGGACGAGAGCACCCTCGACTCGGAGCGTGCCGGCCTCGAGGTCGACATGGCGGCGGCTCAATCCCCCGAGCTCACCGAACCGCAGACCAGATGTAGCGGCGACCCAGACGAGCGCGTGGAAGCGCGGATGGATCGCCTCGGCGATTCGGCGGACGTCGTCCCACTCGAGGATCGGTCGCTCGATCGCCTGCTCGGCCGCGGCGCCCTTGATGTGGACCGGGTTGACCCGCACGAGGCCGTCGTCGACGGCGGTGTCCATCATGGTCCGGAACAGCCGGTAGACCTTCGCCACGGTGTTGGGGTGGAGGCCGGACTTGGCCAGCCGTCCGTGCCACGCCCGAACCGAGCTGGGAGTGATCCGGCGAAGCTCGGCCTTCTCGAACTCGGCGAGGATGTGGGTGAGCTGGGACGCGTAGGTCTCGCGGGTGCGGGGTCGGATGTCGCGGTGCTCGAGCCAGCGCTCGGCGAAGTGACCGAACTTCTCCCGACCGCTGTTGGGGTCGAGGTGGTTGCCGCCCAGGACTTCGGTCTCCATGCGGGCCAGCCAGGCCCGGGCGTCGGCCTTGGTGACGAAGGTGGTGTCCGCCGGCACCTGCTTGTCGCCATGCCAGTAGCGCGCCTGGTAGCGCCCGCTGTTGAGTCTGCGGATCGAGCCGAAAGGTCGAGTCTTCGCCATGCGTGCCTACAAGTCCCAAACCTTCTAGGCATGTCAAGTCCCGGTACCCGTGTTCCACTCTGGCTCCGGTAGCCGTGTTACAGGTCGGCGGGGGGTTCGATCAGGCGGCGTTAGATCGTGAGGGCCGACCGCCAGCGTTGGCGAACGCACCGTGCTCACGACTGCGGTCGTGGCGGATGGGATGCACGCGCAGGATCTCACCGCCGGCGGAGATCTCCACGGTCTCGCCCACGATCGCGACCTGGACCTGGCGGCGGGCGTGACGCTTGCCGACCTTGTAGTTGAACCCGGCGAAGCTGACCCCACCACCAGAGTCGACCTTGCGAGTCACCGTCTGGCCAACTGTGGGCTGGCGGGGCCGAGGCTTGGACGCTTTGGCCTTGCGTCGCAACGCCTTCTGCTGCTTGGCCGGCCGGTGCCGCTGAGCGTGCGTCGCTATCAACACGCCACGATGTGAGATCTGAACCAGCCCATCCTCGACTGTCACTTCGACGGTCTCGCCATCGAGCCACACCCCGACCTTGTAGAGCTCCGAAGCGAAGCTGATCTTGCCGGAGCGGCCGACCTTGCGAGTCGTCGACGGTTCCGCGGAACCGCCTGGTTCATGGACGGGTTCTGGGGTGTGGTCCTCGCCGGCGAGACGGAACCGTTCCCACGGCACCACATCACCGATCCCTTGATGACGGCGCTCGAAGTTGTAGGTCCGCACCCACTCATCGAGCTGGGCCTGGGCGTCCTCGACCGAGTCGAAGGCCCTGCCCGACAAGAACTCCCGGCGCAGCGTCTTGTGCCACCGCTCCACCTTGCCCGTCGTTGTTGGCGACCCCGGCGCGGTGAGGATGTGGCGGATGCCGTTCTCCCGGCAGATCCGATCAAACAACACCTCACCCTTGGCCGGCCCGAACCGCCCGGTGAACACCTTGCCGTTGTCGGTCAACACCTCGGCCGGGATGCCATGGGAGTGCATCGCCTTGGCCAGGGCGTCACACACCGGCCGAGCCGTCGCCCGACGCACCACATGCGCGGAGATGATGAACCTCGAGTGGTCATCGATGCCCGACACGATGCTGGCCTTCCAGCCGTCCGCGAGCATCACACCGCCGACGACGTCCATCTGCCACAACTCCATCGCCCTCGAGCGTTCCCACCGCTTGTAGTCGGCCTTCTTGCGACGGCGGGTCTTCGGTTCGATCAGGCCGTGACGCACCAAGCACCGATACACCGAGCTACGGCCCGGCAACGGTTCGACGTCACGGGCCTCGGGCTGGAACAACAACTTCCGAGGACCCCAACCGGGATGCTCCCGCCGCAGCTCCACGATCAGCGCCTCCACCTCCGGCGGCATCTGATGCGGACACGAATCCGGCCGCGGCGACTGATCCACCAACCCCGCCAAACCACGGGCCGCGTACTGACGCAGCCACCGATGCACCGTCTGACGCGTCACCCCATACCGGCGGGCGACCTCCACGACGCTGTCCCCGTCATTGAGAACCGCCAGCACAGCTGCGTGCCGCTGCTCGACCACGCCCAACTCCACCAACACGATGATGACCCCCAACAGCTCAGCAACGAAGAATCGTCACCAGCGAAGAAGGCTCAGCACCGCCAGACGCGGACCACCACGCGTAACACAGGAACCGGAGCCACTGTCGCCCAGCAACCGGAACCCGTCCAAGAAGTGTCACCCACCTACCGGAGCCAACATGTCAACCATGACCCGGGACAGCACACAAACCTTCTAGGCACACTCTAGGCACAAGGCCGGAGCCATGTCAGTGCGGTTGGCTCCAAAATGCCCTCTGACCTGGGCTTTCGTATGGAGCGGGCGATGGGAATCGAACCCACATCATCAGCTTGGAAGGCTGAGGTTCTAGCCGTTGAACTACGCCCGCGGGTCGGGTCAGGCTAGCGGGACGCCAGCGGATCGAGCACCTTGTTCCACTGCTGCAGCTGGATCACCTTGAGGTTGATCGTTGCGTCGATGGCGTAGACGCCCGTCTCCAGTTCGATCGGATCGAGCGCACACTGGTGCAGCCGTATGGCGAGGCGTTCGGCCACCCCTGGCGAATCGGCCAGGGGGCGGACGACGACCATCTTCTGCACGCCTTCACGGATGACGTCGTTGCCGGCACCGGCGACGGACGCGAGCCGGGCGGCGACCATCTCGGCGAGCCCCTCGGCGACGGCGGGGCCATGGCGATCGATCACCGCGGGCATGTTTCGCAGGTCGAGTTCGAAGATGGCGATGGTGGGCACCCTCTTCCGTCGGCACGGCGCCTCCCGCTCATGAGGACCTCGGAGCCGGAGATCAGAGTCCCCAATTGCGAGCGGCCTTGTCACTCGGCACCGTTAGGCTTCGCTCCGATGAAGAGCACTCTGGAGACCCTCGAAGACAACCGGGTCAAACTCTCGGTAGAGGTCGACGAGGAGGAGTTCGACTCCGCCGTCGACGCCGCGTTCAAGCGAATCGCCAAGGAAGTCCGCATCCCGGGCTTTCGGCCCGGCAAAGCCCCACGCCGACTCCTCGAGGCCCAGTTCGGCCACCAGGTCGGCCGCGAGGAGGCTCTCCGGGAGGCAATGCCCGAGTACTACGCCAAGGCGGTCGTCGAACACGACGTCGACGTGATCGCCCCACCTGAGATCGAGGTCACCGCCGGTCAGGACGAGGGTCCGGTCCAATTCGATGCGGTCGTCGAGGTCCGTCCGTCGGTGAATGCCGGCGGCTACGACGGTCTCCGTGTCGAGATCCCGAGCCCGACACCGTCCGATGACGAGGTCCAGGAACAGCTCGACGCCATGCGTGGCCAGTACGCCGAGCTCACCCCGGTCGAGCGTGCTGCAGCCGACGACGACCACGTCACCATCGACATCTCCGGCACCCATGGTGGCGAAGAGGTGCCCGGTCTCACCACGACGGACTACGACTACGTCGTCGGCAGCGGAGCGGTCGTCGCCGAGATCGACGAGAACCTCCGCGGTGCGAGCGCGGGCGACGAGATCGAGTTCGACGCCGCCCACCCGGACCCTGACGAGGAGGACGACCTCCACTTCTCCATCACCGTCAAAGAGGTGAAGGAAGCCGTGCTGCCCGAGCTCGACGATGCGTGGGTCGCGGAGACCTCCGAGTTCGAGACGGTGGACGATCTTCGCGACGACGTCGTCAATCGCATGAGCCGTATGCGGATCGCCCAGGCTCGCATGGCAGTCCAACAGAAGACCGCCGAGGCACTCGCCGAGCTCGTCACCGACGAGATCCCCGATGCGATGGTCGACAACGAGGTCAACGCCCGAATCCAGGACTTCGTCGGCCAGATCCAACAGCAGGGGATGGACGTCGGCACCTTCCTCGAGACCACCGGCACCACCGCCGAATCGCTCACCGCCGAGTTCCGCGGACCGGCAGAGCAGGCGGTCAAGGTGGATCTCGCGCTCCGGTCGGTGGCCGAGCTCGAGAGCCTCGTCCCCGACGACGCCGCCCTCGACGAACAGATCGGCGAGATGGCCGCCCAGACCGGCCAGGACGCGGCGGAACTGAAGTCCCGACTCGCCGACGTCGGCCAGCTCTCCGCCCTGCGCGCCGACCTCGGCAAGCAGGCCGCGATGGAGTGGCTCACCGAAAACGTCGAGCTAATCGACGACAATGGTGATCCCATCGACCGAGCATCGCTGGAGTTTCCCGATGACGATGCCGATGGGAGCGAAGACAGTGCCGACAGCAGCGACGACTCCCCCGACAGCGCTGACAGCAGCGCAGATTCCGATGACAGTGCCGATTCCGATGACAGTGCTGACTCCGAAGACAGTGCCGACAGCCCCGACGATTCCGTGAACGAGGAAGAGTGATGGACATCAACCCCCGGAACTATCTGGTCCCGACCGTCGTCGAGCAGACGAACCGAGGCGAGCGGGCCTTCGATCTGTACAGCCGGTTGCTCAAGGAGAACATCATCTTCCTGGGCACGCCGATCGACGACACCGTCGCCAATCTGATGTGCGCCCAGCTGCTGCACCTCGAGTCGGAGAACCCCGACAAGGACATCAACCTCTACATCAACTCTCCCGGCGGCGACATCCAGGCCTTGTTCGCGATCTACGACACGATGTGTTACATCAAGCCCGACATCACCACGATCTGCTTCGGGCAGGCTGCCTCGGCGGCCGCGGTGTTGCTCGCCGCCGGGGCCAAGGGCAAGCGCCTCGCCCTGCCCCATGCCCGCATTCTCATCCATCAGCCCTATGCCGGAGCCCAGGGTCAGGCGTCCGACATCGAGCTCATCGCGGCGGAGATCGCCCGCATGAAGAGCTCGGTCGAGGAGACGCTCGCGCTGCACACCGGACAGACGATCGAGAAGATCGCCACCGACACCGATCGGGACTTCGTGATGACCGCCGCGGAGGCCAAAGAGTACGGAATCATCGACGAAGTGATCGAAACACGTAATCTGGTGGACAACAGCGGACCGATCACCTCGGTCAGCTAGAGAGGATCTGCCGCGTGGCCAAGTTCGGTGAGGGGGGAGAGCTCCTCAAGTGCAGCTTCTGTGGCAAGTCCCAGAAGCAGGTCAAGAAGCTCATCGCGGGCCCCGGCGTCTACATCTGCGACGAGTGCATCGATCTCTGCAACGAGATCATCGAAGAGGAGCTGGCCGAAACCTCTGAGGTCAGCCTCGGCGAACTCCCATCGCCACGCGACATCTACTCGTTCCTGAACGACTACATCGTCGGCCAGGACACCGCCAAGCGGATTCTCTCCGTGGCGGTCTACAACCACTACAAGCGGGTGGAGTTGGGCACCACGCTCGACGGCGAAGTCGAGCTGTCCAAGTCCAACATCCTGCTCATCGGCCCCACCGGCTGCGGCAAGACGCTCATGGCCCAGACGCTGGCGCGGATGCTCAATGTCCCCTTCGCCATCGCCGACGCCACCGCGCTCACCGAGGCCGGCTATGTCGGCGAAGACGTCGAGAACATCCTGCTCAAGCTGATCCAGGCGGCCGACTACGACGTCAAGAAGGCCGAGACCGGCATCATCTACATCGACGAGATCGACAAGGTGGCCCGCAAGAGCGAGAACCCGTCGATCACCCGGGACGTGTCCGGTGAAGGCGTTCAGCAGGCGCTGTTGAAGATCCTCGAGGGCACCACCGCGGCAGTGCCGCCCCAGGGTGGGCGCAAGCACCCGCATCAGGAATTCCTGCAGATCGACACCACCAACATCCTCTTCATCTGCGGCGGTGCGTTCGCCGGGATCGAGAAGATCGTCGAGAGCCGGGTCGGCACCCGGGGTGTCGGCTTCGGGGCCGACATCCGTCGTCCCGAGGACAAAGACCTCGGCGCGATCTTCGAAGACGTCATGCCCGAAGACCTCACCAAGTTCGGCCTGATTCCCGAGTTCATCGGCCGTCTCCCGGTGGTGGGGGCGGTGCGTCATCTCGAGCGCGACGCGTTGGTCGAGATCCTCACCGAGCCGCGCAACGCACTCGTGAAGCAGTACCGCAAGATCTTCGAGTTCGAGGACGTCGAGCTGGAATTCGACGCCGACGCACTCGATGCCATCGCTGAAGAGGCCATCAAACGGGCGACTGGTGCTCGCGGTCTGCGGGCCATCCTCGAAGAGGCGCTCCTGGCCACGATGTACGACATCCCGGGTCGCAGCGATGTCGAGAAGGTGATCGTCAACCGCGAGACCGTCATCGACAAGGTGGAACCCACCATCGTGACGAAGGCCGAAGGTCGCAGGGCCAGCTGAGCAGTCCGGCCCCGGACGCACCACCGCAGCCGATCGTGCAGTACCGCTCGTGAACTACGACGAGGCCCTCGACCATCTCGACAGCCTGATCAACTACGAGGCGACGCCGCGTGCCGGGGTCACCGAGGGCTTGTCGGTCGCGCCGATGGGCGCGCTCATGGCTGCCCTGGGAGATCCTCACCAGGCCTACCCGGTGATCCACGTCACCGGCACCAACGGCAAAGGCTCCACCATCCGGCTGGTCGAGGCGATCCTCACCGAGATGGGTCTGCGGGTCGGCACCTACCTCAGCCCGCATCTCGAGCGGGTCAACGAGCGCATCAGGGTCGGCGCCGAGCAGATCGACGATGACGACTTCGGCGCCACGATCGGGACGGTTGCTCAGGTTGCCGAGGTCTCTGACATCGGGCGGGTCACCTGGTTCGAGACGGCCACTGCGGCCGCCCTCCTTCACTTCGCGAACGAGGCGGTCGACGTGGCGCTCGTGGAAGTCGGGATGCTCGGCCGCTACGACGCCACCAACATCGTGCACGCACAGATCGCCGTCGTCACCAATGTCGGCATGGATCACACGAGCGGCGAGGGCAAGTGGCGTCACGACATCGCCTCGGAGAAGGCCGGCATCATCGAACCCGACTCGGTGCTGGTCCTCGGAGAGACCGATCCGGACCTCGTCGACATCTTCGTGGGCGAAGAGCCGGCCAGGACCGTGTTGCGGGACCGCGACTTCGCATTGACCGAAGACCAATTGGCGGTCGGGGGTCGAGCGATGTCGATCCGCACGAGCCGCACCGAGTACGAGCAGGTCTTCCTCCGGCTGCACGGAAGCTTCCAGGGCGACAACGCGGCGCTGGCGATCGCCACGGTGGAGGAGTTCTTCGACGCGCCGATTCCCGAAGAGGTGTTGAGCGAGGCCTTCGCCGCGATCGAGATCCCCGGCCGGCTCGAGATCGTGCACCGGACGCCGCTGGTGATTCTCGACACCGCCCACAACCCGCCCGGTGCGGAGGCCATGGCCGCTGCGGTGGCCCGCGACTTCGGTGAAGGACGGCGACGGTTCCTCGTGCTCGGCATGCAGGACGGGCGCGATCCGGAGGCGATGTGTCGGGCCCTCGAGGTCGGCTCGTATGAGCTCGTGGTCACCTGCACCGCGCCGACCGCACGAGGCATCGACGCGATCGACGTCAGGGACGCGGCGGTGTCCGCCGGGGCGGTGGCCGAAGCGATCGTCGACGTCGAGGCAGCGCTCGACCATGTGCTGGGCCAGGTCGACGCCGACGACATGGTCGTCGTGGCCGGCTCGAACCCCGTCGTCGGCGCGATCCGTGCCATCGCGGACGAGATCTGACCCGGCTCCGAAATAGGCCATAGGGCCTCTCGGAATGGGCCGCTTGACCCATCCAGAGTGCGGCCTGGAGTTGCCGATCAGTGGTGCGTGGGTTTGCTGCACCAATTCCGTCGTCGATTCCGCGATTCCGAGCGGGGCGTCACCGTCGTCGAGTACGCGCTGGTGATCTCCCTCGTGGCAGTGGGCAGCCTCGGCACGTTCGAGGCGATGGACGAGACATGCGCAGCGCTT
>CAYFLT010000032.1:34704-36091 GCA_964344055.1 uncultured Candidatus Nemicrothrix sp.
GCAGGAGCACTACACCGACACCGCCGAGGACATCGGCCAGGTGGATCTGGCCGCGTTCGACGTCACCACGACCGCGTCGCCCTCGTCGTCGACCACGACGACCACGACCACTGCGGCCCCGACGACCACCACGACCGCGGCACCCACGTCTTCGACCTCGTCGACGACGACGACGGCCGCACCCACTACGTCGACGACGACGACGACGACCACGACCACCACCACGACTACGACGACTGCGGCCCCGACCACCACCACGACCGCGGCCCTGCCCGAGGAAGACGCCACGGCGAAGTTCCGGGATCGGACCTACTGGGACGACGGCGACTGGGTGGCGAAGGTTCGGATCACCCTCGACGACGAGGACGAGGACGACCTCACAGGAGCGACGGTTTCGGTGACGTTCACCCTCGACGACGGGACCACTGCCACCACCACGGGCACGACGAACAGCCGCGGCAAGGTCACGTTCAAGTGGGAAGCCCTCGACGAGGACGACTTCAAGGTCCTGGTGACGATCGACTCGATCACCAAGGACGGCACCAGCTACATCCCCGACAAGTCGACCTACTGGCTCGACACCTGATTCCGTCGAAGTCGATCGGGTCGACTGATTCGGGGGTGCGCGTCGGTAGTCTCCGGCCCATGGATCGCACCCTCGTCATCTGCAAGCCCGACTCGGTCGAACGTGGCCTGGTCGGAGAGATTCTGCGCCGTCTCGAGACCAAGGGGTTCACCCTGGTGGCGGCAGAGCTGCGCACCCTCGACACCGAGACGCTCGCGCGGCACTACGAGGAGCACGTCGGCAAGGGTTTCTATGACGACCTCGTCGAGTTCATGAGTCGAGGTCCCGCCCTCGTGGCGGTCGTGGAAGGGCCGGAGGACACCTGGAAGGCGGTGCGTCAGATGATGGGCGCCACGAATCCACTCGAGGCGGCGCCGGGCACGATCCGAGGCGATCTCGGCGTGCTGTTCACCGAAAACCTCATCCACGGATCGGACTCGCTGGAGTCCGCGACGCGCGAGATCGGGATCTTCTTCCCCGAGCTGTAGGAGGGTCCGGTCCCGGGCTTCAGGGCCCGCGGGTGCTTCCCGCACGCACCACGAAAAGTGGTGTGACGAATACGGCGCGTAGAAGTGTTGCATTTACATGACCATCTGCGCCTACACTTTCCGGAGCGGAGGGAGTCCAAGGGTCATCCTCCTGCGCTCTGATCCCACCCGGTTTCGAGGCTTGCCCCATGGTTGCTGACTCACTTCTCTCGAGCTTTGGCGCTGTGGTCGGTCGCGACATGGCTGTCGACCTCGGCACCGCGAACACCCTCGTGTACGTACGCGGCGAAGGAATCGTGCTCGACGAACCGTCGGTGGTCGCGGTCAACACCCA
>CAYFLT010000032.1:36129-38697 GCA_964344055.1 uncultured Candidatus Nemicrothrix sp.
TCGGGCGCACGCCGTCGAACATCCAGGCCATCCGACCGCTCAAGGACGGCGTCATCGCCGACTTCGAGATCTGCGAGAAGATGCTGCGCTACTTCATCCAGAAGGTGCATCAGCGCAAATGGGCCAAGCCCCGCATGGTCATCGCCGTACCGTCCGGCATCACCGGCGTCGAGCAGCGGGCCGTTCAGGAGGCCGCCGAGTTCGCCGGCGCCCGCAAGCCCGCCTACATCATCGAAGAGCCGATGGCCGCGGCCATCGGTGCCGGGCTTCCGGTCCAGGAACCCACCGGCAACATGATCGTCGACATCGGCGGTGGCACCACCGAAGTGGCCGTCATCTCCCTCGGCGGTGTGGTGGCGAGCCAGTCGGCCCGGGTCGGTGGCGACGAACTGGACGACGCGATCATCCAGTACGTCAAGAAGGAATACTCCCTGGCGCTCGGTGAGCGCACGGCGGAGGAGATCAAGATGCAGCTCGGGTCGGCGTGGCCACTCGACAAGGAGCTCAACGCCGAAATCCGCGGCCGCGACCTCGTCACTGGTCTTCCTCGCACCATCGTCGTGTCCACCAACGACATCCGGGAAGCGCTCGAGGAGCCGGTGGCCGCGATCTGCGACGCCGTGAAGTCCACCCTCGACAAGACGCCTCCAGAGCTCGCGGCCGACATCATGGACCGCGGCATCACTCTCGCGGGCGGCGGTGCCCTGCTGAAGGGCATCGACGATCGCCTCTCCGATGAGACGGGCATGCCGATCAAGCTCGCCCCGGACCCGCTCTACGCGGTCGCCATCGGTTCGGGCCAGGTGCTCGAGGAGTTCGAGGTGTTGCGTGGTGTGGTGCTGAGCTCCGGCGAGCTCTGAGCCTCCCTCCACCACCATGGCGCTTGCCCAGCGCATCGGGCGTTCACGACACCGGCTGATCCTGCTGGTGTTGACGGCGATCACGCTGCTGACGCTCGACCTCAACCAGTTCGGACCGCTCGGCACCGCGCAACGGTTCGTGCGGGACCTCCTCCATCCGGTCACCGAACTGGCCGACTGGGCGTTCACCCCAGTGTCCAATGCCTGGAACGCCGCCTTCAACTACGACGACCTCGAGGCCGACGTGGCCCGGCTAGAGGCGGAGAATGCCGCCCTCAAGGCCCAACAGATCATCGTCGAGTCGGAGCGGGAGGCGTTCCAGAACCTGCTCGAGGCCACCAACATCACCTATCTCCCGGAGGTCCCGTTCGAACCCGCGGCCGTTGTCCGTGGAGCGGTGGGTAATTTCGACTCCGACGTGATCACCATCGACAAGGGGAGTCAGAACAACATCCAGTCCGGGATGGCCGTGGTCACCGAGGCAGGGCTCGTCGGGCGGGTGGACCGGGTCGACGTGACGACTTCGACGGTGCAGCTGATCAGCGACCGCAACCTCGTGGTGGGTGTTCGGCTGGTCGACACCGACCAGGTGGGACTCGGTCAGGCGGTGGCAGGATCCGACGGCCTCTTCGAGATCGATCAGGGCATCGACTGGCCCGAGGACGGAGACGAATCGCTCCTGCCCTCGGTGGGCACGGCCGTCGTCACCGCATCGGTCAGCCGGTATCCGGCGGAGATCCCGATCGGTTGGGTCGAGGCGGTCGAGCCCGCCAACGGTGGACTCACCGCCAAGATCACGGTCCGGTTGTCCAACAACGTCGGTGACCTGGCGTACGTGAGCGTGCTGCTGGTCGAGGGAGTCGATCAGGTTCAGCGCAGCGAGCCGGTCCCGAGCACGATCGTGCCGCTCACCGTCGAGACCACGCCCGAGAGTGAGGAGGGCGACGCAGAAGGCGCCGATGGCGAGGGCGACCCATGACCACGCCTCTGAAGCTCGCCGTCGTCTACCTCGTGGCCGTCATCGTCCAGCTGACCGTGTTCGTCGACGTCCGGATCGCCGGAGTAGCCCCCGAACTCCTCGCCCTCGTGGCGGTGATCGCCGGCTTCTTCGCAGGGCCGGACCGAGCGCCGCTGATCGCATTCTGCGCAGGCCTCGTCTGGGACATCTACCTCCCGACCCCGCTCGGCGTTGCCGCGGTCACCTTCGCGCTCGTCGCCTTCGCGGTGGCCACCCTCGAGGAGGGCTTGTTCCACGACTCGCGCCTCCAGCTCCTCATGGTGGTGGCGGTCGCCAGCGCGGCGTCCGTGGTGGGCTACGCGCTGGTCGGGGAGCTCGTCGGTCAGCGGGGTCTGATTGACGTCGACATGCTTCGGATCGCTGCGATCGTGGCCGTGATGAACGGGGCGCTCACCCCGATCGCGGCGCCGGTCGTCCGCTGGGCTCTGGTCGAACGAGAGGGGCGCTGATGGACGAGGATCCCCAGCGGCTCCGTCTCCGCATCTTCGCTTTCGTGGCGTTCACCCTGTTCGGCGCGCTGGTGGCTCGGCTGTGGTACCTGCAGTCGGTCGAGAACGAGGAGCTCGCCAGGGCTGCCCAGACGAACGTCCTCGAGGAGGTCTACGAAGAAGCACCGCGGGGGCGGATCCTCGACCGCAACGGACGGGTGCTCGTCGACAACAAGGCCGTCCAGGTCGTCACCATCGACCG
>CAYFLT010000032.1:38714-39221 GCA_964344055.1 uncultured Candidatus Nemicrothrix sp.
CACGCTCGAGGAGATGCCGAGCGACGCACAGGAGGCCATGTTCGTCCGGCTGGCGATCGCGGTCAGCCGGTCCGGTCGACTCACCAAGGTCGACTCGATCCGCCGAGAGGTCGCCGACCGCTCCTACGGGCCGTTCGAACGGATCCCGGTGGCGGTGGACGTCAACCCGGAGTTGCTGGTCTTCGTGGGGGAGCGGCCCGACGAGTTCCCGGGAGTCGACGTCGAACAGCGCACCGTCCGCCACTACCCCTACGGCAACCTGGCCGCGCACCTACTCGGCTACGTGGGGCCCATCACCCGAACCGAGTGGGAGGCGGCGAACCGGCAGATCGATCACGAGGCCGAGGGCGCGAAGACCTACCAACTGAACCACGAGATCGGAAAGACAGGGGTCGAGCGGCTCTTCGAGAACGACCTGCGCGGCGTCCCGGGCATCAGGTATGTCGAAGTCGACGCCAGCAGCAACATCGTGCGGGTGCTCGACCGCGACGAGGCGGGTTCCCACGC
>CAYFLT010000032.1:39231-45393 GCA_964344055.1 uncultured Candidatus Nemicrothrix sp.
GACGTGTGGCTCACGATCGACATCGACCTTCAAGCGTTGGTGGAGACCGAGCTCGACGACGGGCTCGCACAGGCGCGTCTGCAGGTTCCCGACGAAGGCGATCCGCCGTTCGTGGCGTCCGCCGGCTCGGCGGTCGCCCTCGATCCCGAGTCGGGCGCCCTGCTCGCGATGGCGTCCTACCCGACCTACGAACCGGCCGACTTCGTCAACGGCATCAGCGCCACCCAGTTCAACGAACTCATCTCCGAGGACAACTTCTCGCCGATCCTCAACCGGGCGATCCAGGGAACCTATGCCCCCGGATCGACCTTCAAGCTTGTGTCGGCATACGCGGCGCTGGCCGAGGGCGTCTTGGGACCCGAGGGCATCCGGCAGCCCCACCACACGTACGTCGACACCGGGAGCTACACGTACAGCGGGTGCTTCGAGGACTCCGACACGTGCATCTACGACAGTCCGTACACCGGCCCGGGCCGCCGGGTGAATCTGGCCCAGGCCCTGACGGTCTCCAGCGACACCTATTTCTACGAGATCGGCGGTGAGGGGTTCTGGACGCGCCCGAGGGAGGATCTCGACGGAGACGGCGTGACCGAGGACGAGGATCTCCAGAAGTGGGCCCGCGAGATGGGGCTCGGAATCGACACGGGCATCCAGCTCCCCTACGAACGAAGCGGCGCGGTGCCCGACCGCGCCTACTACCAGAGCCAGTTCGACCTCGGTGTCTTCGCCACGAACCAGTGGCTGGGCGGATCGACGATCAACCTCTCGATCGGGCAGGGCGAGCTCCTCGTCACTCCGCTCCAACTCGCGAACACCTACGCAACGTTCGGCAATGGCGGCCGCCTGCATCCGCCCAATGTCGTGCTGCGGGTCACGACAGCGGACGGGGAGATCGTGCGGGAGGTCGGGCCCCGAGTCCTGCGCGACCTCGAGATCCCCGATGACTGGCGTGAGCCGATCGAGGAAGGCCTGCTCGGGGTGCCGCGGAGCAGTGGCAGCGTCCGTGGGACCGCATGGCAGGCGTTCTCCGCGGTCGACTTCCCGCTCGGGTCGTGGCCGGTCGCGGGCAAGACCGGCACCGCCGAGGTCAACAAGAAGGCCGACTCGTCGCTCTTCGCCGCCTACGGCCCGGTCGACTATCCCGCGTACGGCATCGACGTCCCGGGCCCGCCGGAGATCGCCATAGCAGTGGTGCTCGAGGAGGCGGGTTTCGGAAGCAGCGCCGCAGCGCCGGTTGCGGCGCGAATCCTCGAGAAGTTCGCCAACGAGACCGTGCCCGAGGTCAAGTCGATCGAGGAACGAACCCGGGAACTCGCCGAGCTGGCGCTGGCCGAGCAGGAAGCTCGCTTGGCAGCGACTGAGGCCGACGTCGTCGAGGAGGTGGCGGCCCCGTGACCATCCATCAGTTCGACGGACCCGAATGGCGTGACGACGACGATCGCTGGTGGTTCGTGATCGACCCGGTCATCATCCTCACCGGCATCTTCATCACCGTGATCGGTGCAGTGCTTGTGTACTCGGCCACCCGGGGGCCGGCCACCGAGCTCATTCCGGCCAACACCGCCTTCCTCGAGAAACAGATCGGTTTCGCCATAATCGGAGTGGGACTCGCGGTCGCCACTGCACTCATCGATGTCCGCCGGATCCGCGCACTGATCCCACTCGGCTACATCGGCTTCATCGTGTTGCTGATCGGGGTCCTCCAATTCGGCGCGGACATCAAGGGCGCCCAGGCCTGGTACCGCTTCGGCAACTTCACGTTCCAGCCATCGGAGCCGGGCAAGCTCGTGCTGATCCTGGTTCTGGCGGCCATCTTCTCGCCCGAGGAGATCTCCTTCCGCCGGCTCGCGGTGGGGCTCGCTGCGGCCGGGGCGCCGATCTTCCTGATCCTTCGCCAACCCGACCTCGGGACGATCCTCGTCTACATCGCCATCACCGCCGCGATGATCCTTTTGAGCTCGCTCCGCCTCCGCTACCTCGTGTTGCTGGTGCTGCTCGCGGTCACGGCGATCACGATGATCTTCCAGTCCGACGTGCTGAAGGACTACCAGAAGAACCGGCTGACGGTGTTCGTGCTGGACGAGGAGGCCGTCGATGAGCTCGGCCCGGATGCCCAGCGGGTGGCCTACAACGCCGAGCAGTCCCAGATCGCGATCGGGAACGGCGGCCTGCAGGGCACCGGCCTGTTCAAGGGAACTCAGACGAGCTCCCAGCTGGTGCCGGAGCAGGAGACCGACTTCATCTTCTCGGTGGCAGGGGAGGAGCTCGGGTTCCGTGGCGCCGGCCTGCTGCTGGGATTGTTCGCCCTGCTCCTCTTCCGGATCTGGCGCACTGCGGTCAGAGCCACCGACCAGTTCGATCGACTCGTGAGCGTCGGCGTGATGGCGATGTTCCTCTTCCAGGTGTTCCAGAGCGCCGGGATGACGATGGGGATCATGCCTGTCACGGGGATTCCCATGCCGCTGGTGTCCTACGGCGGCTCCTCGATGCTCACGTCCCTCGCCGCCCTCGGCCTGGTCCTCGGCGTTCATCGCCGCCGCTACGACTACACGACCAGATCCTGAGGTCAAACGCTGGGGGACAGGCACCCGTTTGACCTCGCCGGGATGTGAGACGACGGCCCGCCCCACCCTCGCGCCGGGACGGGTGGAGGGAAGCGGACAGGGTCAGACCCCAGATGCAACGGCTGCCGGTAGCCTGCCGTGATGGCCAAGGGGACGACCAGCGCCGACACGGCGCCACTGTGGAGTCGCCTCGAGCCGCTGTTGCCGCACGTGCAGAAGCCCGCGCGCTACATCGGCTGCGAGGACGGTGCCCAGACCCCAGACCATGGTCCCGGGATCGTCTCCTGGCTCTTGACGTACCCGGACACCTACGAAGTGGGCCTGCCCAACCAGGGCCTCCAGATCCTCTACGAGATCCTGAACGAGCGGCCCGATGCGGCCGCCGAACGCAGCTATGCGCCGTGGACCGACCTCGAGGCGAAGCTCCGCTCGAACCGGATTCCGCTGTTCTCGGTCGACACACACCGCGCCGCCGCAGAGTTCGACGTCCTCGCCTTCAACCTGAGCGCTGAACTCACCTTCACCAACGTGGTCAACTGCATCGACCTCGCCGGCGTGCCCATCTGGTCCCGGGATCGCACGGATGCCGATCCGCTGATCGCGGTCGGTGGACACTGCACCTACAACCCCGAGCCCATCGCCGACTTCGTCGACCTCGTCGTGCTGGGCGATGGCGAAGAGGTGGTCGGTGAGATCACCGAACTGGTCCGAGAATGGAAGGAGGCCGGCAAGAACCCGGGCACTCGCGAAGGCCTCCTTCGCGAGCTCTCCAAGGTCGCCGGCGTCTACGTTCCATCGATGTACGAGGTCGCCTACGACGGCGCCCACATCGCCGAGGTTGCGCCCCGATACGCCGACGTGCCGGCCGTCGTCGAGAAGCGCACCGTCGCCGACCTCGCCGACTGGCCCTACCCGAAGAGCCAGCTGGTGCCGCTCACAGAGGTGGTCCACGACCGGCTCTCGGTCGAGGTCTTCCGCGGCTGTACCCGCGGCTGTCGCTTCTGCCAGGCCGGGATGATCACCCGGCCGGTCCGCGAGCGACCCGCCGGGCAGGTCCGCGAGATGATCAGCCAGGGTCTCCGCCGCACCGGCTACGACGAGGTGGCGCTCACCAGCCTCTCCACCGCCGACTTCTCCGGTATCGAAGAAGTCATCACCGGCACCATCGACGACGCCGGCTGCGACCAGGTCTCGGTCGCCCTCCCGAGCCTCCGAGTCGACGCGTTCACCGTCGGCATCGCCGCCCAGCTCCAGCGGGCCCGCCGAACCGGCCTCACCTTCGCCCCCGAAGCGGGGAGCTGGCGCATGCGCCAGGTCATCAACAAGCTCATCCGCGAAGAGGATCTCTACGGAGCCGTCGAGAGCGCCTATTCCCAGGGCTGGCGGCGGATGAAGCTCTACTTCCTCACCGGACTCCCCACCGAGACCGACGAAGACACCCTCGGTATCGCCGAGCTCGCCCGCAAGTGCGTGGAGCTCGGCCGGACTCATCAGAAGTCGCCGTCGGTCACCGTCTCGGTCGGCGGGTTCGTTCCAAAGCCGTTCACCCCGTTCCAGTGGTTCGGGCAGAACACCGTCGACGAGTTGGGTCGCAAGATCAACCTGCTCAAAGACGACCTTCGCCGGACCAAGGGCGTGCAGCTCAAATGGCACGACCCGAAGGCCACCCTCGCGGAAGGCATCGCCAGCCGCGGGGACCGCCGACTCGGCCCGGTGATCGAATACGTGTGGCGCCACGGTGGCACGTTCCAGGAATGGTCAGAACACTTCAGCTACGACCTGTGGCTCGAGGCGATGGCCGCCAACGACTGTGATGTCGACTGGTACGTGCACCGGCACCGCACCGAAGACGAGGTGCTCCCGTGGGATCACCTCTCGGCCGGTCTCCACAAGGACTTCCTGTGGCAGGACTGGCGTGATGCCCTCGAGGAAGTTGGCCTCGAGGACTGCCGGTGGACACCGTGCTACGACTGCGGCGCGTGCACCGGCTACGGAATCGAACACGTGGTGGCCTCGGCCACCCCACCCGCGGGTGGAAGCCAGGGGACGGGCGTCGACCTGTCCGCCGGCACATCGATTCCGGTAGTGCTGCAGAATCGGCCTCCCGTGGGAGCCGGCACCGCATGAGACTCCGCATCCAGTTCAGCAAGCTCGGAAAGATCCGTTTCACCTCGCATCGCGACGTGGCCCGGATCTGGGAACGAGCCCTGCGCCGGAGCGGTCTCCCGGTCGCCTACAGCGAGGGATTCAACCCTCGCCCTCGGCTCTCGTTCGGGTTGGCCCTCTCCACCGGGCACGAGTCCGATGCGGAGTACATCGACGTCGACCTCGACCCTGACCGGGTCAGCGAACTCGACGTCGATGCGCTTCCCGAGCTCCTCAGTGCCCAACTCCCGGTGGGGCTGACCGCAACCGCAGTGGTCGTTGTCGACCGGCGGCTGCCGTCCTTGCAGCAAGCAGTCACCAGTTGTACCTGGCAGATCGACGTTGCCGAGACCGACCTCGAAGGGATCGGGCGCGCCATCGAACGTGTGCTCGCTGCCGACGAGATCATGGTCACCCGGGAACGCAAGGGGAAGCAGGTCATCGACGACCTCCGACCCCTCGTGCTCACCCTGGCTGTCGATTCGCCGATCGAAGAAGATGGACCGGCCATGCAGCATGGGAGGCTGACCGCCGAGCTCGGTACCCAACCCCGCGCGGTGCGGGTGTCTGAGCTTCTCGCAGCCCTCGATCCACCGCTCACCGAGCTACGGGTTCACCGACTTCACCAATGGATCATCACCGACGATCACCAGCGCACCGACCCGTTGCGGGTTGCTGCGCCGGTGCCTGCATCCGCGGGGGCGACATGAACGCTCACCAGCCGATGCCCTATCCGAAAGACGAAACCGATGGCCGACGAACAGGCCCCGAAGGAAGATCAGCGTTCCCGCCCACAGGGCCGCAACGCTGACGACCGAGGCGGCGATTCCGCCTCCCGACAGAAGAACCAGAACGACAACAAGAACCGATCGGGTCAGAACCGATCCGACTCGTCCAAGCCCGACAAGTCGAACAGCGGCTCGGGCGGCGGTGGTGCCCCGAAGATCGGCGACACCCGCCCCGCTCCCAAGATCGGCGACACCCGTCCCGCTCCGTCGTCGGACGACGGCCAGAAGCAGCAGGGCCAGAAACAGGCTCAGGCGCAAGGTGGACAGGGTGGCCAGCAGGGCCAGGGTGATGGTCAGGGCCGCAAACGCCGTCGTCGCCGCGGGGGACGCGGACGCGGCCGAGGCGGCCAGGGCGGTCAAGGCCAGGGTGGCCAGCAGGGCCAGGGCAACAACAGGGGTGGCCAGGGCGGGAAGGGCGGTGGCCGCTCGAACGCTCCCACTCCGGTCGAGGCCATCACATCCGGAGAGGCGGTCGAGCTCGACGAGAAGACCTTGAAGCGCCGTCGTGGTCGCACCCGCAAGGGGCGTGCCGTGGGCCGCTACCTCATGTGTGTGCACGTCGGCGAACACGCCACCCAGATCGCCACCCTCGAGGGACGCAAGCTGGTCGAGCATCAGGTGTCGCGCCCGTCCGACGACATCAGCCAGATCCACGGCAACATCTA